>NC_007974.2:0-645021 GCF_000196015.1 Cupriavidus metallidurans CH34 | reverse complement strand
GCCGAGTCCGGCGCCCACGTGATCGTCAACGGCCGTAGCCAGGCCTCGGTCGATAACGCGCTGGCGTCGCTGAAGAAATCCTATCCCACCGCCCAGGCCACCGGATTCGCAGGCGACCTGACCGACGCTGCCGTCTGCGACACCCTCGTCAAGACCCACCCGGCTGTCGACATCCTCGTCAACAACCTCGGCATCTTCGAGCCGAAGGATTTCTTCGATATTCCGGACAGCGACTGGACACGCTTTTTCGACGTCAACGTGCTGTCCGGCGTACGCCTCTCGCGCGCCTATGCCAAAGGCATGGCCGAGCGCAAATGGGGCCGCATCGTGTTTATCGCGTCTGAGTCTGGCATCAACATTCCGGTCGAGATGATCCACTACGGCTTCACCAAGACCGCGCAGTTGGCGGTCTCGCGCGGTCTGGCCAAGCGGATGGCGGGCACCGGCGTCACGGTGAACGCCGTGCTGCCCGGCCCGACGCTATCCGAAGGCGTGACGGCCATGCTCAAGGATGAAATCGCGAAATCCGGCAAAAGCGCCGAGGAAGTGGCGGCCGAGTTCGTCAAGGCACACCGCAGCACGTCGATCATCCAGCGCGCGGCCAGTGTCGAGGAAGTGGCCAACATGATCGTCTACGTCTGCTCGCCACAGGCGTCCGCCACCACCGGGGCGGCCCTGCGCGTTGACGGCGGTGTGGTCGACACGATCGTGTAACGCACACCAAGGATCGACGACGGCCCGCTCCCGCGTGGAGAGGGCCGTGGCCGTCCCTGCGACTACGCTGCCTCGCCGCTCCACTCGCGTATCAGGTCCACGGTCAGGCCATCGGCCTCACAGGTCGCCTCGCCAAGTTCGCGCGCCCAGTACCGCTCCGACCCATCCGCCAGCCGCCACGCGTGCAGCCGGCGCGTATAGAGCTGCAGGTCGTATTCCGCCGTCACACCAATCGCGCCATGCACCGCGTGAGCGATCGACGTCACGGCCGTCACTGCATCACTCGCATTGAACTTTCCGATGGCCGCGCGCAGCCGGTCAGGTTGCCAGCCATCGGCCGCGCAAGCGATCTGTGCCGCCATGCGCACCGCCGCCACCTGCTCCGCCATCACGCTGATCTGATGCTGGATCGCCTGGAACTTGCCGATGTTGCGACCGAACTGCACCCGGTCATTGGCGTATTGCAGCGTCAAGTCGAACACGCTCGACATCGCACCTGCCATTTGCACTGCGTGCAGGCACGCGCCCACCGAACGCAACAGCCCTGCCGGCAATGGGAAGCGCTGCGGGAAACGTTGCATGCCAATTTCCCCGAGCGACAGCGTCAGGTCATCCCGCACGCCAGTGGGCGAAAGCGCCACGGCATCGCGATGGACGAGCGCCGCCTGGGCGCCGTCCTGCACCAGAAACCACGTTGCTGTGGCGCCGCACGGCACATGCGTGCGTTGCGCACCATCGAGATCGGCCAGCGCAATAGACCCTTCCGGCCCCTCCCGCCCCTCCGGCACCTCGACGCCCGCCATCCGCAGCACGGCCCGCGCAAACATCGTCTGCGCCAACGGCACCGGGAGCACATGCCGGCCCATCACGAACAGCATCGGCGCGACGTCCGCCAGGCTCAACCCGGCTTCCGGCAGCAAGCTGTCCGCGAAGCCGCTTTCATCGAGCAAGCGCCAGAGATCCGCGCCACTGCCGCCGGACTCGATCTGTCGCACGACAGCGGGCGTGCAGTGATCGCGCAGTAGCACTTCCAGTGCTTCCGAGTATTCGTTGTACATGGTGCTTCCTTAATCCCTTAAGCGTCCCGCAGCATCACTAGCGTCCCTGCATCCCTGTGTCCCTTAGAGGCGCTATCAAATTGAAGCGAAGCGGTTCTGGCTAGACGCGCGGCCGCAGACAGTACAAGTGGACTGCCCAAGGCCGCGCAACGACGCCAGAATCTTTTTGATAGCGCCTCTTAGCGAAGGCCCAGGCCGCGGGCGATCATGCCCCGGAGGATCTCTCGCGTACCACCGCGCAGCGAATAGGTCGGCGAAATCTGACTGACATAGGCAGCGGTGCGATAGAGCTCCGCGTCCATCGCCAGCTCCGGGTCATCGCCCAGCGCCGCTTCGGCCAACGCGCCGATCGACTGCTCCAGTCCGGTGCCGAGATCCTTGACCAATGCTGCCTCCACCAACGGGCTTTCTCCGGCAGCCAGCCGCGCGGTCACGGCCACGGACATCGCCCGTAGCGTGGCCAGCCGGCCGACGATCCCGCCGATTGTGACTGCATCGCGGCGCACCGCAGGCAGGCGACGGAGCGCAGCCACCCAGGCATCGAGCAACACCACGCTGGAGTACAGCCGCTCGGGGCCGCTGCGCTCGAATGCCAGTTCCGCGTTGACCTGTTCCCAGCCCGCGCCTTCGTTGCCGATCAGCGCATCGGCGGGCAGCAGCACGTCCTCGAAGCTGACCTCCGAGAAATGGGCATCACCGGCCAGATCATGAATCGGCCGAACCGTCACGCCCGGCAGAGACAGGTCGACAATCACCTGCGACAACCCCTTCTGCCGGTCTCCGGCCTCGCCAGACGTTCGCACCAGCGCGAGCATGTAGTGGCAGCGATCCGCGTTGGTCGTCCAGATCTTGCGGCCGTTCAGGCGCCAGCCGCCACCTGGCTGTGGCACCGCACGCGTGGCCACGCTGGCCAGATCGGACCCCGAATTGGGCTCGCTCATGCCAATGCAGAAGAAGGCCTCGCCCCGGCAGATACGCGGCAGATAGAACTCGCGTTGCGCATCGCTGCCGTAGCGCAGGATCAACGGGCCACTCTGGCGATCGGCAATCCAGTGCGCGGAAACCGGCGCGCCGCAGGCAAGCAGTTCCTCCACCAGCACGAAACGCGAGAACGCATCGAGCCCCGCGCCACCGAACCGCGCCGGCAGCGTGACGCCGACCCACCCACGCTGCGCAAGCGCGCGGCTGAACGCGGCGTCGAATCCCATCCACGATCGCGCGCGAACATCGGCGGGAAGATCCGGCAGATGCTCGGCCAGGAATGCCTTCACCTCGCGCCGGAACGCCAACGCCTCAGGCGGCAGGGATGTCAGCGAGAACGCGCCAAACAGTGAACTCAAAACGGTACCTCCGTAAGCGCCCGGTGAGCGCCTGATGCCTCTTCAATCCAGCGTCACGCCGGTGTCCTTGACCACTTTGTGCCAACGGTCGATTTCCGACGCCACATACTTCGCATAGGCCTCCGGGCTCGACGCCCGCACCTCCGCGCCCTGCTGCGCCAGGCTGGCACGCACATCGGGCGCCGCAAGCGCCTTCAGCGCCGCGCTGTTGAGCTTCTTGATGATCTCCGGCGAGGTCTTCGCGGGCACCATCATGCCCTGCCACGCGCCCACTTCGAACCCATGCATGCCAGATTCGGCCAGCGTCGGCACGTCCGGGAGTTGCGAACTGCGCGCGCTGCTAGTGACGGCTAGCGCGCGCATCCGCTTGTCGCGGATAAACGGCAGCGACGAGTTGATGGTGTCGGTCATGAACTGCACCTGCCCGCTGGCCAGATCGGTCAGTGCCGGCGCGCTGCCTTTGTACGGCGCGTGGGTGGCATCGAGCCCGTTGGCCTGCAGGAACAGGAACGCCGCCAGATGCGTGACGTTGCCGTTGCCCGCCGAACCATAGGTCATCTTGCCCGGATTGGCCTTCAGCCAGGCAACGAACTCCGGCACGGTGCGCACCGGCACCTGCGCGTTGACTTCCAGCACGAGCGGCACCATCGCGGTCATCGCCACCGGCGCGAAGTCACGCTTCACGTCATACGGCAGCTTCTTGTACAGCGCCGGGCTCAACGCGATCGACGACGTGTTGTACAGCACCGTGTAGCCGTCGGCCGGCGACTTGGCCACCATCTCGCCGGCGATATTGCCGTTGGCGCCAGGCCGGTTGTCGACGATGACCTGTTGCCCGATCTCCTCGGACATCTTCCGCGCAATCACGCGCGACACCAGATCGGTAGGTCCGCCGGGCGGGAACGGCACGACGAGCCGGATCGGATGATCCGGAAACTCGCCCGCCATGGCCGGCGCGACAGCAGCCGTCAGCGCGAAGGCGCAGCCGGCAAGCAGAATCGAACGAATGGAATGCCCGGCTTTTTTGCTCTGTGTCGGCATGATGGTTGTCTCCTCCAGAAAGTACGGCAAGTACGGCGAAAGCGGCTACGCCACCGGATCAGCGGCCCGCCAGCAGGCGTCGCGCCGTGTACGTCATGACCAGCTCGTTACGCTGGTTGAACACCTCGATCGACGAATCCACCACGGCGCGGCCGCTCTTCGACGTCGGACGAATGCCAGTCACGGTGATCCTGGCGTGGATCGTGTCGCCCACCACCACCGGGCCGAGGATCTTCTGCGTCAGCTCGAGCATCGCCAGCCCGGTACCCTGGATCATCGTCTGCAGGATGAAGCCCTCGATCAGCGAGTACGTCAGCGCGGCGGGCACCGGACGCCCCTTGATGGCGCCGGCCTCGTAACCTTCTTCGATAAAGATCGCTTCGAGCATCCCGGTGACCGAGATGAAGTTGACCAGATCAGTCTCGGTAACGGTACGGCTGAAGGTCTCGAAAACCTGCCCTTCGCGGATGTCCTGCCAGTAGAAGCCCTGGCCCAGGCGTTGCGGTTGTGAAGTCGTCATGGTGTCTCCTCGGGAATTCGGTGATGGATGCAGGCCTACTGATTCGATTGCAACCGGTCGATCTCGTCGTCGCCAAGTCCTGCGGCGGCAAGGATCTCGCGCGTATGCTCGCCAAGCCTGGGCGGCACGGCCGCGCGCGCGCGTTCGCCATCGAAGCGCACTGGCGCGCCGGGAAAGCGCAGCGTGCCCATCGACGGATCTTCGATCTGGTCGAAGAAGCCGGTCGCGCGCAGGTGCGGATCGTCAACGAGTTCGTGAAGGTCGTTCACGCGGGCCACCGGAATCTGCAGCCGCTCGCAGATAGCCAGCCAGTCCGCGGTGCTGCGCGCGCGCACGAGTTCGCCAGTGATTTCATAGAGCGTTTCGATATGGCGCGTGCGGGCGGCGATATCGGTGAAACGCGCATCGGCAACCAGGTCCTCGCGCCCCGACGCCTGGAAGAAGTCACGCCAGTGCGCGTCGGTGTACGGCATCATGCAGACGTAGCCGTCCGCGGTCTGGTATGGCCGGCGCAGCGGCGCCAGCACGCGCGGATAGCCGGACGGCCCACGCGGCGGCTCGAAGTGCTGCCCGTACAGATGCTCGACCATATTGAAGGCCACCATCGATTCGAACATCGGCACTTCGACCATCGAGCCCTTTCCGCCTTGCCGCTCACGGCCCGCAATCGCGGCCGAGATCGACAGCGCGGCCACCAGACCACTGGTCTTGTCCGCCGAGATGGTCGGGAAGTAACGCACGGTGCCGGTCTGCGCGGCCATCAGCGCCGCATTGCCGCACAGGCCCTGGATGATGTCGTCATACGCGGGACGGCCACCGTACGGGCCGTCCTCGGCGAAACCGAGCAGGCTCACGAAGATTAGTTGCGGATGACGCGCCATGACGCTGGCAGGATCGAGGTCCAGCTTCGCCAGCTTCTGCGGCCGCATGCTGTGGACGAAGACATCGGCTGACGCCAGCAGCCGGTGCAGCGCCGCCTGCGCCTCCGGGCGCTTCAGGTTCAGCACCACGCTCTTCTTGCTGCGGTTCACGCCCAGGAAGATCGCGGACATGCCGTCTTCGGTCGCCGGGCCGGTTCGGCGCGTGGAGTCACCTTCGGGTGTCTCCACCTTGATGACTTCCGCGCCAAGATCGGCCAACCACTGGCTGGCGTAAGGACCCATCACCACGGTCGACAGATCCACCACGCGGATGCCGGACAGAGGCAGCATACCGTGTCTCCTGTTGTATTGATTCGATGTATTGATCGGCCAAGATTAAGGCAGCCAGCCCCATTGCGTCTAATATTAGATTTTTAGCAACCGATATTCACTGGATATCATCATGGATCTACGTCAGCTCCAGCAATTCGTCGTGCTGGCCGAAACCGGCAACTTCCACCGCGCCGCCGAGCGCCTGCACATGGCGCAACCCCCGTTGTCGATTTCGATCCGCAAGCTGGAGGAATCACTGGGCACGCCGCTGTTTGTACGCACCACGCGCGGCGTGCGGCTCACCCAGGCGGGCGAAGCGGCGCTCAACGATGCGCGCCGGGCCCTGTTCCATGCCGGCCAGGCGCGGGCCGCAGCGGTGTCTGCGGCGCTTGGGGAACGCGGCGCGCTGCGTATCGGTTTTGTCGGCTCCGCCACCTATGCGTTGCTTCCCCGTCTCATCCCGGCCTTCCGCTCGGCACACCCTGGCATCGACCTGATCCTTCACGAATCCACGTCGGCCGCGATTCTGGACCGCATCGAACACGGCCAGCTCGACGCCGGACTCGTACGCTTTCCCATCCTCAACAGCGGCCCTTACACGTTGACCCCGCTCGAGTCCGACGCGTTCGTGGCGGCCGTGCCGGCCGACGGGCGCTTTGCCGAGCAGGAGAGCATCGCGTTGAAGGCACTGGCCGACGAGCCCTTCATCATGCATCCCCGTGCCGATGTGCCGAACCTGCAGGCCGTGGCGATGCTGCTGTGCCAGCAGGCCGGTTTTGTGCCGCGCATCGCGCAGGAAGCGGTGCAGGTGCAGACCATCGTCAGTCTGGTGGAAAGCGGATTGGGCGTCGCGCTGGTGCCTGGCGTGGCGGCGCGTTACACGAATCGGCGCGTGCGCTTTCTGCGCCTGTCCAGCCCACGCCCGGCGGCACGTATCGGCATCGCCCTGGCCACGCAGCAGGACACCGACGATCGCCATGTGCAGCGCTTTATCGCTGCAGCGCAGCGAATCGCAGGCGACTAGGCGCGGCGGCAGAAGGCAACTCAAGGCAACTCAAGGCAGCAATTCCGCAGGGCGGCTGCGGCTATACAGCCGATGCATGGCCGCCATGAAACTTGCGCCATGGGTGCATGCAGCTTGACGCACGCGCCTTACATTCTGGCTTGCATCCGGGCGGTACTGCATCCATCCCTCACGGAATCGAGCCAGTGAAAAAGCTTCTGATTGCCAACCGCGGCGAAATCGCGCTGCGGGTTCAACGCGCCGCGCAGGATCTCGGCATTGCCACTGTCGCGGTGTACGCCACCGACGACGCTCAATCGCGCCATCGCCAGCTTGCCGATGAAGCCATCGCGCTGCCCGGCAATGGTCCGGCTACCTATCTCGACATCGACGCCATTCTCGGCGCGGCGCGCGCCGCTGGCTGCGATGCAATCCATCCCGGCTACGGCTTCCTGAGCGAGCGTGCCGACTTCGCGCAGGCATGCGCGGCAGCAGGTATCACGTTCGTCGGCCCCACGCCCGAGCAGCTTGCCCTGTTCGGCGACAAGGGCCGCGCGCTCGAGCTGGCCGCGCAGTGCGATGTCCCGGTGATGCCGGCCACCCCCGGTGGCGCTTCGCTCGACGACGTCCGCGCATTCTTCGCGGCGCAGCAAGGCAATGGCATCGTGCTGAAGGCCGTGGGCGGCGGCGGTGGGCGCGGGATGCGCGTCGTCCGCGATGCCGAAGCGCTGGCCGAAGCCTACGCGCGCTGCCAGTCGGAGGCCCGCAGCGCCTTCGGCATCGAAGCGATCTATGCCGAGCGACTGGTCGAACGCGCGCGCCATATTGAAGTACAGATCATCGGCGATGGGACTGAGACAATCGCGCTCGGCGAACGCGATTGCACGCTACAGCGGCGCTTCCAGAAACTGGTGGAAATCGCGCCGAGCCCGGTGCTGACACCCGCCCTGCGCGACCGCATCGTGCAGGCCGCCAGCAGGATCGCAAAGCACACCGGCTACCGCAGCCTGGGCACGTTCGAGTTCCTGGTGGAGACCGACGACGCCGGCACGCCCCACGGCTTCGTGTTCATCGAAGCCAATCCCCGTCTGCAGGTAGAGCACACCATCACGGAACAGGTGACGGGTCTCGATCTCGTTGCCCTCCAGCTTGGCCTTGCTGATGGCCGGAGCCTGCGCGACCTGGGTCTCGACCCCGCCGCGCCGCCCACGGCGCGCGGGTTCTCCGTTCAGCTACGCATCAATGCCGAGGCCACCGATGCGCAGGGCCAGGCGCGCCCGGCGCTCGGAAGGCTCGAACGTTTCGATCCGCCCACCGGGCCCGATGTTCGCGTCGACACGCACGGCTATACCGGCTACGCGCCGCCAGCTGGCTATGACTCGCTGCTGGCCAAACTGATCGTAAGCACTTCTTCACCCCGTTTCGAGGACGTGGTGCGGCGCGTGCGGCGTGCGCTCGGTGAATGCCGTGTTGACGGCGTGCCAAGCAACCTCGACCTGCTGCGCGCCCTGGTGGCACGCGAAGACTTCGCGACACAGCATGTCCATACACGTCACTTCGAGGCGATCCTGCCGGAACTGCTGACCGCCGCGCAACGCGTGGCGGCCAGTGACGCCGCGCGACAGGCTTCCATCGGCATCGCGCAGACCGCCCCCGTGCCTGTACCGACCGCTACTGCCGAGGCCATCGACGAAGGACTGGTTGCAGTGCGCGCGCCAATGAACGGGCGCGTGGTCGAGATGCGCGTCCAGGAAGACGACATCGTGCAACCGGGCCAGATCGTGGCGATCCTCGACGCGATGAAGATGGAGCACACCATCGCGGCCGAGTGCGCGGGGCGTGTGATCGACGTGCGCGTCGGTGCCACCGGGCAGACTGTCGAAGGGCAAATCCTGCTCGTGCTGGAGCCGGTGGCTGACGCCGGCGTCGCGCATCACCGCAGCGAGGCGGCAGACCCACGCGCGATCCGCCCCGATCTGCAACGTGTGCGCGATCGCGATGCGTTCCTCGATGATGCCGCGCGGCCGGACGCGGTGGCGAAACGCCATGCGCGCGGCCAGCGCACCGCGCGCGAGAACGTGGCTGATCTGTGCGACGCAGGCAGTTTCGTCGAGTACGGCGCCTATGCGGTAGCCGCGCAGGCCAGCCGACGCAGCGCCGAGGACCTGATCGCCAATACGCCAGCCGATGGCCTGATCACCGGCACCGGCCGCATCAACGGCACCCGATTCGCACCGGAGCGCGCGCGCTGCGCAGTGCTGGCGTACGACGCCACGGTGCTGGCGGGCACGCAGGGCAAGCGCAATCACATCAAGACAGATCGCATCCTGCAGGTGGCCGCCGAACAGAAGCTGCCAACCGTGATCTTCGCGGAAGGCGGCGGCGGACGCCCCGGCGATGTGGACTTTCCTACCGTCGCTGGCCTCTACCAACCGTCCTTCGCCGCATTTGCCGCGCTGAGCGGCGAGGTGCCGGTGATCGGCATCGCCGCTGGCCGGTGCTTCGCGGGCAACGCTGCCCTGCTCGGCTGCAGCGACGTGATCATCGCCACGCGCGACGCGAACATCGGCATGGCCGGCCCCGCGATGATCGAAGGCGGCGGCCTTGGCGTGTATCGCCCGGAGGACATCGGCCCCGCCGCCGTGCAGTACCAGAATGGCGTGGTCGACCTGCTTGTCGACGACGAAGCCGAGGCCGTGCGCGCCGCGAAGCATTACCTGTCGATGTTCCAGGGCCGCACGCAGGACTGGGAGGCGCCCGACGCCCTGATGCTGCGCGGCGTGGTGCCCGAGAACCGCCTGCGCGTCTACGACACCCGTGCCGCGATCCAGGGCATTGCCGACGTCGGCAGCGTGATCGAGTTGCGCGCGGGCTATGGCACTGGCGTGCATACCGCGCTGGCGCGTATCGAAGGCCGACCCGTGGGCATCGTCGCCAACAACCCGCGTCACCTGGGTGGCGCCATCGACGTGGACGGCGCGGACAAGGCCGCGCGATTCATGCAGCTGTGCGATACGCATGGCCTGCCGATCGTCTCGCTGATCGACACGCCGGGCTTTATGGTCGGCCCGGAGATCGAAGCCCGCGCGCAAGTCCGTCATGTGTCCCGATTGTTCGTGCTGGGCGCCAAGGTGCGCGTGCCGTTCATGGCCGTGGTGCTGCGCAAGGGCTACGGCCTGGGTGCGATGGCCATGGCTGCAGGCGGCTTCCGCGCGCCGGCCTTCACCATCTCCTGGCCAACCGGCGAGTTCGGCGGCATGGGACTGGAAGGGGCGGTACGTCTCGGCTTCCGCAAGGAGTTGGAAGCGCTGCCGGCTGGCCCCGAACGCGACGCCCTCTACCAGCAGCTCGTGGCGCAGATGTACGAACGCGGACACGCAATCAATGCCGCAGCCGGGCTCGAGATCGACGCGGTCATCGATCCGGCCGAAACGCGGCGCTGGTTGCTGGCCGGCCTCGATGCCGCCCCACGAGACGAGGCGCCCCGACGTTACGTGGATGCGTGGTAGCCGATGCAGTGACTGAACTGGCCCCCTGACTCCGCTCCCGCCATGCTGGAGCGCGGAGCAAATACTCCTGGAGACACGATGGAAGACGCAGCTTTCTTCGCAGATCTTGAAGCGCGGCATCGCCGCATCTGGCCCGCAGGCCTGCCCACCTCGCCGCAGTATCCACACGGCGAGATCAGCCTTGGCGAGACCCTGCGGGCATGGGCGCGCATCCAGCCTGAGCGGCCCGCGCTGATCTACTACGGCAGCGAGATCACCTTCGCCGAACTCGACGACCTGAGCGAGCGCTGCGCGGAACTGCTGCGGGGCCACGGCATCGGCCCCGGCAATCGCGTGGCCGTTCTACTGGGCAACTGTCCGCAGTTCCATATCGTGTTCTACGCGATTCTCAAGCTTGGCGCCGTCTACGTGCCCGTGAATCCACTGTTCAAGGAACACGAACTGGCCTACGAGCTGAACGATGCCGGTGCGACCATGGTGATCGCGCTCGACACGCTCGTGCCGATGCTGATGACGGTGAAGCCGCAAACCAGCGTGGAAACGGTCTTCAGCACATCGGCCGGCGAATTCCTGCCCGCGCATCCCACGCTGCCCGTTCCGGCTGGACTCGACGCCGCGCCAGTGGCGCACGCGGGCACGATCGACCTGATGGCGGCCATCCAGACATGCACGGGCAACGTGCGCGACGTGAGCGTGGATCTCGATGCATTGGCCGCGCTGAACTACACGGGTGGTACCACCGGTATGCCCAAGGGCTGCATGCATACCCAGCGCGACATGATCTACACGGCGGCCGCCACGCTGGCGGTCACCAGCGGGCGCGAAGACCGGGATGCAACGCTGCCGTCGTCCGACGTGATGCTGAACTTCCTGCCGATGTTCTGGATCGCCGGCGAGAACCTCGGATTGATCTATCCGATCTTCAGCGGCGCCACGCTGGTGCTGCTGGCGCGCTGGGACCCACTCGCCGTCATGTCTGCCGTGGACCGCTACCGCGTCAATCGCACGTTCATGGTGGTCGACAACCTTGTGGAACTGCTGCAGCACCCCGAACTTGCGCGGCACGACATGCGCTCGCTGCAACATACGCGCGTGGCATCGTTCATCCGCAAGCTGACCGTGGACCTGCGCCGCCAGTGGCACGCGCTGACCGGCAGCGTCGTGGCCGAAGGCGCCTGGGGCATGACGGAGACGCACACGAGCGACACCTTCACCACGGGGATGCAGACAGACGACATGGACCTGCACGGCCGGCCAGTCTTCGTCGGTCTGCCAGTGCCGGGCACGCGTATCAAGATCTGCGACTTCGAAACCGGCGTGACGCTGCCCGTTGGCGAGGAGGGCGAGATTGTCGTCACCACGCCTTCGCTGCTCAAGGGCTATTGGGGCCGCCCCGACGCCAATGCGGAGGTGTTCCGGGACGGCTGGTTCAGGACAGGCGATATCGGCGCCTATGACGATGCGGGCTACCTGCACTTCCTTGGACGGCGCAAGGAGATGATCAAGGTGCGCGGCATGAGCGTATTCCCGTCAGAGCTGGAAGTCCTGCTCGGACGTCATGCCGCCGTACTCGGGTCCGCCGTGGTCGCACGTCCCGATCGGGACAAGGGCCAGGTGCCGGTGGCATTCATCCGCCTGCGCCCCGGGCATGACGATGTGTCGGCCGAGGCGCTGACGGCATGGTGCCGCGAGCATATGGCGACCTACAAGGTGCCCGAGATCCGCGTGGTGGACGAGTTGCCGATGACGGCAACGGGCAAGGTCAAGAAGGGGGAACTGCAGAAACAGTTCGAGCAGGACGAACAAGAGGTGGGCTGACAGCCCGCCACCGCGCCCCGACACGACCAAGAGACCATTGGAGACAACGATGAACACCCAGCGACGCCACTTGTTGAAGCTCTCCGCCGCGATGCTCGGCGGCCTCGCGCTGCACCGCCCAGCGTTGGCGCAGACCGTCACCGGCCCGATCCGCATCGTCTTGCCCTATCCGCCCGGCGGCTCCACCGATGCGATCACGCGCTTTATCGCGGACAAGCTCGGTACCGCGCTGAAGACCAACGTGATCGTCGACAACCGCCCGGGCGCGGCGGGCATGATCGGCGCCGCCGCTGTCGCCACCGCCGCGCCCGATGGCCGCACGCTGCTGTTCACGAACACCGCCCTGATCCAGAGCCCGTTGATCCAGCCCCAGCCGCTGTACAACCCGCTGACCGACTTTGAAGCGCTCACTCTCGTGGCGGATGCCGCGCAGGTCCTGGTGGCCAGCGATGCCACCCCGGCCAGGACACTGCCCGAGTACGTGGAATGGGCCCGCAAACATCCCGGCTCCGCCTATGGCAGCCTGGGGGTCGGCTCCACTGGCCATCTGTACGGTGAACTGCTCAAGCGCAAGGCCGGTATCAATATCGTCCATGCCGCCTACAAGGGCGATACGGCAGCCATCGGCGATCTGCTGGCCAACCAGTTGCCGGTAGGCTTCGTATCCACGGTGATGGCCAAGACCTATGGCGATGCCGGCCGGATCAAGGTGTTGGCAACACTAGGCCGGTCGCGCGTGCCATCGATGCCGAATGTACCGACGTTCGCCGAAGCCGGGTTCAGCGGCTTCGAGTCCATCGGCTGGATCGGCATGTTGGCGCCGGCCCGGACGCCGGCGTCACTGGTGCAGCGGCTCTCGAACGAGCTTGCGGCGATCATCAAGACGCCTGCCGGCTCGAAGATGCTGATTGACAGCGGCATGTTGCCCAGAGGCACGACGGCGCAGGAGTTCGCCGCGTTGCTCCGACGCGACCAGCAGGTCTGGCAGACGCTCGTGGCTCAGTCGGGCATCAAGGCCGAAGGATGAGGCACGAAGTGGCAGTACAGGAATGACTGCGCGTGCCCCGCCGGGGTTGTATGGGTCTCCGTGGTGTGCGCGACGAGATCGAAGGCGGGGGCGAACTCGGCCCGCAGCCCTGCGACGTCGTATCGCACCACCGGCAGGCCGCTGCATTGCGTGGGCCCGTCCAGCGCGAAGGTAGCGATGATCAAGTGACCGCCGGGCCGGACCGCGCGCCTGGCCTGCGCCACATACGCCGCGCGATCCTCTGACGCGGTCAGAAAGTGAAACACAGCACGGTCATGCCAGAGATCGGCGGACGCTTCCGGCAATACCGGCGTGGTGACATCGCCGACGATCCAGCGCACACCGGCCGCCCGTGCACCCAGACGGTCCCGCGCAGCGGCCAGTGCATGGCCGGCAAGGTCGACAACTACCAGGCGATGCAATCCCAGTGACAAAAGATGATCGACCAGCGTCGAGGCACCCCCGCCAATGTCGGCGATGGTGGCGTCCGCTGGCAGATCGAGCTTGCGGATCAGGTCGAGCGACAGGGTCGGCGCGGATTGATACCAACTGACCTCTGTTGGCGGCTTCGTCGCGTAGACGGTCTCCCAGTGATCTTTGCTTTGCATGGCTTTACGGGCGATGGGCATGGTAGGGCCGGCGGCGGCCACGGCGATCTCCGTCGAAGGTACCAGAACCACGCTTTTCCCATCTTCAGCGCCTTCGCGCAGGCCACGGTCACGAATCAGATCACGTCTTGATATATTCCACCGCCGTCGGAGCGGCGTGACCACCGCGTGTGGCCGCCTTGACACTTTGCTTAATGGTTTCTTTAATAAGTACGCATAACCGGCGCAAAGTCCGGCAAGCCTGTACATAACCAGAGGCCGCTATGCAATCAGGCAGCGTCGAAGATCCCCAGCGCAAAACGGAAGAACTGCGCAGCTTCCTGTTTCTGACCGCCGTGATGGTGCCCGTGCTCTCGGTCATCGTCGTGGCCGGCTATGGCTTCATCGTCTGGATGAGCCAACTGATCAGCGGACCGCCAACCCATTGAACATTGCCATGCAGGATTGGCCTTTGGTCCAATGCCCGTGCCATAACAAGGCTGCGAAGCTAGCCTGAGCAGCCGAAAAGCTGGAGTCCCCCGTCATGCCAGCATCAGGAGTGTCGATTCCCATCGTGCCCGTGCCGGCCGGCGAAGAGTGGCATATCGCCGGCATCATGGTGTACGCGAACCCGGAAAAGCTCGATGCCGTCTGCTCGGCCATCGACGCCATGACTGGCATGGAGATCCATGCGATCAGTGACGCCGGCAAGATCGTCGTCACCGCGGAAGCACCCAGCTCGCGCGCCATCGCCGCGCAACTCACCTGTCTGCATCAACTCGAAGGCGTCTTTTCCGCCACGCTGGTCTACCAGCACAACGAAGATGCCGCCGCCATGAACGAGGAGATCTCCGATGCCACTCACGCGCCGTGATTTCATCAAGCAGACAGCCATCGCCGCCACGGCCTCGGTGGCGGGCGTCTCGCTGCCGACGGATGCGGCCAATTTCGTGACGGACAGCGAAGTCACGAAACTGAAATGGTCGAAGGCGCCCTGCCGCTTCTGCGGCACGGGGTGCGGTGTGACCGTCGCGGTCAAGGACAACAAGGTGGTGGCCACCCAGGGCGACCCGCTTTGCGAGGTCAACAAGGGCCTGAATTGCGTGAAGGGCTACTTCCTGTCGAAGATCATGTATGGGCAGGACCGCCTGACCAAGCCGCTGCTGCGGATGAAGAACGGCAAGTACGACAAGAACGGCGAATTCGCGCCGGTCAGCTGGGATCGCGCCTTCGACGAGATGGAGGCCCAGTTCAAGCGCGTGCTCAAGGAGAAAGGCCCGACCGCCGTGGGCATGTTCGGCTCCGGCCAGTGGACCGTATGGGAAGGCTACGCCGCTTCCAAGCTGTACAAGGCGGGGTTCCGCTCCAACAACATCGACCCGAACGCGCGCCATTGCATGGCGTCGGCCGTGACCGGCTTCATGCGCACCTTCGGCATGGACGAGCCGATGGGCTGCTATGACGACATCGAGGCCGCCGACGTCTTTGTGCTGTGGGGCTCCAATATGGCGGAGATGCACCCGATCCTGTGGACACGCATCACGGACCGCCGCCTGAGCCACCCCAAGACCCGCGTGGCCGTGCTGTCCACGTTCACGCATCGTTCGTTCGACCTGGCCGATATCCCGGTCATCTTCAAGCCCCAGACCGACCTGGCGATGCTGAACTTTATCGCCAACTACATCATCCGCAATAACAAGGTCAACAAGGACTTCGTCAACAAGTACACGGTGTTCAAGGAAGGCGTGACCGATATCGGCTATGGCCTGCGCCCGGACAATCCGCTCCAGAAGGCGGCCAAGAACGCCGGCAACCCGAACGACTCCAAGCTGATTACGTTCGACGACTTCGCGAAGTTCGTGTCGAAGTACGATGCTGACTACGTCAGCAAGCTCTCCGGCGTGCCCAAGAAGCAGCTCGAGCAACTGGCCGAGCTTTATGCCGACCCGAATCTCAAGGTCATGTCGCTGTGGACCATGGGTTTCAACCAGCACACGCGCGGCACGTGGGTCAACAACATGGCCTACAACGTCCACCTGCTGACGGGCAAGATCGCCACGCCGGGCAACAGTCCGTTCTCGCTGACAGGGCAGCCATCCGCCTGCGGCACGGCACGGGAGGTAGGCACGTTCTCGCACCGGCTGCCGGCCGACATGGTCGTCACCAATCCCAAGCACCGCGAGGAAGCCGAACGTATCTGGAAGCTGCCGCCGGGGACTATCCCCGACAAGCCCGGCTACCACGCCGTCCTGCAGAACCGGATGCTCAGGGACGGCAAGCTCAACGCGTACTGGGTGCAGGTCAACAACAACATGCAGGCGGCAGCCAACATGATGGAGGAGACCCTGCCCGGCTACCGCAATCCGACGAACTTCATCGTCGTCTCCGACGCCTACCCGACGGTCACCGCGCTGTCGGCCGACCTGATCCTGCCCACCGCGATGTGGGTCGAAAAGGAAGGCGCGTACGGTAACGCGGAACGCCGCACGCAGTTCTGGCACCAGCTCGTAGACGCCCCGGGCGAGGCGCGCTCCGATCTCTGGCAGTTGATGGAATTCTCGAAGCGCTTCAAGGTCGAGGACGTCTGGCCGGCGGAACTGATCGCGAAGAAACCCGAGTACAAGGGCAAGACGCTCTTCGACGTGCTGTATCGCAACGGCCAGGTCGACAAGTTCCCGCTCAAGGAAACCGCCTCCGACTACAACAACTACGAGTCCAAGGCTTTCGGCTTCTACGTCCAGAAGGGCCTGTTCGAGGAATACGCGACCTTCGGCCGTGGCCACGGCCACGACCTGGCGCCGTTCGACATGTACCACGAGGCACGCGGCTTGCGCTGGCCGGTGGTCAACGGCAAGGAAACGCGCTGGCGCTATCGCGAAGGCTCGGACCCGTACGTGAAGGCGGGTACCGGCTTCCAGTTCTACGGCAACCCGGACGGCAAGGCCGTGATCTACGCCCTGCCCTACGAGCCGCCGGCCGAGTCCCCGGACAAGGAATACCCGTTCTGGCTGGCCACGGGCCGCGTGCTCGAACACTGGCACTCCGGCTCGATGACGCGGCGCGTGCCGGAGCTGTACCGCGCCTTCCCGAACGCGGTGTGCTTCATGCATCCGGAAGACGCCAAGGCACTGGGGCTGCGGCGCGGGGTGGAAGTGGAAGTGGTCTCGCGTCGCGGCCGTATGCGCACGCGCATCGAAACCCGCGGACGCGACGCGCCGCCGCGCGGTCTGGTATTCGTGCCCTGGTTCGATGCCAGCCAGCTGATCAACAAGGTCACGCTCGACGCCACCTGCCCGATCTCGCTGCAGACCGACTTCAAGAAGTGCGCGGTCAAGATCGTCAAGGTATGAGTACAGGAGGACACGCCATGTTGCCAAGCCGATCCTGGGTCCCCCTGCCCCTGCTGGTCCTCATGCTGGTGGTCATGCTGCTCAGCGTGCCGCTGGCGCGCGCGCAGGGCCTGGTGGACTCGATGCGTGGCCCCACGCCGGTGGCCAACGAGACCTCGCCGCCAATACTGTTCCCGACCGAGAACAAGGACATCCGCCGTACCCGCAACTACACGATGCAACCGCCGACGATCCCCCACAAGATCGACAGCTACCAGCTCGACAAGGACTTCAACCGCTGCATGTTCTGCCACGCGCGCACGCGCACGGAGGAAACGCAGGCCATCCCGGTCAGCATCACGCACTACATGGATCGTGACAACAACGTGCTGGCCGAGATCTCGCCACGGCGCTACTTCTGCACGCAATGCCACGTGCCGCAGGCCGACGCCAAGCCACTGGTGAACAACACGTTCGTCGATGTGGAGGCGATCCTCAAACGCAGTGGCGGCACCAAGGGTGCCAAATAACCAGGCGACGGTGACCGATCATGTGGGACCTGATCAAGCGCTACTGGCATACCATCAACCGCCCCAGTGCCTACTTCAGCCTGGGATTCCTGACCCTGGGCGGCTTCATCGCCGGCGTGGTGTTCTGGGGCGCGTTCAACACGGCGCTGGAACTCACCAACACCGAGCAATTCTGCACCGGCTGCCACGAGATGCGCGACAACGTCTACCAGGAACTGCAGGGCACGATCCACTTCACCAACCGCAGCGGCGTGCGCGCCAAATGCTCGGACTGCCACGTGCCGCACAACTGGACCGACAAGATGGCGCGCAAGATGCAGGCGTCGAAGGAAGTCTGGGCCAAGATCTTCGGTACCGTGGACACGCGCGAGAAGTTCCAGGCGCACCGGCTGGAGCTGGCGCAGCACGAATGGGCCCGCTTCAAGGCCAACGATTCGCTCGAATGCCGCAATTGCCACGACTACCAGTCGATGGACTTCACGCGCCAGAGCCCGCGCGCGCAGGCCATGCACTCGACCTATCTGGCCAACAAGGAAAAGACCTGCATCGATTGCCACAAGGGGATCGCCCACCATCTGCCTGACATCTCCAAGGCCGAGGAGCAATAGCCTATGGCCGACGCGGTACTGGAGGCCCGCGAGCTTGGCGTCCGGCGCGGCCATTGCGCTATCTTCCGTGGCCTCGGCATTTCCCTGGCACCCGGCGACCTGTTGCAGGTGATGGGCCCGAACGGTGCTGGCAAGACCAGCCTGCTACGCGTGTTGTCCAGCCTGATGCCACCCGCCGAGGGCGACCTGTACTGGCGAGGCCGCGCGGTGCGGGCCGGAGACCCCGACTATCTCGCGCAGGTTGCCTACCTCGGCCACGTCAACGGCATCTACCCCGACCTGTCCGCTTTCGAGAATCTTCAGTTCGCCGCTCGCATGGCTGGCCAGCAGCCCGATGCGGATGCCATGCACCATGCTCTTGCCCGGTTCGGTCTCGATCGTGTCGCCGATGCCCCGGCGCGCACGCTCTCGCAAGGACAGCGCCGCCGCGTGGCGCTGTCCCGGCTGGCGCTGACGCCACGCGCGCTATGGCTGCTCGATGAACCGCTGACTTCGCTCGACGACGCATCGACCGACTGCTTCCACACGCTGCTCGCCGAGCACCTGCAGCGGGGCGGCATCGCCGTGGTCGCCACGCATCAGCGGCTGCCCGCCGAGGGTGCGGTGCTCGATCTCGCCACAGACGCGGGTTCGCCATGATCCAGGCCATCGGCACGATCATCGCGCACGACCTGTCGATCGCATGGCGGCGGCGCACCGGGCTGCTTTCCAGCCTGGTCTTCTTCGTCATCGCCACGAGCCTCTTTCCGCTGGCCATCGGCCCGGACCCGCAGCAATTGCGCGCGCTGGCGCCGGGCATCCTGTGGGTGTCGGCACTGCTCGCGTCGATGCTGTCGCTGTCGCGGCTGTTCACACAGGAACACGAGGATGGCAGTCTCGACCAGCTCCTGCTGTCACCCCACCCGCTGGCCTTGCTCGTGCTGGCCAAGATCGGCGCGCACTGGCTGACCAGCGGCCTGCCGCTGCTCGTGCTGACGCCGCTGCTGGCCCAGCAATACAGCCTGCCGGCCGGCTCCGCGCTGCTGCTGTCGGCCTCGCTGCTGGTGGGAACCCCTGCACTTAGCCTGATCGGCGCCGTTGGCGCGGCATTGACGCTGGGCGTACGCGGTGGCGCCGTGCTGTTGTGCATCCTGGTGCTGCCGCTGTCAATTCCTGTGCTGGTGTTCGGCGCCAGCGCGGGCGCGGCGGCCGATGCCGGACTCGACGTGATCCCGCAATTTTCGCTACTCGGGGCCTGCCTGGCGCTATCGCTGTTCCTGTGTCCGCTGGCCACGGCGGCAGGCTTGCGCATCGCCATGGAGTAACACGATGCAGCGCGACATTTCCCTCGACGCCAACGCCCATTCCCCACGCACCGCGCGGGCGCGCTGGCTGGCCTTTGCCGCGCCAGTGCGCTTCTACCCGCTCGCGGGACGGCTTGCGCCCTGGTGTTTCGCCGTTGCGGCGCTGTTCCTGGCCCTCGGCCTGTACCTCGGATTCGTGGTGGCGCCCACCGATGCCCAGCAGGGCGAGGTCTACCGGATCATCTTCATCCACGTGCCGGCAGCGTGGATGTCGATGTTCATCTACGTGGTCATGGCGGGCTGGTGTGCGCTGGCGCTGGTGCTGCGCACGCGGCTGTCCTCGATGATGGCGTCGGCGCTGGCGCCCACGGGCGCGATGTTCACGGTCATCGCGCTGTGGACCGGGGCACTCTGGGGCAAACCCACGTGGGGCACGTACTGGGTCTGGGACGCACGGCTGACGTCGGAGCTGATCCTGCTGTTCCTCTACCTCGGCTACATGGCGCTGGAGGCGGCCATCGACGAGCCCCGTCGCGCCGAGCGCGCCTGCGCCGTGCTGGCGTTGGTCGGCGTGGCGAATGTGCCAGTGATCTACTTTTCCGTGCAGTGGTGGAACACGCTGCACCAGGGCGCATCGGTCAGCCTGACCGCCGCGCCAACCATGGCGGCCACGATGCTGGCCGGCATGTTGACGATGACGGTGGCCTGCTGGCTATACGCGATCGGCGTGGCGCTGGTGCGCCTGCGCTGCATCCTGCGCGAGCGCGGCGAGATTGACACCGGCACCCTGGAGACCATGCCATGAGCACGCTGAATCTCGACATGCTGGCCGGACACGCCGGCTATATCGCAAGCGCCTTCGGCATGACCTTCGTGCTAATCGCCGCGGAACTGATCCTGCTCTGCGCGCGGCGCCGCAACAGCCTGCGGGCACGGTCGCGCCGATGACGCGCAGGCAACGTCGCCTCGGTCTGCTGCTGGCCGCGCTGCTGTGCGGCGGCACGGCACTGGCATTCGTACTGAATGCGTTTCGCTCCAATCTCGTCTTCTTCTTCAGCCCGACCCAGGTGGCCGCGCACGAAGCGCCGGCGTCACGCAATTTTCGTCTCGGCGGCCTGGTCGCCCCCGGCTCGCTGAAGCGCGATCCAGAAAACCTGACGATCCGCTTCGTCGTGACCGATACACGGCACGACATACCCGTGGTCTACCGTGGCCTGCTACCGGACCTGTTCCGCGAGGGCAAGGGCGTGGTGGCACGCGGGGCACTCGATCGCGACGGCACGTTCGTCGCCAGCGAAATCCTGGCCAAGCATGACGAGAACTACATGCCGCCCGAAGCCGCCGACGCGCTCAAACGCGCCGCATCGGACAACCCCACGGAAAAAACGCGATGAATCCGGAACTGGGCCACTTCGCACTGATCCTGGCCATGCTCGTGGCGCTGGTGCTGGCAACGCTGCCGATGGTGGGCGCGGCGCGCGGCAATGTTGCCTGGATGTGCCTTGCACGGCCCGCCGCCTTCCTGCATGGCACGCTGCTGATCGCGGCCTACCTCTCGCTGACATACGCTTTCGTCGACAACGACTTCAGCGTGCTCTATGTGGCGGCGAACTCTAACAGCGCGCTGCCACTGATCTACCGCATGGCGGCGGTATGGGGCGGCCATGAGGGGTCGATGCTGCTGTGGTCGCTGATGCTGGCGCTGTGGGCAATGGCCGTGGCTGGCTTCAGCCGCCGCCTGCCACTGGCGTTCGTCGCCCGCGTGCTTGGCGTGATGGGGGGCATCAGCACCGGACTGCTGCTGTTCGTGCTGTTCGCATCGAATCCGTTCCTGCGTCTGTTGCCCCGCGCGATGGAGGGGCGCGACCTCAATCCGCTGCTGCAGGACCCCGGCATGGTGTTCCATCCGCCATTCCTGTACATGGGCTACGTCGGCTTCGCGGTGGCATTCTCATTCGCGGTGGCGGCCTTGCTTGAAGGACGACTCGACGCGGCCTGGGCACGCTGGTCGCGCCCGTGGACGATCCTGGCGTGGATGTTCCTGACCATCGGCATCGCGATGGGCAGCATGTGGGCCTACTACGAACTGGGCTGGGGCGGCTGGTGGTTCTGGGACCCGGTGGAGAACGCGTCGTTCATGCCCTGGCTGGCCGGCACCGCGCTGATCCACTCGCTGGCGGTCACCGAGAAGCGCGGCGCGTTCCGCGCCTGGACCGCTCTGCTGGCGATCTTCACGTTCTCGCTGAGCCTGCTCGGCACGTTCCTGGTCCGCTCTGGCGTGCTTACCTCGGTCCACGCGTTCGCGGTGGATCCCCGGCGCGGCATCTTCATCCTGACGTTGCTGGGACTGGTCACGGGGCTGGCGCTCGCGCTATTCGCGTGGCGCGCGCCCCGGCTGACCCAGCGCACCGATTTCAACCTGACCTCGCGCGAGTCTTTTCTGCTGGCCAATAACGTGCTGCTGGCCGTGGCCGCCTCGGCGGTGCTGCTCGGCACGCTGTATCCGCTGCTGCTCGACGTGCTGGACCTCGGCAAGGTATCGGTCGGCCCCGAGTACTTCGAAGAAGTGTTCGTGCCGCTGATGGCCCCCGCCGTGCTGCTGATGGGTGCCGCCCCGCTGGCACGCTGGGGACGCAGCGACCTGCCCGACATGGCCAGGCGACTGCGCTGGGCGGCCGTGGCAAGTGTGGTCATCGCGCTTGGGCTGCTGGCCGTGCTGCGCAACAGCTCCGCCATGACCGGGCTCGGCCTCACGCTGGCCGCGTGGTGTGCAATGAGCGGGCTGGCCAGCCTGGCCACGCAGATGCGGCACGCGCGGGACTGGCGCTCCGGCCTGCGCCAGTTGCCGGCCGGCTACTACGGCATGTTGCTGGCCCACATCGGCGTGGGCGTGTTCATCACCGGCGTCACGCTGGTCAAGAGCCAGGAGAGCGTGCGCGAGTTGTCGATGCGCGTGGGCGATTCGGTCGCGGTTGGCGGCTACGATTTCCGCTTCGACGGTGTGGCGCCGGTCAGGGGACCGAACTACGACGCGCTGCGGGGCACGGTCACGGTGACGCGGCAAGGCCGTCCGGTCACCACGCTCGCCACCGAGCGGCGCGTCTACCGCAGCCAGGACATGCCGACCACCGAGGCCGCCATCGACACCGGGCTCGCACGCGATCTCTATGTGGCGCTCGGCGATTCGTCGGATGCCACGTCCGCCGATGCCCGCTGGGCGCTGCGGGTCTACGTGAAGCCCTTCGTCTCGTGGGTCTGGGGCGGCTGCGCGTTGATGGCGCTGGGCGGACTCCTTGCCGCCAGCGACCGCCGATATCGCGCGCGCCATCCGGCGGCAGCGGTCACGTCTGCGGTCACGGCCAATGACGATGCGGGGGCCCGGCCCGCCACGCCACCGCTGACGCTGCCTGCTGGCAAGGAGTCCGAAGCATGATGCGCTTCCTGCTTCCATTGGGCGTATTCCTGGCGATCGTGATCGCCCTGGCGGCGGGGTTGCGCCACGATCCGCGCGAGCTGCCTTCTTCGCTGGTGGACAAGCCTGCGCCCGCATTCGTGCTGCCGGTACTCGAGACCTCTGCAAACGCCAATGCGCAAAAATTCGACCCGGCCAGCCTGCGCGGCAAGGTCTGGGTGTTGAATGTCTGGGCGTCCTGGTGCACCGCGTGCCGCGCCGAGCATCCGGTCCTGCTCGGCATGGCCGGGCAAACGCAGGTGCCGCTCTATGGCCTGAACTACAAGGACACGCGCGGCGCGGCGCTGGAGTGGCTGCAACGGATGGGCGACCCGTACAAGGCCTCGGCCGTCGATGCGGATGGCCGCGTCGGCATCGACCTTGGCGTGTACGGCGTGCCGGAGACCTTCATCATCGACGCAGCGGGCGTGGTGCGCTATCGCCAGGTCGGCCCGGTCACGCAGCAGGTTCTCGAACAGAAGCTGCTGCCACTCCTGAAATCGCTCGAAAACGGGGGCAGCCGTGCCTAGAACCTGGCTCTCCACGCTGACGCTGCTGATCGCGCTCCATGCCGGGGCGGCATTCGCGCTGACGGATGCGGAACTCGACGCGCGCGTGCTGGCGCTCTCCTCGCAGCTTCGGTGCCTGGTCTGCCAGAACCAGACACTGGCTGATTCGAACGCCGACCTGGCCGTCGACCTGCGCCGCCAGATCCGGGCCCAGATGGCGCAAGGGGCCAGCGACGACGCGATCAAGACCTATCTGGTGCAGCGCTACGGCGACTTCGTGCTCTACAAGCCGCCGTTCAAGCCGCAGACGTGGCTGCTGTGGCTCGGCCCCTTCCTCCTGCTCATGGCGGTGCTGGCCTGGCTCTGGCGCGGCAGGCGCCGCCAGATGGCCGCAGGCAATGCCGTGGAGGAGACGGAGCGGGACATGCAATCGCCCGCGCGCCGCCAGTCGCTGCTGACCAATGCGATGCTGTTTACCGTGTTGCCACCGGTGGCCGTCGCGCTGTATCTGCACCTGGGCTCGCCAGTATCGCTGCTCGGGTCTGCGGTGGCGCACGATGGACCTCATGGCCCCGATGGCGAGGTCACCTTGACGGCGGCCCGCGTCGAGGACATGGTCGACCAGCTCGCCGCGCGCCTGCGCAAGAATCCGAACGACGCCGAGGGCTGGGTCATGCTGGGGCGTTCGTACACCGTGCTCGAACGCAACGACGACGCGGCGGAAGCATTCGCCCGCGCGGTGGCGCTGGAGCCGAAGGTGGCGTCGCTGCGTTCCGACTACGCGGACGTGCTGGCCAGCGTCAACGGCGGATCGCTGGAAGGCCCGGCGATGGCACAGATCGACGCCGCGCTGCGGCTCGACCCCGACGACCCGAAGGGGCTGGCGCTGGCCGCCAGCGCCGCGGCCGAACGCGGCGACAAGGCCGGCGCGATCGCCTACTGGGAGCACCTGTACCGGCTGCTGCCCCCGGATTCGCAGACCGCCGGCCGGGTCGCCGCCAATCTGGCGGCCGCCCGGTCGGTAGCGGAACCCGGACAGCGCAAATAGCGCCATTCACGGCCGTGCGGCCACACCTGGCACATGTCACGGGTGGCGACCTCACGGCATCGTAGAATGGCTGCTGGCTTGCGCTTAAGGATTCCACCATGGCCGAATCACCCGGTCTGTATCACAAGACGTTCCTGCTGTTGCTCGCGGCGGTCTCCATCGCGTTCTTCTGGATTCTGCTGCCCTTCTATGGCGCCGTTTTCTGGGGCGCCGTCCTCGCCATCATCTTCGCCCCGCTGCAACGGCGCCTGACGGCTGGGCTGCGTGGGCGCAACAACGTGGCCGCGCTGCTCACGCTGCTGCTCGTGCTAGTGCTGGTCATCCTGCCGCTGACGATCATCACCGCCTCGCTGATCAACCAGGGCGTCAGCCTCTACGACAGCATACGCTCGGGCCAACTGAATTTCGGCGTGTACTTTCAGCGCGCCGTGGACGCCCTGCCGCCCTACGTGCGCACGCTGCTGGCGAAGGTGGATCTGACCAGCATTGCGGACTTGCAGGAAAAGCTGAGCGCCAGCGCGTTGCAGGCCAGCCAGTTCGTGGCTACGCGGGCGCTGAGCATCGGCCAGAATACGGCCCAGTTCGTGATCAGCTTCGGCATCATGCTGTACCTGCTGTTCTTCCTGCTGCGCGACGGCCCGCGGCTGTCCCGCAAGATCCGCACGGCCGTGCCGCTCAGCGATTTGTACAAGCAGCACCTGATCCAGAAGTTCACCACCGTGGTACGCGCCACCGTGAAGGGCAACGTGGCTGTGGCACTTGTGCAGGGGACACTCGGCGGCGGCATCTTCGCGGTCCTTGGTATCCAGGGCGCGCTGCTCTGGGGCGTGATCATGGCGTTCCTGTCACTGCTGCCCGCCGTGGGCGCAGGTCTGATCTGGGCGCCCGTCGCGGTCTACTTCCTGCTGACCGGATCGACGGTCACGGGCCTGGTGCTGATTGGGTTCGGCGTGCTGGTGATCGGCATGGTCGACAACGTGCTGCGCCCGATCCTGGTTGGCAAGGACACCCAGATGCCGGACTACGTGGTGCTGATCTCCACGCTCGGCGGCATGGCGCTGTTCGGGCTCAACGGCTTCGTCATTGGGCCGCTGATCGCCGCGCTGTTCATCGCCTGTTGGGACCTGAACGCCCACGGTATCGACGAGAACGGCGATATCGGCAGCAACGGCCCCGCCGCCTGACGGAGAACGACGGTGGATCGCCTGCAGGCCATGAAGACGTTCGTAACCGTGGTGGATACGGGGGGTTTTACGCCCGCGGCCCGGAAGCTCGACGTGTCGCTCTCGGTGGTCAGCCGGGTCATCACCGAGCTGGAGACACACCTGGGCGTGCGCCTGCTCACGCGCACCACGCGGCTGGTGCGCCCGACGGCAACCGGCGCCACCTACTACGAAAACTGCCGCCGCATCCTGGCCGAGATCGAGGAAGCCGAGCTTGCCACCACGGGCGCCCATGCCGCGCCGCGCGGCAAGCTGTCGATCACGGCTTCGGTCCTGTTCGGCCGTCGGTTCGTCACGCCGATCGTGGTCGAGTATCTGCGACGCTATCCGGAAGTCGATGCCGAATGCCTGTTGATCGACCGCAACGTCAATTTTGTCGAGGAAGGCATCGACGTCGGGGTCCGCATCGGCCCACTGCCCAGTTCGTCGTTACAGGCCATCCCGGTCGGTCGGGTCCGCCGCGTGGTCTGCGCCGCGCCTGACTATCTGGCCCGGTTCGGCACGCCAGCCACGCCCGACGATCTTGCCCACCACACCGTCATCCAGACCACGGGTATCTCCACCCTGCCCGAATGGCGCTTCATGCGCGATGGGGAGACCGCGCCCACGCGCCTGACGCCGCGCCTGGCCACCTCGACCAACGACTCGGCCATTGGCGCGGCGGTTGCGGGCTTCGGGCTGGCGGCGGTACTCTCTTACCAGATCGCCGACGAAGTCCGCGACGGCAAGCTGCGCATCGTGCTCGATAATTTCGAGCAACCGCCGCTGCCGATCCACGTGATCCATCGCGAAGGCCGCCATGCCATGCACAAGGTGCGCGCCTTCATCGATCTGGCCGTTGATACGCTGCGCGGCACGGCGTCGCTGAATCCGTAGGACGCCCCATCGTCGGGTTCTCCGCGGATTCTTCTCGAATCCGCAAGAGTCACTTCTTCCCCCGGCCGTTTTTCGTGGCACGGGACGCCCCTATATTTGATGCGAGCCCGGCATTTGCCGTCGCGCCGAACCATCGCATCCAAGGACGTCCCGACCATGAAACTCTATGTGCACCCGCTTTCCGGCCACGCCCACCGCGCACAGCTGCTCCTGTCCCTGCTCGGCCAGCCGGCAGAACTGATCGAAGTGGACCTGATGACCGGCGCGCACAAATCGCCCGAGTTCCTGAAGCTGAATCCGTTCGGCCAGATCCCGGTGCTGGTCGATGGCGAAACGGTCGTGCCCGATTCGAACGCGATCCTGGTCTACCTGAGCAAGAAGCTTGGCCGCACCGACTGGCTGCCCGAAGCACCGGCGACGGCAGCGGCTGTGCAACGCTGGCTGTCGGTCGCCGCAGGCGACATTGCCTTCGGACCTGCCCGCGCTCGCATCGCCACGCTGTTCAACGCGCCGTACGATCTGGATGATGCTGTCGCGCGGGCCCACGTCGTGCTCAAGCGCATGGACGATGCGCTGGCCGATCGTCCATGGATCGCCGCCGATCATCCAACGATTGCAGACGTGGCGCTCTACAGCTACACCGCGCGGGCGCCGGAGGGCTTTGTCGATCTGCGGGACTACGGCAAAGTGCGCCAATGGCTGGCTCGCGTGGAGGCCCTGCCGGGCTTCGTGCCGATTGTGAAAAGCCCGGTCGGACTCGAAGCCTGAATCCGCCTGCCTGCCTGAAATCGCCTGTCCGAGAAGTCGCCACCTGGAGCGCGCCATGAACCGTCAACCTGCCCCCCATGCGGAGCTGCTGCCCGGCACGCCCTGGCATACCGGCGAGCGCATCCTGCAATCCCGGGCCGGCGTGGAAGAGCGTCTGGCCGAAGTGGGTCCGCGCGTGGTGCGTGATTACATGCCCGACCAGCATCGCGAATTCTTCGCGATGCTGCCTTCCGTCGTCATTGGCGCCGTGGCCCCGGACGGCCACGTCTGGGCCACCCTGCGCGCGGGACAGCCCGGCTTCCTCCAATCGCCCAATCCGTACCTGCTGGAAGTCGCGAGCCCGCGCGATGCCGATGATCCCGCCGACAGTGGTATGGAAGACGGCAACGCCATCGCGCTGCTCGGCCTCGACCCAATGACCCGCCGCCGCAACCGGCTGAACGGCATCGTGCGCCGCGATGACGCGCGCGGCTTTGGCGTGACGGTCGGACAGAGCTTCGGCAATTGCCCGCAGTACATTCAGAAGCGCGAGTTCGTGGTCACGCGTGACCACGCGACGCCAGGCACCGTCGCGCCCCAGATCCTGACCGCACTCGATGCTCGGGCGCGGACGTTGATCCGCCATGCCGATTCGTTCTTCGTCGCGACTTATGTGGATCTGCCGGGAGGACGCCAGGTGGATGTATCCCATCGTGGCGGCCGACCCGGCTTCGTGCGCGTGGATGCCGATGGCAGCCTGACGATTCCGGACTTCCCCGGCAATACGTTCTTCAATACGCTTGGCAACATGCTGGTGAATCCGGTGGCGGGACTGGTGTTCGTCAGCTATCCGACCGGCGACCTGCTGCAGATGACGGGCCGCGCCGAGGTCATCACCGATTCGCCCGAGATCGGCACTGTCGAGGGTGCGGAGCGGCTGTGGCGCTTTTTCCCCCAGCAGATCGTGCGCCGCGATCGGGCGCTGCCGCTGCGCTGGGATTTCATGCCCGGCGGCGAATCGCCGCAGGCGCTGCGGACTGGCGTCTGGCCCGGAGATCCAGCTTCATGACAGGAACATGAAACCCCGACGGGTGTCAGGGAGCGCAGTGCCTGTGCCACAATCGCGCGACTTGGAGGTCCGCGCGTTCGGTGATCAGGATGTGGAAATCGAGGCAGCACTGGTGGCCACCTCGGCGGACGGCGACGCGCTCGACGCGAGCGTCGCCCGACTCGGCGGCACCAGCGTGGTCAGTCAGGCGTTCTGGAGCGCGAGCACGACGGAATAGAAGCGGGGTCGGCCCTTCAACCGGCAATCACTTCAACGACAGCCGGCGCCACAAGCTGCCCCAGCAGCCGCAGCGCAGTAATCTCATCGGCCGTCCACGCCTGCACATCCGCCAGATAGTTGAACGTACCGATCACCGCGCCGCGCCGGCTCAGCGGCACGTTGACCACACCGTTCAGGCCAAGGCCACGAATCACGGCGATGTCGTCGAACACCGCTGCCAGCGCCTCGTCACCCTCACCGACGAAGACCTCCCCGCGCACCAGCAACTGGCGCGTCCAGGCCGTATCGCCCTTGATCTTCTTGCCGCCCACCGGATAGGCCGCCGAGTCCGACGACCATAGCCGTTCGATCTCGCCCGTCCTCACGTGCCATGCGTTGATCGTCAGCAGGCCGGGGCCGACCATCGCCAGCGTGGCCTGCCCAACGGCATCCATCGCGCCCTGCGGCGTGGCCGCATCGCGCAGGCGGTCCAGCAGTGCATTCAGTTGTGCCTGCCAATGCATCGGCAATGTCATGTTCGCCGCGTCCACCATCATTCGCCCTGGATGCCGAGTTCGCGGATCAGCTTGCCGTAGCGGTCCGCATCGCGGCGCAGGATCTTGCCGAATTCCTGCGGGGTGGACGTCGCCGTCTCGACGCCGATCGACTCCATCTTGGCCTTGACGTCGGGCAGCGCCATCGCGCGGTTGATCTCGTTGTTCAAGCGCGTCACCAGTTCCGCAGGCATGTTCTTCGGGCCAAAGGCGCCGTACCAGACCGAAAGCTCGTAGCCGGGCAGGGTCTCGCCCACCGTTGGCACATTGGGCAGCAGCGGGGAGCGCTTGGCTTCGGTCACGGCCAGCAGGCGCAGCTTGCCGGACTTCACGTGCGTCAGCGTCTGGGTACCCGCCGAGAACAGCAATTGCGTCTGGCCCGCCACCGTATCGACCACGGCCGGCGCGCCACCCTTGTACGGCACATGCAGCAACTGCACGCCGGCCATCTTCTCGAACAACACCGCGCTCAGATGATTGGTGGAGCCGGGGCCCGCGCTGGCGTAGGCGACCTTGCCCGGATTGGCCTTCGCGTACGCGATCAGTTCCTTGACGTTGTGCACCGGCACGGACGCGTTCACGACCATCGTGTTGGTCACATAGGCCAGCAATCCCAGCGGCGTGAAATCATCCACACCCTTGAACGGCATGTTCGGCATCAACGCCGGGTTCATCGCGTGCGTGCTCATCGAGCCGATCAGCAGCGTGTAGCCGTCCGGCTTCGCGCGTGCCACCATTGCCGAACCGATGTTGCCGGAAGCACCCGGCCGGTTGTCGACGATGACCGGCTGGCCGAGCGACTTGGTCAACTGCTCGGACAGCGTGCGCGCCAGGATATCCGTCGAACCACCCGCCGCCCACGGCACGATGAGCGTGATCGGCTTGGTCGGCCAGGCATCGGCCGCGCTGGCCAGGTTCGCAAACGACATCGTCAATGCGGCGGCACCGCACAGCAGGCTTCTCAATACGGACTTCATCTCGGACTTCATCTCCAACCCCCTTCGGTTTCTGTTTCTGTCTCGGTCTTCGGTAATGTCGTGTGTGTATCAGCGGCCGACGGCATAGCCCTGCATGCCGCGCGCGTTGGCGCCGGCGCGCAGCACGAGCCGCCCTCTGGCATCGCGCTCGCGTGTGCATGCCGACATGCGGCCCTCCGACCAGTCATCACCGACGCGAACCTCGTGCCCACGGGCACGCAGCGCTTCGATCGTGGCAGCGGGAAAGCGCGATTCGACGGTGATGCGGTTCAGTGTGGTCTGGCGCGGCCAGAACGACTGCGGGAAGTGGTCGATATGCCAGGCGGGCGCGTCGATGGATTCCTGCAGGTTCATGCCATGCACCGCGTGGCGCATGAAGAATGCCAACGACCACTGGTCCTGCTGGTCGCCGCCGGGCGTGCCGAACACCATGTAGGGCTCGCCGTCGCGCATCGCCAGTGACGGCGACAGCGTGGTGCAGGGCCGCTTGCCCGGCGCCAGCGTGTTGGGCAGGCCCGGTTCGAGCCACGTCATCTGCAGGCGCGTGTTGAGCGCGAAGCCGAGCGACGGAATCGTCGGGCTCGACGACAGCCAGCCGCCCGAGGGCGTGGCCGCCACCATGTTGCCGTGGCGGTCGATCACGTCGATATGGCAGGTGTCGCCGACGAACAGCTCGCGTTCGGCCCATTCGGTTACCGGCGGCAGCGCGGCGAAGGTCGGCTCGCCCACGCCGAAGCGCGTATCGGCGGCAGTCAGCGTGCGCTCGGCCACGGCGGGGTCAGGCATACGCGGCGCGCGGCCACCCAGCGCGCCGGGGAACATCGTCAGCGCCGCCCGATCACCGATCAGCGCCGCGCGGCTGGCCAGATAGTGCGGATTGAGCAGCGCGGCCAGCGGGCTATCGACGAAGCGCGGATCGCCATACCAGGCGGCGCGGTCGGCCATCGCCAGCTTGGCAGCCTCGGCGATCGTGTGGACGAACTCGGGCGATGTTGGCGCGTGCGCCTCCAGCCCCGCATGGCGCAGCATCCCGAGTTGCTGCAGGAACACCGGGCCCTGGCTCCAGATATCGCACTTGGCCACGCTGTAACGGCCAAAGTCCAGCGAGACAGGCGCCTCGACCGTGGCTTGCCAGTGCTCCATGTCCTCGAAGCGCAGCAGGCCGACGTGCTTTTCGCCAGTGGTGTCGCGTACCGGCGTGTTGCGGCAGTACGCGTCGATCTCCTCGGCCACGAAGCCCTGATACCAGCAGCGCATGGCCGCGTCGATCTGGCCCTCGCGGGTGTCGCTCTGCGCGATCGCAGTCGTCACGATGCGCGTATAGGTATCGGCCAGCACCGGCAGCGTGTGCAAACTGCCGGGGCGCGGCACCTTGCCGTCCGGCAGCCAGGTATCGGCCGAGCTGTGCCATTCGTCGCGGAACAGCGCCTGCACGGCAAGGATTGCCTGCGAGATGCGAGGCACGAGCGGAAAGCCATCGCGCGCGTAGCCGATGGCCGGCTCAAGCACGTCGGCGAGCGACCAGGTGCCGTGATCACGCAGCATCGTCATCCATGCGCCGAACGCCCCCGGCACCGTCGCCGGCATCAGCCCGATGCCGGGCATCATCTCCATGCCCATCTTCCGCAGCGCTTCCGGATCAGCCAGCGCCGGGGCGGGGCCCTGGCCGCAGACCGAGCGCGCGGCACGCTCACGCTCGCTCCAGAACAGGATCGGCACCTCACCGCCAGGCCCGTTCAGATGTGGCTCCACCACCTGCAGCACGAAGCCGGCTGCCACGGCGGCATCGAACGCATTGCCGCCGCGTTCGAGCACGCCCATGGCGGTCTGCGTCGCAAGCCAGTGGGTGGAAGCGGCAACGCCGAACGTGCCGACGATCTCGGGGCGTGTCGTGAACATGAAGTGTGCGCGCAATGTGTCATTTTCAGAAGACGACTGCACCATTCAGCGCGGTTTGAAGCCTCTTGTGCATACGGCTCCTGACAGCCAGATATCAGGACTCCTCTGCACGAAACTCGTCTATGCTCAATACTCGTGTGCACCAAAGCGAGATGAGCATGGCGACCGATACCGCACCGATTACCGAGCACGGCGTGGCCACCCTGCCAGAACAGGCATGGGAGCGTGCGCGTCGTCGCGCGGAGATCATTGGGCCGTTGGCGCAGTCGGAGACGGTTGGGCATGAAGCGGCCGACGCGGCAGCCCAGGCATTGGGGCTGTCCCGGCGGCAGGTCTACGTCCTGATCCGCCGTGCCCGGCTAGGATCGGGGCTGGTCACTGACTTGGCTCTTGGGCAGTCGAGCGGTGGCAAAGGTAAAGGCCGCTTGCCGGAGTCGGTCGAACGAATCATCCGCGAGTTACTGCAAAAGCGCTTCCTGACCAAGCAGAAGCGTAGCTTGGCGGCGTTCCACCGCGAAGTTGTGCGGGCGTGCAAGCTGCAAAAGCTGCGGGTGCCGGCGCGCAACACGGTGGCTCTGCGGATCGCCGGCCTCGATCCGCGCGAGGTCACTCACCGCCGGGAAGGACAAGATGCCGCCCGCGACCTGCAAGGTGTTGGTGGTGTTCCGCCACCCGTCTCCGCGCCGCTGGAGCAGGTGCAGATCGACCACACAGTCATCGACCTGATCGTGGTGGACGAGCGCGACCGGCAACCGATTGGCCGTCCATACCTGACCCTCGCCATCGACGTATTCACCCGCTGCGTGGTTGGCATGGTCGTTACGCTGGAAGCCCCGTCCGCCGTCTCGGTCGGCTTGTGCTTGGTGCATGCCGCCTGCGACAAGCGCCCTTGGTTGGAAGGGTTGAACGTAGAGATGGATTGGCCGATGAGCGGCAAGCCCAGACTGCTCTACTTGGACAACGCGGCTGAGTTCAAGAGCGAGGCGCTGCGCCGTGGCTGCGAGCAGCATGGCATCCGGTTGGACTATCGCCCGCTTGGGCAGCCGCACTACGGCGGTATCGTGGAACGGATCATCGGCACGGCGATGCAGATGATCCACGACGAATTGCCGGGGACGACCTTCTCCAATCCTGACCAGCGCGGGGAATACGCCTCCGAGAAGATGGCCGCCCTGACACTGCGCGAGCTGGAGCGCTGGCTCACATTGGCGGTCGGCACCTATCACGGCTCCGTGCACAACGGCCTGCTCCAACCGCCGGCCGCGCGCTGGGCCGAAGCTATCACGCGGACCGGCGTGCCAACCGTCATCACTCGCGCTACGGCTTTTCTGGTCGATTTTCTGCCCATCATCCGCCGCACGCTGACCCGCACCGGCTTCGTCATCGACCACATCCACTACTACGCCGATGCGCTCAAGCCGTGGATAGCTCGGCGGGACCGCTTGCCTGCGTTCCTGATCCGGCGCGACCCGCGCGACATCAGCCGCATATGGGTGCTGGAACCAGAGGGGCAGCACTACCTGGAAATTCCCTACCGTACCTTGTCGCACCCGGCTGTCACCCTCTGGGAACAACGACAGGCGCTGGCGAAATTGCGGCAGCAAGGGCGCGAACAGGTGGATGAGTCGGCGTTGTTCCGCATGATCGGCCAGATGCGCGAAATCGTTACCACCGCGCAGAAGGCTACGCGCAAGGCGCGGCGCGACGCGGATCGACGCCAGCATCTCAAGGCAACGGCAACGCCTGTCAAAACCACGCCACCACCGGGCGCTGACATGGATGGGCAGCAGGCAGACAACCAGCCGCCGGCCAAACCGTTCGACCAGATTGAGGAGTGGTAGCCGTGGAAGAATATCCCATCATCGACTTGTCCCACCTGCTGCCGGCGGCCCAGGGCTTGGCCCGTCTCCCGGCGGACGAACGCATCCATCGCCTTCGCGCCGACCGCTGGATCGGCTATCCGCGAGCAGTCGAGGCGCTGAACCGGCTGGAAATCCTGTATACGTGGCCAAACAAGCAACGCATGCCCAACCTGCTGCTGGTCGGCCCGACCAACAACGGCAAGTCGATGATCGTCGAGAAGTTCCGGCGCACGCATCCGGCCAGAGCCGACGCCGACCAGGAGCACATTCCGGTACTGGTCGTGCAGATGCCATCCGAACCGTCGGTAATCCGCTTCTACGTCGCGCTGCTCGCGGCGATGGGTGCGCCATTGCGACCGCGCCCACGGCTGCCAGAAATGGAACAACTGGCGCTGGCACTGCTGCGCAAGGTCGGCGTGCGCATGCTGGTGATCGACGAGTTGCACAACGTCCTGGCCGGTAACAGCGTCAATCGCCGGGAATTCCTCAATCTCCTGCGCTTCCTCGGCAATGAACTGCGCATCCCACTGGTCGGGGTCGGCACGCGCGACGCCTACCTGGCCATCCGCTCCGATGACCAGTTGGAAAATCGCTTCGAGCCGATGATGCTGCCGGTATGGGAGGCCAATCACGATTGCTGCTCACTGCTGGCCAGTTTCGCCGCTTCGCTTCCACTGCGGCGACCCTCGTCGATTGCCACGCTGGACATGGCCCGCTACCTGCTCACACGCAGCGAGGGCACCATCGGCGAACTGGCGCACTTGCTGATGGCGGCGGCCATCGTCGCCGTGGAGAGCGGCGAGGAAGCGATCAACCATCGCACGCTGAGCATGGCCGATTACACCGGTCCCAGCGAGCGGCGGCGGCAATTCGAGCGGGAACTGATGTGAAGCCAGCGCCACGCTGGCCACTGCATCCGGCCCCCAGAGAAGGCGAAGCCTTGTCTTCGTGGCTCAACCGCGTGGCCCTTTGCTATCACATGGAGGTGTCCGAGCTGCTGGAGCACGATCTTGGTCACGCTCAGGTTGATGACCTGGATACCGCGCCACCACTGGCGCTGTTGGCGATGCTCTCCCAGCGGAGCGGCATCGAGCCGGACCGGCTGCGTTGCATGAGTTTCGCCGGCTGGGTGCCTTGGCTACTGGACAGCCTTGATGATCAGATTCCAGACGCATTGGAAACCTATGCGTTCCAGCTCTCGGTGCTGCTGCCGAAACTCCGCCGTAGGACGCGATCCATCACGAGCTGGCGTGCCTGGCTGCCCAGCCAGCCGATACATCGCGCCTGTCCTCTCTGTCTGAACGACCCGGCAAACCAAGCCGTACTGCTTGCATGGAAGCTGCCCCTGATGCTGAGCTGCCCGCTGCATGGCTGCTGGCTGGAATCCTATTGGGGCGTGCCTGGGCGGTTTCTCGGCTGGGAGAACGCCGACACTGCGTCGCGCACCGCCAGCGACGCGATTGCAGTGATGGACCGGCGTACCTGGCAGGCACTGACGACCGGCCATGTGGAACTGCCGTGCCGACGCATCCACGCTGGATTGTGGTTTCGACTGCTACGCACGCTGCTCGATGAGCTGAACACCCCGCTTTCGGCGTGCGGAACCTACGCGGGGTATCTCCGCCAAGTCTGGCAAGGCTGCGGGCATCCGCTGCGTGCTGGGCAAAGTCTGTGGCGACCGTATGAAACCCTGAACCCGGCAATACGGTTGCAGATGCTGGAGGCGGCGGCAACGGCAATCAGCTTGATCGAGGTGAGGGATATCAGCCCGCCAGGCGAGCATGCAAAGCTGTTCTGGTCCGAGCTCCAAACCGGGTTCACCAGTGGTCTGCCGGCGAAACCGCCGAAGCCCGAACCCGTCAATCATTGGCAACGGGCGGTCCAAGCTATCAGTGAGGCGATCATTGAAGCCCGGCACGACCCCGAGACGGCACGCTCGCTGTTCGCGTTGGCTTCCTATGGTCGGCGCGATCCCGCTTCCCTGGAACAGTTGCGCGCCACCTTTGCAAAGGAAGGCATTCCCCCGGAATTTCTGTCACATTACGAGGCTGATGGACCCTTTGCATGTCTTAGACAGAATGACGGGTTAAGTGACAAATTTTGACGACCAGAACTTTCCGGTGCACACTGTCACATAATCGAACGTATATGTGACAGGTGCAAGATGCTGATTGGCTACATGCGGGTATCGAAAGCAGACGGCTCACAGGCCACCGACTTGCAGCGTGATGCACTGATCGCTGCCGGCGTCGATCCGGCCCATCTCTACGAGGATCAAGCGTCGGGCAAACGCGAGGATCGTCCCGGCCTGTTGAGCTGCCTGAAGGCGCTACGACCGGGGGATACGTTGATGGTGTGGAAACTTGACCGGCTCGGGCGCGATCTGCGGCATCTCATCAACACCGTGCATGACCTGACCGGGCGAGGCATCGGTCTGAAAGTGTTGACTGGGCACGGTGCAGCCATTGACACCACGACGGCCGCCGGCAAGTTGGTCTTCGGCATCTTCGCCGCGCTGGCCGAGTTCGAGCGCGAACTGATTACCGAGCGCACGATTGCAGGATTGGCTTCGGCGAGGGCGCGCGGTAGGAAGGGCGGCCGGCCCTTCAAGATGACTGCCGCCAAGTTGCGGCTGGCGATGGCCGCTATGGGGCAGCCCGAAACCAAGGTCGGCGATCTATGTCAGGAACTGGGCATCACAAGACAGACCTTGTATCGGCACATTTCGCCGAAGGGCGAGTTGCGCCTTGATGGCGAGAAACTGCTCAGTCAAATTTGATGACAGGACAGCGGTTACTGTAGACGAATCGTGACGACTGGTTGAGTCAGTATGTCCTACCTGTTATCACTTGAACGCCAATAACAGAACGCCTCCGGCGACCATCGAAATGCCGGACCACTCCCTCAGTGACGGGCGTTCGCCCAAAAAGGCGAAAGCAAATACCGCCACCAGGACAAGACTGAGTTTATCCACTGGCGCAACCTTGGATGCATCGCCAATCTTGAGTGCGCGGAAGTAGCAGACCCACGATGCCCCTGTCGCCAAGCCGGACAGCCCGAGAAAAAGCCATGTCTTGGGTGATAACTCCAAGGGGTTGGTCCATTTCCCCGTGTAGGCAACAAACGCCGACAGGACGACGATGATGATGGCCGTGCGGATCAAGGTGGCCAGATCGGAATCAACTCCCTGAATGCCAACCTTGGCAAAAATAGCCGTCAGTGCCGCAAGGATAGCGGACAGCAAAGCCCAATAAAACCACCCCGCCGAATTAACCATTTAGCCTGCCTCCGCGTTTCTCAAACCGCTACCGCATGGGAGCGATAACGGCAACATTTAAGCCAGTTTGCTTCTCTTGATCTGAGAAGTCGAGGCGGATTTCAGCACCGATGCGATTGGCAATCGTCTGGACAATGGATAGTCCCAGACCCGAGCCGATCTGCTCGCTCCCCAGCGTGCGGTAGAAGGGATCAAACACTCGATCCCGTTCAGCCAACGGAATGCCAGGCCCACTGTCCTGAATACGTAGTACGACCTTCCCTTCCGAAACACCCACAGAAAGATCAACACGCCCTCCCTCTGGCGTGTAGCGGATGGCGTTATCGACTAGGTTCTTGACCACAGCGATCATGTCCAGCTCGCTTGCCCACACTTCGGCGTCCAGCGCGCCTTCGACACCGATGTCGATGTGCTTGGCCTCGGCCAGCGGCATGAGGTCTTCCAGCACGCGGCGGTAGATGCTCTGGACAGATACAGGCGACTTCGGCAGGTCGGTGGCCGACTGTGCCTTGGCCAAGGTCAAGAGTTGATCGAGCAGGCTGCGGCCGCGCTCGATCCCTTGGCGCAAAACCGTCAGCCGTTCGCGCGCCACGCTGGACATTTCCGCTTCCGCGAGCCGTTCTGCTTGCAGCGACATGGCTGTCAGCGGCGAACGTAGCTCGTGCGCGGCATCCGCCACAAAGCGGCGCTGAGATTCCATCGACTGGCTGACACGAGCGAGCAGGCGATTGATCGCCACGACAAACGGACGTACCTCGACCGGAAGGTGGCGGTCTTCGACGGGATGCAGTTCCTGCTCTGCCCGCTGGTCTATTTCCTTGGACAGCGCCGCGATGGGCTGGAACATCTTGCGCACCAGGTCAGCAACGATCAACAGCAGCACCGGCACGAGAATCAAGAAAGGCATCACCGTGCGCAGTGCCCCGTCGCGGGCAATTTCATTGCGGAAACCGGACTCCTGAGCCACAGCAATGCGTTCGCCGCTCGCCGTGGTCTTGACCAGCACGCGAAACGTCTCGCCACCAACTTCCAGCGTGTGCAATCCATCCGCCAAGGTCGCCGGGAGCGGGAGCACGCCTCCTGCATCCACGCCTACCGTAGAGGGACTGACCTCACCCAAGCGCTGGACGATCACGCGCGACTCTTCATCGACATCCTTGAGACGGATATCGGTGGTTGGCACGGCAGGCAACAAGCGCTGGCGATCCATGAGCTGCGCCACCTGGCGCAGTACATCGTCCTGTAGTTCGTGCGCTTCATCGAAGGCGGACAGGAACGAGAATACGCCCGCCACAACGGCCACCACGAGGATGGCCAGCGACAAGGTGAAGGACAGCTTGAGCTGAACTGATTCGTTCAAGCGCCTTTTGAGACCATCCATCCGACCCCCCTGACGTTCTTGATGACCTCGCCACCGAGCTTGCGCCGCAGTGCGTGGATTAGATATTCGACGGCATTGCTTTCGACTTCTTCCCCCCAGCCATAGATGCGATCCTCCAGTTCGCTGCGCGAAAGGATGGCACCAGGCCGAACCAGCAAGGCTTGCAGTAACGAGAACTCGCGGTTGGACAGTTGCACTTGGGGGCCATCATTGGCACAAGCCTCTTTGGTGGCCGGGTCAAGCGTCACCACGCCGTTGCTGAGCACGGGAGCTGCCGTGCCACCTTTGCGCCTCAGGACGGCGCGCATCCGGGCCAGCAGTTCCGCCATCTGAAAGGGCTTGGACACATAGTCGTCGGCCCCGCCATCCAGGCCGCGCAGGCGATCATCCAGACCATCGCGAGCCGTGATGATGAGCAGGGGAACCGGGTTGTCCTTGGCTCGGATGCTGGCCAGCACCTCCAGCCCATCCTTTCCGGGCAGACCGAGGTCGAGTAGCACCAGGTCGTAATGCTGGCAGCCCAGCGTGGTGAGCGCCGTCTGCCCGTCCTTCACCCAGTCGGCGGCGTAGGACGCATCCTTCAATGCGCCCTGGATCGCGTCACCGATCATGGGATCGTCTTCGACAAGCAATACCCGCATTCCCCCTCCGTTCAATCGTTGTTCAATGTGCCGTCCTGGCTGCTCTCTGCCTGAACAGCAGGATCGCAGTCAGCATGAAGGCCAACAGTGCGGCCGATGCCGAATAGCGGCTCAACGCCAGACCACCCGCGCTCAGTGGCTTGTCCAGAAAATCCCCGACCACGGCACCCAGCGGGCGAGTCAGGATGAACGCCGCCCAGAACAGCAGCGTGCGGGACACGCTCGTCCAGTAGTAGGCTGCCACGACCAGCGCGAGCAGCCCGCCGAACACGACGGCCGCACCCGTGTAGCCCAAGCCCGCCGTGTCGGCTGTCCAGTCGCCTAACGCGGTGCCCAGCGTTTGGGAGAACATGATCGTCAGCCAGTAGAAGGCTTCTGCCTTGGGCGAGCTGACCGTGCTCACCGACACGGAGCCGAGGGTGCGATGCCAGACGAAGAGCGAGCCGAGCAGCAAGGCCAGCAGCAAGCTCGAACCTCCAGCGTACCCGATTCCCAGCGATCGATCCGCAAAATCGGCCAATGTCGTGCCGACCGTGGTCGTGGCGATGATGGTTGTCCAGTACAGGAAGGGATGGAAGCCTTTGGCCTTGACCTGCGCGACGACGGCAGCCAGGAAGATCGCCGCGAAGATGGCTGTACCGACCAGGTAGCCCAGGTTCATGGACATCGAAACCGCATCACCGCCAGTTTCACCGAGCGTCGTGGCGGCAATCTTGATGAGCCAGAAGCCCAGCGTGACTTCGGGCACCTTGGCCAGCGCGTGTTCAGTGGATGTTTTCATGGGGCGCGCTCACTTTCCTTCGAGCGTGTTAAAGGTTTTCAGCAGGGCATCCATCGCAGCCTTGCAGTCAGCCTGGCTTGGCGTGTCTGCGCGAAGCGTCGCAAGCGACTTGTCGATGGCCTTGTCGAGCAGATGCCAGTCATCTGCCGCGCGCGGTTTGAGTCCGGCTTCGGCCGAATCCCATGCGACTTCCAAGTCCTTGATGCGTGACTTGGCAGCAGGCAGATCGCCCTTGTCAACGATGGCGGCGACATCAGTGGCGATGCTGCGGAAGGCCGACAGGTCGCCCAGCTTGGATGCAGTTTTGACTTGCAAGGCCGAGACAGTCTGGGCCGGTGTAGTTGATGCCGAGCTTGCGTTGTTCTGATCGGCAGATTTGGAACAACCAGCCGCGAGGACCACGAGCACGGCGGCCGAAATGGCGGCAACAGGGCGAGCGATTGAGTGCTTTATGAGCATGTTTTTCTCCTTGTGTAGAGCGAAGATGGTTATTCGACGAGCTGGGCCGAGCGGCGTCCATTCATGCCGATCTGCGCGACGGCCACCAGCATGACGATCACCGTGAGGAACAAGGCGCTTGTCCACATGGCACCCATGCCAAGGCCGCCATAGGTCTTGGCCTGAGTCAGCAAGTCGCCGAGTGCGGCCCCGAAGGGGCGGGTCAATATGTAGGCGATCCAGAAGGTCAGAACGGCGTTGCCGCCCATGCGCCAGGCGGTATAGGTGATGCCAATCAGCACACCGAACGCCACCGCGCCCCAGGTAAAGCCCAAGCCCAATGCCTCGGTCGCCAAATCGCCAGCAGCCGTGCCCAGCGCGAACGTGCAGAGGATGGCAGCCCAATAGAACAGCTCCCGGCTGCGCGTCACAATGTCGTGAATGGACAGGGTGCGCTCGATCCGATACCAGACGAAGAAGATCGCGGCGAGCGCAACGGCGAACGCCGAGGTGCTGATGTACAGGCTGACGCCAAGGCCATCGGTCAGCAGATCGGTGATCTGGGTGCCGACCACGCTGACCAGTACCACCGTCAGCCAGTAAATCCAAGGGGTATAGCGTCGGGTGCGCAACTGCATGAACAAGGCGGCCGCCAACAGGGCAGCCATGACGGTTCGAGTCACGCCTTGCCCCCACCCTGCGTTGACCGCCAGGAAATCGGCTCCCGTCTCGCCCACCGTGGTGGACATGATCTTGATGATCCAGAACGACAGCGCGACTTCCGGGACTTTATTGAGCCAGCCAGTGGTGCTGCTCGTGGGCAATTTGTTCATGGTGTTCTCCTGCCGGGGGTGAAATGGTTTGCCAGCAGTTTGAACATGCTGACTTAGCCCGCCCATAGGCTCACTCGCGCACCCATCCAAGCGCGATCAACCCGCTGAAAAGCCGCCGATGGATTCCGGTGGAAAGTTGATAACTTGGCAATAGATACCAGTGTGCTTCACGTAACGTCAGCCAGGCACAGATTGCAGCAACGGCGATGGCCCCGAGCATGTCGAATGGGAAGTGCACTCCAAGGTAGATGCGCGCCCAGGCAATGGGAACGCCCAGCAAAGCCAAAGTCACGCCTGCAATTCGTGGGCCTCGTTGCAGCGCGAGGCTGAAGGCAACCGCCCACCACAGCGTCAGGTGATCGCTTGGGAAAGACGAATCGGCAACATGAGGGATGAGGGTGTGACCCAGGCCGATCATGAAAGGTCGAGGATGCAACCAAGCCAGGCCGATGATCTGGTTGATGAGCAGGCCCAGCAATCCCGATGCGCTAGCAACGAGCATCGTCTTGCGGGTAGGCTCGCCGCCGCGAAGCCAGCCGATGCCGATCAGGAGTGGAACCGCCCAGATGAGCTGTTCGGCAAAGAAGGTGGCCAACGTCAGAGCCAAAGCACTGGGATGCTCCGGTGCGTTGAGCCAGAGAAAAAATGTATGGTTGAGTGATTCCATGAGGTCTCCGGGCCGGATCGCCTCCGAGGGAAACGATCCGGCCATACTGTCGGGAGTCAGTCCCGCTTGTCGTGGTCATCATCGTGATCCGCCTTGTCCTCGGTAGACGAGATGACCGTGCCCTTGTCGGCATCGACCCGGACATCGAAGACCTTGGCCCCGCTGACGACTTCCACGTCGTAGACCCAGCCTTGCTTCGAGTTCTCGTACTCGGCGCGTGACGCCTTGCCATTGGCGTGCTGCTCGGCGACGGTGACCGCCTGAGTGAGGGGAATCTTGGCCTTGCTGATTGCCAGTGCGTCGTTTTCCATACCGCCATTGGCGGCGTAGGCGACCGCGCCGGTTGCAGCGATGGCGACGGCCAGAAGGGAAAGTTTGGTATAGCGGTACATGATGCTTCTCCAGAAGAGTGCAGGGATTTGCACAGTGGAGAAGGTACGCAGGCAGACTTAGCTCGCACTGAGCCGGGAAGTTTTCGCTCTCGCCGATGTAGTGTTATCGACTCCTGACAATTGGTGCAGTCGTCTTCTGAAAATGACACAATGGCTGGATCGGAATGTATTCGAGTATAGGCAAGTGAAATAACCACCAAGAGCCAAATACTTATCGATGCATTACCATTTGGTTATACAACTCCTTCCCATTGCCGCCATGCCGATCGCCACCGACAAGCTGCTGCACAACATCGTCTCCCGGCTGCGCCTGCGTCACCTGCCGCTGCTGCTTGCGCTCGAGCAGCAGCGCTCGATCTCGCGCGTGGCGGCCGAAATGAACCTGTCACAGCCGGCCGTGACCAAGGCGCTGCGGGAAATCGAGGACATTTTCACCACGCCGCTGTTCACCCGCACCCGCAACGGCCTGGAGCCAACCGCAACCGGCACGGCAGTGCTGGGCCATGCGCGCATGGCGCTGGCCGACGCTGACGCGCTGGGGCGCGAGCTGGCCGTGATCGAAGCCGGTCTGAGCGGCCGGCTGCGCATCGGCGCCATCCCCTATACGGCGCGCGCCGTGCTCGATGCCGCGCTCGCCTACGGGCTGAACCGCACGCCGCGCATCTCGGTGCTGGTCAGGGAGGGCACCACCGACGAACTGGTCGTCGCGCTGCGCCAGCATGAACTCGACTGCGCGATCGCGCGCTCGTTCTACCTGGCGGGGGAAGACATCGTCCAGCAACCGCTCTATCGCGAGGAGCCGGTGCTCGTGGTACCGTCACGCGCTGCCGCGCGGCTGTCGCGCGGCGGACTGGACTGGAAGCGGCTGGCCGAGCTCGACTGGATTCTGCCGCCGCACCATACGCCGGTGCGCCGCACGATCAATACGATGTTCGCACTGGCCGGCGTGGCGCCGCCGCTGCCGATCGTCGAGACCTATTCGGTCAAGCCCATGGCCACGCTGCTACGCAGCCAGCCGCACGTGATCACGATCGTGCCGAGGTCAGTTGGGGCCGAACTGGTCGAACTGGGCGATGCCGCGATGCTGCCGTTCTCGCTCTCGTGGGACCTGCCACCCGTGGGCTTGATGTGGCGGCGCGAGTCGCAGGAAAACGAACTTGTGACGGGGCTGGCAGCGGCACTGCGCCAGGCCATCTGAATCGACAGCAGGAAAAAGGAAAAGGCTGAAAACCGGGATGAAAACCGTCGGACTCTATCTGCTTACCGCGCTGGCCGAGATTCTCGGCTGCTATCTGCCCTACCTCTGGCTGCGCCAGGGTGCTAGCCCGTGGGTACTCCTGCCCGGCGCGGCATCGCTGGCCGTGTTCGCGTGGCTGCTGACACTGCATCCGGACGCCTCCGGCCGTGTGTATGCAGCCTACGGCGGCGTCTATATCGCGATGGCCATCGCATGGCTCTGGGCGGTGGATGGCGTGCGCCCGAGTCCGTGGGATATCGCGGGCGTGGCGGTGGCGCTGGGTGGCATGGCCATCATCGTGTTCCAGCCGCGCTGACGCGCTGCCCTTCTCTTCCTGCTTTCCCTGCGCTCCCGCCATTGCCGCCGCCATTGCCGCCGCCTTTTCCCGCCGCCTTTGCCGCTATTGGAAGGTGCGTAGGTAAGCAAGAAGATCGGCGATCTGCTGCGGATCGCTCATGCCCCAGAAACGCATCTTCGTGCCCGGCACCACCTTGCCTGGCGACTGTACAAAGGCACCCAGCGTGGCATCCGACCAGACCACGTTCGACGTCTTCATCGCATCGGAATAACGATAATCCGCCGTACTGCCGGCCTTGCGACCGAACACGCCATTGAGCTGGGGTCCGAATGCGCCACGCGCCGACGGGCCGACGCGGTGGCATGAGGCGCAGAGCCGAGTGAAGGTCTCCTTGCCAGTCTGGACATTACCGACGGTGGCATTGGCTGCATTGGCTGCGTTGGCGACTGGATGGACAAGCAGGGCAAGAACGAGGGGTAATGCGTATTTCATGCTGCGGGATAGCTCGCCACCTCGATCAGGTTTCCATCGGGATCACGGCAATAGACCGACGTGATCGCCCCCAGCGCCCCGGTGCGCTGCACCGGCCCGACTTCCACGGCCACCTTGTGGGCCAGGAAATGCGCAACCACCTCCTGCGGCGGCATGTGCGTGATGAAGCAAAGATCGTCGCTGCCGGAGGTCGGATGCACACCCGTGAACCATGCAACGGTGTCTTCGCCCACCGGGCGCAGATTGATCTTCTGCTGGCCGAACTTCACCGATACCCGTTTGCCGGAACGTGACTCGAAGTCCTCACGCTTCATGCCGAGCACCTGCTCGTACCACGCGGCGCTGGTTTCCACGTCCTTCACATTGAGCACGATATGGTCGAAGCGATCGATTGCGAGCGTCATGGGGGCCTTTTTCCTGAAGGGATTGTCGGGGTCCGTACGATACCGACAGCGAGATGTAACAAGACGTTTGGCTGTGAAACAAGCGGTACTGTACACCCCGTGTGATGCATACGCGTACGTATAATGCGGTCTTCCACGACGGGCGCGTAGTACGTAACTGACGCGCCCAGACTCAGTCTCCTCCGCCGGGCGGCATCCCATCCGCATGTCAGCCCGCACTCGTTGAAAGTGGCGGCCCAGCGCACCGTGCGCGGCTGCGCTTTCGTTGTTCATCCTGGCGCGTCGCGCCCGGCACTGCCTGCCGGGACTGGCAAACCCGGAAAATTTCCACGAAGTGCAATTCGCCATGAGCAAGATTTCCAGGCTCGCCTTGAGCCTTGTATTGGCCGCACTGTTTCATGTCGCCGCCCCCGCGCTTGCCGCGGAAAGCGCCTCGGACGCGGAGGCCCAGCAGATTCCCGTGCTGACGCACGCGGAGGCCGTTGCCGAACTCAAGCGCCTGCAGACCGCGCAGGACCAGATCAAGCAGCAGGCCTCCAGCGCCTTGGGGCGCACCAAAATCAATGGACTCGACGACGACCTCAAGCAACTGGCCACCGATGTCGACAAGCTCGCTGCATCACTGACGCCGCAACGCGCGCAGCTGCAATCCCAGCTTGATGTGCTGGGCCCGCCGCCCGAAACCGGCAAGGCAAAGGAAGCCCCCGCCGTGGTCGCGCAGCGCGCCGAACTCACCGCGCGCAAGACGCAGCTCGACGACGAACTGAAGCAGGCGGCCAACAGCAAGGACAACATCGCGCACCTGCAGGAACAGCTGGCCAAACTGCAACGCACGCAGATGAAGGACCAGCTTGCTTTGCGGTCCGAGAGCATCCTGAATCCCCAGTTCTGGAAGCCGCTCTTCGGGCGCGCGCCCGAGGACCCGGAGCAGCCCGGCGCCTTCACCGACGAGATCGTCCCAATGTTCGAGCACGCCTGGGCGTCTGGGCAACGGGCGACCACGGTCATCCTGCTCGTGATCGCACTGGCCGCGTGGACACTGGGGCGTCGTCTGCTCGAACGCGGCGCGGCGTGGCTCTGCCTGACGCAGTTGCCCGAAGCTCGCATCCGCCGTAGCGCGCTGGCGTTCGCCACAACACTGGCCACGGTGATCGCCACGGCCACCGGCGTGCGCATTGCATTCGCGGCGTTCACCGGCGGAGAGGACGTCCCGCCCGAAATTCAGGACCTGCTGAACGAGATCGCCAAGCTGGCAATGACCAGCGCACTGATCGCGGGCCTGGGCCGCGCCCTGCTCTGCACGCGGCATCCTTCATGGCGGCTGCCTGCGCTGGCCGACCGGCTGGCGCTCGCCATGAAGCCGTTCCCGACGGTGCTGGCAGGCTTGCTCCTGCTGGCCGGCACGCTTGAGCAGTTCAACCGCATGGCCGATACGAGCCTGCCGGTCACGCTGCTCGGCAGAGGCGTTGTGTCCTTGGTGGTGGTGTTGACGATTGGCGCCGCACTGCTGCGTGCCAGTCGCGTGCGCGCCGAACTGCTCGCAGCCGGAGAACAGCCCGAAGCCCGCGCCACGCTCGTCGGATTGATCCACGTCGGCGTCACGCTGACCGTGGCGATCTCGTTCGGCGCGCTGCTGATCGGCTACATCAGCATCGCGCGCTTCCTGACCTACGAACTGGTCTGGTTCGATATCGTGCTGTGCAGCCTCTACCTGCTCACGCAACTGACGCGCGACATCTGCGAGGCCACGTTCTCCACGCAGTACGGCGGCGGACGCGTCATCAAGCAACTGTTCGGCGCAGGCGATACCCAGCTCGAACAGGCCTCCACGGTCTTTTCCGGTCTCGGCTCCAGCGTGCTGCTTCTGCTGGCCGTGCTGGCGCTCCTCACCGGCGGCTTCGGCACGACACCCGCCGATCTCTTCAACAGCCTGCTGGCCATGCTCGGCGGCGAGAAGCTACGCGCGCTGAACATCATGCCGGACCGCATCATGAACGCGGTGATCGCGCTTGTGGTCGGCATCTGGCTGCTACGCTCGGTACGCCGATGGCTCGATGCGGAACTGCTGCCGAAGCTTTGCTCGGAGTCCGGGCTGCGTGCGTCGCTGATCACGCTGTTCAGCAATATCGGCTATGTGCTGCTGGTGCTGCTGGTGCTCTCGTTGCTGGGCGTCAAATGGGAAAACCTGGCGTGGATCGTCAGCGCGCTGTCGGTCGGTATCGGCTTCGGCTTGCAGGAGATCGTCAAGAACTTCGTCTCCGGCCTGATCCTGCTGACCGAGCGCCCGGTCAAGGTAGGCGACATGGTCAGCCTGGCCGGCGTCGAAGGCGATATCCGTCGCATCAACGTACGCGCGACGGAAATCCAGCTGGCCGACCGCTCGACCGTGATCGTGCCGAACTCGCAGTTGATCTCGCAGAACCTGCGTAACGTCACGATGCACAACAACACGCAAGGCGTAGCCACGCTGCAGTTGACGTTCCCGCTGAACACCGACCCCGAAGCCGTGCGCGACCTGCTGCTCGACGTCTACCGCCAGAACGAAGCGATCCTCGACATCCCCGCGCCATCGGTGACGTTCAGCCAGTTGGCGCCGAACGGCATCACGCTGAGCGTCACCGGCTATGTGAACAGCCCCCGCATCGCTGGTGGCACCAAGAGCGACCTGCTGTTCGAGATCCTCAAGCGGCTACGCGCCGAGGAGATTCCACTGTCGGCGCCACAAACGCTGCGGCTGGAAAATATGGAGGCATTGGGGACGTAAATAGGGGTGTAGATCAGGGACGTAGATTGGGACGAGTTGACTCCCCGTCACCCCATCACCACGTCACCCCATTGCTCCTTCGTGCCCAGTCCAATAATCGGCGCCATCGTCATGGGTGGCGAGCGCGATCACCTGGGTGCACCGTTGGCATGTGTAGAGAAAGGCCTGCGCACCGGTGCCGGATATGGCATCGCCGGTGCGGATCAGGCGGGGGTGTGGCGGAACATAACCGGGACGACCCAGCAGGCTCTTGCAGAGTTCGCAAGGAACCATGGCGCTCTCCAGATTCTGGTGCGATTCGCGGCAATGACACCCGCGACAGGTGATTTTTGTGCAACGCAGCAGAATCCAGTATAGGCGCACGATCGTTCGATCGCCACGCCCGGGCGGTGTGACTTATTCCTTACCGGCGAAGTGGTCCGTTGCGGCAATCAATTGGTCGAGAATGCCGGGTTCGCTCCAGGCATGGCCCGCGCCTTCGATCAGATGAAAGTCCGCGTCCGGCCAGGCCTGATGCAGGGCATAGGCGTAACGCACCGGACAAGGCATGTCGTAGCGACCATGCACGATCACGCCAGGGATGCCGGCCAGACGATGGGCGTCGCGCAGCAGTTGCCCGTCGTCAAGCCAGGCACCGTGTGTGAAGTAGTGGTTTTCGATGCGCGCGAATGCCAGCGCGAAATGTCCGTCGGCATGTTTGGTGCTGATACCGGCGTCCGGTAGCAGCGTGATCGTCTCACCTTCCCAGACGCTCCAGGCCTGAGCGGCCTCGACCTGTTTTGCCTTGTCGTCGCCGGTCAGGAGCTTCCGATAGGCGGCCATCATGTTGCCGCGCTCGGCCTCCGGCACCGGCGCCTGAAAACGCGCCCATTTGTCGGGGAACATCTCCGATACGCCGAACTGGTAATACCAGTCGACTTCGGCCCGCGACACCGTATAGACGCCACGCAGCACCAGTTCGCTCACGCGCTGAGGATGTGTCTGCGCGTAGGCAAGCGCCAGCGTCGATCCCCATGATCCCCCGAACACAAGCCAGCGCTCGACGCCGATCCGCTCGCGCAGCTTCTCGATGTCGTCGACCAGATGCCAGGTGGTATTGGCCTCCAGTTCGGCATGAGGCGTCGACTGGCCGCAGCCGCGCTGGTCGAACAGCAGCACGTCGTAGCGGGCGGGGTCGAACAGACGTCGATGATCTGGCGAGATGCCGCCACCCGGCCCGCCGTGCAGGAACACCGCCGGTTTGGCACCGCGCGTGCCGACGCGCTCGTAATACAGCACGTGGCCATCACCGACGTCGAGCGTGCCGGTCTCGTAGGGTTCGATAGCGGGATAAAGGGTGCGCGGTTCAGGCATGTCGCCTCCCGGAAAGCCTTGAGGGAAGCCAAGTGTAGCGCCATCGTGCAGTGCAACGCGCCTTTAAGTTTCGTTTAAGTCTTGGTCCCTACAGTGGAGCCGTACCGCAACCGCCTCCTGGAAAGGTGACGTATGACCCCTCAAGACATGCAAGCACTGGAAACCTTCCTGAGCCAACTCGTGCAGGCTCGCGCCGATGGCAAGGACCCGCAGGCCGCGGCGATGATCGCCGATGCGGCCGGCCGGCAGCCCGACGCCGCCTATCTGCTCGTGCAGCGCGCCATGTTGCTTGATCGCGCACTGGTGAATGCCCAGGCCCAGATTGCATCGCTCCAGCAGCAGCTTCAACAAATGCAGCAGGGCCAGGGCTCGCGCAGCTTTATCGATGACGCCAACGCCTGGGGCAACCATCCCGGCCGCGCGATGCCCGGCGCCGCTCCGTCCGCGCGACCGCCCTATCAGGCCGCCCCGCAGTATCCATCCACGCCGCAACCCGCCCCGCAGCCACCGCAAGCGGCCCGGCCCGGCTTCCTGAGCGGAGGCCTGGGCGGCACGCTTGGCAGCATCGCCACCACGGCAGCGGGTGTCGCGGGCGGCGCGATGCTATTCCAGGGCATCGAAAATCTGTTCCACCGCAACAGCGGCGGCTTCTTCGGGCAACCTGCAATGGGTTCGGCGCCCACCGAGACCGTGATCAACAACTACTACGAGGATGGCAGCGGTAGCAACGGCGGCAGTGGTGGCAGCAATGCGCTGCTGGCCGACAACGGTAACCTCGACAGTGGCAACCTCGACAATGGTCTGGACGACTTCGTCGACGACGACTACCGCAACGACGACTCGATCTTCTGATTCTTCTGGCCGTCCTGAGCCCGGCGCGGGATCCTGCCTCCGGTCCCGCGCCTTGGGGTCTTGCTCAGGCTGTCACGGTGATGTCACGGCGAGAGGCACTCATCAGTGACCACCCAAACACGACCATACCGGCCAACGCCAGCAGCATCCCGACCCAGCCGGTTGAGGTCCAGCCGAGACCGGCGGCGATCGTCACGCCACCAAGCCATGCGCCGAGCGCGTTCGCCATATTGAACGCCGAGTGATTGAGCGCGGCGGCCAGCGTCTGGGCGTCTCCGGCCACGTCCATCAGGCGTATCTGCAACGGCGGGCCCAGCGCCACGGCGGTGCCTACCAGCATCACATTGAGCGAAGCAAGCCACGGGTGTGGCGCGGTGTACACGAAGGCGCCCAGCACCAGCGCGGACCAGAGCAGCACACCACCGATGGTTGGCATCAATGCCTTGTCCGCCAGCTTCGCGCCGGCCAGATTGCCGGCCACCATGCCGACGCCGAACAACGCCAGCACGATGGGAATACCGCTGGCGGGCATATGCGCCACCTCGAGCATCGTCGGCTTGACATAGCTGAACACCGCGAACATGCCACCAAAGCCGATGGCACCAATGCCGAGGGTGAACCAGACCTGCTTGCGCGCCAGCGCGGACAGTTCGCGCAATGGGCTTGCATGGCGATCGGCGGGCACAAACGGCACCCAGCGCCACACCAGCAAAGCCGTGAGCGCGCCGATGGCGCCCACGATCACGAACGCGGTGCGCCAACCCAGCCACGTGCCAATGCCGGCAGCGATCGGCACTCCCACAAGGGTCGCCACGGTCAGCCCGAGCATGACCAGGCCGACGGCCTGCGCACGGCGCTCGCGCGCCACCAGACTCGCCGCCACCAATGCGGCCACGCCGAAGTAGGTGCCATGCGGAAATCCTGTGAGCAGGCGCACGGCGAGCATCGGCAGATACCCCGGCGCCAGCGCGCTGGCGAAGTTGCCCAGGGCGAAGACGCTCATCAGCGCAATCAGCAGGTTACGGCGTGGCCAGCGCGCGCCCAGCACGGCCAGCAAGGGCGCGCCGATGACCACACCCAGCGCGTACGCGCTGATCAGGTGGCCGGCCTCGGGAATGGTGATTGCCAGATCGCGCGCGGCGTCGGGCAGCAAGCCCATGATGACGAACTCGCCGGTGCCAATGCCAAAGCTGCCAACGCCTAGCGCCAGCAAGGCACGGCGGTCAGCCGCGCGATCACGGGCCGTGGCGGCATCGCCTTCGGTAGATGAATTCGGGGACGAACGGGTGAGATCGGGAACGCTGTCGAAGTTTCCGTGTGGGGCGGTCATGAGCAGAGAGATTGCGAAGCACTTGTCATAGCTTGTCGCCGCTCACTGGCGGACAGGATCTTGCGTCCTGTCTCGGGGGCTCCAGCGTGCTCCGCGCGGCGCGAAGGCGCTATTGTGAAGCAAAACGGCGCAGCCTGCCGGACACGGCCCGGTGTGGATGAAAAGGCCGATCGACGCACAATCCGCGCGCAATCCGCGCACGATCGCGCCATGGTGGTCGATCCCACGATTCGATCGCATCAGTACTGCGCGCAGGGCTATCGGCGCACGATGCGCCGCCCTATGCTGAAGTTATGCGACGCCCGCGTCCCGTACCCGTGAACCACGGCCCGGGTGCCGCGACTCGTGTGTGGGAGGGGATATGTCCCTGCGTAGCATCCTGTTCATCGCCGCCGTCACCATTACCTGGAATTCGCCTGCAGCCGCGGCGGGCTGCCAATACGACATGCAGTGCAAGGGCGACCGAATCTGTCAGCAGGGCCAGTGCATGACGCCCGACAGCGACGACTCCGACGCCGCCACTTCCAAGGGACAATCGGGACAATCTGGGCAACCGGCACAACCTGTACAGCCGGCACCACCCGCGCAGTCGGCCATGAGGCTGGCTCCCGCGTCTACCACCGCGAGCGCGCCGCGCAACTGTTGCACCGTGGCAGGTAAGTTGCGGTTGACCACACCTCAATCGGGCGATGCCGCGCTGATGGTCGGCGACGCCTGTCAGGGCCTGACTGCCACGGGCAAGCCAGTTCCCGGAACGGCCTGCAACTAACGCTTGCAGACTTCCCCATCGACATCCCAACGTCATCCCGACGACATCTGACTGTCATCCGGCGGCCGCCATCACACCACCATCACACCGCCATCACGGGCCCGGAGCCATCCGGGCCCCACCTATCGCACCGCCGCCGCGATCGACTCCCGCAGCCACTGATGCGCGGGGTCGCGATGGACCCGCTCGTGCCACAACATCGACATCTCGAATCCTGGCACCTCCACTGGCGCATCGACGATCTGCAGCCGGTCGTTGTCCCGCACCAGCCGGGCCGGCAGCATCGCGACCAGATCGGTGCTGGCCAGCACCGATTCAAGGTAGAGGAAGTGCGGCACGGACAGCACGACCCGTCGCGACAGCCCCACCTCGGCCAACGCCTCATCGGTGGCACCGACGAATCCCCCGCCCTCGGGCGACACGATCACATGCTCCAGTGCGCAGAACTGGGCGATGGTCGGCTTGCGCTTCAGGCGTGGGTGCCCACGGCGGCCGGCCAGCACGAAGCGCTCGGTGAACAGCGGAAGGAGATGCAGGCTTTCCGGGGCATCGGTGGTGATATGGAACACCAGATCGACGTCACCTTGCTCCGCCTGACGCGCAATCCGTGGCGGCGCCAGTTCAATGACCGCCATGCGGGTGCCGGGCGCAGCCTGGCGCAAGCCGGCCAGCGCCGGCAGCAATACGGTTGTTTCGCTGTAGTCGGTGGCGGCAACGCGCCATGTCTGCGTGGCCTCGGCGGGGTCGAACGGATGCTCTGGCGAGATGGCCGCCTCCAGTGCGGCCAGCGCCTCGCGCAGCGGTTCGCGCAGTGATTCGGCGCGGGCGGTGGGGCGCATGCCACGTGGCCCGGGCAGCAAAAGCGGATCGTCAAAGATCTCTCGCAGCCTGGCCAGATGCACGCTCACCGAGGGCTGGGAGTAGTGCAGCCGCTCGGCCGCGCGCGTGACGTTATGCTCGGCCAGCAGCGTGTCGAGTGTGACGAGCAGGTTCAGATCGAGACGCCTCAAATTAATCATGGCAATACCTGGGATATTAGGAATTCATTTCCAATATAACTCAGGCGAACCTAATCTTGGTCCTGCCCCATCCTCAGTCATCAGGACACCGACATGAACGTACTGCTTGTCTATGCTCACCCCGAACCGAAATCGCTGAATGGCTCGCTCAAGGACTTCGCCGTGCAACGGCTGGAGGCAGCAGGCCACCAGGTGCGGGTCTCGGACCTTTATGCCATGCAATGGAAGGCGCCGCTCGATGCCGGCGACTCGCTGGCACCTGCGAATGGCACGCCGTTTCATCCGTCGCTCGCTTCGAAGCACGCATTCGAGAACGGACTGCAAAGTCCTGACATCGCACGCGAGCAGGAAAAGCTGAAGTGGGCCGACGCGGTAATCCTGCAGTTTCCGCTCTGGTGGTTCTCAATGCCCGCCATCCTCAAGGGCTGGATCGAGCGCGTCTATGCCTTTGGCTTCGCCTACGGTGTGGGCGAGCATTCCGATTCGCGCTGGGGCAATCGATATGGCGAGGGCACGCTTGCAGGCAAGCGCGCCATGCTGATGGTGACGACTGGGGGGTGGGAATCCCACTACGATGCGCGCGGGATCAACGGACCGATCGAGGACATCCTGTTCCCGATCCATCACGGCATCCTGTACTACCCGGGATTCGACGTGCTGCCGCCCTTCCTGGTGTTTCGGTCGGGCCGGATCGACGGCGATCGCTATGCCGCGGTGACCGAAGAACTTGGTCAGCGGCTGGACACGCTGTTCACGACGGAACCCATCGCCTTCCGGCCACAGAACGGCGGCCAGTACGAGATTCCGTCACTGATCCTGCGGTCGGACATCTCACCCGGACAGACCGGATTCGCGGCGCACGTGGCGCTGGAGAACTAGGCCGCTGCGGCAGCCGTGGGCGTGTGGGCAGCCAGTTCGCGGTAATAACGCGTATGACGATAGAGCCCGTAGAGGCTGGTTGCCGTGAAACCGAGCTGCTGCACGAACAGGCCATAGGTGCCGGTGGCCAGCGCGAAGGCACTCCACACCAGGTTCGAGCAGATGTAGGCAATCCAGCCCCAGCGCGACGCGCGGTTGTGGAGTGCAACAAGGAAGGAGCCGCTCATCGCGAGGGCGCAGCCCGACCATTCCAGTCCGTTGAGCAGGTTGGGGATTTGGGCCGCAAGCTCCATCTTTGTCTCCGTTTTGCGTTCATTTTTTGTATGCAAACAGAAGACTATCGTCACTGACAAATTCTGGCAAGAGGGGCTACCCCGAGGTCTGCCTCGGACTTCCCCCTCCACCTTTGTGCCGCACTCAGGCCCGCATCAGGTTGTCCGCCAGCGCCACTGCGGCTTCCTCGCTGGTGCGCTCGAAACGCAGCGGCGTCACCGACACCGCGCCACGCGCCACCACCATCGCCTCCGCATCGTCCACATCGGGCCTCGGGCCGCGCGAGAACTGCAACCAGTGATAGGGGAAGCCGCGCGGGTCCACGTGCGCGCGGACGTCGATCGCATTGATCAGCCCGACGCCCTGCCGCGATACCGTCAGCGGACCGGCCGCATCGGCTTCAACGTCCGGGAAATTGACGTTCAGGCACGCGTCATCACTCCAGCCCGCCGTCACCAGTCGACGAATCACATCACCTGCCAGCGCCCGGGACGTCCCCCATTTCACCGCATTGCGATCCTTGAAAACCTGGCTCAGCGCGATCGAGCGGATGCCCAGCAGCATGCCGGTCATGGCTGCGCCGACGGTGCCAGAGAATACGGTTTCGAGACCGAGATTGCCACCACGATTGATGCCGGACAGCACCAGGTCCGGGGGCGTATCGCGCATCACGTGGCGTACTGCCATCACGACGCAATCTCCCGGCGTACCGCTGATGCCGAAGCGGCGCGGGCCATGCTCGGTGATACGCAGCGGATCATGCAGGCTGATCGAGTGCGAGGTGCCGCTTTGATCGTGCTCGGGCGCGACGATCCAGACTTCGCGCGCGATCGTGGCGGCGACCTCCGCCAGCACCGCAAGGCCCGGCGCATCGATGCCGTCGTCATTGGTCAGGAGCACGCGTTCGACTACAGGTTCAGACATGGAATAGGCTCAGGTGGTTGGAGAAGGCCCGCCGCGCAGCCCCGAAGCGCCGCGCGAAAGCGACCCTTACTTTAGCCGATCCCGCTCCATTCCCGCTGACTATCAGCCCTTGATATGGGTTCGCGACTGCCCCGACGTGGACGTCGGGCGCAAACCCTCGTCACACTCAGCGCGGCAGGCCGACATAGTTTTCCGCGAGCGAACGGCATGCGGCTTCGGAGCCGACCAGGTAGTCGAGTTCGGCTTGCTGGATGCGGTGCGCAAACGCGTCGGCGTCTGGGAATCGGTGCAGCAACGACGTCATCCACCACGAGAAACGCTCCGCCTTCCAGACGCGGCGCAGGCACCTCTCCGAGTACATGTCCAGTTCGTGCGAGTCGTCGTGCTGGTAGTGCGCGATCAGGCCATCGGCCAGGTAGAGCACGTCGCTGGCGGCCAGGTTCAGGCCCTTGGCGCCTGTTGGCGGCACGATGTGCGCCGCATCGCCCGCCAGGAACAGCCGACCGTAGCGCATCGGCTCGCACACGAAGCTGCGCAGCGGGGCGATGCTCTTTTCGATGCTCGGGCCAGTGACCAGCGCCTCTGCCGCGGCCGGGTCCAGGCGATGGCGCAGTTCGTCCCAGAAGCGGGCATCAGACCAGTCCTCGGGTTTCTCCGTGGACGGCACCTGCACGTAGTAGCGGCTGCGGGTCTTCGACCTCATGCTGCACAGCGCAAATCCGCGTTCGTGGCTGGCGTAGATCAGTTCGTCGGCCACCGGCGGGGTCTCGGAAAGAATCCCAAGCCAGCCGAACGGATAGACACGTTCGAAGATGCGCTTCGACGGTTCCGGCACGCTGGCACGGCTGACGCCGTGGAATCCATCGCAACCGGCGATGTAATCGCAGACCACCTCATGCTCGACACCATCCTTGCGATAGCACACACGTGGGCGATTGCTGTCGAAATCGTGCAGCGAAACATCCTCGGCCTCATAGACCGTCGGCACGCCCGACGCCTGACGCGCGGCCATCAGGTCTCGCGTGACCTCGGTCTGCCCATAGACGGTAACGTCACTGCCGATCAGCGCATGGAAGTCGATGCGGTGGCGCTCGCCGCCGAACGACAGTTCGATGCCGTGGTGCACCAATCCTTCTTCACGTAGCCTGCCGTCAACACCGGCACGCTTCAGCGCCTCTACCGTCACGCATTCGAGAATGCCCGCGCGAATGCGGCCGAGAACATACTCGGGGCTGCGTTGCTCGATGACGATGTTGTCAATGCCCGCGACGGTCAGCAACTGCCCAAGCAGCAGCCCGGCAGGACCTGCGCCAATGATGGCGACGCGCGTGGAACGGGAATTGATCGAGCCATTGGGGGCCATGGCGAGTCTCCTGGTTTGTGTGTGTTTGTTGGGCCTAACGATAGAGCCTCGCGCGCCCTGCAGGAATGGACAGATCGAACCATCGAAGTGACAATCCGAACATTCAGGGTTCACCCGATATGCCCCCATGAGAACCGTTCCGACCTACTCGCTCTATGGCGTGAATTCCTCGGAGCCCCTGCTGGATCAGCTCCATTTCGAGTCCATCGCCTCGCGCAGCCAGCTCTACGCATGGGAGATCAAGCCACACCGGCACGAACGCTTCCTTCAATTTCTGTACATCCATCGCGGCAGTGGGGAGGCCCTGCTGGAGGGCCGCAAGGAACGACTTGCAAGCGGGTCGCTGATCACGGTGCCACCGCACCACGTGCACGGTTTCGTGTTCGCGCCCGACGTCGACGGCATCATCGTGACGATGACCGACACCTACCTGCGCACGTTGCTGGCCGGCTTGCCTGGGACGGTGCCGCTGTTCGAGCACCCACGGCATGACCGCGTGGCGCGACGCCACGCGCTGGCGGGCACGCTGGCGCTGTTCAGGGAGGAGATGGAATCGGTATCGCCGTGGCGCGGCGCATCGCTATCGGCGTTGCTGACGCTGATGCTGGTGGGCATCGCGCGCATCGCCGAGGCGTCGGCCCCGGCGAAGACGCAGGCCGGCAGCCGGCCGGCCCGGCACTTCCGGCAGTTCCAGCAACTGTTGGAGACCGACTATCGCGAACAGAATGACATCGCGTACTACGCCGGGGCGATCGGCGTCACCCCGACGCAGCTCAACCGCATCTGCCGCCAACTGGCCGGGCATAGCGCATTGCAGCTCATTCACGCACGCGTGCTGGCCGAAGCGCAGCGCGACCTGCTCTTCAGCGATCTCGACATCAAGCAGATCGCGATGACACTCGGCTTCTCGGACGCAGGCTACTTCTCGCGCTTCTTCGCGCGGCTGACCGGGCAGACGCCCACCGCATTCCGTGAATCGGGCCGCGCCCGCCTGCCAGCGTTCGCAATCAAGGACGCCTTGAACGCGACAGATATGGCAGGCGCGGCGGACGCCTAAGCATCAACCGCGTGCGCGATCCAATTCTGCAAACACTTCCCCGGCCATGTGGAATGCCGAGTTGGCCGCCGGCACACCGCAATAGATCGCGGTCTGCAACAGGACTTCCTTGATCTCGTCGCGCGTGACGCCATTGTTGGCGGCTGCACGGAGGTGCAGCTTCAGTTCCTCGGAACGGTTCAGCGCCACCATCATCGCGATCGTGATCAAGCTGCGCGAATGACGTGGCAGCCCTTCACGCGTCCAGATCTCGCCCCAGGCATAGCGCGTGATCAGGTTCTGGAATTCCTCGTTCAGCGGCGTCAGCCGTTGCAGCGAACGGTCGACGTGCGCGCTGCCAAGCACTTCCCGGCGCACGGCGAGGCCCGCATCGTAGCGCGCCTGATCATCCGTCACCGGCAGGCGGCCGTTGATGAAGTCAAGCAGCGCGGCAGTAAAGCGCCCCGGCTGCTCGCGGTTCGAGAGATGCGCGGCGTGGAGCTCTACATAGATGGCCCCGGGAATGGCTGCGGCCAGTGCCCTGCCCTCTTCCGCGGTGGTCGACGGATCGTCGCTGCCGGCGATCACCAGCACGGGTACCGGCATCGTCTTGACCGCCTCGCGCAGGTCGGCATCGCGCACGGCGGCGCAACTCGCCGCATACCCACGCGGATCGAGCCCCGCCAGCACGGCACGCAGATCATCGAGCGCGCGTCCGGACGTGGCGACGAACGTCGGCGTGAACCAGCGGCCCAGCGATGCATCGACCATGCCGCCCAGGCCATCGCGAATCACCGCGTCGATGCGCGTATTCCAGGATTCGGCCGTGCCAATCTTCGGCGCGGTATTGGCCAGCACGATCTTCGAGAAGCGTTCTGGCGCATACGCGCCGAGCCACATGCCCGTCAGACCGCCCATCGAAAGCCCGCAGAACACGGCCTTGTCAACGTGAAGCGCATCGAGGATGGCCAGCACGTCGCGGCCCAATGTCTCCACGGTCAGCGAAGTCTCGGTCGTAGTGGATCGGCCGTGGCCGCGCACGTCGTAGCGCACCACGCGAAAACGGCCAGCCAGCGCGTCGGCCTGGGGCTGCCACATCGTGTGATCGGTGCCGAGCGAGTTCGAGAAAACGATGACCGGTGCGTCTTCCGGTCCGTCGACGGTGTAGAACAGCCGGGCGCCGGCTTGATCGAGGTAAGGCAAGGGAGTCTCCTGTCGGGCCTGGTCTTGGTTCTCTTAGTTCTGTGGGTTCGCGCGTAGCGCCTGCCATGCGGCAACGGCGGCATCGGTGAAACGTTCGGATTGTCCAGCGTACTGCGCCGGATCGCTCAGTCGGTCGAGCGCGGCGTCGTCGAGCAATCCCGCGTGATTCGCATCTTCGGCCAGCGTGCGGGCCAGCGCGATACGCAGCGTGGTGTCTTCCGCCGCCGCGCGGCGCGAAGCCTGCTCCACGAGATGGTGAGCCTGCAACCGGCCGATGCGCCGCCCCAGTTCGAGCATGGTTGCCTCACCGAGGATCAGGCCGTGCGTGATATCGAGGTTCGCGCGCATACGGGCCTCATCGACCTCCAGCCCGGACGCGACGTCTGCCATCTGGCGCAGCGCGCCTGCCGCCAGCGTGACGATCTGCGGCAGCGTGTCCCATTCGGCCTGCCAGCCACCGAGCGCACGCTCATGCTCCTGCGTCATGCCCGCAAGCATCGTCGCCACCAGCGGTGGCACACGCGTCGCCGCGGTCAGCACCGCCGCGCATCCCACCGGGTTGCGCTTGTGGGGCATCGTGCTCGATCCACCGCGTCCCGGGCCAGATGGCTCGGCTACCTCGCCAACCTCGGTCTGCATCATCAGCGAGACGTCGCGTGCCATCTTGCCCAGCGTGCCGGTCAACATACCGAGCGCGGTGGCCACTTCGACCAGACGATCGCGATGCGCGTGCCACGGCAGCGCGGGCACATCGAGCTGGAGTTCGGCGGCGAAGCGGGCCGCCACGGCCGGCGCGTCATCGCCCAGGCTGGCAAGGGTGCCGGCGGCGCCACCGAACTGGATCACGCGGACCTGCGCCCCAACGTGGTCTAGCCGCGTCAGATCGCGACGCAAGGCATCGAGCCAGCCGCCGGCCTTGCAGCCAAACGTGGTGGGCAGCGCATGTTGCAGCCATGTGCGTGCCACCATGGGCGTGGCGCGATGGGTCGCGGCCAGCGTCGCGCAGGCATCGCCCGCGCGCAGCAAATCGACGACGATCTCGCGCAGGGCATCGCGCAGTTGCAGCACGAGCGCGGTATCGATGATGTCCTGGCTGGTTGCGCCCCAATGCACGTAGCGGCCAGCGTCGGCGTCGCGCTGGGTGACGGCTGCAGTTAATTGCTTGACGAACGGGATGGCGAGATTGCCGGCGGATACTGCCGCCTGCGCCAGCGCCTCGAGGTCGATCACATCGACCCTGCCGCAGACTTCAGTAATGACGGCGGCGGCAGTGGCGGGAATCACGCCGCACTGCGCTTCGGCACGCGCGAGCGCGGCCTCGGCATCGAGCATCCGGCGTACGGTGCCAGTATCGGAGAAGACCTCGAGCACGGCGGGACTGCCGAACATCGGGTCGGTCAGGCGAGAAAGCGTGGGCATCGTCGGTGGGGGCAAACCGGTGGTAATGCGCCGATTGTCATGCAAAGCAGGGCACGGGGGAAACCCCGCGCCCTGCTTGCAGTGCATCAGATCAGATATCGAAGAACACGGTCTCGCCCGCGCCTTGCAGCACGACGTCCCAGCGGTAGCTGTTCTGGCCGTTCGGCTGCGCGATCAGCGTGGCGCGACGCTCGGCCGGCACCAGCGCCAGCACGCCGTCGGCGGCGTTGGCCGTGGTTTCCTCGGGGAAGTAGATGCGCGAGGCGACGTGCTTGACCAGCCCGCGCATGAACACCGACACCATGATGTGCGGCGCCTGTGGGCGGCCTTCCACGTCGGGCACGGCGCCGGGCTTGACGGTAACGAAGCGGAACGACCCGTCGCCCTCGGTCGGCACCCGGCCGAAACCGGTAAAGCCGGGGACCAGCCCAAGCTCGCGCTTGTCTTCCGGATGGCGATAGCGGCCAGCCGGATTGGCTTGCCAGATCTCGACCATGCCATCGGGCACAGGCTCGCCGTTGCCATCGATAACGCGGCCTTCGATCACGATGCGCTGCGCGGCCAGGTCGGGCGCGTCGGCGGTCAGGTCGGCGCAGTTCAGGCCGGCCAGGCCGATATGCAGGTAGGGTCCAACGGTCTGGGATGCGGTGGCGTACAGCATGGCCTTACTCCATCGGCGTGGCATCGCGGCCGCGCAGCACGATATCGAAACGGTAGCCGAGCGCGTACTCGGGGGCGGTGTTTTCCCAGTCGAAGGTCGAGATCAACCGATTGCGTGCCTTCTCGTCCGGCACGCAGTTGAAGATCGGATCGAACGGCAGCAGCGGATCGCCGGGGAAGTACATCTGCGTGACCAGCCGCGTGGCATACGCGTTGCCGAACAACGAGAAATGGATGTGCTGCGGCCGCCAGGCGTTATGGTGGTTGCGCCACGGATAGGCGCCGGGCTTGATCGTCTTGAACTGGTAGCGGCCGTCGGCATCCGTGATGGTGCGGCCCTGGCCCGAGAAGTGCGGGTCGAGCGGCGCATCGTGCTGGTCGCGCTTGTGCACGTAACGACCGGCGGCGTTGGCTTGCCAGACCTCGATCAGCGCATTCGGCACCGGGTGGCCGTTTTCATCGAGCACGCGGCCTGTCACCAGGATACGTTCGCCGATCGGCTCGCCACCGTTGCCTACGGTCAGGTCGTTATCGCCCTCACGGACAAACTCGGGGCCAAAGGTCGGGCCGGTGACCTCGGAAAGCGATTGCGGCAAGGCGATCAGCGACTGGCTCGGCGAGCGGAGTTGCGTCGAGGCATACGGATCGAAACGGTACTCGGGCTGGGTGTTCCAGTACGGCCGACGGTACTGGTCCGGGCGGGCGGAGCGTGGGGGCATCGTGCTGTCTCCGTGGTTGTGTTGTGTGAGTGAATGGGCTCGACTGTATTCAACGCCATAAGTCATGTAAATTGAGTTTTTCCGCAATTTGAATGATTTTTTGTTATGCATAGTAGCTCGCCGTCACGTGAAGCCCGCATCGACACGTTCCGCAGCCGGATCCGGTTACGCCATCTGCACTGCTTCGTCGCTGTGGCGCAAACCCAGCATCTGGGCCGGGCCGGGGAGCGCCTCGGCCTGACACAGCCGGCCGTCTCCAAGACGCTGACCGAACTTGAGGAACTGGTCGGTGCCCGGCTGCTGGTGCGGCAGCGTGCAGGCACGGACCTGACCGCCGCCGGGATGCGCTTTCTGCGCCAGGCGCTGCGCGTGCTCGAGGACCTCGACGCCGTGGCGGACAGCCTGGCCGGCGCTGACGCAGCGCGGCAGGAGCGCATTCGCGTGGGTGCGCTGCCGAGCATCGTCCCGGCTTTGCTGCTCGAGGCAGTGACCGACTTCCGCGCGAATCACCCGGAAGTCGGACTTGCGGTGCAAAGCGGCATGAACCGGACGCTGATCGACCTGCTCAAGGCTGACGTGCTCGATGTGGTGATCGGCCGCATGGACGACCCCGGCGCGATGGAGGGGCTGTGGTTCGAATCCCTCGCAGCCGAACCACTGGTGCTCGCGGTGCGGGCGGGCCATCCGCTTGCCGGCAATGCTCGCCCGACGATGCGCGACGTGCTGGCCTGGCCGATGGTGGTGCCAGCGGTGGGCTCGATCCCGCGCCACAGCACCGAGAGCCTGCTGGCGCGACACGGATTCGCCTTGCCGGCCGGCTGTCTGGAAACGGCCGATGGCTACTTGGGCCGGCTCGTGACACAGCAAGGCGACAGCGTCTGGGCGGCACCGCTTTCGGCAACGCGCCGCGCCGTCGCGGCCGGCGAACTGGTGCTGCTGTCCTTCGACACGCAAGGCACCGAAGAGCCGATCGGATTGCTCCGCCGGAGCGATCGCACACTTGAGCCGGTGGCCGAAGCATTCGCCGATACGATCCGCCGCATCGCGGCCAGCCGATAGGGTTGCCGTCGGCACTCTCTGCCGCCTGCCCGGTCTTTTCCGATATTCCGCATTCCCCGCGCGCCCTTTTCCGCTGAGGCAGCGCGGCGGATACGCGGGCTCCAGCCAACCGTGTCTTGCGGGTTTACGCCGATATTTCGCGCGCCGAAACGCTGCGTATGATCCGTTCCTACTGAGAACAGTGGTTCGCCCTTAGAACAATAAAGGCGAAACGGCCGCGCCAAACGCCCGTCAGAAATGCGAGAGCGGTCGCCGACAGATCCGAAACGGAGACAATCATGTCCCATGCCCCGCACTCAGCGACCAGTACGCTAGACGTCCAGTCGCTCATCGACAGCCAGCGCTTCTCCGCGTATCAATGGCTCATCCTAGTCCTATGTTTCCTTATCGTCGCCGTAGATGGCTTTGACACAGCGGCCATGGGCTACGTTGCGCCGGCCCTGGTACAGGATTGGGGCATTGAGAAATCGTCACTTGGCCCCGTCATGAGCGCCGCGCTGTTCGGCCTGGCCTTCGGCGCGATCTTTGCGGGGCCGATGGCCGACCGCGTCGGCCGCAAGAAGGTGCTGGTGCTGTCCGTGTTCTTCTTCGGTGCCTGCAGTCTTGCCACGGCATTTGCGCCGACGATCCGGTGGCTAACTGTCTTGCGATTCCTGACCGGCCTCGGCCTGGGCGCCGCCATGCCCAACGCGGTAACGCTGATGTCCGAGTACGCGCCAGCGCGCCGCCGCGCGGTACTGGTCAACACGATGTTCTGCGGCTTCCCGCTGGGCTCGGCCGCCGGCGGCTTCTTCGCGGCGGCGATCATCCCGCAGTTCGGCTGGCATAGCGTGCTGGTCTTCGGTGGCGTAGTGCCGCTGGTACTTGCGGTGGTGCTGGTGACTACGCTGCCGGAGTCGGTCCGCTATATGGTCGTGCGCCAGTACCCCGCCGACCAGATCCGGCAGGTGCTGGCGCGCGTGACCGGCGCCCGAGTGGATGGCGCAGGCGTCTTCACGATCAGCGAGGCCGCGCCCGCGTCGTCGTCGGCCATCGGCACTGTGCTGGCGCCGCGCTATCGACTGGGCTCGACCATGCTGTGGCTTACCTACTTCATGGGACTGGTGATCTTCTACCTGCTGACGAGCTGGATGCCGACGCTGATGAAAGACGCCGGTTTCTCACTGCAGCGTGCGTCCTTCCTGACCGCCCTGTTCCCACTTGGCGGCGGCATCGGCACCATCGCGGCTGGCTGGTTCATGGACCGCTTCAATCCGAACAAGGTCATCGCCATGACCTACGCCCTGACCGGCGTGCTGATCTATGCCGTGGGCCAGGTCGCCAGCGGCGATCAGGTGGTGCTGGGCGTGTTGATCTTCCTGGCCGGCACCGCGATGAATGGGGCGCAGTCGTCGATGCCGTCGCTGGCCGCCGCGTTCTATCCGACGCAAGGCCGCGCCACCGGCGTGGCATGGATGCTCGGCATCGGACGATTCGGCGGCATCACCGGCGCACTGCTCGGCGCCGAACTGTTGCGCCTGCATCTGGGCTTCGACGTCATCTTCACGCTGCTGGCGATCCCCGCGTTCGCCGCCACTGCCGCGCTGGTCGCCAAGCATGTGGGCGCCCGGGGCGCGGCCCCCGTCGACACTGGCGGAGCCATGGTGTCCGGGCACTGAGACCGGCCGGCGCCGCCCAGGCGCCGGTGAAGTTGCCCCATACGTGCTACCGTTCGGAGGTACCAGTGTCCAGCGCGCGATCTTGGATCAGCAAACCTCCGGAGACAATCTCTTCTTCATCGGCTTCATGGGCGCCGGCAAGACGACGATCGGGCGCGCCGTGGCGCACGAGCTCGGCCGCCCGTTCTTCGACACCGACCACGAGATCGAGACGCGCTGCGGTGTGCGGATCGCCACGATCTTCGAGCTCGAGGGCGAGGAAGGCTTCCGCCAGCGCGAGTCGCGCGTCCTGGATGAACTGACGCAGCGCAGCGGGATCGTGCTGGCCACCGGCGGGGGCGCGGTACTGCGTCCGGAGAACCGCGCCATGCTGCGTGCGCGCGGCCAAGTGGTCTACCTCGACGCCTCGCTGCCCGAGATCTGGCGCCGCACGCGGCGCAACCGCAACCGTCCGCTGCTGCAGACCGACAATCCGCGCGCGCGGCTCGAGGCGCTGTTTTGCGAACGCGACCCGCTGTACCGGGAAATTGCCCACATCGTCATGCCAGCCCATGGTGGCAGCATTGCCCAGGCTGTCGCCAATGTCCTGGCACGGTTGGACCTTGCGCCTCCCGATCCATTCCCCCACGCATGAAGTGACCACTCATGACCAATAACTCAAGTGAGTTATTGGTCCGCAAGCTACTCTGGATGCACACTTGCCGGGGGTCAGTCGACACGACCCTGAAACGACTTGGCAACTCTTGCTGCCCCGGCGATCCCGCGCGCCGGGGTATTTTCTTTTGCGGCACCGCTTCTGCCGACAAGGGCCGACTCGATTGCCCTGTATCAAACCTCAAACCTCTCGGCACAGACGGACACAACTTTCCACCCCGCCATGGTGCACGATGGCGACCTCTTCAACGACTCAGCAAGGAGGTCCACCATGGAGATGACACACCACCCCGACACGCAATGCCTCAACCGGGCGACAGATGGTCAATGCCCCGTCGAAGCGCAGGACCAGCCCTCGAATCCAGCAGTCGCGCAATCCAGATCCCTTGCCGCGCTAATCCTGGCAATTCCTCCCGGCGACGCCAGCGATGAATGGGATTTCGCGCGGGTCCAGTGAGCGGAGCGACCGAGCATGTATCTGGTCGACACCAACATCATCAGCGAGCAACGCAAGAGCGCCCGGGCGAACCCGGGCGTGCTCGAATTTTTTGAGGATGCCGCCGCCAACGGTCGCGAGATATTTCTCTCGGTCATCACACTTGGAGAACTGCGACGCGGCGTGGAGCTCAAGCGCTTCCGCGGGGACCACAAGCAATGCCAGGTCCTGGATGACTGGGTGCTGACGGTACACCGGCGCCATACCCACAACATCCTCGGCATCGATGCGCAAATCGTCGAACTCTGGGGCCATCTGAGCGTGCCCGACACGCAAAACTCACTCGATAAACTGATCGCTGCCACAGCGCTCGTGCACGGACTGACAGTCGTAACGCGCAACGTCCGGGACTTCGCGAACACCGGCGTCCGAATCCTGAACCCCTTCAGCGACGTGCCGTCCGTGCGACGGGTTCTCGCTTTATGCCCACGCTTACTCCGCGGGCGATGCCAGGCGGCACGGTGCTGAGTCAAGGAAGCAGCCGGCCATGAGACTACACTTACAGTTTCAACGCCGTCTTTATCGCTTCCGCTGTGAACTCCACGACTCAACCCTCTCTGCCAACCTTGACCGACTTCCTGGGCCGTCCGGCGCCGAGCCACGACAATCCGCGGCCGGACCGACTCGTGAAAGGCAACCCTGATCGCACCACCTGGACGCACTACAGCGCCACCCAGGGCGACTTCGACTGTGGCATCTGGGCGTGCGAGCCAGGCGCGTGGCGCATCGCTTTCCCCGCCGGCAAGGAAGAGTTCTTCCACGTCATCAGCGGCCGCTTGCGCATTACCAGCCTGGCCGGCGAGGCCCGTGAGTTCGGGCCCGGCGACGCCTGTGTGATTCCCGCCGGATTCGAGGGCGTGTTCGAGGTGCTCGAGCCCGTGCGCAAGCATTTCGTCGTTATCGATCGCAACGCCAGTTGATTTCATTCTCAGGAGACCGTGCCATGCCCATCCGTCTATCCGTTCCGACCGTAGCACTGGCAATGCTTGGCACCACCAGCGTGGCAATGGCCGCCAGCCCAAGCTTCGATTGCGGGAACGCCAAAGGACAGGTGGAGCAATTGATCTGCAAGGACGATACGTTGGCACGACTCGATCGAGAAACCACCCGGCTCTACGGAATGGCGCTCGACGCCCGATCATTGCCGGCCCCACAGAAGAAAACGCTCCTGGCGGAGCAGCGCGGCTGGATCAAGGGCCGCAACGACTGCTGGAAAGCCAGCGATGCCGGGGTCTGCGTCGCTGCCAGCTATCTGGAGCGCATCCACGAGCTGCGCCACGCCTATGCTGGTGCTCGCACGCAGGACGACAAGGGCATCAGCCGCGGCCCGTTCGATATCCGCTGCCCAGACGTCAAAGCCGTGATTGCCGGCACATTCGTACAGACAGAGCCGGGGTTCGCCTATCTGCGCTGGCTCGATCAACAACTGGTACTGACGCAAACGCCTGCTGCTTCAGGCGCACGCTATACGGCCACGACCGCTAATGGGGAAGCAGTGTTCTGGGACAAGGGGCCGGACGCACAGTTAACGCTCCCCGGCAAGGCGGATATGAACTGCCGCGTAGGCATAAGAGACTGACAAGCGCGGGGACCACGAATCACCAGGTCCATTCAACGGGCCCAAGCGGACCCTCGGAGCGATTGCACCCAAGATGTACAACACGCTCTGTTCATGACCAGACAATCAGATACTCAGTGCTCGTACCCTACTCGTACACCATGGTGAAGATCGAAGTTGCATCCGCTCGCCCGCCTCTTACAGGCTCGCCAGTCAAAATATATCGTCCACCAAAACTGTAGGTACTTGCACCATCTGGCGCCCGCGCTGTCAGCAGCACCGGCGTCCGCAGTTGCAGCGGTACTCCAACCGAACTCAGCAATTGCACGCCTATGCCCGAGGCATTCGATGAGTTAGGTGTGAGGCCAAGGATATCGGGCTTTCCGGCTATCGCCGTCACTGGATCGAACTGGATAGATGTTCTCGGGCCAGAAACGCAATTCATAGTAATCCGGAACGGTATCGTGGGTCCGTAAGCACCTGCCTGACGCCCACTGAACCCGTTTGGATAGGCAACCTCTCGCATATTGACGCTTACATTCCGGGAGCCCGCGGCAACCGAGCAGGAACGCGTATTCATTGTTCCCATGATGCTGACTTGCGTGAGAGTCACGCTGTTGCTTGCGTTATCGGCTGCGGTCACTCGCAACTGGCCCCCAACAAATCGAAGTGATCCCGCCTGCCAATTTGGCGCTGTCTTGATGACTTCCACGCGTACTCGCAGACCGCCTGTGCCATATGCGGGTCGCATGGATGGCAGGGAATTCTGCAAGTCTGCGGTGAACGACAGTGGGATAGCGGTCGCTCTGGTGGGTGTGCCGTAATACGAACTCGGATTCCAGATATAGATCCGCACGCCAACGCCCGCCAAATTCGTGGGGTAAACATCATTCCAATACCTTTGCACCGGGGTGCCTAGCATCGAGAAATAGACTTTTGTCTTGACCCGGAGATTTCCGATAGGGCTTAGATTCCCAGCCGGAAGATTTTGGCACCAGCCCGCATTATGACCGCCGTAAGCATCCCAGTCGCCAGACACGGTGTAAATCACCGGGCGGTTTCAAGTGCGAAGCGCAACACCCCTTGGTTATTGAACAGGAAGCCGGTCCGTGGGATTGGCCAGAACCTGAGCGAGGACTTGTAGCGGGGAGTGCCAGTTCAGGGTTTTGCGCGGGCGGCCGTTGAGGCTGTCGGCGATGGCGTCAAGTTCCTCCTGCGAGTAGACGGACAGGTCGGTGCCCTTGGGTAAGTACTGGCGCAGCAGACCATTGGTGTTCTCACAGGTGCCGCGCTGCCAGGGGCTGTGCGGGTCGCAGAAGTACACTCGCACGCCAGTGGCGGCGCTCAGTTCGGCGTGCCTGGCCATCTCTCGACCCTGGTCGTAGGTCAGGGTCTGGCGCAGCGGCGCCACCAGGGATTGCAGCTTCCCGGTAAAGCCGGCCAGAGCCGATGCAGCGGTGGCGTCTGGCATCTTGACCAGCAGTACGGCGCGGCTCATGCGCTCAACCAGCACGCCTACGGCGGATTGGTTGCCCGCCCCCTTGATGAGGTCGCCCTCCCAGTGCCCGGGCATCAGCCTGTCGTTCACCTCGGGCGGGCGCACGTGAATGCTGACCATGTCGGGAATCTGGCCGCGCCGGTCGGTTCCACGCGAGCGCGGCAGACGCTTGGTTCGGGCCTGTCGCAAGCAGGCGATGAGCTGGCGGCGCAGCTCACCCCGCGGGTATGCGTAGATGGCGTTGTAGATGGTCTCGTGGGACACGTTGAGGTCGGGTTGGTCAGGAAAGGCCCGCTTGAGCGTAGCGGAGATTTCCTGGGGCGACCACTTCTGATCGAGGAAGTGGCGCACCACGCCCCACAATACGCCATCAGGAGCGAGCTTAGCGACCGGACGGCTGGCCTTGAGGCGTTGCGTACGGCAGGCTTGTGCGCTCATTGCGCCATAGCCGCCACGGGCGGTGGCATTGCGGCGAAGCTCACGCATCAGTGTCGAAGGCGCGCGGCCAAGCCTGCGGGCCATGGCCCGCAGGCTGACATCTTCTGCCTTCCAAATCTCGATGCGCATGCGTTCTTCGGGTTGTAGTTGTTGGTACTTCGTTCTCGTCATTCACCACACCTTACCGAATGGCAAGGTGTTGCACTTCAGATTTGAGGCCGCCCCGATCCAACTGGCATACGGTCGGCGGTAGCTTCAGAAACAGTGCCAAGATTAATATTCAAGGTAGCCACTGGTGACGTCGAGGTACACCAGGCTGCCATAGCAGGAGACCAGGCCAAAAACAAGAACACGGACGCCAGCCAACGGTTTCTCCAATTTGAGGCAAGTATTTTCAACAATGCAACCCCGACGATTTCGAATGACAAACGTACATCCGCATACGTTAAGGCTGCACAGAGTGCCACAAGGACCCGGCCCCCTCCATCGCAGTTGTCCGAATATTGGACTGATAGCCGCAAGCGGCAAGCATCACGCACAAGCGATACAAGCCGCCCTGCCTTGCGGCGCTCAGGGCAAAAAAATGCCTCAAGTCGCAGGACAACTTGAGGCAAGGGAAACATGGCTCCGGGGAGTCACTCCTCGAACCAGCGATGTCCACGCCATTCGGCGCGGACAGGCCCGAGAATAAAACGCCCCCTGACGCAACAACATAGAGAACGTTCGAATCCGGGTGACAAGTCCATCTTGGAGCGTCGCATCTATCCGGGCAGAAGCGCCTCAGGCCACCTGGCCACCTCCCCGGCTGCAAGCGCCACCGCTGCCATGGCATGTAGCTCGGTGGTATCGAATGTCGGCAATGCCGAATCCTCGGGCTTGATCAGCAACGTGATTTCCGTGCAGCCGAGAATCACGCCCTGCGCACCACCGGCTTTCAGCGATTCAATGATGCGCTGATAGACTGCGCGCGATTCACTCCGCACGACGCCGTGACAAAGCTCGTCGTAGATGACGTCGTGCACAAGCGTACGGTCATCCTGATCCGGTATCACAACCTGGATACCATGGCGCTGTTCCATTCGGGCGCGGTAAAAATCCTGCTCCATGGTAAATCGCGTGCCGAGCAGGCCGACCCGTTCGATACCGGCACGGCGCAGCGCGTCCGCGGTCGGGTCGACGATATGCAGGAAGGGCACGTCGAGCACCGCTTCAATAGCGGGGGCCAGCTTGTGCATTGTGTTCGTGCAAAGCACGACAAAATCGGCGCCGCCGGCTTCGACCTGGCGTGCCGCCTGCTGCATCTGGTTTCCCAAGTCCTCCCATCGCTCCGCGTGCTGTAACGTTTTGACCTCTTCGAAGCAGACAGTGACCATGACGCTACGGGCATTCCTGTGTCCGCCCAGGCGGGCCTTCATCCCCTGGTTGATCAGCCGGTAGTACTCGGCCGACGACTCCCAGCTCATGCCGCCAATCAGTCCTATTGTTTTCATCCTGCGCATCCCTTTGCTTTCATCTCCGCTCAAGCATGGACAAATCACCCCCGAGTGCCGTGGAGAAACCTCTGCATCTTCGCCGAGAAACCTCGGATCGAATGGCGTTGCCCCTACCAATATGGCCTGTCCTTTCTCATAAAGCTCCGTAGAATTCAAGTACTTCGCTCTCCACCTGCCATCGCAGAAAGCCCCATGCCCGCCCAATTCGAAGCCCTGCGAGTCCTGATCGTCGAAGACCATCCGTTCCAGCGTGCGGTAGCGGGCCACTTGCTCCACCGTCTGGGTGCCATGAATACCCATGCGGCGGCAGACGGGCGCGAGGCGGAACAGGCATTGCGCGAACAGGCGTTCGACCTGGTCCTCTGCGACATTGATATGCCCAACTGCAACGGACCGGAACTGATGGCGCGGCTGACCCGCGATCGCGAGCACGCGTTCTTTGGCACACCGCCGACTTGGGCATGGACCAGCAGTCTGGCACCAGACATCCTCGATTCGCATCGCGCCTTCGCCAGCGAGCACATTTTCCCGCGCGTGTACGCGCTGGCCAAGCCGCTGAATTTGATAACGCTTCAGGCCATCCTGGAAGAGGTCGCAACCAGCAAGAGCGTGCTGAACATTGCGAACCACAACGGGCCAACCGACGACGAGTTGCGTGATCTGACCAGCCACCCGGACGCGCTCGTCTTCATGCTCCAGCCACAGTTTCACATTGCGACCGGTCGCCTTGCTGGTGCGGAAGCGCTTTGCCGCTGGCAGCATCCGAGACTGGGCCTGATACCGCCCACGCTCTTCATCCCCCGGCTCGAAGCGCTGGACGCCGCCGATGTGATCTTCCTCACCGCGATCGACCGGTGCCTTGCGGCTCTGATTCTTCTGGCCAAGGCCGGCGTTGCCGTGCCAATCAGTGTCAATGCGTCGGCGCAGACGCTCTGCCGACCTGGCCTCGTGGAGCGGCTCGAAAGCGTGGTCGCCGCAAGCGGCGTGCCGCGCGCACGGCTGACACTCGAATTGACCGAGGAAACCACCGTCCGGGATCCTTTCGCGCTCGGCATTGCGCTCAACCGCCTGCGGCTGCTCGGCTACCGCATTGCCATCGACGACTTCGGTATCGGCATTGCCACGCTGAAACTGCTGGCGGACCTTCCATTCACGCAGATGAAGGTGGACAAGTCGTTTGTCAGCCAGATGCTGGCCGGAAACCAGCGCGCCACGATTTGCCGCAGCATCATCCGGCTGGCCAAGGATCTCAGCATGGAGTGCGTAGCCGAAGGCGTGGAAACGCCTGCGCAGTGCGCGGCGCTTCACGCACTCGGGTGCGATATCGGCCAGGGATACCTGTGGGCACCGCCCGAGCCCATCGACGTGTTTCTCAACGCCGCGCCCGGCCGTTACGGACAGGAATGATTGCCGCACGATGGCACGCCATCCCGTCACCCTGAAGCACCGGCCTTGACAGCACCCGCGAGCGCCTTAATCATCTCTTTCGATTCACCTGCTGTGCCCCCAGGCGCAACCAGGCGCTCGGCGTGGTAGCTACACCACTCCGAGCATTGCATGACTTCGCGGCAATCCATACAATAACGATTCTCATTTACAAGCAATCTAACCTCCGCCGGCCCATCGGGCGACAAGGAATGGACGATGGCCGCCGACGCTGGCCCACATCACGATATCCAAGCGCTCTACAGCTGCCACCATCGCTGGCTGCTCGGCTGGCTGCATCGGAAGATCGGCTGCTGGCACCGCTCAGCCGATCTCGCACATGACACCTTCATGCGTCTGCTGGCGCGTGAGGAAGCCCTGGCGATCGCCGAACCCCGCGCGTTCCTGACGACCGTCGCCCAACGGGTGCTGGCCAACCAGTGGCGACGCGAGAAGCTCGAGCAGGCGTATCTGGAAGCCCTCGCCAGCCGGCCGGCCGCACTGGCTCCTTCCGAGGAAGAACGCGCGATCCTGCTGGAAACCCTCAACGACATCGCTGAACGGCTCGACGGATTGCCTGTGGTGGTCAAGCGCGCGTTCCTGATGGCGCAGCTCGAAGGCCAGAGCCAGGCCGAAATTGCTTCCGCCTTGCGAATCTCGGTGACGACGGTCAAGCGCTATCTGGTTCGCGCCGGCACAAAGTGCTATTTCGCGATGTCCCTCGCATGAGCGCGCAAGATCTGGGGATACCACCGCACGTGGCACTCGCCGCAGTGGAATGGTTGGTAACGCTGCAAGGCGGTGAAACGGATGGGGCATCCCACGCCGCGTGGCGCCATTGGCTCTCTCAGCATCCCGACCACGCGCGCGCCTGGGCGCGGATCGAGGCAGTGAATGCGCGGCTGCGCGACGTCGCGTCGCCACTGACCACGGCCGTCGCGCACGCGGCGCTGACTACGCCGCGCTCCGCGAGTCGCCGCCGGGCCGTCCAGGCGCTGGTGGTTGCCTTCACCGGCGGCGCGGCAGCATGGGCTGCGCGAGATCACGCGCCATTGCAGGACTGGCTGGCCGATGTAAGTACGGCCGTGGGTGAGCAACGTCTTCTGTCGCTCGCGGACGGCACGCAGATCAGACTCAATTCCGATACCGCCATCGATATCGCCTTCACGGCCACCGAGCGGCGTGTTGTCCTGCGACGCGGCGAGATCCATGTCCAGACAGCCCCGGATCGACACTGGCCAGCGCGCCCATTCATCGTCGCAACCGCCTCGGCCACGCTACGCCCAATGGGCACCCGGTTCGCGGTGCGCGTATCGGGTGACGCCGGCTGGATCGCCGTCACCGAAGGCGCCGTCGCGGTTCAGCCACAGGCGGACCCTACTGGCGGACGCATCATCGCCGCGGGCAAGCAGGCACGGTTCACCCCGGCGAGCGTCGGTGCGCCCACGCCGCTGCCCGAGAGCGATACCGCCTGGACCGACGGCATGATCGTCGCCACGGACATGCGCCTGGCGGATTTCCTCGCCGAGGTCGACCGTTACCGACCCGGGCGGCTGCGCTGCGCCCCGGACGTGGCCGATCTGCGCGTGTCCGGCACCTTTCCAGTAGCCGATACCGATCGCATCCTCGATGCCCTTCGCACCGCCCTCCCCGTGCGCATCCATTTCCTGACGCGCTACTGGACAACGGTCCTTCCCGCCTGACGTTTCGTTTTTTTCCGCCAAGGAGTGGTCTGTTCTGGATTCTCGCGTGACATAGGAGATGAGACCTACTTTCACGCCTCTCCCGCAGTCGAATCCATGCCATCCCGAATCCTGGCGCTGCCGCGCCGCCGCTCCACCGCTGTTCTGAAAAACACGATCCTGCTGGCCGCCCTGTACGGCGCCGGCGCCCTATCGGCGATCGATGTCATCGCGCAGGGCACGACCGCACAGACCATGTCACCGCTTCGCACCTATGACATTCCTGCTGGGCCGTTGCAGGCCACGCTGAACCGCTTTGGCCGCGAAGCCGGCATCCTGCTGGCATTCACGCCCGAACAGGCCGCCAACCACCAGAGTCCGGGCCTCCGAGGCCAGTACAGTGTGCACGACGGACTCGATACGATCCTGCAAGGCACCGGCCTCGCCGCATCAGCACAGGCCAACGGCAGCTACGTGCTGGCACGCAAAGTCACCCATGCCGAGGGCCAGCCTGCCACCGATGGCCACGTGGCCGCGCTGCCGCCCGTCACGGTCAGTGCCGATGCCGAGAACTATCGCGCGCCACCCACCACATCGGTGCTTCGGTCGGACGTACCGTTGATGGATACCCCGCAGGCCGTCAATGTCGTGCCGGCGCAGGTCATGGCCGACCAACGACCACGCAATCTCGACGACGCCGTCAACAACATCAGTGGCATCACACAGGGCAACACGCTGGCCGGCACGATGGACGCCATCATGAAACGCGGCTTTGGCAACAACCGCGACGGCTCCATCATGCGTAATGGCATGCCGCTGGTACAAGGCCGCAGTCTCAACGCTAATGCCGATAGCGTCGAGGTACTCAAGGGACCTGCGTCACTGCTCTACGGCATCATGGATCCAGGCGGCGTGATCAACATCGTCAGCAAACGCCCGTCGCTGCAGCGTTCCACCTCGCTTTCGCTGTTGGGCACGACCTACGGGCACGGCAAGAACGGCGCAGGCGGCACGATCGACACCACGGGCGGCATTGGCACCACCGGACTGGCCTACCGGCTGGTGGCCGACTACGTCGACGAATCGTACTGGCGCAATTTCGGCGAGCACCGCGAGACGTTGATCGCACCTTCGATAGCCTGGTATGGCCAGGATACCCAGGTCAATCTGTCGTACGAGTACCGCAAGTTTCTCTATCCATTCGATCGCGGCACGGCACTTGATCCGCGCACGATGGAACCACTACCGATTCCAAGCCGCCGGCGCATCGACGATCCGCTCAATGAAATGCATGGCGAATCGCACCTCGCGCAACTGACCGTCGACCATCAGTTCCATACGGACTGGCGGGCCCATTTCGCCTATAGCTACAACCGCGAAGGCTATGACGCCGGACAGTTGCGCAATACCAGGATTAACCCCGTCACCGGCGCCGTCACTCGCCGCAACGATGGCACGGACGGCGCGTTGAGCACCGACAGCTACGGCGTGGCGTACGTCAGCGGCAATTTCCGCGTCGCCGGCTTGCGCAACGAACTGCAGATGGGCATGGACAGCGAATACCGTCGTATCTATCGACAGAACATGTTGCGCCAGAAGGCCACCGCACCATTCAATTTCTGGAACCCGGTCTATGGCCGCGAGGTTCCATCAACCACGATCTCAGCGAGCGACAGCGACCAGACCGACACCCTGCACGCCACGTCGCTGTTCTTCCAGGACAGCCTGTACCTGACGGACAAATGGATCCTGGTCGGCGGCGCACGCTACCTGAGCTACAGCCAGGTAGCCGGACGCGGCCGACCGTTCGTCACGAACACGAATATCTCGGACCAGAAGTGGCTGCCGCGCGCCGGCATCGTCTACAAATGGACGCCGGCGCTTTCCCTCTACGGTAGCTATACCCAATCGCTGAAGCCGAATTCGACGATCGCACCGCTCAGCGGCGGCGCGGTGATCGACGCGTCGATCGCCCCGGAACAGGCCCAATCCTGGGAACTCGGTGGCAAGGTCGATCTGGCCAGCGGGGTGAGCGGCACGCTGGCGCTGTTCAACATCGACAAGCGCAACGTGCTCGTCTCGCAGTTCAACCCGACCACCGGACTGACCGACTGGCGCACATCGGGGCGCGCACGATCGAGCGGCGTGGAACTCGACGTAACTGGCCAGATCGGCCTGCGCTGGAACGTGATCGCGAGCTACGCCTATATCGACGCCAAGACCACTGAAGACCCCAAGTACGCCGGCAACCGGCTCTGGAACGTTGCACAGCACACGGCCGCGTTGTCGGCGGTCTACGACTTCGGCGAGATATTCGGGGGTGACCGCCTCCGGCTCGGCGGTGGCGCGCACTACGTCGGCAATCGTCCCGGCGATTCGGCCAACAGTTTCTGGCTGCCAGCCTATACGGTGTTCGATGCCTTCGCCACCTACGAAACGCGGGTCAGCGGACAAAAGATGCGTATGCAGCTCAACGTCAAGAACCTGTTCAACCGCGTGTACTACCCGTCGGCGGTCAACCAGTATGCGGTCGCCGTTGGCAACCCACGTCAGGTCACGTTGCTGACCACTTTCGAGTTCTAAGGATTCACGATGCCAGTTTCCCTGCTCCGCCGCGCGCTGACAATCGGCGTCATGCTCGCCACCTGCGGCATGACGTCCAACACCCTTGCGACCACCGCTTCGCGCGGCACCATCGCGCTTGTCATGCAATCCAATGGGCCGAATGCCGACGTCGACCAGAATATCCGTATCCGCCTGGAAGGACGCGGATTCACCGTCAGGATGCTGAACCAGGACACCCCGGCATCGAACGCAGGTGACGTCCGCCTCGTGATCCTGTCGTCAACGATCTCCGCCAAGCAGGTCAGCGCGGGCTGGCGCGAATTGGCGGTGCCGCTGCTGACCTGGGAGAACGACTTGCTGGACGATCTGGCCATGACAGGCAAGCGTCTGGACACCGACTACGGCGAATCCCGGCGCGAGCGCTTCGTGTGGCTGGTCAACGCCCCGCATCCGGTCGCGGCAGGGCTGCCGGCTGGCGCCACGAACGTGTATCGGAAACAGGCGGCGATGAATTGGGGCAAGCCCGGACTCGGTGCCAGCATCATCGCCACGCTCTACGGGCAACCCGAGAAGGCGGTGATCTTCACCTACGAGAAAGGGGCAACGATGGACTACGAGTCGCTCGCGCCCGCCCGTCGCGTGATGTTCTTCCTCGGCAACGATACGTTCACGAACCTGTCCGGCGCGGGTATCAAGCTATTCGATGCTGCGATCGACTGGGCCACGGGAGACAGGTAGAGCGGCCTGGCAAGGCTGGCAGGCCGCTGCCGGCGCTACAATGCGCGCTCGACCATTCCCGGAGATCGCCATCATGTTGCCGGACAGCGAATCCCTACTCCTGCTCGTGACACGCGAAATGCCCTTCGGCAAGCACAAGGGCACACTGATCGCCGACCTGCCGGGCAACTACCTGAACTGGTTCGCCCGGGAGGGCTTTCCTCCGGGGGAAATCGGCCGTCTGCTGGCACTGATGCATGAGCTTGACCACAACGGCCTGGCCCATCTGCTCAAACCATTGCGGGCACAGATGGGCCGCCGCTGACACCGGGTACGTCTAGCGCACCGTCTGCCCCGACACCACCTGATTCACCGTGTCGGGCGGAATCTGGTAGCTCCAGGTCTCGCTAAGCACCTTGCCGTTCGATACCAGCGCCTCGCGCATTTCCACCACCTTCTTCGGGTCCTTGACCTTGATGCGCAGCGTCACACGATAGCCCTTGGTCACGGGATTCGGCTGGATCACGTTCTCGATCACCTCCGCGTTGTCGCTGACGCTGAACGACGGCTGCACCTGCGTGTTCGGCGGCAGATTCGCCAGCACCGGGCCTTCGAAGTCGATCACGAATCCAAGACTGCCGTCGAGATGGCGAATCAGGTTGGCCTGCGTGATCTCGCCCGCGGTCCGCATCGTCTGCTTGACCCATGCAAGGTCCTTCGCGAAGATCGCGCGCTCGTCCATGGTCCAGTGCATCGTGTAGTCGGCGCGAATCGGCTGCCCCTTTGGCGGCAACTGGTCCGGCGTCCAGAACGCGACAATGTTATCGTTGGTCTCGTCGGGCGTGGGAATCTCCACCAGTTCGACCTTGCCCTTGCCCCAGTCACCCTGCGGCTCGATCCACGCGCTCGGGCGCAGATCGTAGCGGTCCTTCAGGTCTTCATAGGCAGAGAACTCCCGCCCGCGCTGCAACAGGCCAAAGCCGCGCGGGTTGTTGACTGCGAACGTGCTCAGCGCCACGTGCTTCGGGTTGTTCAGCGGACGCCACAGCCATTCCCCGTCGCCAGTATGGATGGCCAAGCCATTCGAATCGTGCAACGCCGGGCGGAAATTGTTGGCGTCACGCTGCTGGTTCGGGCCGAACAGGAACATGCTGGTCAGCGGGGCGATGCCAACCTTCGTCACCGGGCCACGCATGAAGACGCGTGCCTGCACCTTGAGCGTCGCGTCCTCGGCCGGATGCAGTTCGAAGCGATAGGCGCCCGTGGCGCTCTTCGAATCGAGCAGCGCATAGAACACGACGCGCTTGTCTTGCGGGTTCGGCCGCTCGATCCAGAACTCGCGGAAAGCCGGGAATTCCTCGGGCTCGGACAGACCCGTATTGATGGCCAGGCCACGGCTCGACAGGCCATAAACCTGCCCCTTGCCGATCACTCGGAAATAGCTGGCGCCAAGCACGCTCATGACTTCATCGAGCTTGTCGGGCCGGTTGACCGGATACAGCACGCGGAAGCCGGCATAGCCCAGCTTGTTCGTCGCCGCGCGGTCCAACTTCAGATCGCCGAAGTCGAAGCGGCTTGCGTCGTAGCGAATCTCCTGGACCTTGCCGCCGGCGATTTCGCTGATGCGGACCGGCGAGCTGAATTGCATGCCCTGGTGATAGAAGCCCAGGCGGAATGGTGTGCCCTGATCGTTCCAGGCCAGATGATCCAGCTTAGGCTGGATCTTGATGTAATCGGCGAACTGCATCTGGGCGAACACCGGCGGCAGGTTGCTGACTGGCGCCGCATAGGGCTGCTCCGCCAGTTTCTTGGCACGCGCGGTCACGTCGTCGAGCGAAAAGGCATGGGCGGCCGGCGACACGCCGACAAGGCACCCGGCAAACGCAAGCCCCGGCAAGAGAAGTTTCATCCTGTTACGCAAAGACGCGGCAAAGACGGCAAGAACCACAAAACCCTCCAGGTACAGACATCGATCAAAGGCCACAAGATTGCCAGTGTATGGCGTATAAGGCTGTAGACTTGCGGCGCAGTTCACAAAAATAACCCATTTCGCCTGACTAGCCTGTCAGACACATGGCGACAGCCGGCTCATCCTCCGTGCCGCATCATTGCCGGACGAGGCTACTGCAATCCGCCCATCAGAGACAAAAGCAACATGCGAATGCTTTCCACGCTGGCCCTCGCGGCTGGCCTTGCCTGCGCGCCCTTGATTGCGCCAACTTCCGTATCGTCAGCCTACGCGGCGGACATCCAAGCCACCGGCAAGTCCGACAAGCAGGCGCTCATCGCCGATCTGATCGGCCGGATGACGCTCGACGAGAAGATCGGCCAGCTCCGCCTGATCAGCATCGGGCCCGAGATGCCGCAGCCGCAGCTCATCAAAGAGATTGCGGCAGGCCGCGTGGGCGGCACGTTCAACTCCATCACGCAAGCGGAAAACCGTCCGCTGCAGGATGCGGCAGTCATGCAGAGCCGGCTGAAGATTCCGATGTTCTTCGCCTACGACGTGGTCCACGGCCATCGCACCGTGTTCCCGATCAGCCTTGGCCTGGCGTCGAGCTGGGACATGGGTCTGGTGGAAAAGACCGCGCGGATTTCAGCCGTGGAAGCCGCAGCAGATGGCATCGACGCCACGTTCGCGCCGATGGTCGACATCTCGCGCGATCCGCGCTGGGGCCGCACCTCGGAAGGATTCGGCGAGGACCCGTATCTGGTATCGCAATGCGCGCGCGCAAGCGTCAAGGGCTTCCAGGGCGCGTCCCCGGCCAATGCCGACAGCCTGATGGCCTTCGTCAAGCATTTCGCGCTGTACGGCGCGGTAGAGGGTGGGCGTGACTACAACACCGTGGACATGAGCCTGCAGCGCATGTACCAGGACTACCTGCCGCCCTACCGCGCCGGTCTGGACGCGGGTGCCGGCGGCGTGATGATCGCGCTGAATTCGATCAACGGCCAACCCGCCACGTCCAACAGATGGCTGCTGCATGACCTGCTGCGCAAGGAATGGGGCTTCAAGGGCGTCACCGTCAGCGACCACGGCGCGATCGACGAACTGCTGCGCCACGGCGTGGCCAGCAACGGCCGCGAGGCGGCTAAGCTGGCCATCGAAGCTGGCGTGGACATCAGCATGGCGGACACGCGCTATCTGGAACAACTGCCGACCCTCGTGAAATCGGGTGCCGTGCCGGTAGCGCTGATCGACGATGCCGTGCGTGAGGTGCTTGGCGCGAAGTACGACATGGGCCTGTTCGCCGACCCGTTCCGCCGTATCGGCGTCGCGGCGCAGGACCCGGCCGATGTCGACGCGGAGAGCCGCCTGCACCGCGCCGAAGCACGCGAGGCTGCCCGCAAGTCCATCGTGCTGCTGGAAAACCGCAACCAGACGCTGCCGCTGCGCAAGTCAGGCAAGGTAGCCGTGATCGGCCCGCTGACCGACGCGCAGATCGACATCCTGGGTAGTTGGTCCGCTGCGGGCAAGCCTCGTCAATCGGTCTCGCTGCTGCAGGGTATGCGCGACGCGCTGGCCGGCAAGGGCGAGGTGATTTACGCGCGCGGCGCCAACGTGACCGACGACGCCCGCGTGGTCGGCTATCTGAACTTCCTGAACTGGGACAGCCCCGAGGTGGTGCAGGACAAGCGCTCGCCGGGAGAGATGATCGACGAGGCGGTACGCACGGCACGCGATGCCGACGCGATCGTCGTGGCCGTGGGCGAGTCGCGCGGCATGTCCCATGAGGCCTCGAGCCGCACGAGCCTGTCACTGCCGGGCAGCCAGGAGGCACTGCTCAAGGCACTGAAGACCACCGGCAAGCCGCTGGTGGTGGTACTGATGAACGGCCGCCCCCTGACAGTCAATTGGGAGAAGGACAACGCTGACGCGATGCTCGAGACCTGGTACGCCGGTACCGAAGGCGGTCACGCGATCGCGGACGTGCTATTCGGAGACGAGAATCCGTCGGGCAAGCTGCCGGTCTCGTTCCCGCGCTCGATCGGCCAGATTCCGACCTATTACAACCACCTGCGCATTGGCCGGCCGTTCACGCCAGGCAAGCCAGCCAACTACACATCGCAGTACTTCGAGGAAGAATCCGGCCCGCTCTACCCGTTCGGCTACGGCCTGAGCTACACCACGTTCAGCGTGTCCGAAATCCGGCTGTCGAGCCCGAAACTGGCCCGCAACGGGACGATCAACGCCAGCGTGACCGTGAAGAACACCGGCAAGTACGCAGGGGAAACGGTAGTGCAGTTCTACGTGCAGGACGTGACCGCATCGGTCGTGCGCCCCGTCAAGGAACTCAAGGGATTCCGCAAGGTGTTGCTCGCGCCCGGCGAATCGCGCGCGATCGAATTCCCCGTCACCGAGGACACGCTCAAGTTCTATAACGCGCGCCTTGAGTACGTGGCCGAACCGGGCGATTTCAATCTTCAGATCGGCCTGGATTCGGCTTCGGTGCGCGAGGCGCGATTCACGCTGGAATGAGGCGCGTCAGCGGTTGCCGTCGAGCAGGTCGTTGAGGATCTCGTCGAAGGCGGCCTGAGCGTCTTCAAGACCCTGCAGGGCTGCGTCGAAGGTTTGCAGCGCAAGCTTCGACGGCTTGCCGGCGCCCTGCGGGGGATACTGGCTCAGCAGGGCGGTAAACGCCACCTGGACCTGGCGCGTGGCATTGACCACACGCTCCATGGCTTGCGCTTCTTCGGCGCGCTTCTGTTCGTCGTTCATGCGCAACAGCCCTCCTGGGCCTGGATTCGATATGCGGCATATCGTACAAGAACTCGCGGGCACCCGGCCCAGTCCAACGCCGCATTACCCATTTTTCGGTTAGGCTGGGCAAGATCGTTCGCCCGTGACCAACCCTTCGCCCCCATGTTTTCACTCCTGCGCAGAACGCTGGCCGCCACGCTCGTGACCGCCGGAGGCTTCGTCTGCTACTGGACCTACCTGACCATCAACCAGGAACGGCTGCTCTTCGATGCACGCCGGCGCCCGCCGCGCGATCTGCCGGATGGCATCGTCGGCTACTCTCATGCCGTGCCCGGCGGCCAGTTTCGCGGCTACTGCTACCACGCCGACCACGAGGGCGTGGGCGACCTGTTGTTCTATCTGCCGGGACGGGGCGAGGATGTGCTGGAAACGCTTCAGTTCGTGAAGTGGCTGCCGCACGGAATGGGCTTCGCGACATTCGACTATCGCGGAATCGGTCACTCGGACGGGATGCCCTCCGAGGCGGCTGCCGTTGCCGATGCCAGCCAGTTCCTGCTGCATCTTCGCCGGGCCTTCCCCGGCGTGCGGGTGCATGTGGTGGGCCGTTCGCTCGGCACCGGCGTGGCAATCCAGCTTGCTGACCTGCAGGATTTCGAAAGCCTGCAACTGATCACGCCGTACGATTCCCTGCTCGAGATCGTGCGAAAGCGTTTTCCGCTGGTGCCCCTGCGTCAGTTGATGCGGCATCACTTCGATTCGATCTCGCATTGCAAGAAGGTGGTCCAGAGCACCAAGGTCCTTCTGGCCGAGAGCGACGACGTTGTGCCCCACGAATGCTCTGAACGGCTGATGGCGGCCTGGCCCGGCCCGGTCGCGCTGCAGATGATCTCCGGGGTCGATCACTACACGATCATCGAACGTTGGGAGACATGGCACGCGCTGTGCGAATTCGCGCGGGAAGTGCCGCATCAGCCGCCAGACCGCACCCAACAGCATCCTCCCTCCGACCATACCGAATCCGGTGTGCCTTTGCCGCTCCCCGCAGCACGGTAGAATGCGCGCCATGAAAAAGATTGCAGTCAAGGCTGCCGGCGTCGTCGCGGCGCTGGGAGCCGCCGGCGTCCTGCTCGTCGGCTTTGCCGCGGTAGTCAGCCTGCGGCAACTTCCCTCGGTCGACGCATTGCGCGACTATCGTCCCCAGGTACCGCTGCGCGTGTTCACCAGCGACGATGTTCTCATTGGCGAGTTTGGCGCCGAGCATCGAGAGTTCATCCCGATCGAGAGAATGCCGAAGCTGATGACCGAGGCACTACTCGCGGCCGAGGACGACCAGTTCTACAACCATGCCGGCGTGGACATCCCCGGCCTGGTCCGCGCGGCGCTGGCAGACCTCGGCGAGGGCTACGCGCAGGGCGCATCCACCATCACGATGCAGGTGGCGCGCAACTTCTACCTGTCCCGCGAAAAGACGCTCGCCCGCAAATGGTACGAAGTCCTGCTGGCATGGCAGATCGACCGCACGCTGCCCAAGGACCGCGTCCTTGAGCTCTACATGAACCAGGTCTACCTGGGCGAGCACGCCTACGGCTTCGGCAGCGCCGCGCAGACGTACTTCGGCAAGCCGCTGGCGTCGCTCTCTCTGGCGGAGACCGCAATGCTGGCGGGGCTGCCCAAGGCACCCTCGACGATGAATCCGCAGGTGAACTACCCGCGCGCCAAACGTCGCCAGGAGTATGTGCTCGGCCGGATGCTGGCGCTGGGCATGATCACGCAGGACCAGTATCGCGAGGCGCGCGGCGCGCAACTCGTAGTGAGCCGCGACGCCAACGGCAGCTTCAGCGGGCACGCGGAGTACGTGGCCGAACTGGCACGGCAACTGGCGTTCGACCGCTTCGGCGACGAAGCCTATACGCGCGGCATCAATGTCTACACCACGGTGTCGTCGGTGCGCCAGACATTGGCGTACGACGCCGTGCAGGCCGGACTGGCCAGTTACGGCAAGCGGCACGGCTCGGCGAAGGCACAGGTCGCGCTGCCCCAGGCGGCGCTGGTCTCGCTCGATGCGAGCACCGGCGCGATTGAAGCCATGGTGGGTGGCGCCAGTTTCGATACGAGCCGGTTCAACCACGCCACGCAGGCACAGCGCCAGCCGGGATCCACGTTCAAGCCGTTCATCTATTCGGCCGCGCTGGAGCGCGGCATTTCGCCCGGCACGCTGATCAACGACGCGCCGCTCGACGACCCGCGCTGGCAGCCGTCGAATGATGACAATCGCTTCGTCGGCCCGATCACGGTACGTCAGGCGCTGGCGGAATCGCGCAACCTGCCGGCTATCCGCACGCTGCGCGCCATTGGCATCCCCTACGCAATCGACTTCGCGGGCAAGTTCGGCTTCTCCACCAAGCGGCTGCCGCCGTATCTGCCGCTTGCGCTGGGCACGGGCACCACGTCGCCGCTGCGACTGGCTGCCGCCTATGGCGTGTTCGCCAACCAGGGCCACCGCATCGAACCCTACCTGATAGACAAGATCACGGATGGCGACGGAAACGTGCTGTTTGCCGCGCAGAACGCAGCGGAGGTGACGCGTGTGATCTCCGAGCGCAATGCGTTCGTGATGAACAGCCTGCTGCAAAGCGTGGTGGACGAGGGCACCGGTACCGGCGTGAAACGCTATCTGCGCCGGGACGATGTGGCCGGCAAGACCGGCACCACCAACGATTCGGTAGACGGCTGGTTCGCCGGCTACGCGGGTGATGTGGTAACCGTGACGTGGATGGGCTTCGATGACAATCGCAGCCTGGGCCGGCACGAGTTCGGCGCGACCACCGCGCTGCCCATCTGGGCTGCCTACATGGAAGGACGCCTGGCCGGCGCGCCAGAAGCCAGCTTCCCGACGCCACCGCAGCTTGCCCGCCTTAATGACGACTGGGCCTACGCGGAGAACGCGGACGGATCCCACGGAATTGCATCGATTGGATTCCCGCCACCGACTGTCACGCCGGACGTACCTGCCGAGGGCAGCCCTCCCGGCGCACCGACAGCCGCGGCGCCGACCCCTGCAGCGCTTGAGGTATCGCCGCAGGTATCGTCCCAACGTCCTGCCGCTACCGGCCTGTGACCACGGCCGACATGCCCGCCTACGCGACACCGCTGATCTGGAGCGTCGCGGCACTATCCACGGCGGGCGTGCTGTTCCGGCCCTTTCGCCTGCCCGAGCCGTTCTGGGCAATGGCTGGCGCGCTGGTGCTATGCGTGGCAGGACTGCTGCCATGGCGCGACGCCCTGCAAGCCGTGGCACGCGGCAACGACGTCTATCTGTTCCTGGCCGGGATGATCCTGATCTCGGAACTCGCCCGCAAGACAGGTCTGTTCGATCATGTGGCCGCGCTGGCCGTGCGCGCCGCGCGGGGGTCGGCGCGCAAGCTATTTGCGCTGGTCTATGGCTTCGGCATTGCGGTGACAGCGTTCATGTCGAACGATGCCACGGCAGTCGTCCTCACCCCCGCGGTCATCGCCGCGACACGCGCGGCACGGGTCAAGCACCCGTTACCCTATCTCTACGCCTGCGCGTTCATCGCCAATGCGGCGAGCTTTCTCCTGCCGATCTCTAATCCGGCCAACCTCGTGCTGTTCGGTGACCGCATGCCACCTCTGACCAGTTGGCTGGCACGCTTCACGCTGCCGTCGGTGGTGGCCATCGCCATGACGTTCATCGTCCTGTACTGGACGCAACGCGATGCACTGGCCGAGCCGATTGAGAACGACGTGCCGACGCCCCCTCTGACGCTCCAGGCCTGGCTGACGACGCTGGGCATCATGCTGACCGGAGCGGCACTGTTGACGGCCTCGCTGCACGGGCAGGATCTCGGCTGGCCGACGTTCATCGGTGGTCTGTTGACCCTGGCTGTCGTCTGCGCCACCCAGCCGCGACTGCTTGTGCCGGCGCTCAAGGAGGTGTCCTGGGGCGTATTGCCGTTGGTGGCCGGACTGTTCGTCCTGGTTGCCGGCCTGGCCCAGACCGGCTTGACCGCTCAGCTTGCACATTGGGTGCGGATGCTATCCGGGCTGCAAGGGCCGGAGGCCGTGCTTGGCGCCGGTGTGGCGGGCGTGCTCGTCGGCATCACGAGCAACATCGTCAACAACCTGCCGGCCGGACTGTTCGCAGCCTCGGCGCTGGCGGCAGGCCACGCCTCTGATACCGTCACGGCTGCCGTGCTGATCGGTGTGGACCTGGGCCCGAACCTGTCCATTACCGGCTCGCTGGCCACCCTGCTCTGGCTGACCGCCCTGCGCCGTGAAGGTCATATGGTCGGCGCCGGCACCTTCCTGAAGACCGGTGCGCTCGTCATGCCGCTGGCACTACTCCCGGCCCTGGCGGTACTGCGCTGAGGCCATGCCCAGCAGCGGGCTGTTGCAGGTTGTGGTGCAATGCCAACTGCCATATAGTGAAGCACCGCGCACCGCGTGCGCCGACGCCCAACTCCCTGCGGCCACACATGTCACACAAGGATCAGTCCGATCGCCCCGAGCACACGCCCACCGCCTCGCCCGTATCCAACCGGATTCGGGCGCGCATCGAGGCTGCCGGCGAGCGCTTCCACGCCAACGACAATATCTCTCGCCATATCGAGCACGGTGAACTCGAAGCCCTGCAGGCCGAGGTCGAAGCCCGCATGGAAGACGTATTACGCACGCTGGTGATCGACGTCGACCAGGATCACAACACACGCGAGACCGCTCGCCGCGTAGCCAAGATGTATCTCAAGGAGATCTTCGCGGGACGCTACGCGAAGGCGCCGGATGTGACCGAGTTTCCGAACGTGGAACAGCTCAACGAGCTGATGATCGTCGGGCCCATCCGCGTGCGCAGCGCCTGCTCTCATCACCTGTGCCCGATCATCGGCAGCTTGTGGGTGGGGGTGATGCCGAACCGCCACTCCAATCTGATCGGCCTGTCCAAGTATGCGCGACTGGCGGAATGGATCATGTGCCGGCCGCAGATCCAGGAAGAAGCCGTGGCACAGGTCGCCGATCTGCTGCAGGAGAAGATGAATCCAGACGGCCTGGCAATCGTCATGGAAGCCGAGCACTTCTGCATGCACTGGCGTGGCGTGCGCGATACCGACGCCAAGATGACCAACAGCGTCATGCGCGGCTCGTTCCTCAAGGACGACAAGCTGCGCCGTGAATTTCTCACCCTGCTGAATCTCAATCGCCGCTGACTCGCTGCCCGGAGGGAACACCGATGCTAGTCCGCCTGCTCTACGCCAGCCGCGCCAGACAACCGCTTGACGCCGATGTGCTGGACGCCATCCTCGACACCAGCCTGGAACAGAACCTACGTCACGGCATCACCGGCGTGCTGTGCCACAGCAACACCGTCTTCCTCCAGGCACTGGAAGGTGATCGGGAAGCCGTCTCTCGGCTTTTCCTGAATATCGGCCGCGATGATCGCCACCACCACGTCGTGCTGCTGAGCTACGAAGAGATCGCCGAGCGGGCCTTCGCCGGCTGGTCGATGGGACGCGTCAACGCGGGCCGGATCAATGCCGCGACGCTGCTCAAGTACTCCGCGCAAGGCGAACTCGACCCCTGCCGCATGCCCGGTGCGGCATCGCTGGCACTCCTCACGGAACTGATCGCCGGAGCGTCGATCATCGGCCGCGGTGGCGAGCGAGGACGCCACTGACGACCGAAGGCGAGCCCGACCGCCACATGACCACGTAAATGCCTGCGCGTTTGCGTATTACTGTGTAGATACCTGCCCGAACAGGCCGCATTCCAGATCGCTCTCGAATTCCTCGATCCACGCCGACCCCGGGCCGGCCTCGTAGACGCTTTCCGCGCCGGTACGCTGCCGCCGCACCGTCACCTGACGGGCGGACGTTCCGTTTACATCGAAAACTTCGAACTCCTGGGCTGCAAGACCAACCTGCCGGAACAAGGCTTCGAGATCCTGGCGTTCGTTGGCGGGAAACTCGGCGAATTGACGCATTGCCATGGCACACCTCCATGCGGGGGTTGTACGGCGCGATGCAACGAATACAAGCTGCCACGCGCGGCTTAGAGAATGCCACCAAAACCAACGGCAAGTGGCGCGCGACAAAAGACCATGGCCATATCGAATGTATTGTGACGCAGCCGACGTTCGTAGCGTGACGGTGTATATCGCACATTTCAAGGAACAGCGATGGACCCGACACTCCCCAGCCCGTAGTGTTTTTGCTCATCCACTCATTCATCACGGGCGAGACACACAATGCAGACGAAATCCAGCACGTTACGGGAGACGGAACAACAGCGACAAACCATCCTGCAAACGGCACGGGCCCAGGCGGAAGCGCTCAACGGGATGTATCAGAACACACTCTCAGCTTTCCTCGTCGCGCCAAATGCCATGCCGCTGCCACGAGCCGCCCGCGCGATGTTCTGGCTCGGGCGGCTGCGGCAATGGCGCGCGATCGACCTGAGCGGCGACGAAGCGTGCTCGCCTCCCAACGTGACCTCCCTGCAGCTCGGCGTCATCGAGTCCATCGCCGGCACACATGCGCTGGCGCTCCACAAAGAAAAATGGAGTGGTCCGCACAGCCGTCAGGCTTACGAACGCGATATGGCCCTGCAGGTAGCGATGCTGCTAGCGCTGGAGTGGCGCGAACTTGCCGCCTTCGCACTGCAAGCCTGGTTCGGCACCAACAGCGAGCTGGCTTCCCTGCACCCGGTCAGTGGCATGACCGGCTTGATCATCGGTGTCGCGGGTCAAGCGCTTGGGGTCGGTGTGCCGCAAGTCACGTTCCAGAAGGGTGACGCCGTGCTCTCAAAGATCGTCAATCACTGGCAGGATAGCGATATCGCATTCGCGCCGCTGGCTCGTGAACTGGCCGACAGGCACGTCAACCAATGCCGGCTCGACACCGACCACTCGCTGTTCGACTTCGATCACCCCGTCGAGCAGGCCATTCCCGTCGAGCTTCTGATGCTTCTGCGCTTGCGCGACGGCGACAAGGTCCCGGCATGGCTCGCCCGCCACGGTGCTTTCTCCCACCCTGCGGCGGTCATGCTCAAAGCGACCACCCCATCTCAATCGCAACTGTGTCACAGCTTCATCACCAGCGCCACAACGCTTCTCCCTCAGTATGGAGACTTGTCCGCCGCGCTTGACCGTCAGATCTCCGCATCGCGCAAACTTTCAAGCTAGATCTTCGATTTTTCAACCTATCGTTTTACCGGCCTTCGATTTATTTGCATCGAAACCATCAAAATCAGTCGAAGTACGATTTTCGTTTGATTAGTTAATTGCGAGAATCTTCGCCTTACGACTCTTGCCTGAACGCCTCGCATGACCTTCCCATATCCAACTCAACTGCGACGATAGTCGTGCAGTTGAGATTTCATAGCGACATTCGCTATCGGACAGTTACACCACAAGTTGATCACAAACAATTTCGACTAAACAGGTGCGACTATCTCGTGCCGATACGATATAGAGTGCATTCCCTAATTTTCAGATAGCTAAACCCTCTCACGCAGCGCGTTCGCCAGAATGCGTTGCCTGGCTGCGAAAGGACATTGATGCATGATTGCGAAAACCATTCGGGTGGCGCTGGCGGATGATCATCCGCTCGTCGTTGTCGCTTTGCGAGATTGCTTGCAGCGTACTCCGGGCTTCCAGGTGACATGTGAATGCACCAACGGCAGTGAACTGGTCGACGCCTTGACGCAGAATCCGGTCGACGTTGCCGTCACCGACTTCAGCATGGGGCATGGCGATACGTCGCTGGACGGATTCAATCTGTTGCGCAAACTGCACAGACGCCATCCGGACACGCGTATCGTGGTGGTCAGCGCCCAGACGAATCCTGGTGTGGTCAGCCGCGCGATGAAGCTCGGCGCGCGTGCGTTCGTCAGCAAAGAAGACGAACTCGACGAAATCGTGCGCGCCTGTATCCATGTCACCGTCAGCAACGGCCACTTCTATTCGCCGTCGATTCGGGCGGTGCTGGACAGCGCCACCGCGGCGGCCACAGCCGCCCCCGCCACGGATCTGACATTGCGTGAGCTCGATGTCGTGCGGCTCTATGCGCAGGGCTTCCAGCTCACCGAGATCGCCAACAAGCTCGGGCGGTCGGTGAGCACGATCTCCAGTCAGAAAACCGTTGCCATGCGCAAGCTGAGCGTCCAAACCAATACGGACCTTATCCGCTATGCCTATGAAAACGGTCTGATCTGATCCTTCAAATGCAGCAAGTTCTCGATCGCACTCAGGAGTCGCTGGCGCAGGCGTTTGCTTCCCTGGCGCGCAACGCAAGACGGCAGCGTCAGCTCTACTACGCCACAGTCGGCCTCCTGATTGCGATCGTCATCGTATCGGCCATCCTGCTCGGCGGACTCGCGGCTGCCAAGCAGCTCGACATCCGGCGCAGTCGTCTTGCCCAGTATGTCAGCGCGATCTCCCTTCAACTCCAGAGCGATGCCTCATTCCTGCGCCGAACGACGCTGACGGTGGCGCATTACCTGAATGCCCACAGCGATTCGCCTACCGATCCCGATCTGCTCGAACGCATTCGTCGGACTGGCGTCGCCGTTGCTCCTGATGGCCGCTACACATTGCTGATACCCTCGAGCACGCAGCAGGCTTGGGGCCGTTCGCTCCCAGAACGCGTCTGGCAATTGCAGCAGATTGCCATCGCCGCGCTGACCACCCGCCTCGCCTTCGAACTCGACAATCCCGCCTACGTGGTCGACGCGAATGCCGAGTACGCGGTCATCCTGACACCGTCTCCAATGTCACTCGATGCGGTGCTTCTGATTTCAGAGCAAAGCGACCCTGTGACAGTACTGCGGGACAAAATCGTTCAGGCATTGCAGGCCCAGACTGGTCAGGAACTTCCGCGTAGCGGCGAGCAAGTATGGATCGGCCCCGTCGAGGATCCGGTGCTGCACTCGCAAGTGATGACGTCCGTGGCCGCTACAACGGCAGGCGACGGACACCGACCTGCGCTCATCGCATCGAGTACACCTGTCAATGCCTTCCTGTCCCAGCTCAAGCGCCCGAGCGGTGCGGCCATGCTGCTGTTGCTCAATCGCGCCGAAGACCGCATCGACATCTCCCCGTCGGGAAGCTCACTCGAAGTCGCGGAACGCATTCTCTCGCGCACGCGCCGCCTGCCCCCCGATACACTCCGGCTCGGAAGATCCGGGTTGGTGCTGGTGCAGCCATTGCGCCAGGAGTTTGGCTCCCTCGTCTATTTCCTGTCCTATGGCAAGCTATTCAGTTCGATCTACTACGAACTGATAGCCATTGGCTCCCTGAGCATGATGTTGATCATCGCAATCGTGATATCCGCGCGCTATTGGGACATTCATCTGCTGCGGCACGGCCAGGCCGAAGCTACTCGCGCGCTTGAAAACGAAACGATCAACCATATCCTCGTCAATGCCACCCCGATCGGGCTTTGCATCGTCGGCCAGCAAGACCACGTCATCGTGACCTCGAACTTGGTTGCCGACACGTTGCTTGGATTCAGTCAGGGAGCAACCATGCCCGCCCGGATCATCGACGCCCTGCGCCAACGCCCCTCGCAGGCTTTCAGTGACGCGTTCGGGCCAATTGCACAGATCAGGGTGCCCGGGTGCGCCAATGCCGACGCAGCCCAGCAGTGCAATTCCACGACGGAAGCCGCACCTGCTTCGAAGCCACAGTTTTTGCAGATTACATCAGCCCCCGCCAAGTACCGCGGAGAGTGCGTGCTCTTCTGTGCCATTCAGGACGTAACAGCACAACAACAACTCGAACAGAAGCTTCGCTCGGCCCAGCAAGCTACGGAAGCCATGATGCGTGCCCGATCAAACTTCTTTGCCGCGATGAGCCATGAGATACGCACACCACTGAATGCGCTTCTGGGCAATCTCGAACTGCTTGGGCGTAGCGCCGGCCTCGAGGCACACGCAACCCGGCTGCGCGCATTGCAGTCGTCCTCCGAAGGGCTGCGCCGCATCGTCAACGATATTCTTGATTTCTCGAAGATAGATGCTGGCGAGATGAAGCTCGTCTCCGCGCCTTTCAATCCGCTCGACGAACTTGAGAGTCTGTCCCTTTCCTACGCGCCCATGGTGACGGATCGACCGATCCGCTTCTACGCCCACCTTTCGCCTACCCTGAGTACGCTTCTGAGGGGCGATCGTATGAGGCTGGCGCAGATCGTCAACAATCTGCTTGGCAATGCGTTCAAGTTCACGGCGAGCGGGAAAATTTCGCTTAGTGCGGAAATCTCTCGAGATGCGCAAGGACTGGCGACGCTGGTCTGCCGGGTGCGAGACACCGGAGACGGCATGTCTCAGGCGCTGGCTTCCCGTGTGTTCCAACCCTTTGTGCAAGGCGAGACCAGCACCACGGCTCAATACAGCGGCACTGGACTCGGCCTCTCCATCTGCGCCCGACTTAGCGAGCTGATGGGCGGACACATCAGCGTTGAAAGCGTCGAGGGCGTGGGCAGTGCCTTCACGGTAGTCATTCCGTTTGCCGAGCCCGCGGCAACGGCCCCTCCACATGGACTGACGATGCTCGGTGGCATGGTCATGGTGCTGTGCCAGGAAACGGAATCCGGCGCCACGCTGGAAGCGTGGCTGACAAGGGTAGGCTGCCAGGTGCATGTACTGCCTGCCAGTTGCGCCGCCCACGCGTGGCTGTGTACCAGCCACCCCCAGATTATGGTTGTGACCGGAGAGTATGGACTCGACACAATCAGATCACTTCGAACCGTTTGCCCGACAAACGCCGTGTGGATCACGCGCAATGGGCCGGATCGCCCAGCAGAGCTGGAATCGGGGATCTTCGAGGTTTCCGCATACAGCCACACCGCCATCCTGGCGGGCGTCAAGGCCGCATTGGTCGCTCCTCCGCGACTGGTCGAGACAACGAACCGAACCGCCAGCGCCAGTGAAAACGCGCGGCCCGAAGCGGCTTCCCACTCGCCCCATCAGCACGGCACGGTTCTGGTCGCCGAAGACAACCCACTGAATCGCATGCTGATTGCCGAGCAACTCGAGACGATCGGCTGGGCGTCAATCGTGGTCAACGATGGGCGCCAGGCACTCGCGGTGCTCGATCAACGAGTTGTCGACATCGTGCTGACCGACATTCAGATGCCGGTAATGAACGGATATGAACTGCTATCTGCAATCAAGACCAAAAGGCCGCCGCTGCCGGTTTTCGCATTCAGCGCAGTCACGCACGCCGGTCAGGCCTCTGACTGGCAAGCGCGCGGATTTGACGGCTACATTGCCAAGCCCGTGTCGCTGGCGGAGCTAGAGCACGCCCTGCACGGCGTGTCCTCGCAACTGGCCGTAGATGCCGCGCGCTCCACGCCCGCCTCGACCGGAAGCCCCACCGACATCGTCGCGGGGGCGGATCGCGAGCGCTACCTGGCGCTGCTGCGCGAACACCTGCAAACGGACGAGCCCAAGCTTGCCGGCATCCTGCTCAGCCGCAATACCCAGGCGTTGGGCCAATGGGCTCACCGTTGCGCGGGGGCATTCCTGATCGTCGGCGCAACCACCATCGTCAAGCTTTGTCGAGCCGTAGAGCGGCTCTGCGATGACGGCAACGAGTGGTCGCCCCTCCTGGAAACAGAAGCCCGGGCATTGCAGGCTGCGGTGCATGACTTCCGTGCCAGCCCGAATCAGCCCGAGGAAACGTCAACCACCTGATCCGGCGGCGCAGGAAAGCGTTGTCACGTAGCCGCATGACACGCCGCCAGAGATTTCCAGATTTGCGCTGCATGGCCTGACAGGACGATAATGGCGGGGCCGTTCTCTTCCAAATCCAGGGCGCCAAAAGCGGTCTGACGGGGTCTCCGGGCCCGGAATGGCAAGCCCAAGCCGCTCTCCGCCCCGTTCCATGCAGCCCCATCAAGGACTCCCCTATCCCCAGCGCGTCTGGGCAATCCTGACCGTCTTCTGCGGTCTCATCATGGCCGTGCTCGATGGCTCGATCGCCAATATCGCCTTGCCATCGATCTCCCGTGAGCTCAACGCCGAAGCCGCCAGCACGATCTGGGTCGTCAACGCCTACCAGTTGACCGTTACCATCTGTCTGTTGCCGTTGTCGTCACTGGGCGACATCCTCGGCTACAAGCGTGTGTACCGGACAGGGCTGGCAATCTTCCTCATCGGATCGCTGATCGCCGCATGCGCGGTGAACCTGCCAATGCTGGTGGCGGCCCGCGTCATCCAGGGCATCGGCGGCGCCGGAATCATGAGTGTCAATACCGCGCTCGTGCGATTCATCTATCCGCCGACCAAGCTCGGACGCGGCATCGGACTCAACGCGCTGGTGGTTGGCGTGACGATCGCCGTTGGCCCGTCACTCGGCGCGCTGATCCTTGGCATCAGCAGCTGGCAGTGGCTGTTCGCGGTGAATGTACCGGTGGCCATCGTCGCGCTATGGATCTCGCGCTGGGCGCTGCCTGATACACCGGCCCAGCCGCGCGCGTTCGACTATCCCAGCGCCGTGCTGTCCGCAGTGGTCTTCGGCATGTTTATCCTCGGCGTCGACAGCATGGGCCACGCAACACTGCGCGTCGTTGGCGCGATCGGGATTGCGTTGGCCATCGTCCTTGGTTGGCTGCTGGTACGTCGGCAACGCGGACGTCCGGCGCCGCTGGTACCGGTCGATCTGTTCGCGAGCCGCGCCTTCACGCTGGCTGTCGGCACATCGTTCTGCTCGTTCATGACGCAGATGCTCGCGTTCGTGGCCTTGCCGTTCTATCTCGAGTATCAGCTTGGGCGCAGCCTGCAGGAAACAGGCTTGCTGATCACCCCGTGGCCGCTGATGGTCGCCTTAATGGCAGCGCTGTCCGGCAGGCTGTCGGATCGCTATCCGGCCAGCATCCTGGCGGGTGCGGGCCTGATCATGCTGACTACCGGGCTGATCGGCCTGGCCTGGCTCTCGCCAACCGCCAGCAGCTTCGATATCGCCTGGCGCACCGCGCTGTGCGGCATCGGCTTCGGCTTCTTCCAGTCCCCGAACAACCGGGCGATGATCGGCGCCACGCCACGTGAGCGAAGCGGCGGTGCCAGCGGTGCTCAGGCAACGACGCGTCTGCTGGGGCAGACCACGGGAACCGCGGTGGTTGCGCTGCTGTTCAGCCTCGACAACGCTGGTGCGGCGAGAACCGCGCTCTTCGCCGCCGCCGGCGTGGCAGCGATCGGCGCGATCATCAGCTTCAGCCGGCTGCGCGACGCCCAGCCCGCACCCGCCGAAGGCGCGGCCGAGCCGGACGCCTGATTACCCAAGGGCCGGGACTCGCGAGGGCCCCGGCCCGTGTTGGGATCATGCGGTATTAGTCCGCCTTCGCGCCAGAGTCCTTCACAACCTTCGCCCACTTGGCGATCTCGCTGCGTTGATACTCGGCCAGCTTCTCAGGCGTCCCGAGAATCGGATCGAGACCCAACGTCTTGAGTTTTGTCTGCACGTCGGGCAGCGTGAAAATGCGGTTCATCTCGGCGTTCAGCTTGGCCACGATCTCTTTCGGCGTATGCGCCGGCACGAAGACCGCGAACCACGATGTTGCCTCGTAACCGGGCAGGCCCTGCTCGGCGATGGTCGGGATATCTGGCGCGGAGGTCGACCGCTGCGCGCTGGTCACGCCCAGCGCGCGCAGCTTGCCCTCCTTCACCACCGGCAGCGCGGACGGCAGGTTGTCGAACATCATCGTGATGTGGCCGCCCAGCAAGTCCGGAATGGCCATCGCCCGCCCTTTGTATGGGACATGCTCGATTTTCGTTCCCGCCATCGTATTGAACAACTCGCCCGCCACGTGCAAGGATGTACCGATGCCCGGCGTGCCAAACGTCAACTGCCCCGGCTTGGCCTTGGCCAGCGCGATCAGTTCCTGCACGTTCTTCGCGGGCACGGAGGGGTGCACGACCAGCACGTTCGGCGTGGACGCCAACAGGATCACGGGCGTGAAGTCCTTGACCATGTCATAGGGCATCTTGCTGTACAGCGCGCCATTGATCGAGTGCGTGCCGACCGTGCCCAGCGCCAGCGTGTAACCATCGGGCGCCGAACGGGCTACCGTCTCCGCACCGATGTTGCCGCCCGCGCCCGGCTTGTTGTCGACGACAACGGGCTGCCCCAGTGAGATCTTCTCGGAGAAAATCCGCGCAAGAATGTCCGGCGCGCCGCCGCTCGGAAAGCCAACCACCATGCGGATCGGCTTGGACGGATAGGCATCGTTGGCCTGCGCGGCGGGAATCGCCGCCAACGAGGCCGTGGCAGCCAGCATCGCCACGACCTGGCGACGCGCGAACATTCGTACAAACATGGATCTGTCTCCTGATTTTCCGGGCTTTTCGCCTCTGGATATGGTATAGGCCCCGCGCGGGGCCCTGCGTTAAACGACGATGTTGCCGAACTCCTTGGTGACTTGGTCGTGCAGCCGACGCATGCCACGCAGCCACCGATCATAGTCCTGCCCCTTGCGACGGTAGTACTCCAACACCTCGGGGTGTGGCAGGATCAGGAAGCTCTCGTTGGCAACGCCTTCGAGCGTCTTCTCGGCAACGTGCTCGGCCGTGACCGAACCGGCCTGCAGGAAGCCCTTGCGCTCGCCGCCCTCGCCGAACAGCATCTTCGTCTGCACGCCCTGCGGGCAGATGCAACTCACCTTGATGCCGCGGTCGCCGTAGGTGATCGACAGCCATTCGGCAAAGCCGATCGCCGCGTGCTTGGTCACGGCATAAGGCGCCGATCCGATCTGCGAGAGCAGACCTGCAGCCGAAACCGTGTTCACGAAGTACCCATCGCCACGTTCGAGCATCTGCGGCAGCACGGCCTTGGCCGCGTGGATATGCGCCATGACGTTGATTTCCCAGATGCGCTGCCATTCGTCCGCGGTGGCATCCAGGCCCTTGCGCAGGATGATGCCGGCGTTCGAGCAGAACACGTCCACCTGACCGAAACGCTGCGTGGCAGTATCGACCAGCTTCTGCACGGCTTCGGCATTCGCGACGTCCACGCGTTGCGAGAAGATCTGGCAGCCTGGCGCGGCCGCCACGGCCTCGGCAGCCACCTGCGACGCCCCGGCCTCGTCAATATCCGCCACGGCGATGCCGCGTGCGCCGGCCCGGGCAAACGCCAGCACCAGGGCGCGTCCAATACCGGTGCCACCACCGGTCACGATTACGGTCTTGTTGCGAACTTCCATGCATGCCTCCAAGGTTCGATGTCTGCGTTGAATAAGATCAGCCTGGCCGCCAGAGTCTTGCCGCGAGCGCGTCCGCCAACTCGCGAATGCGGGGGCCAAGATTGCCTTCAAGAATTTCGGGCGAGAGCCGCGTGGACGCCCCGCCGATGTTGATCGACAGCACTTCCGAGCCATCCGCCAGACTCACCGGCGCGGCGGCGCCACTCACCGAACGGTCCCACTCGGCGTGCGCCATGCAGAAGCCGCGTCGCGCGTGTTCGCGCAGTCCACGCTCAAGCTTGGTACGGATGGATGCCCAACGCGCCCCATGGTGACGCTCGAGTTCGGCGAACACCGCGCCTCGCCGATCGGATGTCAGGCCCGCCAGCCACGCCTTGCCGATGGCCGATGTCGCCATCGGCAGCCGCGAGCCAGGCGTGAGCCTCATCACCAACGCACCACGCGGCTGGCACACCTCGAGATACACCATGTCGTGACGATCCGGCGCCGCCAGCGCCACCGTGCAGCCAGTGGCAAACGCCAGAGACTGCATCAGCGGCTGCGCGATATCGCGAATGCCGGCCCCCGAGAGATAGCGCTGCGCGGGCAGCATCGCCGCCTGGCCAATACGGTACTTCTCCTGGGCCTCGACGTACACGAGGTATCCGAGACTGGCCAGTGTGTACGTCAGACGCGAAACCGTTGGTCGGGGGATGCCGGTACGACGCGACAACTCCGCATTGCCAAGGAAGTCATCGTCCGGCCCGAACGCACGCAGCAACTCCACGCCGCGGGCCAGCGCCGTCACAAAATTCCGATCCCCGTCCTCGGCGGGACGCGCGGCATCGGCCGATACCAGGGCGGTATCGGCGGGCATCGGAATCGAGGTTGTGCGCTTCATTTCGACTTCATATCAGTTTCCGGCAAGGAACGACCGCGCTATGTGCGGAAAGAATAGAGGTCATACACACGGCAAGTAAGGCAAGGCCCGCCCGGAGGCCACTTGCACACTGAAATCAGGGATAACGCGGAGGTTCTGAAAGGCTTCCGCATGCCCATATTTCGCACAGCGGAATACTACGTCCGTTCGCTTGACGCTGCTTAAAACGCTATGCAACAGTGACCAAAAAAGAACGACCGTGCGAGAACGTCACGGCGTCAACAGACAGTGTCGGTACAAACCCCTGTATCGGCGCAAGGAGACAGTTCATGGCATTGTTTTTTCAGCAGTTTCTCAATGGCCTGACTTTGGGCGGCGTCTATAGCCTGGTCGCACTCGGGCTGACCCTGGTCTACGGCATCTTGCACGTACCAAACTTCGCGCACGGCGCGTTCTACATGGCCGGCGCGTATGTGTCGTACTACGCCATGACCACGCTGGGCATGAATTACTGGCTGGCCATGCTGGCGGCGGCCGTCGTGGTGGCGATGCTGTCGATGCTGGCGGACCGCCTGGTCTTTTATCCGCTGCGCCATGCGCCCGAGATTCACGACATGATCGCCGCCATCGGCATCCTGCTGTTTCTCGAAGCCGGCGCGCAGGCGCTGTGGGGGGCCGACTTCCACCGCATGCCCACCCCATATGGACAGATGGTCGAGATCTTCGGCCTGACCGCTCCACTGCAACGGCTGTTGATCATCGTCGCGGCATTCGGCCTGATGGTGCTGCTGCACCTGTTCCTGACGCGCACGGTCACGGGTTCGACGATCGTCGCCATGGCGCAGAACCGCGAAGGCGCCGCGCTGGTCGGTATCGACGCCATGCGCGTGACACTGCTTGTGTTCGCGATCTCTGGCGCGCTGGCCGCCATCGCCGCCACGCTCTACGCGCCGATCAACCTGGTCTATCCGAGCATGGGCAACCTTGTCATCACCAAGGCGTTCGTGATCATCATCCTCGGCGGCATGGGCAGCATCCCCGGCGCGATCGTGGGCGGGCTGATCATCGGCATGGCCGAAAGCTTCGGTGGCTTCTACATCTCCACCGACTACAAGGACATCATCGCCTTCCTGCTGCTTGTGATCATCCTGTCGGTGCGTCCGCAGGGCCTGTTCGCCGGCAAGACCGCCTGACAGGAACCAGGAGACCACCATGAAATCAATGCAAGGCAAAATCGGCTGGACGCTGTTGTTCGTCGCGGCCATCGTGTTCCCGCTGGCCGTCCCCAACAGCTACTACCTGACGGTGATGACGCTGGCCTTCATCATGGCCATCGCCACGCTTGGGCTGAACCTGCTGACCGGATACACGGGCCAGCTCAATCTCGCGCATGGCGGCTTCATGGCCATCGGCGCCTACACGCTGGGCATCCTGACCGTCGATCATCAGATGCCGTACTGGCTCGCGTTCGCGTTGTCCGGCGTGGTCTGCATGGTGCTGGGTTATGTCGTCGGCACGGTGTCGCTGCGCCTGAAAGGGCACTACTTCTCGATCTTCACGATGTGCGTAGGCTACATCATCTATCTGTTGATCGAGAAATGGGAAAGCCTGACCCATGGTGCGGTAGGCCTGATCGGCATCCCGGTCCCGGCTTCGATCGGTCCGATCGCCTTCGACAGCGTGCAGGCGCAGTACTACCTGGTGCTGGTCTTCCTGGCCCTGGGCACGTTCGTCATGCATCGCATCGTCAGCTCACTGGTCGGCCGCAGCTTCATGGCCGTGCGTAACAGCGATGCTCTCGCGGAAGCGCTCGGCATCAACCTGATGCGCACCAAGGTCTTGTCGTTCGTGCTCTCCGTGGGCTACGCCGGATTCGCCGGCGCGCTCTATGCCGGCCAGGTACGCTTCCTGGGTCCGGACATCGCCCGCACCGACATCACGTTCGACATGGTCATGGCGATGCTGGTCGGCGGCACGGGCACGCTACTCGGTCCGCTGCTTGGTTCGCTGCTGGTACCGTGGGTCACGCAGACCCTGCAGTTCCTGCAGGACTACCGGATGCTCGTGTTCGGTCCGGTGCTGATCCTGCTGATCATCTTCGTGCCGGATGGCATCGTCGGTTCGTTCCTGAAGCGGCAAGTCCGCCGAGCCGCCGCCGCGCGCCGTGGGCAGATGGCCGCCCCGCGCCCGACGCAAACCACGTCCGTCCCGACCACCCGCCCCGGAGCCGAGAATGCTTGAGATCCGCAACCTGACCAAGAAATTTGGCGGCCTGACCGCGGTACACGATGTGTCCGTAAAGTTCGAGACCGGCCATATCAACGCGATCATCGGTCCCAATGGTGCCGGCAAGACGACGTTCTTCAATCTGATCGCTGGCACCCACGCGCCGACATCAGGCCAGATCCTGCTCAAGGGGCAGGACGTCGCCGGATTACGCGCGGACCAGATCGCCCGCCTGGGCGTGGCGCGCACGTTCCAGGCAACCTCGCTGTTCGACCGGGCGACCGTGCTCGACAATCTGATCGTCGGCCATCGGCTGCGCACAAAATCCGGGCTGGCCGACGTGCTGTTCAACACGAGCCGCCTGCGCGAGGAAGAGAAGCTGTGCCGGGAAAAGGCCGAGGCCGCACTCGATTTCGTCGGGCTGTCACACCTCGCGCATGAACTGGCTGCCGATATCACCCAGGAGGCGCGCAAGCGCGTGGCGTTCGCGCTGGCGCTGGCCACCGACCCCGATCTGCTGCTGCTCGACGAACCTGCCGGTGGCGTGAACCCTGAGGAGACGGTCGGCCTTGCCGAACTGATCCGCAAGATGGTCCGGCACGGCAAAACCGTCTGCCTGATCGAACACAAAATGGACATGATCATGCGACTGGCCGACAAGATCATGGTGCTCAACTACGGCGAAAAGATCGCCGAAGGCACGCCGGCGCAGATCCAGCAAGATCCGCACGTCATCGAGGCCTACCTGGGAGCCGACCATGTTGCAGCTTGATCGCGTCTCGCTGTCGTACGGCAGCTTCCGCGCCCTGGACAATATCTCGCTGCACGCAGGCGCCGGAGAACTCGTGGTACTGCTTGGCGCGAACGGCGCGGGCAAGAGCTCCATCTTCCTGGCGATGAGCGGCATCCATCGCATCAGCGGCGGCAGCATGCGTTTCGACGGCCGCGAGCTTAGCGGGATGAAACCGTCGCAAATCGTGCAGGCGGGACTCGTGCACTGCCCAGAGGGCCGCAAGCTGTTCCCCGCAATGAGCGTCGAGAAGAACCTGACGCTTGGCGCGTATGTGCATCGCCGTGACCGCGCCGGCATCCGCAAGACGCTCGAAGAGGTCTACGAGATGTTCCCGATCCTGTTCCAGAAGAAGGACGATCCCGCGGGGTCGCTGTCTGGCGGGCAACAGCAAATGGTGGCACTGGGCCGCGCGCTGATGAGCCGCCCGCGCGCGCTGCTGCTCGACGAGCCGTCGCTGGGTCTTGCACCGCTGGTGGTCAAGCAGATGTTCGAGATCATCCAGCGCATCAACCGCGCTGGCACCACCGTGCTGCTGGCGGAACAGAACGCCTACGCGGCGCTCGGCATCGCCCATCGCGCCTACGTGATCGAGAACGGTCACATCGTGATGGAAGGTGATCGCGATACGCTGCTGAAGGATGAGGGGATCAGGAAGGCGTACATCGGCGGGTAATTCGATTCGCCGAACCGAGTAGATACACCCTTCTCTCACTCGCGGGAAAAGGGCGATAAGGGCGTAGAGAACAAGCGCAGTCAATACTCAAAGGAGACAGCAATGCAGTACAAGACATTGGGTCGTTTCTTCCCGCTGGCCGCGTGCGCGGTGGCGGCATTGGTCGCATCGGCACCGACACTGGCGCAGGAAGTGGTCAAGATCGGCTACACGGGCCCGCTGTCGGGTGGCGCGGCGCTCTACGGCAAGAACGTGCTGTCGGGCATCCAGATGGCTGTCGACGAGATCAACGCCAGCGGCCTCGAGGTCAAGGGTAAGAAGATCAAGCTGGAAGTCGTCTCGCTCGACGACAAGTACGCGCCTGCCGAAGCCGCGATCAATGCGCGTCGCCTGGTGCAGCAGTACAAGACCCCGGCGGTGTTCGTACCCCACTCGGGCGGCATCTTCGCGCTGCAGGCCTTCAATGAGCAGGAAAAGTTCATGGTGATGGCGTACTCGAGCGTGCCGCGCATTACCGACGCCGGCAACAAGCTGACGATCCGCATCCCACCGGCATACACCGGCTACATCGAGCCGTTCGTCAAGGCGCAGATGAAGCGCTTTGGCAAGAACGTGGCGCTGGTACCTGCCGACCATGACTACGCCAAGGCCTGGGTGCAAGCGTTCGTGCCCGCCTGGGAAGGCGCGGGCGGCAAGGTGGTGGGCAACAATCCGATGTCGTACACCAAGGCCACCGACTTCTACACTGGCGTTTCGCGCGCCATCGCCGACAAACCCGACGTGATGTTCGTCGGCGGCCCGTCGGAGCCGACCGCGCTGGTGGTCAAGCAGGCACGCGAGCTTGGCTTCAAGGGCGGCTTCATCATCATGGACCAGGCCAAGATGGACGAAATGGCCAAGGTCACGAACGGTCTGGCCATGCTCGAAGGCTCGATCGGCGTGATGCCGCTGGTCAACGATGCACGCCCGGTGGCACAGGCCTATAACGCCCGCTACAAGAAGCTGCACGACGGTCGCGATGCCACCACGGAAATGTCGCTGAACTACACGATGACCTGGGCGCTGGCCAATGCCATGAAGCTGGCCGGCACCACCAGCGACGCAGCGGCCATCCGCGCGAAAATGCCCGAGGCGGTCAAGACGCTGCCGAAGGATGTCAATCCGAACGAGGTGGAAGGCATCGACGCCAAGGGCGGCTCCATGGCCGATACCGTGGTGGGCTGGGTGCAGAACGGCAAGATCGCGCCGGTACGCCTGTCGGAGTTGGGCAAGTAAGCAGTCCGCCGGAGAGAGACGACGGAGGAGTGGGACCCTGCTGGCGGGCAAGCCAGCGCCATAACTAGAATCGCAAGTGGAGAGAAAGCAAAGGGCGTCCGATGATTCGGACGCCCTTTGTCTTTCAGGCGGTGGCGCTGGACATCCGCCCCCCTATCCCGCCAGCTGGCGAAGGTAGAACACCACGGGCTCATCAACGACCGTCGTTATGTGCCTGTTCCTCGCGGCTCTGACGCGCGCGCTCCTGCTGCGCACGTTGTTGCTGCTGTTGCTGTTGCTGTTGCTGCTGTTGCTGCTGGATCTGGCGCTGGCGGTCCTGCTGCTGGCGCTGTTGCTCCTGCATCTGCCGTTGCTGCTCCTGTACCTGCCGCTGTTGTTCCTGCGCCTGGCGCTGCTGATCCACCTGCTGCCGCTGCATGGCCTGCTGACGCTGCTGCTCGAATTGCTGGCGCTGTTGCTCCTGGAGCTGGCGTGCCTGTTCTAGCTGCTGTTGCTGACGCTGCTGCACCTGCCGTTGTTGATCCATCTGCTGGCGTTCTTGCGCTTGCCGCTGCTGGTCCATCTGCTGCTGCCGCTGCTGCGCCTGCCGCTGTTGATCCATTTGCTGGCGTTCTTGCGCTTGCCGCTGCTGATCCATCTGCTGCTGCCGCTGCTGTGCCTGCCGCTGTTGATCCATTTGCTGGCGTTCTTGCGCTTGCCGCTGCTGGTCCATCTGCTGCCGCTCCTGCGCTTGCCGCTGCTGGTCCATCTGCTGCCGCTCCTGCGACTGCCGCTGCTGGTCCATCTGCTGCTGACGCTGTTGCGACTGCCGTTGCTGGTCCATCTGCTGGCGTTCTTGCGCTTGACGCTGCTGATCGAGTTGCTGCCGCTGCTGGTCCTGCGCCTGTCGCTGCAGCGCCTGCTGCTGACGCTGCTGGAAATCCGCCGACTGCCGCTGGCGTTCTTCCGTCTGGCGTTGCTGGTCGAACTGCTGACGCTGGATCGCCTGCTCCTGTCGTTGGGACTCCTGCGGCAGACCACGCATCTGGTCCGGGCGCGGCGCGAAGCCGCGACCGCTCTGGGCCGCCTGGCTGACGCGCACATCGGGTTGCCACGGCATGGCCTGGGCTGGCTGCCCACCCCGGCGCGAACTCTGCTGCGGCCGCGCGTCCTGCGTCGGCCCCCGCCATGCCGGCCCCGCGCCCGCCGTGCCGCCCTCGCGCGCGAAGCGGTTTGCCAGTTCGTCGGGTCCCACCCTGCCGGGCTGACGCGCGGCGATCGCCTGCCGCTCAAACCCCGCGCGCGCCATCGGCGGCAGCCCGCGCGGCTGGGCCGCGCCAATCAGGCTGGTCTTGACCGGCGCCATCGGCGGCGCGCCAAAGTTGCCCTCGCCGGCGGGCAGATGCCGCCACTCGTCGCGCGTACGGGCACGCGGCACCGGCCGGCCTTCCACGAAGCTGCGCGACGACATGCCAGAGATCGCGCCAGGTACCTCGCGGTTGTTCCAGCGATCCCGATCGCCACGGGCGATAAAGTTGTTGTTGATCGTGACGTTGTTGATGCGCGTGATATACGTCGGGCTGGCGCGATAGATCGGGCGATACACGTCGCGCGGGCCCAATGGATACCAGGCCACCCCCGGCCCGCCGCCGATGCTGATCGTCGCGCTCACACCACCAACGAATCCGACCACCGCCGGCGCATAGTAAGGCCGCACCGCGATCGGCCCCGGCACCCATCCCCACCGGTTGCCAAAGTAGGCCCAGCGCCCGTAGTGAGAAGGCGCGAAGCCCCACGGCGCGTCGTCGACCCAGGTCCAGCCCCAGGGCGCTACCCAGGCCCAGTAGCCCGAACTGTAGGGTGCCCAACCGGCTGGCTCGGCGCGAGGAAACCACACCGCGCCGTAGCCCGGGTCCTGCTGCCAGTCGCCATAGTCGTCCAGCGCGGTATAGCCCGTCATATCGCGCGGCACATAACGCGCCGATACGGACTCGTCCTCGCGCGCGTCGCGCGCGGCCGTCCACTGATCGAAGCTGTCGGGTCCACCGGCGTTGCCCGGCCCGGCGTCCGAGAGATCGGCGCCGGCAAAGCGCATCCGCTGCCCACGGCTCATTTCGATCGAACGCGTGTCGCCATAAAGCACAGCGGTACCGTGGCGGATCGACACCTGCGTCGTTGTGCCGTCGGGGGAAACATCAAGCCGATAGTCACCCGGCTCTCGTGGCACGAACGCCAGATTAGGCGTATCAATCTCCACTTGTTGGTCGGGTGGCAGCGCGCGCACGCGCAACTGGAGCGTGCCTTGTGTCAGTTTTACCTGCGTGGTGTGATCGTCGAGGTTCAGCACCCCTGCGGCGGTGCCGCCACCCAGCCGGATCGCAGTGGCGCCGGCGTGGAGCTCCGCCCGGCCGCCCGGATCGACCCAGACCCGGTCGCCAGTGGTCACTGGCCGATTCAGGCCGATCGCAGCCCATTCGTCGGAGCCCGCCGGAGCAAAACTGAGGCCGCCCGCCGCATCAGTCACCGTGGCGATGCGCGAGGAAGGGTCCGCCGACTGCGCAGTTTCCGGGCCGACGGGCATTCCGGCCCCGCCTTGCCCCTGCTCGACGTAGCCGGGAGGCATGTTCGGGTTGTAGCCCTGAGCGCCGGCCGGTGCCTGCGCGAGCAGCGCGGCCAGGCCGAACGCCACAGGCGCCAGCGCGAATCTTGTATGGGATTGCATGTGTGTTACCTGAGTCCGGTGGGCCACCGCGCCCACGCGCGGCCGCCATCGTGGCGACCTGTCAGTGCCACCCTACATCTGATAACGATGCAGTGTTCTACCTGTGTACCGGACTTTGTAAGTACATATTTCCCCGCAGCCCGGCCAGGCGATGGGGGATAAAGGTGGAAACAAATCCGTCGCCGGCGTCAGCGCGGCTGGTGGCGGAGGTGCTCCGTCAGGAGGTCAGCCGACATCGGGCGCCCATAGAGATAGCCCTGCGCCTCGACGCATCCGTTGGCCAGCAGGAATTCCCGTTGGGCGGCATTCTCCACCCCTTCGGCGACCACGCCGATGCGCAGGCTCTGCCCGACGTTGATGACCGAACGCACGATCGCCGCATCGACACTGTCTTGCGTGACGTTGCGAATAAACGACTGATCGATCTTGAGCCGGTCCACAGGGAAGGACTTCAGGAAGCTCAGTGATGCATAGCCGGTGCCAAAATCGTCGCAGGTCAGTGTCACGCCATCGCGGCGCAGCGCCTGGAGTTGGCCCGACACCTCATCGCCCTGCTGCAGTGCGATGGTCTCGGTGATCTCGATCTCCAGCCGGTCGGGCGGCAGCTCGAGCGCCCGCAGCACATGGCGGACCTCGGTCAGCAACCGGCTTTCGGACAGCTGGGCGGCAAACAGGTTGATCGCCACCCGGGGGGCGTCGGGAAATGTCAGCGACCACGCCCGCGCCTGCGCGCAAGCCGTGTGCAGTAGCCACATACCGACGTCCGCCGCCACGCTGCTCGCGGCCAGGGCGTCGATAAACGCGGCCGGGGCGAGCAGGCCCAGCGTCGGATGCCGCCAGCGCATCAGTGCCTCCGCGCCCAGCACGCGGCCATCCCGCAGATCCACCTGCGGCTGGTACAGCAGTTCGAACTGCCGCTGGGCATAGGCTTCCCGCAAGGCCTGGACGAGCGACAGTCGCGTCATCACGTCCGTGCGCATCTGCGGCTTGAAGAAGCGAATCGTGCGCCCGCCATCGTGCTTGGCCCGGGCCAGCGCCAGGCTGGCGGCAGCCAGCACGTCGGAAGTGGTATCTCCGCCGGTCGGCATCACGCACGCGCCCAGACTGGCCAGCACATGGTGGCGGCGGCCATTTAGTTCGTGGGGGGCAGACAGCATCGACAGAATGGCGGCGCTTACGTGCCGCACCAGCGTCGGGTCCGAGATGGAGGTCAGCAGTACGGCGAACTCGTCGCCGCCCACGCGGCCAACCACGGCGTCGCGCGGCGCGGCATCACGCAGCCGGCGGGCAACCTGCAGGAGGATTGCATCGCCCTCCATGTGGCCATGCATGTCGTTGAACGCGCGGAAATCGTCGATGCCAACCAGCAACAGGGAAAAGCGGGGCGTCGCCTCGCTATGCAGGCGCGTTTCCAGCCGATTCAAGAATGACTGGCGAGCGACCACGCCGGTCAGCGGATCAACATCCGCCGGCGGCAAGGCACCAGTCGCCTGCGCCTCCGACTTGGCCACCATCCCTGCCCTATCTGTTGTGATGAACATGTTCCCTGCTCAAGCTATTTGGCAAGTGTGACGAAAACCTTGGAAAATGCAAGCGCTTCCAATTTCCGGCGCAACGGCGCAACGCCCCGGGCACCGCGTTGAAATGGCTTGGGCGTTACAGTACCCTACGCCGCAAAAGGCTACCACCCAAACGAGGGATACCCCCAACTGGGTGACGGCGCCCCCGCCCCAAAGCATGACCCAGCCGGCCCCAACCCCGGCGGCTTCACCGGAGACGATCCTGATCGTGACCCACTGGACCATCCGCACCCGCATTCTGGCGAGCTTCACCATCATCCTGCTGGTCATGGCCCTGATGAGCGGCGTCGCCTACCGAAGGCTGTCCGCCATCGAGCACGAAACCACCGTGATGCGCACCGATGCGCTGCCGGGCCTGAACTTCAGCGCCGGAATGCGCGGGGTCTGGGGCGAAATCTACGTGCTGGCCTGGCAGACGGTAACCGCGGCCGATGCTCCCCAACGCGCCCGCCTGCTTGCGCAGACGCAGGACGCCATGCAGCGTCTGGACCGTTTGGAACAGCAGTACGACGCCACCATCGTCCGTGACGACGACCGTGCCCGCTTCCACAACTATCAGGCCGTCCGCGCCCGGTACCAGCAGGCCGCCCAGCCGTACCTTGACCCCGCTCAGTGGAAGGATGCCGCCACGGCCCAGGCCGCCTTGCGCGGCAGCGCGCACGACCTCTGGTCTGATGGCCGGAAGCTGCTGCAGGACATCGTCGACGACAACGGCAAGGTCAATGAGCGGGCCTCCACTGGCATCGTCGACTCGGTGGTAACGGCTAAGGTCAGTATCGAAGTGGCATTCGGCATCGCCGTGCTCGCCGCCCTGATCGCCGGCTATCAATTGCTACGCGCCATTACGGTGCCGATGGGCAAGATCGTCTCGCTGCTGAAGACCATGCGCGGCGGCGACCTGCGCCAGCGGATGGTGTTGCATCGGCGAGACGAGTTCCAGGCCGTGGAGGAAGGTTTCAACCAGATGGCCGACGAGCTGACGTCGCTGGTCGGACAAGCGCAACGCTCGGCAATCCAGGTCACGACCTCGGTCAACGAGATCGCCGCCACGGCGCGCCAGCAGCAGGCCACCGCCACCGAAACGGCCGCCACGACCACGCAGATTGGCGCGACTTCGCGCGAGATCTCGGCTACCGCGCGCGACCTGGTCCGCACCATGAGCGAGGTTTCCCACGCCGCCGACCAGACAGCCGGACTGGCTGGCACAGGTCAGGTGGGTCTGTCGCGCATGGAAGCGACGATGAACCACGTGATGGAAGCCGCCGGCTCGGTCAACGCCCGTCTGGCCACGCTCAACGAGAAGGCCGGCAATATCAACCAGGTGGTGACCACCATCGCGCGCGTAGCGGACCAGACCAACCTGCTGTCGCTGAACGCCGCGATCGAGGCCGAGAAGGCTGGCGAGTACGGCCGCGGATTCTCCGTGGTGGCCACCGAGATTCGGCGCCTGGCGGACCAGACCGCCGTGGCCACCTACGACATCGAACAGATCGTGCGCGAGATCCAGTCGGCCGTGGCCGCCGGGGTGATGGGCATGGACAAGTTCTCGGAGGAAGTCCGCCGCGGCATGTCCGAGGTCACCCAGGTTGGCGACCAGCTTTCGCAGATCATTGGGCAGGTTCAGTCCCTGGCGCCACGCGTGCAGATGGTCAACGAAGGGATGCAGGCGCAGGCAGGCGGTGCCGAGCAGATCAATCAGGCGCTGATCCAGTTGTCCGAAGCCGCGCAGCAGACGGTGGAGTCGCTGCGTCAGTCCAGCCAGGCCATCGACGAACTGACGCTGGTTTCCAACGAACTGCGCAGCGGCGTCTCGCGCTTCAAAGTCTGAACAGGCGATCCCGGAGCCACCATCGCCATGGCCCTTTTCCTGCTCTTCCGCATCGGCGCCGATCGCTACGCGCTCGATAGCGCCGAGGTGGCCGAGGTCCTGCCGCTCGGCCCCGTGAAACAGATTCCCGGCGCGCCGGAGTGGGTCTGCGGACTGATGACCCGGCACGGACAGCCCGTGCCCGTCATCGACATCACCGCGCTGGCCACTGGCACACCCGCCACTGCGCGCGCCAGCACCCGCACCGCGCTGGTGCATTATCGGCGCGCGCGCGACTCCGGCACCCAGCCTCGCGTGCTCGGCCTGCGGCTCGAGCACGCCAACGAAACGTTGCGCTGCGATCCCGCATCGTTCATCGATGGCGGCATCGACCCGACACACGCCCGCTACCTTGGACCGGTGCGCCACGATCCGCGTGGCCTGATCCAGTGGGTACATGTCGGTGCGCTGCTGCCCGACGCCGTCCACGCCATACTGTTTCCCGCATCGTCCCCGGCATGACCGACGCCCCCCACCCGTCCACCTTGATCGAGGCGCTGCTGAAGGAGCGCATCGGGCTCGATGCGGCATCGGTCGGCCGAGGCACGATCGAGCGCGCGGTGGAAGAACGGCGCCAGGCCATGGGCGCCGATGACCCGGCGACCTACTGGAACCTGCTTCATGCGGTGCCGGACGAACTGCAGGCGCTGATCGAGTCCGTCGTTGTCCCGGAAACCTGGTTTTTCCGGCACCGCGAGGCACTGCTCGCGCTGGCCCGATTCGCCGCGCAACGGGTGTTTGGCGCCGGGGAGCCGATGCTACGCATCCTCAGCCTGCCCTGCTCGACCGGCGAAGAACCCTATTCGATCGCGATGGCGCTGCTTGACGCCGGCATTCCGGGCGATCGCTTCCGCATCGATGCCATCGACATCAGCGCCCGCGCCCTGGAACGCGCGCGCGCCGCCGTCTATGGCGACAACGCGTTTCGCAGCCAGCCGCTGGACTTCCGCGACCGCTACTTCATGTCGGTCACCGGCACTCAGGCGACCTATCAACTGCTGCCAAAGGTCCGCAATCAGGTACGGCTGCTATGCGGCAATCTGGTCGACCCTGACTTGCTGAGGCACGAAGCGCCATACCACTTTGCGTTCTGCCGCAACCTGATGATCTATTTCGATCCGGCCACGCAGTGCGAAGCGATCCGGACCCTGCGCCGCCTGACCCGGCCAGACGGCATGATCTTCGTTGGGCCCGCGGAAGCAAGCCTGCTGACGCGCGAGGGGCTGGCCGGCGCAGGGGTCCCGCTGGGCTTCGCCTTCCATGCTCAGCCAGCCAGCCCATCGAGCCACGCGTCAGCAGCGCACACGGTGATGCCGCCACAGCCAATGATCGCGAGGGCCCGATCGGCCGCCACCGCCCCGGCAAAGCACGCGGCGCGCGCGCCGGATGTGGCGGCGAGCAACCCGTCAGCGCAGCCGGCATCCGCACCCAGCCGCGACGCCGCGCTGGCTGCCATTGCAGCCATGGCCGATCGCGGCGAACTCGATCGCGCCCTGGCGGCGTGCCAGCTATTCCTGACCGAACACGGAACATCCGCCGACGGCTGGTGCCTGCTGGGCGTGCTGCACGATGCCTCTGGCCGCGCCACCGAGGCGCACGCGGCCTACCGCAAGGCGGTGTATCTCGACCCTGGCCATGAAGAAGCGCTCTATCATCTGGCCGCCCTGCTCGACAGCGCAGGCGACGCCGCCGGCGCGCACCGCTTGCGCGAACGCGCCCAACGTCATGCCCGAATGAGCCATGGCTGAACCGAATTCATTGTTGCCCCATGCCGCCCCGGCAGGCGCCATCGACGACTGCTGGCGCCGCATCGGCGTGACCGGCGACCGCACCTGCCCGCTACTCGCCACGCACATCACCTGCAGGAATTGCCCGGTCTACGCCCAGGCCGCCTTGGTGTTGCTCGACACACTGGCAATCGACCCGATCGTCCAGCCTGCCAGCGATAGCGATACGCCCATCGACCAATCGTCAGCCGACCGGCTGGCCGGAGAGTCGTACATGGTGTTCCGCGTCGGCGACGAATGGCTGGCCTTGCCGACGGCCACGCTCGGCGAAGTCACTGCGCCCGCACTGGTCCACTCGCTGCCGCATCGGCGCCATGCCGCGCTGATCGGGGTAGCGGCCGTGCGCGGCGCGCTGCTGACGTGCATCTCGCTGGCGCTGCTGTTTGGCGAATCGGCCGAACCCACTGAATCCACTGAATCCACTGAATCCACTGAATCCACTGAATCCAACGGGCGTGGCGGCCAGGATGCCCAGCGCGCGGCGCGCTTCCTGATTCTTGGCCAGGGACGCAATGCGATCGCGCTGCCCGTTGCCGAGGTAGCCGGCGTCGAGCGCGTCACGCAGGATGTCTTGCTGCCCTTGCCGGCGACGCTCGCGCGCGCCTCCGCCCGCTATTCACGCGCGCTGTTCGATTTCAACGGCCACAGCGTCGGTCTGCTTGATGCCGACCTGCTGCGGCAGGCGTTGACCCGGAGCCTGTCATGAATCCGGAACAGCTCCGTGATGCCTCGTTGCTGGACCTGTTCGCGCTCGAAGCCGACGCGCAGGCCGATGTGCTCAATGCCGGCCTGCTGGCCCTGGAGCGCGATCCCACGGCAGCCGTCCAGCTCGAGGCATGCATGCGCGCCGCGCATTCGCTAAAAGGGGCCGCGCGCATCGTCGGGCTCGAAGGTGGCGTGCGCGTTGCGCATGTGATGGAGGATTGCCTCGTCGCCGCGCAACGTGGCGGCCTTCTGCTGAGCGCCTCCCATATCGATGCACTGCTGCAAGGCACTGACCTGCTGCAGCGAATCGGCCATCCGCCCGATGGCAACGCCAATTGGCCGGAGCTTGGCGGCAAGGCAGAGATCGACGCTTTCGTCGCCCGTCTCGAGGCGCTGCTCGATGGCGGCGCGGATGTGGCGGCACTGGCAGCACCGACAGTGTTGCCGCCGGCCGCCGAGCCCGCGCCGCCGGAGCCCCCGTTACCCACGGTCAATCACCCGTCAACGAGCACCGTCGTCCCGGCGCAGCCACAGGAGTACACCGGCAGCAACCAGGAACGCATCCTGCGCGTCAATGCCGAACGGCTGGACCGGCTGCTGGCGATGGCCGGCGAGTCGATGGTGGAGACGCATTGGCTACGGCCGTTCGGAGTTGCGATCCAGCAGGCCAGGCGTCAACAGATGCGCGTGATGCAGGCGCTCGATGGCGTTCAGGCGCTGCTCGACAGCCCCGATAGCACCGTGCCACGCCTGCGGGCGGCACTGATGGAGACTCGCCAACTGCTTGAGGACAGCCACGGCCAACTCACCCAGCGCGTGGAGGAATTCGACCAGTACGATCACCGCCAAAGTGGACTGTCGCGCCGCCTGTACGACACGGCGCTGTCGTGCCGGATGCGCCCACTGGCCGATGGCATCACCGGCTACTCGCGCATGGTGCGCGACCTGGGCCGCTCGCTCGGCAAGCGTGTCCGACTGGAGTTGTCCGGCGAGCAAACCCAGGTCGACCGGGACATCCTGGAGCATCTCGACGCGCCGCTGGCTCACCTGCTGCGCAATGCCGTGGATCATGGCATCGAAGCGCCGGACACGCGCCGCGCCGCCGGCAAGCCGGAAGAAGGCCGCGTATCACTCCATGCGTGGCACAACGCCGGCCGGCTTGTGATCGAGATCTTCGATGACGGCGCGGGCGTCGATCTGGAAGCGTTGCGCGCCGCCATCGTGCGGCGAGGCCTCGCCCAGGCGGACACCGTCGCGCGGCTATCGCAAGCCGAATTGCTCGAGTTCCTGCTGCTGCCGGGTTTCAGCATGCGCGAGACCGTTTCCGAGGTCTCCGGCCGCGGTGTCGGGCTCGACGCCGTGCAGGACATGGTGCGTGCCGTGCGGGGCAGCCTGAGGCTTTCCCAGCAGCCTGGCAGCGGCCTGCACTTCCATCTCGAGTTGCCCCTGACGCTGTCGATCGTGCGGGCGCTGCTCGTGGAAATATCGGGCGAAGCCTATGCCTTCCCGCTGGGCCACGTGCTGCGTGCCGTGGCCGTGCGCCGCGAAGACATCGAACAGACCGAGCAGCACCAGCACTTCCGCCACGATGGCAAGCCGGTGGGGCTGATCAGCGCCGCGCAGGTGCTCCAGCGTCCCGAGCGTGGCCAGGATGGAGATACCGTTCCCGTGGTCGTCATCGGCGAGCAGGATCGTGTGTATGGCATCGCAGTGGATCGCCTGATCGGCGAGCGATTGCTGGTGGTGCAGCCACTCGCGCAGGCCCTCGGCAAGATCAAGGACATCGCGGCGGGCAGCCTGACCGACGATGGCATGCCGGTCCTGATCTTCGACGTCGAGGACATGCTGCGGTCGGTGGAGAAACTCGTCTCCGATGGCCGCATCGAACGGGTGCGCCACGGCGGCGAGGAAGCCACCCAGACGCGACGCAAGCGCGTGCTGGTGGTGGATGACTCGCTGACCGTGCGGGAACTGGAGCGCAAGCTGCTGAGCGGACGCGGCTACGACGTGGCCGTCGCGGTGGACGGCATGGATGGATGGAACGTGCTCCGCGCGGAATCGTTCGATCTGGTGATCACCGACGTCGACATGCCACGCATGGACGGCATTGAACTCGTCAGCCGGATACGAGGCGATACCCGCCTGACGCATCTCCCCGTGATGATCGTCTCTTACAAGGACCGCGAGCAGGATCGCGAGCGCGGCCTGCAGGCTGGCGCGGATTACTATCTGGCCAAAGGCAGCTTCCACGATACCGCGCTGCTCGACGCGGTACGTGACCTGATCGGCGAGGCACGCTCATGAGAATCGGCATCGTCAATGATTCCGCACTGGCTGTTGCCGCGTTGCGGCGCGCGCTTGCGCTGGACACCACGCTCGAAATCGCCTGGATCGCCGGCGACGGCGAGGAAGCCGTGCGGATGGCCGCGACCCAGACCCCCGACCTGATCCTGATGGACCTGCTGATGCCGGTCATGGACGGCGTGGAAGCCACACGGCGCATCATGGCCGAATCGCCGTGCGCGATCGTCGTGGTGACCATGGACCTCGGTCGTAACGCGAACCAGGTGTTTGATGCCATGGGGCACGGTGCGATCGATGCCGTGGACACCCCGACGCTCACCGACTCTGACACCAAGCTCGCGGCCGGCCCGCTATTGCGAAAGATCCGAAACATCGCACGCCTGCTTGGCGGACGCGGGCAGGCGCCCCATCCGCTCGCGGCGGCCACGCCAACGCCCACCGCACCCCGGCTGGTCGCGATTGGCGCATCGGCCGGCGGCCCGGCCGCGCTGGCCACGCTGCTCGGCGCGTTGCCAGCCGACTTTGGCGCGGCGGTCGTCGCCGTGCAACATGTCGACGAAGCGTTCGCCCAGGGCATGGCCGAGTGGCTCGACGCGCAGTGCCAACTACCAGTGCGCCTTGCCCGGGCTGGAGAGGTACCGCAGGCTGGCGCGGTGGTACTGGCCGGCACGAACGATCACTTGCGCCTGACCAGCGCGGGACGCCTGATCTACACCCCCGACCCTTGCGACTACCTGTATCGCCCTTCGATCGATGTGTTTTTTGAAAGCGTGGTGGAACACTGGCGCGGTGAAGCAATCGGAGTATTGCTGACCGGCATGGGACGCGATGGGGCGCAAGGCCTGAAGGCCATGCGTGAGCGCGGCTTCCAGACCATCGCGCAGGATCAGGCCACGAGCGCCGTCTACGGGATGCCCAAGGCGGCGGCCACGCTGGGCGCGGCGAGCGAGATTCTGCCACTGCAGAAGATCGCGCCGCGGCTAGTCATGACGTGTGGTGGTGGTCGGCGGTAAAAGAAAAGAACAGGAGGCGAATAATGCCCAGACAACTCAATTCGGCCGATGCGGCGGCCACCCATGAATACCCGGCAATGGTGCTGCTGGTCGACGACCAGGCCATCATCGGCGAGGCTATCCGGCGTGCGCTGGCCAGCGAGTCCGATATCGACTTCCACTATTGCTCGCAGCCCGAAGAGGCCGTGACGGTGGCCGAGCGCACCAAGCCCACCGTGATCTTGCAGGATCTGGTCATGCCCGGCACCGACGGGCTGACGTTGGTGCGCCGCTACCGCGAAAACGCCACCACGCGCGATATTCCGATCATCGTGCTGTCGACGAAGGAAGAGCCCACCATGAAGAGCGCGGCTTTCGCGGCCGGCGCCAACGACTATCTGGTGAAGCTTCCGGATTCGATCGAGTTGATCGCGCGAATCCGCTACCACTCTCGCTCTTACCTGAATCTGCTGCAACGTGACGAGGCATATCGGGCGCTGCGCCAAAGCCAGCAGCAATTGCTTGAGACCAATCTCGAACTGCAGCGGCTAACCAATTCCGACGGACTGACCTCCCTGTCGAACCGTCGCTACTTCGACGAGTACCTGGGCGCGGAATGGAAACGCGCCCAGCGCGAACAGACCCAGCTCGCGCTACTGATGATCGACGTCGATGCATTCAAGGGCTACAACGATACCTACGGCCACGTGGCGGGCGACGAGGTACTGCGCCGCGTGGCCGCCGTGATCCGCGAGAACTGCGCACGCCCGGCGGACCTGCCCGCGCGCTTCGGCGGTGAGGAATTCTCGATGATCCTGCCGGCCACATCGCCCGGCGGCGCACGACTGCTGGCCGAGAAGGTCAGGCGCGCGATCGAGACGCTGCGCATTCCGCATGCCTGCTCCCCAACTGGCGGATTTGTCACGGTCAGTATCGGCGGCGCGGTGATAGTGCCGGGAGGCGATGCCGATTTCAGCCGGCTGATAGAGGCTGCCGATGCTGGCCTCTATCAGGCCAAGCGTAATGGACGAAACCAGGTAGTGATGGCGTAGTTCCGAATCTTCGGTTTCCTGGGCATCCAGTTTTTGGTTTCCACAGCCAAAGCCAACGTAGATCCTCGCCTGGGACGCGACAAGTCAACTCATTGATACGCATCGGCATTCCGATGCGTCTGGGAACCATCGCCCTCATTCCCCCGGCAGATGGCCCGGCGCAATGCCGTGCCGGATATTTCTTAGTTTCAACCCCCTTCTTGCCCGATATTATGCTCCGCATTTAAATGCGAGGCGCCCCAATCCACAAAAATCGGCCTTCTTTCTTGCGCGCCAATATCAAAATTAATGCGCAAGATAAATAGTATTTTCATTAAAAACGCAGAAATACATTTATTTGCCTCAGAGCAAGAAATACCGCCAGAATAATATCTAGCATCCGGCTAAGATTATTGATTCAACAACCAATTGAATTTAATCGAAAATAATAAATGACAAAAACATTATTATTTACACCGAAATGCACGAGGGCATTGAAATGACAAACAACCATCGTTCACAGTACTTCGCATCAGCGTCACCTGTTTTCAGGGCCTCAATGCTTCGCCGGCCGCGCATGGAACTCCTTCGCATTGCAGCGGCATCGGCTTTAGCCCTTGCGACGATGGCCGGATGTGGGGACGGTGGAGACAGCAGCCCGTCATCGAGCAGCGCGCAACCGACTCCGACTCCGACTCCGACTCCGACTCCGACTCCGACTCCGACTCCGACACCAGCGCCTGAATACCCACGCACGACATTCGCGTTGGCCGGCTCGGTCGAATATGGGCAAACCAGTGTTGTGAGGCAGAATGAAACGCGCATCGCACCACGCCTGGTCGAAGGCCGCAGCACGCTCCTGCTGTTTACGCCAACCAACCCCATCAGCAAAGATCAAGAGGTATTTGTCGAAGCAACGCTGAACGGCGTATCGATGGGGCGCCTCCGCCTGAAGAAACCCGCCGGCCTGGTTGGCTATGCCGAAGACAGGATTACCCAGGACACCTTGCCACGCTACAGCACACAAGCGTGGAGCACGCAAATGCCCACCGGGTGGATGAAGGCCGATGTCCAGCTAGCCGTTGGCTATGACGAAGTGCGCCACGATGAAAAACGGATCTACGCATATCGCATAACGAATGGCCTCCCCCCACTGGCGGGTCCATCGGAACTCACATACACACGAACCAAGGTATTGTTCTGGGAGGATGCTGATTCCAATGCCGATACCCTCGATTCGGACAAGCTCGCTGACGAAATCCACGCCCGCATGCCGGTGAGCAGAATATCCGTCGTGGACTACCTGCCCGCACGCTGGAACAGCGTCATCATGATGGCCCCCCCCAGGAGGTTTGATTCACTGAGGCAGATACCGGCCCCTAGAATCAGTCCAACCAGCAACACTGCATGGGCCGCGAACATCATGGTGGACAAGGCAAACACCGGACGCGGTTTGCAGGCCATCTACGTCTACTCCATGTTCAATCAGTCGTCGCCACTTGCCTATGGCGCCACCCTCTCCCAAGGACGGTACAAGGACCTCGACGGAAATCTCCAGGACGCCTTCCCCATTGATATCGCCTTCTCTGGCTGGGCTCAGACGCAATGGAACAGGGAGTGTGCCCCTCAGATGAACGAGGCACTAGGCAGCGTCATAGGCTTGTCCCCAGTCTTTCGAGGGGAGCCCTGGAAGTTCGGTAGCGAGTATCCCGATGGTCTCGTATGGACAGCCTCGCACCCGCAGCCATTCGATACCGCGCGCGGTGTATTCAGAACATGGTATGCGGCCACCGATGGATTTACCATGCGGTCGTCAGACAAGCCGCGAGGCCGGATTGATCCACAGTTCTACGGTGATAAAGAGCCTGCCGACAGTCAGAGCTGCTTCTCTCCTTACACAAACTACAACACGCGCGCGATCCAGCTGCGGCTGGATTCAACGCCAACCCTGCGGACCGTGGCTGGAAGCCCAGGTTACTATCGTTGGGATAACACGACTCGAACTTTCGCTCCCGTCGCGCCAGACTGGGAAGGTGCGGCGTTGCAGTTGAAACCGGATCGTATGGGCATTCCGGTGGTTACCGTGATCGGCTCGCTGACATCCAGCGAGAATCCGGGCGCCAGCATGCTCTTCCCGCCGTTGTTCGCGGCCAGCGGGAACACCTTTGTCATGGAAGAAGCCGGCACTACTTCCAACAATTACAGAGGGGCAAGGTACGCGGCACGGGTCCGCTACGCTGATGGCAACCAGCGAATCTTCATTATCCCGAAAGAAATGGCTGGCAAGGACCGCGCATACTATTTCTCGTTCAACCTTCCGATTGCCGACAAGCCTGTCGAAGTATCCTTGTACCGCTTGCAGTTGCCGTACACCGCAAACAGTTTCCACGCGCTGTCCTCCGTTGACACACTCCTGTCTACCCAGGCCATCACGATACCCGCCTCCATGCCTTCGCCCGTGACTCGGGGCGGTGATTCCCTGCAAGAATCGCGTACGGCAATGGTGAGCAAGCTATGCACGACTCAGACATGCGAGACAGAGAGTATCGATATCGCCTGGCATCCGGATGACGAGTCGCAACTGTATTTCGTCGCCGGGCGGCCTTCGCTCGGCCTGACGACTCCCGTTGGGAACCCCAAGGGCGCGCCGATGCGGCTTGAAGTACTGATGAACGGTCCGGACGGCAATCAACGCGTCGTGGTATTCCGAGCCTCGCGCGCCGTCAATACGACCTCAGATGGTTATCGCCTGAGCCCGGCGAACTATTGGACCGCGCCGGAATTGCTCAAGGACAAACTACAGCGCCTCAGTATCTGGGTTCATGCCGACGATAACACCGCGTTGCCGGCCGGACGCTACACAATGACAGACGCCGTAAAGCTGCTCGACGTGCATGCCGTCAGCAGTGCCGGCGACAGAATCGTTGACAGGGTCAAGCTGAACGCCGCATTCGAAAAGCTCTGACGCACTAGCAAAGTTGCCACCCCGGCGCCGGTGCAGCGTTTCCAACAAGACGCTGCACCGGCGCTTTTTCACACTGCGCGCCGACGCGCATCTCATCTCTCGTGAACGAAGCCAGCGGAATCGTTGAATGCTTCGATCGTGAATCCCTGATACCGATAATGCTTGCATGACGATGCCGGTACCGCGCCTCATTCCAGGCAACGTACCGGCATTTGCATTGGTCTATTCGGCTGTCTCGCTCATGTCGTCCTGAAGGACGTTGAGATGTGCAAGGTAGGCGTCCAGTTCGGCCCGTCCGGCATCCGTGATGCTGTAGACACGGCCATTTCCCTCGACAAGTTCGGCGGTAATGGATCGCGCCATCATCAGGCTACGCAGGATTGGGCGCAGCGCGCGGATATTCTTGTCGATGCCTCGCTCGCGCAGCCGCTCCATCAGGTTGAATACCGTGGATGGACTGGCCTGGACAAGCCGGAGGATATAAAGCCTGGAAACGATACGATCGAGCGATGGCGTTTTCATGGGCGCAGGCAACGCAACTAGCGGTGCGGAGAATCGAATCATCGTGCGCAGCCCATGACTGCAGCGCAGTCGGGCAGTCCTTTCAGTGCATCAAAGAAACGGGGGCGCTTTTGGCACCCCCGAAAGCTTACTCGGTTCGCGCCGGCGTGACGCCGGCGCTTGTCGTCAGAATTACTCTTCCTGGAACGCTTCTTCGCGCTTCGCCTTGATCGACGGCAGTGCCACCACGGCCACCAGTGCGGCAGCGGCGATCAGCAGGCCCATCGACAGCGGACGCGTCACGAACACGGTGAAGTCACCACGCGACAGCAGCAGCGAGCGGCGGAAGTTCTCTTCCATCATCGGTCCGAGCACGAAGCCCAGCAGCAGCGGTGCCGGTTCGCACTTCAGCTTCAGGAACAGGTAACCGATCACGCCGAAAGCGGCAGCCATGAACACGTCGAACGTCTGGTTGTTCACCGAGTACACGCCGATGCAGCAGAAGACCAGAATCGCCGGGTAGAGGAAGCGATACGGCACGGTCAGCAGCTTCACCCACACGCCAATCATCGGCAGGTTCAGGATGATCAGCATCAGGTTGCCGATCCACATCGAAGCGATCAGGCCCCAGAACAGCGCAGGGTTGCTGCTCATCACCTGCGGACCAGGCTGGATGTTGTGGATCGTCATCGCACCGACCATCAGCGCCATCACGGCGTTGGGCGGAATGCCCAGCGTCAGCAGCGGGATGAACGAGGTCTGGGCAGCGGCGTTGTTGGCCGATTCCGGACCTGCCACGCCTTCGATCGCACCCTTGCCGAACTCGTGAGCGTACTTCGACGTCTTCTTTTCCAGCGAGTAGGCCGCAAACGAAGCCAGCGCAGCACCGCCACCCGGCAGGATACCCAGTGCCGAACCCAGCGCCGTGCCACGCAGCACGGCCGGAATCATGCGCCTGAAGTCTTCCTTGGTCGGCCACAGGTTCGTGACCTTGTTCGTGAACGTCTCACGGGCTTCCTTCTGCTCGAGGTTCGCGATGATTTCCGCGAAGCCGAACATACCCATGGCCAGTGCCACGAAGTCGATGCCGTCGGTCAGTTCAGGCACGTCGAACGAGAAGCGCGCGGCGCCCGAGTTCACGTCGGTACCGATCAGGCCCATCAGCAGACCCAGCACAATCATCGCCACGGCCTTCGGCAGCGAGCCCGAAGCCAGCACCACGGCGCCGATCAGGCCCAGCACCATCAGCGAGAAGTACTCGGCGGGACCGAACTTGAACGCCAGTTCCGACAGCGGTGTAGCGAACGCAGCCAGGATCAGCGTGGCCACGCAGCCAGCGAAGAACGAACCAAGGCCAGCAGTAGCCAGCGCCACACCGGCGCGGCCACGACGTGCCATCTGGTAGCCGTCGATCGTGGTCACCACCGACGACGATTCGCCCGGCAGGTTCACCAGAATAGCGGTGGTCGAACCGCCATACTGCGCACCGTAGTAAATACCGGCCAGCATGATCAGCGCGGCCACCGGCGGCAGCGAGTACGTCACCGGCAGCAGCATGGCGATGGTTGCCAGAGGCCCAAGGCCCGGAAGCACGCCGATCAGCGTCCCGAGCACGCAGCCCAGGAACGCGTACGCGAGGTTTTGCAGCGACAATGCCGTGGAGAAGCCCAGGGCAAGATGGTCAAACAATTCCATTTCGGGCGACTCCTTAGCCGGTAATGAAGGCAGGCCAGACCGGCATCTGCAGGTTGATGCCGTACACGAAGGCGCCCAGGGCGATCAGCACGAGCACCACGCTGTTGAGCAGGGCACCCTTCCAGCTGAACTCATGGCTGGCCATCGACGACACCATCACCAGCACGAACACCGACAGCACCATGCCGAGCGGCTTGAGCAACAGGCCGAACAGCACGACGGAGCCGAGAATCCACAGAAGCGTCTTCAGATCCCAGCGGGCAAGTTGATCTTCCTCACCCTTCGACGACAACGACCCCATCAACACTAGCGCGCCCAGGATGGCCAGTACTAGGCCAAGCAGGAACGGAAAGTAACCGGGGCCCATCTTGGCGGCCGTCCCCATGCTGTAGCCGCGCGCGACGAAGGAAAAGCCCAGACCGACCAGAATAAACATCAGGCCGGAGGCAAAGTCCTTTTGGCTGCGTATGCGCAAAACGATTCTCCTCAAGGTTGTGAATTGCGGCACCGTGCGACACACCGGCTCTGGGGCATCTCCACGGCGAACGTATCAACTTCGACACGTTCATCGCAGCGAACAGTAGAGTCGGGAACTTTCAGGCTCCTTTCATTTGTCTGGGGTGTAGGGTATCCCCCAATCCTCAGCGCTCGCGTCGATTTTTCATTTCCATCACGTTATGATGTATTCAGTGGGCAACCGAATGCACCACTGAAAGTTAAATGAAAGACGACGTGGAAAGGTGTTTGAAAGGGAAGAACGCGGATTGGCGCGGCACTGCGCGGCAGAGGATGCCGCGCAGCTTTCGACTTGCTTACACCGCCGGGCGGTGCGTAAGCGACGCGATCAAATGTCTCTCATCCATACATTCAGAAACCTGTCTGGATGCATTAGGAAGGTTGTCGTGCGACTCCCTCATCGGCTTCCGCGCCCGCATCGGCATCCTCGCATGGCACACCCATGCTGGTATCGGGTGCATTCCCCACCGCTTCCGGATGTGGCGCGACCGGCAGGATATGGCTGCGGCGCCAATTGCCATATCGGTAGTAGCCAAACGAAAGCAGCACCGACACCACCGAGCCGAGCGGGAAGCTCCACCAGATCGATTCGGCGCCGATGTGCGGGCCGAGCAGCCACGCGAACGGCAGCCGGATCAGCCACATCGACACGAACAGAATGACCAGCGGCGCCATGACGGCGCCCGTGGCGCGCACGGCGCCGAACACGACAATGGTGAAGCCGAACAGGATGAACGACCACAGCACCACGTTGTTGATGTGCTGAGCAATCTCGATCGCGACGCTGTCCTCCCCCAGGAACAGACCAAGCGAGTGACGATTGAATACATAGACCAGCGCCACCAGCGCGCCGGTCATCAACATGTTGAAGAGCATGCCAACCTGCGTGACACGCGCCACACGCACCCACAATCCCGCCCCTACGTTCTGCGCAACCATCGATGACACACTGGCGCCAACAGCCAGAGCCGGCATCTGCACATAGGTCCAGAGCTGCGATGCCACACCGTAGGCCGCGGTCGTCCGCGAGCCGTACGTATTGACCAGCGACATCATCACGATGGCCGACGACGAGATCACCACCATCTGCAGGCCCATCGGCAGCCCCTTCATCACCAGCGCGCGCAGGATAGCCATGTCCGGCCGGAGCAGCGCAAGTTGCTCCCGGTGCAGCAGCAGGAAGTGCCGGCGCCGGTACAGCAACCCGATCATCGCCGCCAGGCTGGTCAGTTGCGCAATCAGCGTGGCGAGCGCCGAGCCCGCGATGCCGAGCGGGGGAATCGGGCCTACCCCGAAGATCAGCACGGGATTCAGCACGACGTCCAGCACCACCGACAGCAACATGAAGTAGAACGGCGTGCGCGAGTCACCGGCGCCGCGCAGCGTCATCATCACGAAGTTGTAGAAGTACATGAACGGCAGCGCGATGAAGATGATGCGCAGGTAGATGATGGCCAGCGGCGTGGCATCGTCCGGCGTATGCATCGCGGCCAGGATATGCGGCGTGAAGACAAAGCCCAGCACGGCGGCCAGCACCGACAGACCGACGAAGAACGTGGTGCTGGTGCCCACCACGCGTCGCGCCTCTTCGATGTCACGCCCGCCGACTGCCTGGCCGATCATGATCGTATTGGCCATGCTGATCCCGAACACCACGCCGAGCAGGAAAAACAGAATGATGTTGGCGTTCGACGTGGCCGTGAGCGCCGCCTCACCAAGGTATCGGCCGACCCAGACCGAATTGATCGAGGCGTTGAGCGACTGCAGGATGTTGCTGCCAAGCACCGGCAGCGAGAACATCAGCAGCGTGCGGCCGATCGGGCCGGTGGTCAGTCTGGCGTCAGGCTTCATTGGGACAGGTTTTCCGCACCGCAGCAGTGCGAGGGTTGCGAACGTGTCAGTCTAGTCCCTGGCTGGGCACCATGCCAGCCGCCGTGCACATGACCGTCGCGGCAGGGCGATAATCGCCCGCAAGTCTGCCAGTGCGGACTTCCGTCCAAAGCGTTAAGCTTGCGCTTTCATTCTTCGACCACCCGCGGCGCGCCCCTTTCGCTGCGCCGTCCATTTCCTTCAGGAGACAGGCATGTACCAGGATCTCGCCCTCTACATCGATGGAGAATTCATCAAGGGAGGCGACCGCCGCGAGCAGGACGTCATCAACCCGGCGACGCAGGAACTGCTCGGCAAGCTGCCACACGCCACCACTGCCGACCTGGATCGTGCGCTGTCTGCCGCGCAGCGCGCCTTCGAAACCTGGAAGAAAACGTCGCCGCTGGAACGCTCGCAGATCCTGCGCCGCGTAGCAGAACTGACCCGTACCCGCGCCAAGGAAATTGGCCGCGACATCACGCTGGACCAGGGCAAGCCGCTGGCCGAAGCCGTGGGCGAAGTGATGATCTGCGCCGAACATGCCGAATGGCACGCCGAGGAATGTCGTCGTATCTACGGCCGCGTGATTCCGCCGCGCAACCCGGCGGTGCGCCAGATCGTGGTGCGCGAGCCGATCGGCGTCTGCGCCGCGTTCACGCCTTGGAACTTCCCGTTCAACCAGGCCATCCGCAAGATCGTGGCTGCGCTGGGCGCCGGCTGCACGCTGATCCTGAAAGGTCCGGAAGACTCCCCGAGCGCCGTGGTGGCGCTGGCCCGCCTGTTCCACGATGCAGGCCTGCCCCCGGGCGTGCTGAATATCGTATGGGGCGTGCCGAGCGAAGTTTCGACCTATCTGATCGAATCACCGATCGTGCGCAAGATCTCGTTCACCGGCTCGGTACCGGTGGGCAAGCAGCTTGCCGCGATGGCCGGCGCGCACATGAAGCGCGTGACGATGGAGTTGGGCGGCCACTCGCCCGTGCTGGTGTTTGGCGACGCAGACATCGAACCGGCCGCGGAAATGCTGGCCCGCTTCAAGCTGCGCAATGCCGGCCAGGTTTGCGTATCGCCCACGCGTTTCTATGTTCAGGAAAAGGCCTACGACAAATTCCTGGCGCGCTTCACCGAGGTCATCGGCTCGATCAAGGTCGGCAACGGCCTGGACGACGGCACCCAGATGGGCCCGCTCGCACACGAACGCCGCATCGCGTCGATGGAGCAGTTCCTGGACGATGCCAGCCATCGCGGCGGCAAGATCGTCGCCGGCGGCTCGCGCATCGGCGACAAGGGCTTCTTCTTCGCGCCGACCGTCGTCACGGACCTGCCCGACGATGCCAAGCTGATGGTCGATGAACCGTTCGGCCCGGTAGCCCCGGTCACGCGCTTCAAGGATGCGGAAGAAGTGCTGCGCCGCGCCAACAGCCTGCCGTTCGGCCTGGCCTCGTATGTCTTCACCAACTCTCTGAAGACGGCCAACCTTGTATCGAACGGACTTGAAGCCGGCATGGTCAACATCAACCACTTCGGCATGGCGCTGGCCGAGACCCCGTTTGGCGGCATCAAGGATTCGGGAATCGGCAGCGAAGGTGGCCAGGAGACCTTCGACGGTTACCTGGTGACCAAGTTTATTACCCAGGTTTGATGGCGTAATTCGCTGGGATCTCCCCTCTCACATGCATGTGAGAGGGGAACGACCGAGCAGCCGCTCAGTTGTTTAGCTGCTCAGTTGATCAGGCGCCCTTCCCCCGCGCCTTCGCATAGTCCTCCCGGAACTGCTTCCACTGCGCGAGCGAAACATCGCGCCCGTGCTTTGCCAGCCGCAGCACAGTGGATTGCCAGCGCCCACCTGCGGCGAAATCCTGCAACTGCTCGACACGATCCGCCGCCTGATGGCCACAGCCCCGCAGATGGGCCGAGGCTGCGGCACGCGCCATCGTGGCGAACACGTCTTGCAACACAGTCTTGTCCCGGCAGTGCTCCAGATTCACTCGGTCGGTGCTCGGCTGCAAGCTCTTGACCAGGTACGAAGCCTTGCCCAGCGGCACGTATGAGAGCAGTGCGGGCGATGCGGCCTGCATGATCTGCTGGATGGTCGCCACGCGTTGCGCATCGCTGCCCCAGCGCGGTTGGCCGCGTGTGCGCATCCCGGTCCAGGCGCTCGGTGCCGCGCGTTTGATATCGATAAGCCGCTGACTTGCCGGCATGTCACGCTCATGCGCCAGCACGACGTAGCGTTCGAGCCCCAGGCTGCCCACACCAGCCACGCGTCGCGCCGAGTCTTCGGCGACGAAGCGATGACCGTGATGTTCCTGCTTCGAGTAGATCCCCAGAATTTCGGAAGCGCGTTCACGCTGCATCTTGTCCGCGCGTAGCGCATGGCCGTCGAACTTCAGACGCCGCCGCCCGCCACGCATCTCCGTGCGCGCGTTCAGCAGCGCGCCGCGCTTGCGGCGCTTGACCTGCCGCAGCAGCATGGCCACCAGACCGCTCGCCGTGGCACGCTCCAGCCAGCGCGGCTTGCCCGCGCGCAGCATGGCCGTGTAAACCGACAGCATCTGTGCGCAGGCCGTACGGGCATCGGCTTCCGACAGGCCAATGCTTTCTCCGGCCACCAGCACGCTCGACAACATACGGATGACGTCGACCGTCAGCGGCGCCAACATGGCATCGTCGAAATCGTTCAGATCGAAGTACACGAGTCCGTTGTCGCCCTTGAACGTGCCGAAGTTCTCCACATGGAGATCGCCACACACATAGGTGCTAGGCGCATCGAGCAGACCAGCCTCGCGCTCGAGCGATGCCGCGTACAGGTGGTTGGTGCCTCGGAAGAAAGCGAACGGGTCGGCTGCGATCGCCGCCAGCTTCATCGTCAGCCGCTCGGGATCGCGGCCGTGGTTGTAGATCAGGATGCTTTCGGTAGCAGCGTGCATGGGCGGCGGAGTCCTCGATCGGGTTGCGCAGCGCCCTCATCGCATTCCATCATGCGACTTCAGTGAAAAAACACGCCGCGAGTCAGGAAAGTGTAATCCGCTTCGGCCGCCATGAGAAACACCAGCACGAGCAGGCACAGCGGCGGGATCAGGATCGCGCAGATCAGCGCCATGCGCTCCCAGGCCATGTGCATGAATACGCTGACGATCAGGCCGGCCTTCAGGATCATCAGCAGCAGAATCAGGAACCAGCGCAGGTATCCCGTGAACCCGAAGTAGTCCACCAGATAGGACATCGTGGAGAGCACGAACAGCAGTCCCCAGACCTTCAGATAGAGGCCGATAGGATGTTCCTGTTTGCCGTGACCACCGTGGGCCGCCTCGGGGGCCGGAGTGATGGGTGTCGATGCCATGGTCGCCCTCACCAGAGATAGAACAGCGCGAAGATGAAGACCCAGACCAGATCGACGAAGTGCCAGTAGAGGCCGGCGATCTCCACGACCTGGTAGTTGCCGCCTGGTTCGTAGTGCCCGCGCACGACCTTGCTGGCGATCGTCAGCAGGTAGATCACGCCGCAGGTCACGTGAAAGCCGTGGAAGCCGGTGATCATGAAGAACGTGGAGCCGAACTGCGCGGCGCCCATTGGATTGCCCCAGGGCCGCACACCCTCGTGCACGATCAGTGTGGTCCATTCGAACGCCTGCAGACCGACGAACGTTGCCCCGAGCGCGGCGGTCGCCAGCATCAGCAGGCCGCAGGGGCGCCGCTCGCGACGGTAGGCGAAATTCACGGCCATCGCCATCGTGCCACTGCTGGTGATCAGCACGAAGGTCATGATTGCGATCAGGATCAGCGGTAGCGTATGACCGCCGATGTTCTCGGCGAAAGCCTTGCTGGTATCCGGCCATGGCACCGTGGTGGAGATGCGCACAGTCATATAGCCGATCAGGAAGCAACTGAAGATGAAGGTGTCGGAAAGCAGGAAGATCCACATCATCGCCTTGCCCCAGGACACCTTGAATGCGCGCTGGTCGGATGACCAGTCAGCGACGAGGCCCCTGAAGCCGCCCGGCGGATTCCAGGCTTCCGGATGCGATCCTGCCGAAGAAGGAACTTGCGAATGCATGGGCGCTCTCCGTCAAGACCTGCCACAGATGTACGCGACGAGCTCCGGCGTGAGCCAGCCCAGCGCGCCGAGCAACACGACCCATACCGCCAACAGGAAGTGCCAATAGCGCGCGCACAGCCCGATGCGCGTCACCGTGCGCGTGCCACTACCGCGATCCACCGCCACAAACGCGAAGGCCACCAGCCCGCCAAGCATGTGCAGACCGTGCATGGCCGTGAGCAAGTAGAAGAAGCTGCCCGCTGGATTGTTCGCTGGGACGACGTGAAGCGCGTACAGCGCCTGCCACGCCCACAACTGCACGCCAACGAACGCCACGGCGCCCATCCCCCCAAGGCGAAACGCATGACGTGCTCTCACCATGCGGCCCGAGTGCGCCGCCCGCCTGGCGATCTCCATCGCCACACACGCGGCGGCGAGCACGGCCGTGGACAGCCAGACCTGCCACGGCAGCGCAATGCGCTGCCAGTCCGGACTGTCCATGCGCATGATGTAGGCGGCCAGAAACAAGGTGAACAGCGCCGTGACTACGCCCATGAATACCCACAACCCTAAGCTGCCGGGGGTGCGGGCCCCATGTCCATGCAAGGCGTCGCCACCGGCGGGGCTGCCTCCGGGTGCTTCACGCGAAGCCCGGAAGACGCCGCCACCCGTATCCACCGCGAACGATTCGGCTTTCATGCCACGGCCCCCCTTCTCGCGTGTGGCTCGGGTTCGCTCCCACCTGCGTCTGGCGGCGCATTCTGCGCAATGAAGTCCTCCTTCGCACCCGGCACGCTGTACGCGTAAGCCCAGCGATAGACCACGGGAAGATGCGCACCCCAGTTGCCGTGCGCCGGCGGCGTCTGCGGCGTCTGCCACTCCAGCGAGGCGGCACGCCACGGGTTGGCGCCTGCAGGCTGTCCACGCCGCACGCTCCACGCGAGGTTGAAGATGAAAAGCAACTGCGCCGCCGCGACGATGAACGCTGCGATCGAGATGTACATGTTCAGGGTGTGCGCGGACTCGGGTATGAAGTCATAGCCCTGCCACGCGTAGTAGCGCCGCGGCATCCCCAGAATACCGAGGTAGTGCATCGGAAAGAAGATGGCGTAGGTGCCGACGAACGTGATCCAAAAATGAATGCGGCCAAGCGTGTCGTTGAGCATGCGTCCGGTGACTTTCGGATACCAGTGGTAGATCCCGCCGAAGACGACCAGGATCGGCGAGACGCCCATCACCATATGAAAGTGCGCCACGACGAAGTAGGTGTTCGACAACGGAATGTCCACGCTGACATTGCCGAGGAACAGGCCCGTCAGGCCGCCAATCACGAACGTGCTGATGAAGGCGATGGCGAACAGCATCGGCACCGAGAAATGGATGTCGCCCTGCCACAGCGTGATCACCCAGTTGTAGACCTTGATGGCGGTGGGTACCGCGATGATCAGCGTCGTGGTGGCGAAGAAGAAGCCGAAGTACGGATTCATGCCGCTCACGAACATGTGGTGCGCCCACACCACCACCGACAGCACACCGATGGCCAGAATCGCCCACACCATCGTGCGATAGCCGAAGATGCTCTTGCGCGAATGCACGCTGATCAGATCGGAGACGATCCCGAACGCGGGCAGCGCGACGATATAAACCTCGGGATGACCGAAGAACCAGAACAGGTGCTGGAACAGCAGAGGGCTGCCGCCCTTGTAGTTGAGCTGCTGCCCCATCGAGACGACTGCGGGCATGAAGAAGCTGGTACTGAGCGTCTTGTCGAGCAGCATCATCACACCGGAGACGAACAGCGCCGGGAACGCCAGCAGTGCGAGAATCGTCGCCATGAAGATACCCCACACGGCCAGCGGCATCCGCAGCATCGTCATGCCCTCGGTACGCGCCTGCAGCACCGTGGTCACGTAATTCAGGCCACCCATGGTAGCCGCCACGATGAAGATCAGCAGCGACACCAGCATCAGGATGATGCCCCAGTCATGCCCTGGCGTGCCGGGCAGGATTGCCTGCGGTGGATAGAGCGTCCAGCCCGCGCCGGTGGGTCCGCCCGGCACGAAGAAGCTGGCGAGCAGCACGAGCACCGACAGGAAGTAGACCCAGAAGCTGAGCATGTTCAGGAATGGGAATACCATGTCGCGCGCGCCAACCATCAGCGGGATCAGGTAATTGCCGAAACCGCCAAGAAACAGTGCCGTCAGCAGGTAGATCACCATGATCATCCCGTGCATCGTCACGAACTGGTAATAGCGATTGGCGTCGATGAAATCGAACCTCCCCGGAAAACCCAGTTGCATCCGCATCAGATTCGACAGCGTCACACCGATCAACCCGACCACGATGGCGACCAGCGTGTACTGCACGGCGATCACCTTGTGGTCCTGGCTCCAGATGTAGCGCGTCCAGAAACTCTGTGGGCCGTGGTGGGCGGCATCATCGGCATAGGCCATCTTTTTGCTCTCCGATCTCTGACTGTGCACCGGGCCGCTATTTGCCGGCCTGCGGGGTGCCCGTTGCGCCAGCACCCAGCGAACGGATATACGCCGACAGCGCCACCACGTCGGCATCGGTAACAGGCAACTTGGGCATGACGGGCCCGAAGCCCTTGACGATGCGGGCCTGCGGGTCCTCGATCTCCGTCTTCAGGAACGCATCGTTCACGGTCGCGCTGCTGCCGTTGCTGAAGGTCTGCGTGCTGCCGTACAGGCCCTTCCAGCTTGGGCCGACACCCACGCTGCCATCGACGCTATGGCATCCCACGCATCCTTTGCTTTGCGCCAGTGCGCGGCCCTGCGCCACGAGATCGGCGGCGCCAGCCGACGCGCCCGCCACAGCGGGGCCTTCGGCTGGCGCAGCGGTGGGAGCGGCGACCTTTGCCAGCGTCATCGCGAACGTCTGCTGCTTCGCAAGCCACGTGTCGAAAGCGGCCTGCTCCTCGACCACGACGTGGCCGCGCATGTTGTAGTGGCCCAGACCGCAGAGTTGTGCACAAAGAATATCGAAGCGACCGGTCTTGGTGGGCGTGAACCAGAACGATGTGACCATGCCGGGCACCATGTTCATGCGCGCGCGGAACGGTGGCACATAGAAATCGTGCAAAACGTCCTTCGAGCGCAGGAGCACCTTGATGGGCCGGTTCAGCGGCAGGTGTACCTCCGGCCCCATGACGAGTATGTTGTCCTGTCCATTTGGATCATCGGGATTCAGGCCGAGTGGATTCGTGCCGCTGACGAATCGCGGGTCCGTGGTACCGAGCTGGCCACTTTTGCCGGGGAAGCGGAAGGCCCATTGCCACTGCTGCCCCACCACCTCCATGACCATCGCATCGCGTGGTGGCCGCACGTACTCCGCGTAGACGATCAGGCCTGGTGCCAGCAACGCGATGATGCACACAGCGGTCAACCCGATCAGCCAGCGCTCCAGTTTCGGGTTCTCCGGCGCATAGGCAGCGCGATGCCCCGCACGATGACGGAAGCGCCAGACGATGTATCCGACGAGCAGGTTGATAACGACAAAGAACAGGCCGGTGATGACGAGGGTAATGGTCAGCGTGTCGTCCATCTGTTTCCAGTTGGACGCCAGCGGTGTCGCCCACCACGGGCTCAGGAAATGAAAGAGCACCGAGGCAACGACAATGATGACGAGTGCGATGGCGATCGCCATGACCCCCCTCCTCCGCGCGGACGAAAAGCCGCGAGGAATGCGCAGACTGCGCAGGTGGATTAAGACTAGTGCATCGTTTCAGGTCACGGCAAGGCGACATCGTGCCGATATCGGTGCGCCAGGACGCGCATGGCCACAATAAAAAATGGCGGAGGGGAAGCTTACTTCCCGATCCGCCATCGTGGCCACGCGCGGCCCCGTGTAGTGGCAAAGTGCGCGACGCAATCAGACCATCAGCACATGATGTATTCGGTACAGAATTTCACGGCAGGTATCTAACGAGATACACCGCGCGACTCCAGCTTCCAGTAGCAGATGGCGATGGCCATCCCGAAGATGAGGTGCCCTACCAGCGTATGCCAGCCACGCTGGTCGACAAACCACGGGAAGGCGCTTGTCATCACGTAGAAGTTGAACATGTACACCACCAGGCCAAATACCGCCCCGACCAGTAGCGACATGCCGACGCTCGAATCGAGCTGGAACGGCGCGATGATCGCGCACAGCACGCAGCCGAGTATCGCGCCGAGCACGAAGTGAATAATCAACGCTGCGGCGACCGTGCTGACGCTGAAGAACGAGTTCTGCAGAACATCGCGCCCGAGCACGATTGCGGCAACCATGCGCGTGGTGCCCCATGGGTGAACGCCGGCCACCATCGTCGACCAGAACATCTCCACGACGATCAGCAGCGCACCGGCCGCGAGCCCGGACACGGCGGCCGCCGTCCAGTCCGGCAGGCGACGCATGTAGTGGTGCGAATGCATATGTAGTTCCATAGCGTCCTCCAGTCTGCTTCAGTCTGCTTTGGTGACCCCGTGCGTCCAGCATAGGACACTCGTCATCAATACGGCTGACACGACAGGAAAACCGCGTGGGAAACCGTCCAGGTGCGCTGTCAACGGTACAAACGGCTTCGGGCCAAGTCTCGCGCGAGATACTTGGCAGAGCATGACATGACGCAAACAGTACGGGACAACCCCAAGCACTACAGCCTTGTATTCGCCACACACTGCCTATACTGGAAGAACAAAGAAACAAGATAGGAGACCGCCATGCTGCATCTTCAGTTACAGGCGCACGATCTTGTATTCCTGATCCCCATGGCACTCGTCGGCTTGTTGGCGATGGGCGCGATTCCAGTTGCGGCCAAGGCGTTGCGTATCAGTTGCCGTTGCGCCGGCGCGATCCTGGGAGTCCTGCTTGGGGTATTGGTGCTGGAAGCCCTGCCACTGCTGATCTAGCGATCGGCGATCGAACAGGACACCAGTTAGAGAGAGAACGCCGCCAGGCAAGACGGCCAGAGCGGCTGCAGGCGAGAAGGAGGCGCGATGTCTCTTCTTATGCTCGCCACCGTGATGGTGGCGCTGCTGGTCGTGACTGTGGGCACGGCATTGTGGCGCTGCAGCCACCCATACCGGATGCGCTATACGCGCTGCGCGCAAAAGCGACGGCGCGCGGGCATCTGTCGATCGGCGACCCAGCGCGAAGCGCCTTGACCTGACCTCAGATCTCGATCATCGAGAAATCGCCCTTACCGACATCGCATTCCGGGCAGCGCCAGTCGTCCGGGATGTCTTCCCAGCGCGTGCCTGCGGCAATGCCTTCTTCGGGCAAGCCCAGTTCCTCGTCGTACACCCAGCCGCAAATCAGGCAAACCCAAGTCTTGTAGGCTACTGCTTCCTGCTGCACATCTCGCTCCCGATATCGATTCAAGTTTCGGGGCGCATGATACGCGGTTTTCGATGACGGTCACCACGCCGGCGTTCGAGCATTTCGTTCAAACGCCGGCACGCGTCCCATCATTGACGGATTGAGAAATCGACGCGGTTGGGCTTGCCCTTGTCCTTGATCCCTTCCGCGTTGAGCTTCGGCGCGGTCAGGAACAGCCTGGCGTTGGGCACCTTGCCATCGCGCTCGAGCGCCTGCTTGACCGTCAACGCCCGCTGCTCCGCCAACGCGCGCAGTTCCGTATCGGTCACGGGCGCATGTTCGAGCAGCAGCTTCTCCATCTCGGCCGGCGGCAACGACTTGGTCAGGCCGATGAAGTTGCGGGGCTTCTTGAACGACTCGCGCTTGTACACCGCTTCCAGGTACTTCGGATATTCCTGCGGCGATACGGTGACCGTGGCGCCCTGCTCGCCGCCCTCGCCCTCTTCCGCCTGCGCGCCTGCCTGTGCCGAACGGCGCAGATCACGCTGCTTGGCTTCGGCGACGCGCTGGTTCAGCCAGACGCGGCGCGCGCCATCGGCATCGGTGTCGGGGTCGATCCGGCCGCTGATTTCCAGATTGAGCGAAGGCCGGTCGGCGAGCGCCTTGCCGATGGTCTCGATCTTCTTGTGCGCGTCGTCGGTCAACGTGGAAGAACCCGGCGCGAACTCGATATAACCCAGCTCTTCCGCGTTGCCGCCAAATGCATGGGCAATCAGCGCGAACGGCGAGGTGATCGCCTTGGCCAGCAGGTTCACGATCACGCGCAGGATGACACCGCCGATGCTGAACTCCGGATCAGACAAGGAGCCCGAGACCGGCAGGTTGATATCGATCACGCCATTGCGGTCCTTGAGCAGCGATACCGCCAGCAGCACGGGCACCTTGACCGCGTCGGGGCTGTCCACCTTGTCGCCGAACGTGAGCTGGTCCAGGTAGAGGTGGTTCTTCGCATCGAGCTTGCCATTCTCGATCTTGTACGCCACATCGACATTCAGCTTGCCCTTGGTGATCGGGTAGCCTGCGTACTTGGCCGCGTAAGGCGTCAGACGCGTCAGTTCCACGCCGTCGGCCTTGGCGGCGATATCGAGGAAGAGCTGTTCGCCCAGCGGATTGATCTTGCCGCTGATATTGACGGGAGCATCATCGTCGAGCCGGCCATCCAGCACCAGATCTGCCGGCGTCGGATCCCCCGTGGAGACCTTGGAGATCGACCCCTTCATGCCGGTCAGGTTGGCAGAGTAATTCGGCTTGATGAAGAAGTCCGAGAAGTTGATGTTCCCCTTGTCGATGGAAACACCACCCAGACGGATAACCGGCTTGGGCCCCGCTGCCTGCGCGGGTGCGGCCGCCGTCTCCGGCTTGGCCTCGGGCTTGGCTTCGGGTGCCGAAGCCGGATTCGCCTGGGTCAGGCTGGTCGACGGTGCTGGCTCGCCCTTTGCCGCGCCACCCGCCATCACGTCCTGCAGATTCAGCCGGCCATTGGCGTTCAGGATCACCCGGGCGTAGAAATCGGACAACGCCACGTTGTTGACTCCGAGCTGGAGCGGCCCCTTCGCATCATTCATGTTGAAGTCGACGCCGCTCACGGCCAGCGAGCGCCAACGCAGAAAGTCGTCGCCGGTGACACGGTCCACCGTACGCACATTACCGGCCATCACGTTGCCATTGAATCGCACCGCTATCGGCTTGCCGGCCGGTGCCTCGTAGGCAACCTTGCCCTTGAGCGTCAGCGCCCCGCTGCGCAACGCAGCGTTGAAACGGTCAGCCATGTAGGGCTGCAACGGCGCGATGTCGAGTTCGCGTAGATCGAGCTGCAATTGCGCGGCCGGGCCGGTCGGCGTGACCTGTCCGTCGATGTTCATCACGCCCTTGCGCCCGCTTTCGGCATGCAGTTTCATCGGCACCGCTCCCGGCGAGAGCGGCCAGGTCACGGTGCCGCTGGTGAATCCGATGTTGCGGAACTGGTGAATGACCGGGCGACCGCGATTGGCCTCGGCCGGCTCATAGTCCGCCAGGCGCGCGGAGCCGCCATCCACCGCCATCTTGCCGACGCGCACCTTCCAGCCCGGCCCTCCCGCGCCTCCGCCATTTGTCGCGGCCGTCGCCGCAGCCGGCGCACGCGCCCGCTTGCCGGCGGATTCGGCTGATTCGACGGCCCAGATTCGCGCCATCTCCAGCAGTTGGCCGCTATGGTCACGTGTTGCCGCGATCTGCGGTTTGGCCAGCGATACCTGCCCCGCTTCGAACGTCTGCTTGGCCAAGTCGAGCTGGATGTCGTCCAGCACGAGCTTGTCAGCCCTGAGCAGCGGCAGGTTGGCGCCCTCGGTGTCTGCCACGCGCTGGCTAGCGCGGTTGCCGCGTTGCGCGCGGCCCGCGCGGCCTTTCGGCGCCGGGCTCGCTGCCTTCGTCGCGCGATCATCGTTGCCAGCCGAAGCGGGCAGATTGACAGGCTCGCGAGTGGCCACGTAGAGCGGTGACAGTTCAAGCCGGGATTTCTCGAGCGTGAACTGGAACACCGGCTGCGACCACGCCATCTTGTAATTCAGCTCGGCATTGATGCCGGTATCACCGAACTGGCTGCGCAACTCGTGCGGCCACCACGCCGCGAAGCCTTGCGGGCGCACGCCCGCGGTTTCCAGCGTGCCGTTCAGCGTGCCTTTCTTGAGGTCGAGTTCCCCGGACTGCTTGATGGTCTGACCATCGGCGATCGTGACCGTGGCATCGAGTTTGGCAGGCTTGTCCCCGGTGCTGGCAAGGTTGGCGATATCAACATTCACGGGCCCGATGTCCAGCTTGCCCGGCCCCGAGGGCGCCATCGCATCGACAAACCCCAGTTTCGCGTCCTTGATCGCAATGCGGTCGACGGCGTAGGACCACGGCACCTCCTCGGCCTTGGGCGGCACCTGCACGCCCGATGCAGCAACCACCGAGGCCGGGGCCGGCGTGGCGGTCACCGGTGCGGCTGCGGGAGCCTTGGCCGGCGCTGACTTCATACCTTCCGGCAGGAAGGCCGTCGCCAGATCGAGCGCGCCGTCGGCACCTCGGGTTGCCAGCAAGCCGAAGCCGTCCAGTTCGATGCTCTTCACGTGCGCCTTGTGGGCCAGCGGCTCCACACGATCGAGGTCGACCGCCAGCCGTCCCGCCTTGACGAGCGGCGCGCCCGCATGGGTCACCACGTCGGCGTCGCGCAGGGCAATGGTTCCGGACACGTACAGGTCCTGCTTGTCCTTTTCTTGACGGAAACCCACATTGAGCCGGGTATCCACGAGCCCGCTCTTGACTTCAGCATCTTTCAGCTTTGGCGCGAACGCCATGTACTTCGCTACCTCGAGCCCATCCAGGTTGATGTTGAGGTTTGCTTCACGGCTGTCCGCGAAAGGCTGCATCGTGCCAGCCAGCGCCAGCGGCGACCCATTGATCTTCGCAAACAGGCTCGGCGCCGTGTTCAGGGTGACGTCGTGGGGCAGGTTGGACAGGAACGGCAGGGTCAGCGTGAAGTTCTCCACGCGCTGGACGGTATTGAGCAGCTTGTCCTCATAGACGAAGCTGGTATTCGTCACCGCGATATTGCTGACCGAGAATCGCGCAGGCTTGGCGTCGGCCGGCTTCGGCGGCAGCGCGGCAAAGCGTTCCTGCACATCGGCAAAGTTCATGCGGCCATTCGCATCGCGCAAGACGTGCACGGACAGCGCATCCACATGAAGGGAATCGATGACCGGCGCGAGGTGCCAGACCGATGCGGCCGAGGTCTTGGCCTCGGCCTCGCCGAGCGTCACCGTCGGCGTCTTGCCGTCGGGCTCGTAGATTGTCAGGTTGTTGATCGTGGCGGACAGACTGAACGGCCTCACATGCGCCTCGCCCAGTGTCACCTTGCGCCCAAGCGCCTCGGTGGCGTTTTTCTCCACCAGATACTTGATCAGCGGCGGCCCACCGAAATAGCCGGCCAGCCCGAATACGGCCAGCGCGGCCACCACGCCACCCGCGACGCGTACGGCCACGCGCCTGCGAGGCGTGGCCATGGCCGCCCCTGTCGCGGCCTGGATGGAATCCTTGAAAGCCATGTCACCCCAGAGTAGTTCGACCCCACGCAGGCTCAGCCCCATGCCAGCCCGCGCTTTGTGCCCCGGATTTCACTTGTTTTTCATTATGGAGACGGATTATGGCAGTGCAAAGGACGATTTAGTAATCCGATTTATACAAAATCAGGGATGCGACAGACCGATCTGGTATCGTTACGCCTTTGCGAAGCGTCCGTTGCCTGCCAGCCTGCTTACCCCGCCGGCCTCCGGTTCGCTCAGTTCGTGCTGTTATCCCTTCGGCCGTCCCCCTCCACGTCATCCGTGTTGCGCGCTTCGCATGTGAATGTATCCATGCGAGTCTTTTCATGTCCACCTCCAGCAGTACTGCCGGGGCTTCGGGTGCGCAAGGCGGCCATGCCGCTCGCCCGCTGACCGGTCAGGATTACAAGACGCTCGCGCTTGCCGCACTTGGCGGCGCGCTCGAGTTCTACGATTTCATTATTTTTGTTTTCTTCGCCAAGGTCATTGGCCAGTTATTCTTCCCGGCATCCGTGCCGGACTGGCTGCGCATGCTGCAGACCTTCGGCATCTTCGCGGCCGGCTACCTGGCACGCCCGCTGGGCGGCATCATCATGGCGCACTTCGGTGACCTGCTCGGCCGCAAGAAAATGTTTACGTTGTCGATTCTGCTGATGTCGGTACCGACGCTGCTGATGGGCCTTCTGCCGACCTACGCTTCGGTGGGCCTGCTGGCGCCGATGGCGCTGCTGGTGCTGCGCATCCTGCAGGGTGCCGCCGTGGGCGGCGAAGTCCCCGGCGCATGGGTGTTCGTGTCCGAACACGTGCCCCGGCGTCACGTCGGATATGCCTGCGGCACGCTGACTGCAGGTCTGACGGCCGGCATCCTGCTCGGCTCGCTGGTAGCCACAGGCATCAACGCCGTATTCGATCCGCAGGAACTCGTTGACCATGGCTGGCGCGTGCCGTTCGTGCTGGGCGGCGTGTTCGGTGTCGGCTCGATGTACCTGCGCCGCTGGCTCCATGAAACCCCGGTCTTCGCGGAACTGCAGCAACGCAAGGCGCTGGCCGCCGAACTGCCGCTCAAGACGGTCGTGCGCGACCACCGCGGCGCCGTTGTCATCTCGATGCTGCTCACGTGGATGCTGTCCGCTGGCATCGTGGTGGTGATCCTGCTGACGCCGACCTACCTCCAGACGCTGTACGGCTTCGACGCCCGCACCGCGCTGGTGGCCAACAGCGCCGCAACGCTGTGCCTGTCGATCGGCTGCGTGGTGGCCGGCATCCTGGCTGACCGCATTGGCGCGCGCCTGACACTTTCGATCGGTGGCGCACTGCTGGCTGCCACGGCCTGCGTGCTGTACACGACGATCGGCACCCGTCCCGACCTGCTGCTGCCGCTGTACGCCCTGGCCGGCTTCTTCGTCGGCACGATTGGCGCCGTGCCTTACGTGCTGGTGCACGCGTTCCCAGCGCAAGTGCGGTTCTCCGGGCTGTCCTTCTCGTACAACGTCTCGTACGCGATCTTCGGCGGACTGACGCCGGTGATCGTCTCGCTGATGCTCAAGAATGATTCGCTGGCCCCGGCCCACTATGTGGTTGGCGTCTGCATCATGGGTATCGTGACGGCGCTGTTCGTACGCAAGCGGCACGCCTGATCGCGCTCGCCACGCTTGCCGCGCTGGCACAATCGAAAAGGGGGAAGGCTGACAGCCTTCCCCCTTTTTCATTTGGGCGCGCTTCGGGCCCCGTCCTGCGTTGTCACGCCGCCCGCTTGTGCTGACGGAGAAATTGCCATATCAGCCAGCTCGCATCCGGGCCGATGCTGCTGTGGTACGGTACCGTGGCATCGCCGCCACTCCAGGCATGACCCAGCCCCCCCACTTCCACCAGTCGGACCAGATCGCGATTCCAGCGGCCAAAGCGCGCTTCGCGAACTTCGCCATCCTTGCCCAGCGGCGCATCGTTAGCGCTTTCGATCTGTCCGCCGAGGCTGCCACCCAGGCCGTTGTAGGCCAGGAACTGCTGCGTCAACAAACGCCCGTTGATCGGATGCACCGCTTCGTCCGCCATGCCGTGCAACACGATGGCCGGCATGGCCGGACCGCCGGGCGTCACGCCAGCAGCATCGAGCAATAGCGCGGGCTCGATCGCCGAGCCCTCGTGCATCGCCCTCAGGCCCGCCCGGGGCGAATCGGCCGCACCGATCACCACACCGGAGTGCAATCCCACGGCAGCGACCTTGTCCGGGTAGCGCAACGCCACCAGAGCCGCCATCGCGGCACCGGCCGACAACCCGGCAAGGTAGATCTCGCCGATACGTACGTCGGGCCGGGTTGCCAGTTCGTCGATCAGCAGTGCCAGCGCCTGTGCTTCGCGCCCGCCCTGCCCGGCCGCGAGGTCGAACCACTGCCAGCACCGATGCACGGAGCGCCGCAATGGCTGCTGCGGATAAGCCACCATGAATCCTTCGCGCTCGGCCAGCGCGTTCATGCGCGTGCCAGCCGCCAGGGCTTCAGGCGTTTGCTGACATCCGTGCAGCATCACCACGACAGGCAATGCGCCCTTGGCGCCGGACGGGATATAGAGGCGGTACGAGAGTTGCGGGACCAGTTCGCCGGGTAACGGCGTCAGGCCCAGATTCAGCGACTGCCAGTTGCCTGGCAATTCAGCCGGCCCGGCCTCGCCTGGCGCGGTGTGGCGCTGGCGATGAGTGGCTGGGGGCGCCAGTTCCAGACGCTCCAGCCATGTACGAATTTGTTTCGCGGGCTGAAACTGCGCGCGACGAATTTGTCGAAGCTGCGCATCCCAGTCCGGAGAGAGGCTTTTGGCCATATGAAGACTCCTGTTCGTCTTGAGAACGGGTCTCCTCCTTTCTTGTGCGATGCAGCATAACACAATCGACGAGGCGCTTTTCCGACATTGTCTTGAAGGCACAACATGAATTTTTGAAAGAATTCTCTACTTTCCGGGCACATGCTGACCTCTCCCCCTAAGAGGCCGCAAAAAAACTTATTACGCTTGTTTAAAAGAATGCAGATCGACTCACGATCAGCGATGTTCGTGGGCACTTATACTGTCGGGAAAAAATGTCCATCATGCCTGCCAGGAGGCAATACCACTGGACCACCAAGCCCCCAGCGCCTCATGCTGCACCCTGTGCCCGTTCCAGTCCGTTTGCGCAAGTGCACACGGAGGCACCTTGCTGCCCGACAGACCAGCATTAAGCCCCGAGCGCAAGCACCTGCAAGCCGGCGAGGCGCTATTCAGGCAGGACCAACCGGTACGCGCCGTCTACCCATTGCGCCACGGCGGCATCAAGCGGATGTACGAATCGGCACTTGGATGGCGGCAATTGACCGGCTTCATGCTCCCCGGTGACGTAGCCGGCCTCGAGCCGAATGACGCGCCGCAGTTCGGCACGAGCGCGATTGCCCTGCAGGCATCCGAATGCTGTGTGGTGCCACTGGAGACAGCGAAGCGCTGCGAGGAAGATCCGGCGGTTCACGCCGCCTTGCTCGCGCTACTTCACCGCGACGCCTTGCGGCAGCGCGAGTTGCTGGTGACCATCGGCTCAATGAAGGCCGCGCAGAGGCTGGCCATGCTATTGCTCGATCAGGCTGCGGAACACCGCCGCCGCGGCACCGACGGGGGAGAAGTCATGCTGGCGATGACTCGCAACGATATCGCCAGCTACCTGGGCCTGACGCTGGAGACGGTCTCGCGGCTTCTGTCCCGCTTTGCGTCCGTCGGGCTGATCACGGTGCGGCACCGTCAGCTTCGTATCGTCGACGAGAAAGGGCTGTCAGACGTCCACGCCGAAGCAGACCGCATCACGCTGCGCGGTCCGGATCCAGCTTAGACGCAATTGCCGGAGACTTCGGATCCGGAATCAGCGATCTGCAGCCCGCTCCCAACCCTCGGGCGAAAAGGCTCGCATGGCACCCGCGCGCGTGCCGGTACTCTTGCCTAGGTCTCGCTCGTAGAAACGGCGCTCGCTATCGACCATGAAGGAGTGGATGCCGCTATCACCGTAACGCGCGGGCCAGGCGATGAACGCGAACTTGGCGTCGCTGCCCTTCGGCGGTGCGATGATCCGATAGCGATAGCCGTAGAACGCTTCCTCCGGCGGCACCTCGGGGCCCATTGCCAAGGCATCCGGTCCAAGCGGGCTATCATTCTCGGCCGATGCCGATGGCCAGTACAACCCATTGGTCTTGCCGGGCGTACTCACGAGCTGATGGGCGTACTTGCCATTGCCAATCTGCTCCGCATAACGCTGCTGGGCATCGGCGAGCTGCAGCAACGTATCCATCGCCACGAGTTCGTTGCGCCCGATCCGACGGCGCCGCATCTCCTGCTCGCCGGCAGCCAGATCGAACTGCCAGCCGGTTTTACGCTTTGCCAGCGGAACCGGGAACGTCCAGCCGCTACCGCCCACCTCGATACGTGCGGCCTTATCGCCATCGGGCTGGACGGCATGATGGCTTGCCCAGGCGGCAAGGAAATCGTAGATGTCGTTCTGGCTGAGCCCCGGCGGCACCAGCTTCTCGTAGTTCGCGCCGAGCACCTGCTTCAGCGCATCAGGGTCACTGCGTGCCACTGCATCGCCGAACGCATCAGCTGCGGCATCCGGCGTCGGATAGACATGCTGGGCCAGAACGGGAACGGACATGCTCAGCAGCATCGCCAACGCGCCGGCACGCAACATGGATTCGAACCTCGATTGACGCTTCATCGTTACCTCCGGCCGTGACCAAGGTGACCGCCACCCGCACCTGCTCCACCAGCATGGCCCCCGCCCTGGAAGCCGCCACCACCACCGCCGTGGAAGCCACTACCACCACCGCCACCACCGCCGTGGATGCCCCCGCCAGATCTCGCCGGCGCGGAATGCTGCTGCACCTGGCCCGCGTTGTGTTGGAAGCCGCTGCGATCGCCCCGGTTTGCCTGCTGACGCATCCGGTCACCATTGCCTGCATCGCTGAACGCGTTATTGCGGTTGCTGTCACGCGCACGGTTGCGCGCATCGGCCTGATCGGCACGTTGACGATCCGCGCCAGCCGGCCGCGGATTCTGCCCGCCAGCCTGGCGATTCACGTTCGGCGCCGAATGTCCGGGAATCGACTGGCCGGTACGCCCCTGGAACGACTGGGCCGCACGCTGACGCTCTGCGTCGCGCTGGTTCTGCACACCGCCTCCGCCCTGACCCAGACGCTGCTGGTTCTGCACGCCACCACCTGCCTGACCCAGGCGCTGCTGACCACCCTGCGGGCGATTGGCCAGCCCCTGCTGACGCTGCGCGTCGTAGCGGTTCGCAACGTTCTGATTCCGGTACGGCACGTTGCCACGGTTCGCGGGATTGTGCTGCCAGTTCACGTTGGACCGATTGACGTCCAGTCGCTGATTCACGTTGATGTTGTTGTATCGATTGACGTTGATGTTGACGTCGTGGCTACCCCAGTTGAATCCGCCCCACATCGAATTCACAGCCGCCACGCCAAGCCCGAAGCCAATGCCGGCCACCAGCGAGGTGGCGAACACCGATCCGGGTGGCGGCGGGTAGTAGGCCGGCGGATAGGCGGGATAGGGCCATGCGCCGTAGACCACGGTCGGGTTGTACGACGGCACGTACACCACCTGCGGACTGGCGGGCTCGATCTGGACGATGGTGGTGCCGCCGCTCTGCTGCGTGACCACCTTTTGCTGCTCGTTGGATTTGAGAGTGCCCGCCTTCTGCGCCTGTACGCGCAGGCGTTGCACCGAGTCCATCACGTCATCGGGCTGCGCCAGGAACGCATCGCCCACGCTCTCGACCCACTGCGGCTGGCGTCCCATCATGTCCATCACGGAGGGAAAAGCGGTGAGCGACTTCACGCTTGGGTCCCACGGCTCGCCTTCGACGGCCTTGGTGGCCGCATCACCCGAAAGACTCTGATTCGATTTCGACCATTCCGCGGCGGAAGCCACGTCCGCCGGATAGGTCGATGCCATGAGCACCTGCGACAGCAGTGCATCGGGATACAGCGCAACCGGTGCAAGCAGCTGGTCAAGCTGTGGCTTGTCCAGTTTGGCCTGCGCCAGTGCGCTGCTTGCGCCGGCCAGCAACATCAGCCCGAACGACCAGGCAAGGAAACGTCGCAAGTGGAACATGTTTGCTCCTGCAATGACGGATGTAACCACCATCCCTTTCGACAATCGCCTGGTCACACCCGGCATCATCCTGGCAACGGCGGATCAGAACTTACTTGCGTGACTGGGCGCACTCCTGCCGGTACGCCTCCTCGAGGCGCTTGCGATCCGGCGCGCGCTCGAGCGTGGAATAGGTCCGGCCATCTGCCGTCGTCACTGACGACTTGCCCTGCCCCCACTGCGGCCCCGACGGCAAGGCATTGATCTGGTCGAGTAACTGGCGGCATCGCTCGACCTGAGAGGCACTGAGCGTGCCCCCCGTATCCTCGACGGTGGACGTCGCAGGATCGAGCATGCGCGGCGGCAGCGGCGCGACTATCGGAGTACCCGGATCCTGCGGAGGCGCCGCATGAACCTGAGCGACAGACATCCCGAGCCACACCATTGCGCCTGCGGCAGCAAAAACCTTCTTCACGAAAAAACTCCAGAAACCAATGTCATGCGAGACATTGCAGTGGCAAGAGGAACCGGCTCGATGCGGCGACCAACCAATCAATGGCTTTTGCCATCGCCGTGCCTGCCGGTACGATTGCGCAGCAACTCAAGTTTGAGCAGTGCATCCGCAAGCATACTCTTGAGTCGCGCATTCTCCTCTTCCAACTGACGCAATCTGCGGCTGTCGGACGGGTCGTGTTGCCGTACCTTGCTGCCATACTTGGCCCGCCAACCGTAGAACGAGGCATCGCTGAAGCCATAACGCGCGCAGAGCTCCCGCACCGGCACTGAGCTTGCCCCCGCAAAACGAATCCCTTGCTGAGGTTAAACTGAAGCAAGGAGAGATGTGATGACAAGCAAGACAAAGCGGGCGCAGTACACGCTGGAATTCAAGCTGGAAGCGGTACGGCTGGTGAAGAGCGGGCAGAGCATGGCAGTGGTTAGCGCGACCCTGGGCATCAGAGCGCAGACGCTGCATAACTGGGTCAAGGCGGAGCGGGAAGGCAAGCTGACTGGTGCGGGTATGAAGCCGGTCAGCCCGGAGCAGATGGAGCTGGCCCGGCTTCGGGCGGAGGTGGCGCGCTTGAAGATGGAGCGCGATATTTTAAAAAAAGCCGCAGCATACTTTGCGAAGGAGTCGGTGTGAGGTATGCGTTCATCGAGCGAAACCGACGTTACTGGCCGGTCTCGGTCCTGTGTGAGCTGTTAGGGGTCAGCCCCAGCGGCTATCACCAGCGCAAGCAACGCACAGTAAGCACCGACAGGCCAGATAGAGGCCGACTCAGTGACGATGCCTTGTTGGCCCACATCAAGGCGATTCACGCCGGGGTCAAGGGGGAGTACGGCTGGCCGCGCATGTGGAAGGAACTGCTGGCGCGTGGGGTGCGGGTGGGCAAGGAGCGTGTTCGCAAGCTGATGGCGCTGCACGGCATCCGTGCCCGCCACAAGCGCAAGTACATCGCGACAACCAACTCGAACCACGATTTGCCGGTGGCCCCCAATCTGCTGCAACGCGACTTTAGCCCAGCAGCACCCAATCAAGTCTGGACGAGCGACATAACCTATGTGGCGACCGCCGAAGGCTGGCTCTACCTGGTGGTCATCATCGACCTGTTCAGCCGGCAGGTGGTTGGCTGGTCGATGCAACCACACATGAAGGCCGAATTGGTCACGGACGCGCTGCGCATGGCCTGGTTCCGGCGCCGCCCGGAAGCCGGTGTGATTGTGCACACCGACCGGGGAAGCCAGTATTGCAGCCATCTGTTTCAAGACGCCCTGAAGGCGTATGGCATGCGCTCGTCAATGAGCCGCAGGGGCGATTGCTGGGACAACGCGCCGACTGAGAGTCTGTGGGGGTCGTTGAAGGTCGCTCGCCTGCACGGTCGCCAGTTCGCTACCCGCCGCGCCGCAATGGACGAGGTAATTGACTGGCTTGGCTTTTATAATGCCAGCCGACTCCACTCGACGCTGGGCTACGTCAGCCCCATGACGTTCGAGAAAAACTGGTCCGCAGCTCAGCAACACCGGGCTGCCTAATTCCCTCGGTTATGGGATTCGTGGAACAGGGGCAAGGTCACCCGCACCGGCACCCCTTTGGCGGCCTCTTCTAGATACATGCGGATCTGTTCTTCCGAATAGCGTCTGTTCACGCAAATGTCTCCGCTCGCCGGCCTCCAGTCAGGCGCCCATGCGATCGCGCGCACGGCCCTCCCGCCTACCCTGCCCGTAAGGTAGCCCACCGCCCGCGCAAAAGGCAATTCAGTGTCTTCGCGGCACGAGTTAAGCAAATTGAACAACGCCTCTACAGGATTGTCGGGATACACCCACAACTATTCGGCACAATCCGTACACTCACATTTGCAATTCAAATTTTGTTATTCCAATTTGGAAAAATTCCTACCTCTGCCATTCTCAACTGCCAGTCCAGAATGTTGAATTCACACCCGGATTCGGCGTCGACTAATGCACTCCCATTGACGGAAACCCCCATTTGAGGCGGGTTTCAGGGTTGTATCGTTGTTCGTACATAGGATCTTTGTTGGTATGGCACAACCGTCTGGAAGTTGAGCATTACTAGTAGTTTCCAGAATGTTGTATTAAGATTTCTACGCATCAACTAAATTTCGAAACGCCTGCAGTGGCGCCGCCCGGCGCATGAGGACAGGCGTCAAAGCGGTACGGCGTCGGCAGATGACGCCGCCACAAGCCGCTGCATATTTCCTGGTCTGACGAATAGGAGCCATTGCCGTAGCACGCACCGGATACACAAACCCGTGCGGTCTGGAGGAAGTGGTGGCTGCAAGGCGCGATGCGGACATTCAGCGTCCGCGCGCGGCGTCTTCGGTTGCCAGGGCGCCTCGCCGTCGCCCCCGCCCGTTTTTGGTAGTGCCAGCAGTACCTGCCATCGCCCTCGCCGAATTTCCGCAAGGAGAGCCGGCCGGCAGTCAGAAGCAGTAATGATGTTGCATCACCAGAACAAATAACAAAGTAGAACTCGGATCGGGAGAAGTCAGTATGCGGCACGTCAGCACGAAGCTATTGCATGTTTTCGTTCTGCTTATGGAGTATCGCGACCTCAATGCGGTTGCGGCTTGCACTCAAGGGCGCGTACCCACAGTGGCATATAGCCTGGCGCGATTGCGCGAAATCACCGGCGATGCCTTGTTCGTGAAACGAAATGGCGCGCTGGAACCCACGCCTCATGCGTTGCGACTCGAGCAGACCGCGCGTCAGATTCTGGCCAAATGGAATCAACTCGTGCAGCCAAGCGGGGAACATGCCGCCCAGGCAACCCGAGGCCGACGCATTTCGATCGGGTTTTCTTCGTCAATTGGCGATCCGGTCATTACCGAAATCCTGACCGCCCTGGGCGAACGCTTCCCGCAGGACAGCTTCATCACGCGGCCGGTCATTGCCGATGCGGCGCTGGCGGATAGCCTGGATAGCGGCGATCTCGACTGCGCCTTTGTCGTCGATGGCGCCAACGTGCCCGACTCGGTCATCCCACATAGCATCATGGCCACGCCGCGACGCCTGATCAGCGTCACGCGCACGGGGTCGATGGACGAAGTGGAAAGCGACTGGATCCTGCTGCAGGAAGACTGCGACGCCGCAAGTCCCCTACGTGGATTCCTGGAACGCCAGGCCCTTGCTCCCGGCCATCGCGAAACCGTGGTGCCGTCGTGGCATACCCAGATCACGCTGTTACATGCGGCAGGTGGTATCTGTCCGGTGCTCGACTTCAACGTGCCGCTCGTCACACGCGATCGGAAGGCGCGCCTGCTGGCGCCACCCAGCAGTTTCCCGGCCTGGGCCGCGCTTCATTTCTGGATGCCCCAGGAGTCTGATGACCGCAATACGCTCCGCGACATCATGGACGTCGGCGCCTCGGTATTGCGAGACCCTCTCAAGGCCATCGACGGACGCCGTCAGGCACGACAACCCGCCAGGCCTCTTGCAGTAGCCTGACCCACACGTATTGATATCAACCGACGACCCCGTGGTGCATCGCGCCACGGGGTCGTTTGCGTTCGATGTCCCCGACGCAAGGCAATGCAATACGTTTTTTGCGAATCCTCTTACTCCCTTCCCGCGATCCGGGCATTAATCTCGCCGTGCATCGCGGTGCTCTCCGAGTCGTCTCCCGTTTGATTCGCGGTTCCGCGTGCGCGCAGTTGCTGCGTGTTCGCGCCGTACGCCACTCCCGCGTGCGGCGCTTTTTTGACGCCAGCGTGCAGCCGTATCCGACCCATATGTTCAGGAGTCATTGGATGACGTTGAGGATTTTGCTGGCCGACGACCACCCCGTCATTACGGCGGCAATCCGAGCCAGGGTACAGTCGTCGCAGACTGGCTGGGAAGTCTGCGGCGAAGCCACCAGTGCCACGGAGTTGCAGCAACAGGTCGATCTGCTCCAACCGGATGTGGTCGTGACCGACTACCACATGCCCGGACCCACCGAGCTCGATGGCGTGCGCCTGATCACGTCGCTGCGGCGACGGCACCCGTCGATATCCGTGGTGGTGCTCACCATGATCACGAATCCGCTCGTGCTACGCACGATACTGGATGTCCGCGTGCATGGGCTGTTGATCAAGGACAGTCCGCTGGCGGAAATCATGACCGCAATCGGGCGAGCCCAGCGCGGTTTTACCTACATCGGCAAGTCCGCGCTACGCGCGCTGGCACCCACCGAACTCCGGACGATGCTGCCATGCGGGCGCGATGGCGAGCAGCGTCCGTCCGCGCGCGAAATGGAGGTACTGCGGCTATACCTGACCGGCCGCACGGTAACCGAGATCGCGACCACGCTGTGCCGCAGCGTCAAGACCATCAGCCGGCAAAAGAACTGCGCCATGCAGAAGCTCGGCGTCACCAATGACCGCGAGCTGTTCGAGTGTGTGGCACTTCAGGGCATGGTCCTGCCACGGCGCTAAAGGTGGAGATGTCTGCCCGATATAATCCATCGCATCGCATGGCGCTGCCGCCGTGCATTGCCACCTCCGAGATGCCCCCGCTTCCTATTCAATCCTCTCCGTTGGGCACGACAACACGAACCGGCACGCGCCCGGTCCCCGCGTTGCTCGTTGCCGCCCCCGCATCGGGGCAGGGCAAGACCACGGTCACCGCCGCCTTGGCACGCCTTCATGCGCGGCAGGGCCGTACCGTGCGCGTATTCAAGATCGGGCCCGATTTCCTCGACCCGACGTTGCTTGCCGCCGCCAGCGGTGCTCCGGTGCAATCGATCGATCTCTGGATGACAGGGGAAGTCGATGCTCGCCAACGTCTTGCCCTGGCCGCGCAGACCGCGGATCTGATTCTTGTCGAAGGTGTCATGGGCCTGCACGATGGCACGCCGAGCAGTGCGGATGTCGCGCGATGCTTTAGACTGCCGGTCCTCGCCGTCATCCAGGCAGGCGCGATGGCGCAAACGTTCGGTGCCGTGGCCCACGGCCTGGCGACCTACGGCGAGCCATTTCACGCGATGCACGTGCTGGCGAATGGCGTCGGCAGCGCACGCCATGCCGAGATGCTGCGAGACAGCCTGCCGCATGACATCCACTGGGCCGGCGCGTTGGCCCGCGATGATGCGGCGGCGTTGCCGGAGCGGCATCTTGGCCTGTTCAGCGCCGACGAGCTTCCCGACCTTACCGCGCGACTGGATCGCATGGCGGATGCCTTGGCCGCACTGCCGCTATCGCACCTGCCAGAGCCGATCGTGTTTCCGGACACGCCTACGCAGCAATTGCCGCGCCTGCTGGAGGGCCGGCGCATCGCCATCGCGCGCGACGATGCCTTCCGGTTCATTTATCCGGCCAATGTGGAAACGTTGAACGCGCTCGGGGCGCATATCACATGGTTCTCGCCCTTGCGTGACGCGGCTTTGCCGCACTGTGACGCGCTATGGCTGCCCGGTGGCTACCCCGAACTGCACGCCGCCGCGCTCGCCGCGAATGTGCCGATGCACAACGCGATCCGCGCGGCGCACGCACACGGCCTGCCAATGCTGGCGGAGTGCGGCGGCATGATGGCGCTGTTCGACAACCTGGTGGACAAGGAAGGGCAAACCCATCGCATGGCCGGGCTGCTGCCCGGCACGGTGACGATGCAAAAACGACTGGCGGCAATCGGCCATCAGGCCATCGAGCTACCTACGAGGGAAGGCATGGTCGGCCAGCCGGTACGCGGACACACGTTTCACTACTCGACCACCGACACTCCGCTGACTCCGCTCCTGCACGCGCGGTCACCGCGCGATGATGGAACCGGGGAAGCTGTCTATCGGTCCGGGTCGCTTACCGCGTCCTACGTGCACCTGTACTTCCCTTCTAACCCAACGGCCATAGCGGCGTTGTTTGGCGGATAGAGAGCAGCCAGGCGACGCTGCCAGATCAGGCGGCGTCGCGTTCCGCCTGCGTGCGCGCGACTGCGTCGGCGATGCCCGCCTCGAGCTGAACCAGCCCCTTCGAGAGGTTGTGCATCGTCGTTTCCGTGACGTTGGCCAGCACGTCCTGCAGGAATGCCGAGCGGCGCGGCATTGCCTGGTCAACGATCTCGCGGCCAAGCGCGCTCAGCGTGACGTTGGTCATGCGGTTGTCGCGCTCGCTGGTCATCCGGTCGACCCAACCCATTTCCTGCAACGTCTTGAGCTGGCGTGTCAGCGCGCCGGGGTCCATGCCGACACGATCGGCCAGCGGCTTCTGAGCAATCGGGCCTTCGTGCCCATACAACGCGAACAGAATGCGCCAACGCGGCAACGGGTGTCCGATTCGCTGTTCAAATGCCGCAGCATAAGCCCGGTAGGTCCGGCCAAATTGCTGCAGGACAGCCAGGCTTTGTCGCTCCAGTTCCACTCCACTCCTCCTGTAGGCGAATGTGCTTCACATCCGCACGGCTGTCATCAGTCCGCAGCCATCACGGGTTCATTTACCCGCATCAATTTGATCGGCGGAACCCGGCGCGCGCGCCAGACACCGAACAATGCAGCGATTGCCGCCAGCAACAGGCCAAGATGGATGGCGCCGACGAGGGACACCCGCGCCTGTTCCAGCAGCAGGGCTCCATTGTGCCCTGCCTGCTGCAAATTGGTCAGCAATTCTGCCTGCGCGGCCTTGTCGATCAGGATCTGCGGGTCGGTCATCCTGGCAGTCCAATCCGTCGCATTGGCGGCAGCCAGCGCCGACGTCACGCCAGACGTGTAGCTGCGCGTGACCAGCGTGCCAACCAGTGCCGTCCCTACCATCCCGCCGACCATCCGCAGCGACTGAAGCATCGCCGTAGCGATGCCGAGATGGGCACGACCGGCGGTCTGCTGGGCGAATACCGTCAGGTTGGGCAGGACAAAGCCCAGTCCGAGCCCTGCCAGCAACATGATCGAAAGCAGCAGATTGTGATGCATACCGCGCGTCGCCTGCGAGAGACCCAGCAGCGCCAGCGCCAGCATCGTGAATCCCGCGTAAAGCATGGCATTGGGGCGCGGGATCCGGGTGATGATGCGGCCGTTCACAATAGATCCGATCGTGATGCATACGACCAGCGGCGTCACCAGCAGCCCGGCCTCCTTCGGCGAATAGCCAAACCCGCCCTGGAACAGCAACGGTGCGTACAGCAGCAAGCCGAACATCGTGAAGCCCGCCAGCACGGAAAGCACGAACAGCGACGCAAGGCTCGGATTGCGGAACATGTCGAACGGCAGAATCGGATTCGCTGATTTACGCGACCAATGCCACAGCGCTACGAACGCGGCGATGGAGAAGACCATCAGGCCGATCGTCACAACGCCAAGCCCCCGTTCAGGCAGCCACTCCACCGATAGTTGCAAACTACCCAGCCCTGCCGCGATTAGTGCGGCGCCAGCCCAGTCGATACGGATTGGCTCGGTATGCGACTGATGACGCAAATGCGGCAGGAAGCGCCAGGCAATCAGCAACCCCAGCAAGCCAACCGGCAGGTTGATGTAGAACACCGCTCGCCATCCGAACCACTCAGTCAGCACACCGCCCAACGACGGGCCGATCGCATTGGCCAAGCCGAACGCCGTGCTCATCATGACCTGCCAACGCAAGCGCACATGCGGGTCAGGAAACAGATCGGGAACGCAGGCGAACGCCGTGCCGACCAACATGCCACCACCGATCCCCTGCAATGCGCGGGCAGCTACCAGGAACGGCATGTTCGTAGCCATGCCGCAAAGCGCCGATGCCGCCACGAACACGACGATCGAGGCCAGCACAAACGGCTTGCGTCCGTAATAGTCCCCGAGTCGCCCGAAGATGGGCACGGTAATGACCGACGTCAGCAGGTAGGCCGTAGCCACCCATGCGTAAAACTCGAAGCCCTGCAACTCCGCCACCACGGTTGGCAGCGCGGTACTGACCACGGTCTGGTCAAGTGCAACCAGCATCACGACAAATGCGATGCCGGTCATCGCAAGCAAAGACTCGCGAAAGGGCAGGACCTGCCCTTTCCTCACCGACTGGTTGGCCGGTGATCCTGCTACTGCCCTGCCAGGTGATACATCCTGCTCAGGGCGAAATTCCGAAGTCATTTTGTTGCCCGATCAATCGTTGTTGCATCAATGAATCAGGGATTATAGGCCGTCGTCTGATGACTTGCAGGGGGGAGTTACAAATGGCCAATCGGATTGGATTGCAGCGCCTGTCAGGCCACAGCGGGCGGTGCGGCGGGGGCCGCCGGCAGCGTCACCCTGACGCGTAGCCCGCCCTTGTCGCCGGACTCCAGTTGCACGCTACCCTGATGCGCTTCGCAGATTTGCCGAACGATCGCCAGACCAAGTCCGCTCCCCGCCCCGAGCGTGCCGGCGATGCGAACGAAGCGTTCGAACACGCGTTCGCGATCCGCCGAAGGGATGCCGGGCCCGCTATCGTCCACCAGGATGCAGAGCGTGCTGTCGGACCGCTCCACCGTCACGGAGATGCTCCCACCAGCCGGCGTGTAGCTCACGGCATTGTGCAGGAGGTTGGCCAGCATCTCTCGTAGCATGGCCTCGTTGCCAACGACCCATGCACCAGCCGGACATTCGCCCACGCTGAGATCCTGCCTCCGCTCCCGCGCATGGAGATACCACTCCGCGCAGATATCGCGGCAAAGGTTGCCCAGTTCGATGCGCTGCATCGCGTCACCGTCCGGCGCAAGGACGTCGCCATCCCCTGTACGCGCCAACGTCAGCAACTGGTTGGTCAACCGCACTGTCCGGTCGATGGCGGCCTTGACCTCGGCGAGATCGCCGCCGTGATCCGAAGCGCGTATGCGCTGGTCCACATGGCCCCTGACCAGCGTCAGCGATGTCCGAAGCTGATGCGCGGCATCGTCGAGAAAGCGCTTCTGGTTTTCGACGATGACCCGCAGACGTTCGAGGTACTGATTCAGCGTTTGCAGCAGCGGCTGGATTTCCCTGGGCAGGTCATCGCCCTCGACCGGAGCGAGGTCCGATGCCCGGCGGGCCTGAATGCGATCCTGCAACCGCTTCAGCGGCCGCAGCGTGGCGGCCACCGTCAATGCCAGCAACGTCATCGAGACGCCGATCATCGCCGCCTGTTGCCAGAGCATGGTGAACAGCAACCGTCTGGCCATGTCATCCCGCATCTCCAGCGATTCCCCCACCTGCACCAGCGCAACGCCCTGCTGCCCGCCCTCGGTCACCGGCTGCCACAGCGCCGCCACGCGCAGGGGCGTTCCGGCATAGGCATCGTCATAGAAATGGACCAGCGCCGGATAGTCCTCGCTGCGCGGCACATTGGCCGGCATTGCCGGGAAGTCCTTCTCGCCGGAGACGAAATGGCCTGCCGGATCCAGCACGCGATAGAAAATCCGCCCGCGCGCATCGATCTGGAACGTATCCAGCGCGCCATAGGGGACGTTGACGGTCACCCGGCCGTTAGTCACGTGGATACGCTCGGCAATCGAGCGCGTAGAGGCCAGCAGCGTTCGGTCGTGCGCCTGATTGGCTTCCTTCAGCGCGGTGCGATATGAGGCGAAAGCCGAGACGATGCCGACGGTCAGCAACGCGAGCGCCAGGCGCCAGAGCAGGGTCCGGCGCAAGCTCGTCGCCGAAGGCTGCCTAGCCATCCTGACGCTGTTCCAGCAGATAGCCGACGCCTCGCACGGCGGTGATGACCAGACCGCTCGGCTTCAGCTTCTTCCTGACCCGCGACACATACAGTTCGATAGTTTCGGGATTGACCTCGTCGTCGATCGAGAACACGCACTGGAACAGCACGTCCCGGGTGGCGACGCGGCCGGCCCTCAGGAACAGCGCTTCCAGCACCGCCAGTTCGCGCCGGCTCAGCGTCAACGCCGTGCCCTCGCAGTAGAACGATCTCTCCACCGAATCGAATGACAGGCCGCCGTAGGTGGTCACCGGCTGGCCACCCTGGCGGCGGCGAAGCTGCGCCTTGATGCGTGCCTCGAGTTCGCCAAGGTCGAAGGGCTTGGCGATATAGTCGTCGGCCCCGAGGTCGAGGCCCAGGATGCGATCGGCGATCTCGCTGCGGGCCGTCAGGATCAACACCGGTGTCGTGACACCCTGCGTCCGGATCGAGCGAAGAACGTCCAGCCCGTCGACCTTCCCCAGCGAGAGGTCCAGAAGGATCAGATCGTACGAAGCGGTGGCGATCATCAGCAGCGCGGCCTCGCCGTCCACGGCGTGGTCAATGACGAAGCCGCTGTCCCCGAGGGACTTGATGACCAGCGCAGCCAGATCCGGGTGATCTTCAACGAGTAGCAGGCGCACTTTTGGCAGGGTTTACGTTAAACAATCTGGCAGGCGTTCGACAGCTTGGCGACAGCCGACCGACTTAGCATGGCAAGACAGAAATGATAGCCATCCGGCGCGGACTGCGGGGATGGCCAAGTCAAAAAATGGGAGACAGTCCAGTGCGAACGCTATACCTGTTCGCCCTGTTGCTGATAGGCGGTGTGCAGACCGCCCACGCAGCGCAGGCGGAAATGCCGCAACCGCGGTGCATCGCGCCGGCCAGGCCAGGCGGCGGCTACGACCTGACGTGCAGGATCGCGAAGCTTGGGCTGGACGAGGCCAGGGCACTGCCCGCACGCTTGCAGATCGACTATCGGCCCGGCGGGATCGGCGCGGTCATGTTCGATGCCGTGGTGGAGCAGTCTCCCGATGATGCCAACACCATCGTGGCGTTCTCGAGCGGCGCGCTACTGAACCTGGCCAGCGGCAAGTTCAGCAAGTACGGGCCCGACAGCGTCAAGTGGCTGGTCGCGATTGGCGTCGACCACGGCATGATCGCCGTCGACGCCCGTTCGCCGTACCTGACCCTGAAGGACCTTGTGACCGCAATGAAGGCCGACCCGCGCAAAGTGCTGTTCGGCATCGGCGGCTCCGCGGGCAGCCAGGACTGGATGAAGGCAACCCTGCTTGCCCGGCAAGCAGGGCTGGACCGTAACGCCATGCGCTATGTGGCGTTCGAAGGTGGCGGCGAGGCGATGACCGCGCTGATGACGGGACATGTGCAGGCCGTTCCCGGTGATATCGGCGAGGCCGTCGACTTGATCGAGACGCACAGGATTCGCGTGCTGGCCGTGCTGTCGGATCAACGCCTGCCGGGCCGCTTCGCGTCGATTCCCACCGCGAAGGAACAGGGGCTCGACGTGCAATGGCCCATCGTGCGCGGCTTCTACATGGGACCGAAGGTCGCCGAGCACGACCTGCGTCGCTGGGGCAACGCGCTGCAGCGGGCGGCCGGCACCCGTGCATACGTGCAGGCACTGGAAACGCACGGCATCGTGCCCACCCCGATGTTGTGCATAAGCAGCTTTCGTGATGCCGAAAGCGTGGGGATTTGAGCAAGAACGGTGATGGACGCTGGAGGGGTTCCCTCAGGGAGCGTGCATGCACGCGCCTGAGGGAAGATGTCGCCTTTATTGTGTCGAGCAATGAAGGAGACCTCAGCAGTGTGCCATGCCTTGCTACAAACGCCAGCGTTTTTTGCCCTGTTGCGCCGGATCGACGAAGACTTGATGAAGGTGGCGCGAGACAGGGGCTGCTGCCATTGCGGCTCTGTGCTGCACAGTGCCAACTATCCGCGTAAGCCGCGCGGATGCCCACCGGCAGCACACCCGGACTGCAATACGCGCCTGAGCCTGTGCTGTGCCGGATGCCGCAAACGCATGACGCCCGATTCGGTGCGCTTTCTCGGCCGGCGTGTCTGGCTGGCCATTGTCCTGGTACTGCGATCGAGCCGTGCCACTGGCGCCTGCCTGGACGGCCTGCCGGCGATCAGTTGGGCCACGCTCAAGCGCTGGCGTCAGTGGTGGACCGAGACCTTCCCCAAGACCCCCGTCGGTCGGTGGCTGCGTGGCCTCATCCCGCCAACGCCCGAGCCGTTCATCTATCCCGACTGCCTGCTGCAATCGGTCGAGCACGACAGCGAAGACGAGCGTCTGGCCGCGGTGTTGCTTCTGCTGCTGGGCCCGGCCTGACCACGCTGGCTGAGGGATGCGCCAGATAGGGGAATCTCCCGCAGAACATGTCGATGGCGGGTCACCCGCACTGCCCGTAGCCTGCTCCCGTTATCCCCCCAACGGAGAGTCATGTCACTATCGATTGATCATCGCAACCGATGGGCGCGCTTGCGCTTCTCGGTCATTGGCCCTTTGCTGGCTTCGCCGCCTGCCAAAGGAGAATTGCAGCAAGCGTTCCAGGCACTGGCCGCCAAGGTCTGGCGGCACCCCATCACCGGCGCCGACGTTCAGTTCGGCGCGTCTTCCATCGAACGCTGGTATTACCGGGCCCGTCACGTCCAGGATCCGGTCGATCAACTCAAGAACCGACTGCGCGACGATTGCGGCCACTTCGTCAGTCTGAGCCCAGCCATCATCGAAGCGCTGGTCGAGCAGTACCGTCAGCACCCCGGCTGGACCATGCAGTTGCATTACGACAACCTGCGCGTCGCGACCAAGGATGGCCCGGACACGCTGCCGTCCTACACCACGGTGTGCCGGTATCTGAAGGCGCAGGGTCTGGTGCGCAAGCCAACCCCGCGCTCGAGCACGGATGGGGCCATCGCTGCTGCGGCTCGCCGCGAGGCACGCGAGGTGCGTAGCTACGAGGTCGACCACGTGGCCGCGCTCTGGCACCTGGACTTCCACCATGGTTCGCGCAAGGTGCTCACCCCCGATGGGCAGTGGCACAAGCCGCTGCTGCTCTGCATTATGGACGACCATTCGCGGCTGGTCTGCCACCTGCAGTGGTTCCTCGACGAGACCACTGCCTCGCTGGTGCACGGCGTCTCGCAGGCGATCATGAAGCGAGGGCTGCCGCGGGCCATCATGACCGATAACGGCGCAGCCATGATGGCCGACGAGTTCGTCGAGGGGCTGGCCAGTCTGGGCATCCTGCACCAGACTACCTTGCCCTACAGCCCATACCAGAATGCCAAGCAGGAACGCTTCTGGGGACAGCTCGAGTCCCGGCTGATGGCCATGCTCGAAGGTGAGTCGCACCTCACCCTGGAGCAATTGAACCTCGCCACGCAGGCCTGGGTCGAGCAGGAATACCACCACAAGGAACACGCCGAACTCGAGGCGACGCCTCTGCAGCGCTACCTGTCCTGTGCCGACGTCTCGCGCCCCAGTCCCGAGGCGCTGGCCTTGCGCCGGGCCTTCCGTATCCGCCAGCATCGCCGCCAGCGCAGAACCGACGGCACCTTCACGTTGGACGGCGTGCGCTTCGAGATCCCCGGCGCTTACCGCCACCTCGAGCAAGTCTGCCTGAGCTACGCGCGCTGGGATCTCTCCCAAGTCGACCTGATCGATGCGCGCATCGGCGCGATCCTGGCCGCCGTGTTCCCGCTGGACAAGTCTGCCAATGCCGACGCACGGCGCGCGCATCTCACGGCCAAGGGTGCCTCGCCTGCTAACGAGGAACCCGCGCAGGCTGGCACTGCGCCGCTGCTGCGTCAGTTGCTCGCCGAACACGCCGCCACCGGCCTGCCGCCGGCCTATCTCCCACCCGCACCCACCAAGCTATGAATCAACCCAACCTGCTGGCCTTGTACGGTCTGAAGTTCAACCCCTTCGCCCAGGACATCCCCGTCGAGGCCGTGTTCGTGCCACCCAAGCTCGATCACTTCTGCTGGCGCATTGAGAACGGTATGGCCCGCGAAGGCGGCTTCGCCATGGTGCATGGCGACCCCGGTTGCGGCAAGAGCGTCACGCTGCGCCTGCTCCATCAGCGCCTCATGCGCGTCCCCGATCTGATGGTCGGCTCGATCGCTCACCCACAGAGCAATCTGGCGGACTTCTATCGCGAGCTCAGCGACATCTTTACCGTACCGCTCAAGCCCCACAATCGCTGGGGCGGCTTCAAGGCGCTGCGCGAGCGCTGGCTCACCCACATGGAGGCCAGCCGCCGCCGCTGCGTGCTGCTCATCGATGAAGCCCAGGAGATGGCGGTGCCAGCCCTCTCGGAACTGCGCCTGCTCGCACAGGCACGCTTCGACTCGCAATTGCTGCTGTGCGTGGTGCTTGCCGGCGACGCTCGCCTGCCGGAGAAGTTCAGCCGCGAGGACCTGATCCCGCTGGGCAGCCGCATCCGCTGCCGTCTGGCGCTGGAGAGTGCGAGCATCGACGAGCTGCAGGCCTGCCTGGACCACTTGCTGGCCGCCGCCGGCAACGCCACCCTGATGACCATGCCATTGCGCCAGACCCTGTGTGAGCACGCCGCCGGCAATTACCGCATCCTGATGAACCTGGCGGGCGAGCTTCTGGCCCAGGCCGCGCAGCGGGAGCTACCGCAGATCGACGAGAAGCTCTATCTGGAAACCTACAGCGCAACCCTGAACCGCCGCGCCAGGCGGTGAGTGGCGCCGTTGGCCATCGCCGCCACGTCCATCAACACAACGACGACATCACCATGACCTTCCACCAGCCATCCGGCATCGCCCAGGGGCTGCCCCTGCTCATTGATGCCAACTGGACGCCCGCGCAGGCCTGGGCTGTGATCGAATTGCTCGACGATCTGCGCGACCGTCTGCATGCTCACTATCAATTGGCCTTGGCCCAGTGGCTGGCCGAAGATCGGCAGGAGCATCCTGATGGCCTTGGCGATCTCGCAGATAACGACTTCTGATCCAGTAACAAGGGGCCCGCCGGGCCCCTTGTTACATCAGTGCCGCTGCTCCGCATCCGGTCCACCGCGATAGATCGCCACGTCCATCAGCGTTGCCCGACGGCACGCAACATTGGTGATGGACGGTGCCGCAGCCGACCATCAATTACCGTGCTCGCGCATCCATCGAATCTCGTGCTCACGCACACGATGTCCGGGTCGGAGCTGGACACCTACGTCCAGAACAAGGTTCGCGAATACAGGCGGCTCGCGCGCGAGTTCGACCTCATCAAGTAAGCAGGCCTGCCGGAGCCTCCGGCGGACTGTCCCAGGCCGTCCTGGCCTTCCATAGAACGATAAAACTCTGAGAGAGATGATATGTCCCAGTTTGATTCCTCGCGTCGACGGGTCCTTGGCGCAACGGGTGCGCTGGCTGCCGCCGCAATGCTCCCGAGCCTGTCGCGCGCGCAGACGTGGCCGTCCAAGACGATCCGCTTCGTCGTGCCGTTCGCGCCCGGCGGCAGTTCCGAGATCATCGCGCGCTCCGTAGCCGCCGAACTGACCTCGCAACTGGGCGTGTCGGTCTTCGTCGAAAACAAGCCGGGCGGCGCGGGCAATGTGGCGATGGGCGAAGTGGCCCGCGCGGACGATCAGCACACCATCATCCTGGGTCACATCGGTACGCTGGCGGTGAACCCCTTCATCTTTCCGAAGCTGCCATACGACGTGAACAAGGACTTCACGCCAGTGTCGCTGCTGGCCAAGGTGCCGAGCCTGTACGTAGTACATCCCGATGTGCCCGCGAAGAACCTCAAGGAGTTCGTGGCGCTGGCAAAGAGCAAGCCCGGCAAGCTCAACTACGGCTCTGCGGGCAACGGCAGTGCAGGCCACCTCGCATTCGAGTACCTGAAGGAAGCGGCTGGCATCTTCGTGCTGCACGTGCCGTACCGTGGCAGCGGCCCGCAGATCACGGACCTGCTGTCCGGCCGGCTGGAGGCGGCGGCCGTCGGCGCGCCGGCGATCCTGCCCTTCATCAAGTCCGGCAAGCTGCGCTGCATCGCCACGGGCTCCGCGCAGCGCATTCCGCAATTGCCGGATGTGCCGACTGTCGCCGAGCAGGGCTACCCGGGATTCGAGATGACCCAGTGGTATGGCATCCTTGCGCCGTCGTCGATGTCGAAGGCCGCCGTCGACAAGCTGGCCGCAGCCAGCGCAAAGAGCGTGCGCAGCCCGGCGGCGTCAAGCCGCATGACCGCCGATGCGGCGATCGTCGTCGGCGATACGCCCGCCGAGTTCGCCAGCTTCATCGCCCAGGAGCAGAAGCGCTGGAAACCGATCATCGCCCGGGCGTCGATCAAGCCGGACTGAGACCTCGCCGACATCTCGCCAGCATCTCGCTGACGTTCGACACCCGTTCGTGCCATGATGGCAGGCATCTATCGTCCCCACTGAACCTGGAGACCCCATGAAGCCTGTCACCCTGATTGGCGCGCCGACCGACGTGGGCGCCAGCATCCGTGGCGCCTCGATGGGCCCCGAAGCCTTGCGCGTGGCGGACATCGCCGGCGCCCTGGTGCGCAACGGCCTCGATGTCACCGATCTGGGCAACCTCGTGGGCCCTGGCAACCCTAACCTGCCACCCACGGATGGCGTTCGGCACCTGCCGGAGGTTGTCGCCTGGAACCGTCTGGTCATGGACGCCACATACCAGGCCCTGGCCACCGGCCAGTTGCCGCTGCTGATGGGTGGCGACCACTGCCTGGCGATTGGCTCGGTCAATGCCGCGGCTCGCTATTGCCGCGAGCAGGGAAAGAAGCTCTTGGTGCTCTGGCTTGATGCGCACGCCGATGCCAACACCGGCAGCACCAGCCCGACCGGGAACACCCATGGCATGCCGGTGGCGTGCCTGTGCGGGGATGGTCCCGCCCCGCTTGTGTCACTAGGCGGCGTGACGCCCGCCACCTCACCCCGGAACATTCGGCAGATCGGCATCCGCAGTGTCGATGCCGAGGAGAAAAAGCGGCTGCGTGAGTTGGGCCTGACCGTCTACGACATGCGCTACATCGACGAGAACGGCATGAGGGCCACAATGGAGCAGGCGTTGGCGGGCATCGATGGCGATACCCATCTGCATGTCAGCTTCGACGTGGATTTCCTCGACAGCCAGATTGCGCCGGGCGTCGGCACGGCGGTTCGCGGTGGCCCTACCTATCGAGAAGCGCATCTCGCACTGGAAATGATCGAAGACACCGGCGCCCTGGGCTCCATCGACGTGGTCGAACTGAACCCAGCGCGCGACGTCCACAACCAGACCGCCGAGCTGGTCGTCGAATTACTGGAGAGCCTGTTCGGGAAATCGACGCTGCTGCGTTGATGGCGCGAGCCCCGCTGGCTGGCGGCAGGCAATAAAAAAGGAGGCAGTCACAGACTGCCTCCTTTCGATGCCGGTGCTCCAGTCGACTACGGCCTACGAAGCCGACCCTGCGCCGCCGCCCGTGCTGCCGGTCGTCGAACTTCCGGCCCCATCAGCTGGCGCGCCATTCTCCGGCCTGTGCGTGACATCGGTCCAGCCACCGCCAAGCGCCTTGTACAGGTTCACCTCGCTGGTGAGCTGGTTGAGGCGATCGGTGATCAGCGTCTGTTGCGCGTTGTAGAGCTGACGTTGCGCATCAAGCAATGTCAGGTAGCTATCCACACCAGTACTGTACCGATGTTCAGCCAGCGTGAAGTAGTCCTGACTTGCCCGGACGAGCCGCACCTGTGCCTGAACCTGATCCGAGAACGTGCCGCGTGCGGCCAGTCCATCGGCCACCTCGCGGAAGGCGCCCTGGATCGTCCGCTCGTATGCCGCGACGTTGATGTCCTTCTGGATCTTTGCGTAGTCGAGGCTTGCCTGCAGACTGCCTGCCGTAAAGATCGGCAGCACGATCTGCGGCGAGAACAGCCACGTGCCCTGACCGGCCGCGAACAGGTCCGACAACTGCCTGCTGGCCGTGCCGGCCGACGCCGTCAGCGTGATGCGCGGGAAAAACGCCGCACGCGCCGCACCGATGTCCGCGTTGGCCGCCTTGAGCCGATGCTCGGCCGAAAGGATGTCCGGACGATTCTGCAGCAGATCGGACGGCAGCCCCACCGGCACCTCGGCCACGAGCTTCTCTTCCAGCCCCAACCCTTGCGGCAGATCCGCCGGCATGCCCGAACCCACCAACAGCGTCAGCGCATTGGTGTCCTGCGCCAGCGCGCGCGTGTATGCCGCCAGCGAAGCCCGCGCGGTTTCAACCTGCGTTTCCGACTGGCGCAACTCCAGCCGCGAGGCGATGCCTTCCTCGAAACGGCGGCGCGTAAGGTTGTACGTTCGTTCGTACGTAGTCAGCGTGTCGCGCGTGACTTTGAGTTGCTCCTCGTCCGCGCGCAGCGTCAGGTAGGCATTGGCAACGCTGGCCACCAATGCGATCTGTGTGCTGCGGCGCGCCTCGTCACCCGCGAGGTACTGCTCGAACGCGGCCTCGCTAAGGCTGCGCAACCGGCCAAACAGGTCGAGTTCCCAAGCCGTGGTTCCCAGCGACACGCCGTACTGGCTGCTGATCACACGTTGACCGGTGGCCGACAGATCCGCCGGCACGCGCTGCCGCGTGCCCTGCGCCGCGGCGTCGACCTGTGGAAACAGGTCGGCACGCTGGATACGGTACTGCGCGCGATAAGCCTCCACGTTCAACACGGCCACGCGCAGATCGCGGTTGTTGTCGAGCGAGACCTGGATCAGCTCGCGCAAGCGCGGATCGGTGAAGTAGTCGCGCCAGCCAAGGTCGACGGCCGTCACCGACGCATCGACCGCAGCCGTCTTCGGATAGGCCTCACCCTGTGGGAACGTCGCATCGACCGGCGCGGCGGGCCGCTGGTAGTTGGGAATCAGGCTGCAGCCGCTAAGCGCCGCCACGGCGGCCAGGCAAAGTAGCGTCTTTCTCATGCTTGGGCTCCCTTCTCGAGGGAGGACGAATCGGACTTGCCGCGCCGCTCCTTGAGCGCGCTGACCACGACAAAGAACAGCGGCACCCAGAAGATGGCGAGCACGGTGGCGGTGATCATGCCGCCGATCACGCCGGTACCGATGGCGTGCTGGCTACCCGCGCCGGCGCCTTGCGACACCGCCAGCGGGAACACGCCCAGCATGAACGCCATCGAGGTCATGATGATGGGGCGTAAACGCATTCGGCACGCCTCCACCGCCGCCTCCACGAGGCCCTTGCCGTGATCGTGCAGTTCCTTGGCGAATTCCACGATCAGAATCGCGTTCTTCGCGGAAAGGCCCACCGTGGTCAACAGCCCCACCTGGAAGAACACGTCGTTCGACAGTCCTCGTGCGAGTGTAGCCAGCAGCGCGCCGATCACCCCGAGCGGCACCACCAGCATCACCGAGAACGGAATCGACCAGCTTTCATACAGCGCCGCCAGACAGAGGAAGACCACCAGCAGCGACAACGCGTACAGCGCTGGTGCCTGGGAGCCCGACAACCGTTCTTCGTACGACAGGCCCGTCCACGAATAGGAGATGCCGGCTGGCATCTGCTTCATGATTTCCTCTACCGCCGCCATGGCTTCACCCGAGCTCTTGCCTGCCGCCGGCTCACCGAGGATTTCCACCGCCGGCACACCGTTGTAGCGCTGCAGCTTCGGCGATCCAAAGCCCCACTTGCCCGTGGCAAACGACGAGAACGGCACCATGTCACCCTTGTCGTTGCGCACGAACCACTTGTTGAGGTCCTCTGGCGACATTCGCGAGTTCGGCCGACCCTGCAGGTACACACGCTTGACGCGGCCCCGGTCAATGAAGTCGTTCACGTAGCTGGAACCCCAGGCAATTGACACCGTGCTGTTGATGTCCGCCAGAGACAGCCCCAACGCGCGCGCGCGCTCATCGTCGATTTCGAGGACGTACTGCGGCTCGTCATTGAGGCCGTTCGGACGCACTCGCTGCAACGCGGGGTTCTTGGCTGCGAGCGACAGGAACTTGTTGCGCGCGTTCATCAGCGCGTCGTGCCCCAGGCCGGCCTGATCCTGCATATAGAAGTCGAAGCCCGTGGCGTTACCGAGTTCCTGCACCGCCGGCGGCGCGAAGGCAAATGCCAGCGAGTCGCGGAACGTGCTGAACTTGGCCTGCGCCCGCTTGGTCAGGTCGAACACACTCGTGGCATCGCCTTCGCGATCCTTGAACGGCTTCAGCAGAATAAACGCGAGACCCGAACTCTGGCCACGGCCGGCAAAGTTGAAGCCGTTCACGGTAAAGAGCGACTCCACGATCTTGCCTTCGTCATTCAGCAGGTAGTTGCGCATCTGGTCAAGCACGGCCTGCGTGCGCTCGGCCGACGAGCCGGCCGGTGTCTGCACCTGCGCGTACAGCACGCCCTGATCTTCTTCCGGCAGGAACGAGGTCGGGATGCGCGTGAACAGGAATCCCATCACCACCACGATCGCCAGATAGATCAGCAGGAACGGAGCCCGGCGCTTGAGAATGCCGGAGACCCCACGCTCATAGCTTTGCGTCGACCGGATGAAGCTGCGGTTGAACCAGCCGAAGAAGCCCTGCTTGTGCTCGCCGTGATCGCCCTTCTCGATCGGCTGGAGCATCGTCGCGCACAGTGCCGGCGTGAGAACAAGCGCCACGAGCACAGACAGCACCATCGCGGAAACGATCGTGATCGAGAACTGGCGATAGATCACACCCGTCGAGCCCCCGAAGAACGCCATCGGCAGGAACACCGCGGACAGCACCAGCGCGATACCAACCAGCGCGCCCTGGATCTGCCCCATCGATTTTCGTGCGGCTTCCTTTGGCCCCAGCCCGTCTTCGGCCATCACCCGCTCGACGTTCTCGACCACCACGATGGCATCGTCCACCAGCAGACCGATGGCCAGCACCATGCCGAACATCGTCAGTGTGTTGATCGAATAGCCAAACGCGGCCAACACGCCGAACGTGCCGAGCAGCACCACCGGCACCGCGATCGTTGGGATCAGCGTGGCGCGGAAGTTCTGCAGGAACAGATACATCACCAGGAAGACGAGCACGATTGCCTCGAGCAGCGTCTTGATCACCTCGTGGATCGAGTCGGAGATCACCGGCGTCGTGTCATACGGGAACACCACCTTGATGCCCGGCGGGAACGTCGGTTCCAGCTGAGCCAGCGTATTGTGGATGTTCTTGACCGTCTCCAGCGCGTTGGCGCCGGATGCCAGGCGAATCGCGATACCCGATGCCGGGCGACCGTTGTACTGCGCGTTGATCGTGTAGTCCTGGCCACCCAGAGCAACATCGGCCACGTCCTTCAGGCGCACCTGCGAGCCGTCGGGATTGACCTTGAGCAGGATGTCGCCAAACTGCTCGGCGGTCTGGAGACGCGTCTTGCCAATCACCGTCGCATTAAGCTGCTGTCCGCGAACCGCCGGCAGGCCACCAAGCTGACCCGAAGCCACCTGGACGTTCTGGGCCTTGATCGCGTTGCTCACATCCAGCGGCGCGAGCTGGTAGCTGTTGAGCTTGGCCGGGTCCAGCCAGATCCGCATCGCATACTGCGAGCCGAACACCTGGAAGTCGCCCACGCCTGCGGTACGCGATAGCGGATCCTGGATGTTCGAAACGATGTAGTTCGACAAATCCTCCCGCGTCATGTTGGGGTCGGTCGAAATCAGACCCACGATCAGCAGGAAGTTACGCACCGACTTGGTTACGCGAATCCCCTGCTGCTGAACTTCCTGCGGCAACAGTGGCGTGGCTAGGGCAAGCTTGTTCTGCACCTGCACCTGCGCGATATCCGGGTTGGTGCCTTGCTCGAACGTGACCGTGATGGTCATGCTGCCGTCGGAGTTCGATTCCGACGAGATGTAGCGGAGGCGATCCAGGCCATTCAGCTGCTGCTCGATCACCTGCACCACCGTATCCTGCACCGTTTGCGCCGAAGCGCCCGGGTAGGTTACGGAGATGGCGATGGTCGGCGGGGCGATCGCCGGGTACTGGTTGATCGGCAGCGTTCTGATGGAGAGCACGCCGGCCAGCATGATGACCAGCGCGATCACCCAGGCAAAGATCGGCCGCTCGATAAAGAAATTAGACATGGCGAATCCTCATGCGTCCGTCCCGTTCAGGACTTTGCCGCGGGGGCCGACGCCGCGCTCGGTGCCGAGGCCTCCACGGGGCCGGCTGTGGCCGCATCGGCTTCGGCGGCCTTGACCTTCACACCCGGGCGCACAAACTGCAGACCCTCGACGATCACGCGATCCCCGGCCTTCAGGCCCGCGGTAACGAGCCACTTGTCGCCAACCGTGCGGTCGGTCGAGAGAATGCGCTGTTCCACTTCGTTGTTGGCATTGACCACCAGCGAAGTCGCCTGTCCTTTCAGGTCACGCGTGACGCCGCGCTGCGGTGCCAGGATGGCGGCAGTCTTGACGCCTTCCGCCAGACGCGCATGAACGAACATGCCCGGCAGCAGTTCATTGCGCGGGTTCGGGAAGACGGCGCGCAGCGTCACGGAACCCGTGCCCTGGTCGACCGCGACTTCCGAGAACTCGAGACGACCGGGCTCCGAATAGATGCTGCCATCTTCGAGCTGCAGCGTAACCTTGGCCGCATTCGCACCGGCACCCTGCAGTTGGCCGTTGGCCAGTTCACGACGCAGGCGGAGGATTGCCGACGACGGCTGCGTCACATCCACATAGATCGGATCGAGCTGCTGAATCGTTGCCAGCGCGTTAGCCTGGCCGTTCGTTACCAGCGCGCCTTCGGTGACGAGCGATCGGCTGATACGGCCGGAAATCGGCGAAAGGACCTTGGTGTAGCGCAGATTGATATGCGCTTGGTCCACAGCGGCTTTAGCTTGCAGGTAGGATGCCTGCGCCTCGGCGTACTGCTGCTTGCTGACGGCTTCCTCTCCGACCAGCTTGCCGTAGCGTTCGGCAAGCAAGCGCGCCGATTCAAGATTTGCCTCGGCGCTCTTCGCAGTAGCTTCATAGGTCGACGGATCGATCTGGTACAACTGCTGGCCCTGCTTCACATCGCTGCCTTCGACAAACAGACGCTTCTGCAGGATGCCATTGACCTGAGGGCGAACCTCGGCGATCCGGTAGGGCATGGTGCGCCCAGGCAAGGAACTGTCGAGCGTAACGTTCTCGTCCTTCAGCGTGACAACTTTCACTTCAGGCGTCTGGGCCGCAGGCGGCTTGTTGTCCTTGCCGCACGCAGACAGTACTGTTACGGCAACTGCCAGAATGCCTGGAATCAAAGCACGCCGGGCGCGCATTGCTTGCATAGCGATATCCTCGAGGATGAAACGGATGAGTTCTTCTTGGGGCCTGGTTGGCCAGACCGGCTGACCGCGCTACGCGCGGACGCAATTGGCGTGCCTGCCAGCGGCACTTGTCGGTTATCGGGTTCAGCGGACTGTCATCGCCATTCGCCCCTGCTTTCGCCAGATAGCTGGCCTCGAAATACACAACGCCGGACGCGCACGCGTCCGGCTGGCAGGGTGACTTAGATGCCCGCCCCGCTCCCCGTATTCTGACTGTCTTGCACAATCTTCTGTTATCGCTGTTACCGTCATTCGCGCGAGTTCGTGCCCGAATCTGAGTGAGCATCGTCTCGCCGATCGCAACAATAGACCAAGGCCCGATATCGGATCCCAAAGATTGCTGGCGATGACTTCAACGGTAACGCTTGCCGGCCGGGTGTCGCCCAGAACGCTCTGCGCGCTGACAAGGTCCTCCTCCGAACCCTTTGTCACACCGCTGCGGCAATGCAGCATTTGAGCAGCATGCCTTTGAATCAGTTCAATAAGCATGCTGCCAATAGCGCGTCATCCTACCAGTTTGTAGATCAGTTAGGGTCACTGGAAATCGACCTGTAATGCGGTGAAATACTCGCAATAGATGCGTTCCGACGACATTTCGCGGGCTCGCGCGAGTTTTCAACCGCCGAGATACATGCTCGCGGGACGGTGTTTTGCGCGAGCGGGACAGTGAGACAGGCTATTACGAAATGCGCAATAAAAAGGCCCACGCCGCTATGGCGTGGGCCTTTGTGCTGAATTTCGAGTTGTATTGGCAGACGTTTCCGCCGGCGACGCTGCGCAAACAAACCGCGCCGGCAAAAGCAAAACCCCCAGCTTATGGGGCTGGGGGTTTTGGGTATAAGAGCCTGGCGATGACCTACTTTCACACGGGTAGTCCGCACTATCATCGGCGCGAAGTCGTTTCACGGTCCTGTTCGGGATGGGAAGGAGTGGTTCCAACTTGCTATGGTCACCAGGCATGAGGGGTTGCCGGGCTGACCCGAGGTCAGCGCGGCGAATCTGGGTGTAGTAAAGATTGGGTTGTGTTGCACACCTGGGCACAAGGCGCACTCACCAGGTAAAACACACTGGTTATAGGATCAAGCCTTACGGGCAATTAGTACTGGTTAGCTTAACGCATTACTGCGCTTCCACACCCAGCCTATCAACGTCCTGGTCTCGAACGACCCTTCAAGGAGGTCAAGCCTCCAGGGAATCCTCATCTTCAGGCGAGTTTCCCGCTTAGATGCTTTCAGCGGTTATCTCTTCCGTACATAGCTACCCTGCGATGCCTCTGGCGAGACAACAGGTACACCAGCGGTACGTCCACTCCGGTCCTCTCGTACTAGGAGCAGCCCCCGTCAAGATTCCAACGCCCACGGCAGATAGGGACCAAACTGTCTCACGACGTTTTAAACCCAGCTCACGTACCTCTTTAAATGGCGAACAGCCATACCCTTGGGACCGGCTACAGCCCCAGGATGAGATGAGCCGACATCGAGGTGCCAAACACCGCCGTCGATATGAACTCTTGGGCGGTATCAGCCTGTTATCCCCAGAGTACCTTTTATCCGTTGAGCGATGGCCCTTCCATTCAGAACCACCGGATCACTATGTCCTGCTTTCGCACCTGCTCGACTTGTCGGTCTCGCAGTTAAGCACGCTTTTGCCATTGCACTTTAGGTACGATGTCCGACCGTACCAAGCGTACCTTCGAACTCCTCCGTTACACTTTGGGAGGAGACCGCCCCAGTCAAACTGCCTACCATGCACTGTCCCCGACCCGGATTCACGGGCCAAGGTTAGAACCTCAAACAAACCAGGGTGGTATTTCAAGGACGGCTCCACGTGAACTAGCGTCCACGCTTCAAAGCCTCCCACCTATCCTACACAGATCGGTTCAAAGTCCAATGCAAAGCTACAGTAAAGGTTCATGGGGTCTTTCCGTCTAGCCGCGGGGAGATTGCATCATCACAAACACTTCAACTTCGCTGAGTCTCGGGAGGAGACAGTGTGGCCATCGTTACGCCATTCGTGCAGGTCGGAACTTACCCGACAAGGAATTTCGCTACCTTAGGACCGTTATAGTTACGGCCGCCGTTTACCGGGACTTCAATCAAGAGCTTGCACCCCATCATTTAATCTTCCGGCACCGGGCAGGCGTCACACCCTATACGTCCACTTTCGTGTTTGCAGAGTGCTGTGTTTTTATTAAACAGTCGCAGCCACCATTTTATTGCAACCCCTTCACCCTCCTGGCGCAGGCCAGTCAAGCTACAAGGGCGTACCTTATCCCGAAGTTACGGTACCAATTTGCCGAGTTCCTTCTCCCGAGTTCTCTCAAGCGCCTTAGAATACTCATCTCGCCCACCTGTGTCGGTTTGCGGTACGGTCTCGTATGACTGAAGCTTAGAGGCTTTTCTTGGAACCACTTCCAATTGCTTCGCAGCACTAGGCCGCTCGCCCCACATCCTTGAATTCCGCGCCCGGATTTGCCTAAGCGCCTTCTCCAATGCAGGGACCGGGACTTCCAACACCCGGACAACCTTCCGCGATCCGTCCCCCCATCGCATCATACGACGGTGCAGGAATATTAACCTGCTTCCCATCAGCTACGCATCTCTGCCTCGCCTTAGGGGCCGACTCACCCTACGCCGATGAACGTTGCGTAGGAAACCTTGGGCTTACGGCGAGGGGGCCTTTCACCCCCTTTATCGCTACTCATGTCAGCATTCGCACTTCTGATACCTCCAGCATCCTTTACAAGACACCTTCACAGGCTTACAGAACGCTCTCCTACCACGCACTTGCGTGCGTCCGCAGCTTCGGTGACTGGCTTAGCCCCGTTACATCTTCCGCGCAGGACGACTCGATCAGTGAGCTATTACGCTTTCTTTAAAGGGTGGCTGCTTCTAAGCCAACCTCCTGACTGTTTTAGCCTTCCCACTTCGTTTCCCACTTAGCCAATCTTTGGGACCTTAGCTGGCGGTCTGGGTTGTTTCCCTCTTGACACCGGACGTTAGCACCCGATGTCTGTCTCCCGTGATTGCACTCTTCGGTATTCGGAGTTTGCTATGGCGGGGTAATCAGCAATAGACCCCCCAACCATGACAGTGCTCTACCCCCGAAGGTGAGACACGAGGCACTACCTAAATAGTTTTCGGAGAGAACCAGCTATTTCCAGATTTGTTTAGCCTTTCACCCCTATCCACAGCTCATCCCCTAACTTTTCAACGTTAGTGGGTTCGGTCCTCCAGTACGTGTTACCGCACCTTCAACCTGGCCATGGATAGATCATCTGGTTTCGGGTCTACACCCAGCGACTCAACGCCCTATTCGGACTCGCTTTCGCTACGCCTTCCCTAATCGGTTAAGCTTGCCACTGAATGTAAGTCGCTGACCCATTATACAAAAGGTACGCCGTCACCCGTTTCCAGGCTCCGACTGTTTGTATGCATGCGGTTTCAGGATCTATTTCACTCCCCTCCCGGGGTTCTTTTCGCCTTTCCCTCACGGTACTGGTTCACTATCGGTCGATTACGAGTATTTAGCCTTGGAGGATGGTCCCCCCATCTTCAGACAGGATTTCACGTGTCCCGCCCTACTTGTCGTACACCTAGTTCCACAACGCTGTTTTCGCATACAGGGCTATCACCTGCTATGGCCGGGCTTTCCATCCCGTTCTGCTAACAATGCTGCTAAAGAGTACAAGGCTCTTCCCATTTCGTTCGCCACTACTTTGGGAATCTCGGTTGATTTCTGTTCCTGCAGCTACTTAGATGTTTCAGTTCGCCGCGTTCGCTTCCCTGACCTATGTATTCAGTCAGGGATGACCCATTCGGGCCGGGTTTCCCCATTCGGACATCTCCGGATCAAAGCTCGTTTGCCAGCTCCCCGAAGCTTTTCGCAGGCTACCGCGTCCTTCATCGCCTGTAATCGCCAAGGCATCCACCACATGCACTTGTTCGCTTGACCCTATAACGAGTGTGTCTCTCGGACACGACCGCCATAGGTCTGAGTTCTCGCGTTTGTGCCGTATTCCAAGTCATCTTTCGATCACTTTAAATACTTTTTGGTTGATACAATCACAACCCGGTATCGCGTTTGTACTACAGCGTCTCATCAACGCTCGCGACACCTTTACTACATCCCATATTGTTAAAGAACAGCCAGGCTTAACGCCTGTTGGCAACAGCCAAAGACAAACACTCAGGCGCCTCGCCTGAATTCTTGTCTTTGACTACAACCCCAAGGTACTGGTGGAGGATGACGGGATCGAACCGACGACCCCCTGCTTGCAAAGCAGGTGCTCTCCCAGCTGAGCTAATCCCCCGCGCGATAACTTGGTGGGTCTGGTAGGACTTGAACCTACGACCCCCGCCTTATCAAGACGGTGCTCTAACCACCTGAGCTACAGACCCTTGGCTGTAACAGCAAACAAACCGATAAGTGTGAACGCTTGACTTGTGAACACAAGCCTCTAGAAAGGAGGTGATCCAGCCGCACCTTCCGATACGGCTACCTTGTTACGACTTCACCCCAGTCATGAACCCTGCCGTGGTAATCGCCCTCCTTGCGGTTAGGCTAACTACTTCTGGCAAAACCCACTCCCATGGTGTGACGGGCGGTGTGTACAAGACCCGGGAACGTATTCACCGCGGCATGCTGATCCGCGATTACTAGCGATTCCAGCTTCACGTAGTCGAGTTGCAGACTACGATCCGGACTACGATGCGTTTTCTGGGATTAGCTCCCCCTCGCGGGTTGGCAACCCTCTGTACGCACCATTGTATGACGTGTGAAGCCCTACCCATAAGGGCCATGAGGACTTGACGTCATCCCCACCTTCCTCCGGTTTGTCACCGGCAGTCTCTCTAGAGTGCTCTTGCGTAGCAACTAGAGACAAGGGTTGCGCTCGTTGCGGGACTTAACCCAACATCTCACGACACGAGCTGACGACAGCCATGCAGCACCTGTGTCCACTTTCCCTTTCGGGCACCTAATGCATCTCTGCTTCGTTAGTGGCATGTCAAGGGTAGGTAAGGTTTTTCGCGTTGCATCGAATTAATCCACATCATCCACCGCTTGTGCGGGTCCCCGTCAATTCCTTTGAGTTTTAATCTTGCGACCGTACTCCCCAGGCGGTCAACTTCACGCGTTAGCTACGTTACTGAGAAAATGAATCCCCAACAACTAGTTGACATCGTTTAGGGCGTGGACTACCAGGGTATCTAATCCTGTTTGCTCCCCACGCTTTCGTGCATGAGCGTCAGTCACGTCCCAGGGGGCTGCCTTCGCCATCGGTATTCCTCCACATCTCTACGCATTTCACTGCTACACGTGGAATTCTACCCCCCTCTGACGCACTCTAGCCTTGCAGTCACAAGCGCAATTCCCAGGTTAAGCCCGGGGATTTCACGCCTGTCTTACAAAACCGCCTGCGCACGCTTTACGCCCAGTAATTCCGATTAACGCTCGCACCCTACGTATTACCGCGGCTGCTGGCACGTAGTTAGCCGGTGCTTATTCTTCCGGTACCGTCATCCACGCCAGGTATTAACCAGCGCGATTTCTTTCCGGACAAAAGTGCTTTACAACCCGAAGGCCTTCTTCACACACGCGGCATTGCTGGATCAGGGTTGCCCCCATTGTCCAAAATTCCCCACTGCTGCCTCCCGTAGGAGTCTGGGCCGTGTCTCAGTCCCAGTGTGGCTGATCGTCCTCTCAGACCAGCTACTGATCGTCGCCTTGGTGGGCCTTTACCCCACCAACTAGCTAATCAGACATCGGCCGCTCCTGCTGCGTGAGGCCTTGCGGTCCCCCACTTTCACCCTCAGGTCGTATGCGGTATTAGCTAATCTTTCGACTAGTTATCCCCCACAACAGGGTACGTTCCGATGTATTACTCACCCGTTCGCCACTCGCCGCCAGACCGAAGTCCGCGCTGCCGTTCGACTTGCATGTGTAAGGCATGCCGCCAGCGTTCAATCTGAGCCAGGATCAAACTCTTCAGTTCAATCTCTGTGTGGTGCCGAAGCACCTCGCTCTTTCGAGCGGTCGCTCACTCTCAGAAAACTGACTGGCCAGGCCCCGAAGAACCCAACCAACATGTTTTACTGTGCGAGCACTGATAACTTTTGAAGCATCACAGCGACCGAAGTCACCGTGGCGTTCGCCATCAAGCGCCCACACTTATCGGTTGTTTGATTGTTAAAGAACCTCAGCGCCCGGCTTTGCCGGTTCGCTGTCGCTGCCTCGCTGACGTTGCCGTCATTTCGTTGCAGCGGAGAAACGAGATTATGCAGAGCATTCAACGTTTCGTCAACAGTTTTTGCAGAACTTTTTTCTGCCGGTCAGCGCTGCATTCCCTCGCAACCCCAACCCACTGCCGCCCCGCAACCCTTGTCGCTGCTGCGTTTGCAGTGCGTTTCGTGTTGCGAGGGGGCGAATATTAGATGACCACACCGCGGAACGCAAGAGGTTTCGTAAAAGAATTTACCTATCTATTAGAATCGCCGCATGACCCTCCAAGAACCGCCCACCTACCTTCCAGAGAAGTTGACCAGCCGCGAGCCCGGCATGCTCGATGCACAGGCGCTTGCTGCCGCGCTTGCCCGGCCTATTGTATTTGTCGATCTGGAAACAACCGGGGCGGACGCGCAGCGAGACCGCATCACCGAAATCGGTGTGGTCGAAGTCGGCCCCGACGGCATTCAGGAATGGGACACGCTGGTCGATCCCCTGACCAGCATCCCACCGTTCGTACAGGGACTGACCGGCATCACCGACGAAATGGTCCGCGGCCAGCCCACCTTTGCATTGATTGCCGAAGCCCTGGCCGAGAAGCTGCAAGGCCGCCTGTTCGTCGCCCACAATGCGCGCTTCGACTATGGGTTTCTGAAGAACGAGTTCCGCCGCGCTGGCGTGACCTTCCGTGCGGACGTACTTTGCACGCTTCGTCTGTCCCGGTCGCTCTTTCCGTCCGTCGAGCGCCATGGCCTGGATGCCCTGATCGCCCGCTTCGGCCTGACGCCGAAGGGTCGGCACCGCGCGCTAGCCGATGCCGAGCTGCTCTGGCAGTTCTGGCAGAAGATTCACGAGATCTATTCGGTCGACCTGGTCGAATCCGCCGTAACGTCGCTGGTCAAGCACGCCAGCCTGCCAGCGGGTCTGGAAGAAGCTGCATTGGACGATGTACCGGATCGCCCGGGCGTCTATCTCTTCTATGGCGACGACGACGTGCCGCTCTACGTTGGCAAGAGCATCCATCTGCGCCAGCGCATTCGCGCCCACTTCGCCGGGGATCACAGCAACGCCAGGGAGATGCGGCTGTCCCGCTCCGTGCGTCGCGTCGAGTGGCGCGAGACCGGAGGAGAAATCGGCGCACTGCTGAGCGAGGCGCATCTGGTCAAGACACTGCGCCCGCTGCACAACCACCTGCTGCGCCAGAACACCGAGCTGTTCTCCTGGGAAATGCTCGACGGGCTGCCTGCGCCGCGCCTGCGTTCGGATCGTCACGTCGATTTCAGTCGACACGCCGCACTATATGGTGCATTTCCGAGCCGGGCCTCCGCGCAAGCGCGCCTGCGATCGCTGGCGGATGAACACCGGCTTTGCCTGGCGACGCTGATGCTCGAAGGCACCACCCGCCGGGGCAGCCCTTGTTTCGCGCGGCAGTTGCACCGATGCGCGGGCGCCTGCACCGGGGAGGAATCCCAGACGGCCCATCGGGAACGCACCGTGGAAGCAATGGCTTCCATGGCCATCCAGCGCTGGCCGTTTGCAGGAGCAATTGCCTGGCGTGAAGCTTCCGGCGATCGTTTCCCCTGGCACATCATCGAAGACTGGTGCTACCTGGGCTCGGCCCCCACGCTTGAGGACGCCGCCCGGCAATTGGTCGCGCCGGCCCGCTTCGACATCGATACCTACCAGATCCTGGCCCCGCGGATCGAGGAGTTGAAGGCCAGCGCCGTACCCCTGTTATCTACACGCGAGTTCGTGCTGACGCCGCCGGTCCTCCCGGAGCCCAGAGCGGCCCGCGTGCCTCGCACGGCGGGAAAGCGTACGGCAAACGCCTCGGAGCACAGTCAGACGCCGGGGCTCTTCAGCTAAAACAGCCGAACGGGCTGGCGAACGGTGCGGCAGCACGCATAAATGCACTGGCAGCCGGCGCCTGGCTCGCCTAGTCTCCGAGGGGAGGACTGCCGCCCCTGATGGAGTCTCCATGCCTGCACCACCCCGACGCTCCCCTGGCCGCACCGGCATGATCGCCGCTGCCGCGATCGCGCTGACCACCGCCTGCGCCAATCTGGAGGCGGGCACCATGCAACGGATCTTCGAATCCTGGAAAGGGGCGCCGGTCGAGCAAGCCAAGGCGCAGTGGGGGCCGCCACAGACCGTACAGGCCGCTCCGGACGGCACGGCCTATGTCTGGACCGATGAAATGCCCACCGCCCACCCACCGGGCAGCGGTCCACGCGACGCGCAACTCGAGCCGCCTCCCACGGTCGCGTATTGCCAGCGCAAGCTCATCGCCGGCGCGGACGGCAAGATCAGCCGTGGCGAGTGGAGCGGGAGTGCCTGTTGTGCCCAGACTCTGATAGGTCAGTGCGCAGGACTGGCAAGGAAACCCTCCGCTACCAGCAACAGTTGACCCGCTGTCAGCGCATCAGCGCACGCTCTGGGCGCCATTAGGCACCACCCGCCTCACTCGAGCACGAGTCCCCGCGTGCGCACCAGCGTGCCCCACTTCTTCACCTCGCTATCGATAAATGCGGCGAAATCGGCGCTGCTACCAGGCTCGGGTTGCAGGCCGAGCGCGAGAAGCTTTTGCCGAACCTGCGCATCACTCAATGCCTGACTGGCATCCTGATTGAGTTGTCGCACGATGGGCGCAGGCGTACCTGCCGGCGCGACGATGCCGAACCAGCCATAGCCGACCACGCCCGGCACACCTTGTTCCGCGAAGGTGGGCGCATCCTGATAGACCGGCGTGCGCTGTTCCGCCGCCACGGCGATCACGCGCAGCTTGCCCGCCTGAATAAAAGGCAGCGCCGTGGTGATGGCGGTCAGCGTTGCGTCGACGCGCCCGGCCAGCAGTTCCGTGTAGGCCGTCGCATCGCCCCGGTAGTGCACGTTCACCACCTTGAACCCGGCCTGCCATGCGAACAGTTCCGCCGTCAGGTGCGGCCCCGAGCCGATACCCGGCGATGCGAAGTTCACACCATCGGGCTTCTGTTTCGCCAGCTTGACGAAATCCGCCACGGTCTTCACCGAAGAGTTCGCGTTGACGATCAGGAAAAGCGGCCCCAGCACGCGAGGGCCCACGGCGACGAAATCCTTGTGGATATCGAAACGTTGTGACAAGCCTGCGCCGGTGTTGATTGCGAACGGTGCGGCCGCCCACAGCAGCGTGTAGCCATCCGCCGCCGCGTGGGCCACGGATTCGCTCGCCACGCGCGTGCCGGCGCCCGGCTTGTTCTCGACCACCACCTGCTGGCCATACTTGCGGCTCAACACCTCGGCCAGAATTCGCGCCGACGTATCGTTCGACCCGCCCGGCCCGTAGGGCGACACAAAGCGCACCGCCTTGCTCGGATACGCGTTCCCGAAGGCTGGCGGCACCAGGCCAGCCAGCGCCATCGCGCCGAGCAGGCGGCGGCGTGTCAATTGCGAAGGGTTCATGCTGGCACCTCCAACAGCTGGATGGCGGGGTAGCGATAGGTTCGGTTCAGGTGCGAGGGCTGCGGCACGTACAACCGCAGCGCGACGTAGAACGGTCCGGGCGGCGCGGGCAGCCAGTTGCCCCGCAGCGCTTCGTCACGCGGTGGCGTTGCGGAAAGGTAGAGGCTCAGGCTGCCGTCCGCGCCACGGGTCAGTGATGGCGAGCGATCGCCCAGTGAGTACCGCGAGATATCGTTCGGCACCAGCATGCAATCGCCTTTGTCGTACATCGTCAGTGACCAGAATGCGCCGACATCGGGCAGGTTGTCGGCGGCGAAATCGAGCCGGTACGCGTGCCGGCCGTCGAGCGGTTCGCCGTCGCCACCACGGTCGGCCATGACATACATGGCCTCCTGCACGCCCAACGCGCCGATGTAGTTCCTGGCCACCAGTGCCCGCTGCAGGTAATTGCTACCGAAGGACTCACGCACATCCACCGACATTGCCCAACCGCCGCCCATGTCCGACGGCTGCGGCTCGGCAAGATCCGCCAGCACGCCACGCAGGGCGGCGTCGAGCAGGTCGATCTGCTGTGGCGTCGGCACGATGCCATGGCCAATGCCAACCTCTGCAAAGGCTGCGATCTCGGCGGCCTCCGCACCCAGCGGCGGGTTTTCTCCCACCACGCGATTCACCACCTCGGCAAAGCGTCGCGCGTCGCCCAGATGCTCCTCGGGTTGCATCGCAACGTCGAATGCGAACGCCGCCAGCGAGCCGTCCAGTTGCCGCAGCGCGATGGCATCCTGCAGCGCGTGCACCACGGGCAGGTCGGCTTCGCCGTCTACGAGCAGACGGCCGATCATCCATACCGCATTCGTCGGACATGCCACAGCCCGCATCCCCGCAGGTACCGTGCCGAGCCAGTCCGGCCCGTGCAACAGGAAACGACCCGCACTCGTGCCGGTCGTGCGGCTGCCGATGTAGCCAAACGGATTTGTATAGAAATCGAGCAGCCCCAGCACGTAGTAGCGCCCGTTGAAATCCGGCACTTCCAGCACCACCGGGCCGCGCGACAAATCGATCCATGCATTGGTGTAGAGCGTGTCGTTGTTCGGCGTCACCACTTGTCGGTGCTGCGGGCCAAGCAACTGGCGAGGGCGAATCACGTGGTTGACCCAGCGTAGCGTCGATTCGGGCCCGTCTCCGGCGAACCTTCCAGTGTGATCGCGTCGCGGGCAGGTGGCGGCGCGCATGCGTGCCATCTCGTAAAGCGGCAGCGTGTGGATCACGGCATCGCGCGCGCGTTGCTGTGCGGTGTTCTCTTGTTGCGTCATGTCTCGTTGTCTCCTGTCGTTCTCTAATGATGTGCTTGCTCAGCCGACGCGGCGCACGGCAGGAATCGTGTACTGCCCGGCCCGGAACGCTTCGGAAGGATGGTAGAGGCGCAGGATCAGATAGAAGTGGCTCGACGGCGCGGGCAGCCAGTTGGCGTCTTCCGCCGGTCGGGCATGGCCGATGGGAATCACCAGCGTGCCGTCCGGCTCCTTGCGCAGTCCGGGCGTGCGATCGCCCACGGCGTAGCGCCCCAGTTCGTTGGCCGTGAAAAAGCGGTCCTCGCCATAGAGCGAGACGGACCAGAATGCATCGGCCGGCGGCAGCATGCCAGGCGGAAAGCGCAGTTCGTATGCCTGGTTGCCGTGGAGCCGTTCGCCATCGGCATCGAAATCGGCCATGGCGTACACCGCTTCATCGGCGCGCAAGGCACCCAGCCCCTTCATCGCCGTGCAGGCGCGCAGCAGCCAGTCATCGCCATAGGTGCCCAGTCGCAGGCTGTATCCCCACGCCTTGTGTCCCTGGCTGCGGGTATGCGCTTCGATCAGCGCCATGGCTTGCGCGTAGGCGCTGCGCAGGCCGTTGACGATCGACGGGCGCATCGAGCCGATGTCCGGATCATCCTCGAGGCGCAGCCCGACCTTGCGCAGCAAGGTGAACAGCCCCAGTTCCTGCTGCGTGGGCGGGAAATCGCGCATGGCGCGATAGAGATTCTGGAAGAAGTCGACGGCTTCGTCGTCGCTTTCCTGCCACTGGGCCACGCTCGGCGGCTGCGCCGGGCCCGCGCTCTTCACCATCTGGAAGCCCTGTTCGAACGCATAGGCACGCGCGAGGTCATCGGCGCCGGTCACGAGGACCCGCCCGATGATCCAGACGAGCGATGTCGGCGACTCCACGGTCTGTCCGCCGCTGCCGCGCTGGCCGGGGCCGACGATCTCGATATCGGCGCCCTCCTTTGGTACGTTGCGCGGCCCAAGGTTGGCGAAGTTGTTCGTGTGCGCGTCCAGCAGTTCGATCACGTAGTAGCGGTCCGCGTCCGGCAATGCGGGCACGCGAATCGTTGCCGGACCATCTGCCAGGTTCAGCCAGCCGCAGAAGTACAGCAGGTCATTGGCCGGTGTGACGATGTCCCTGTCCTCGTGGGTCCATTGCCGTGCGCTGGCGGACAGCATGTTCATCGGGGCGCGGCCATAGCGCGTGGGCGCATCGACAGAAGTCTGCAGGCGGCAGGTGCGCAGCGTTTCGATCAGCGGATAGCCATAAATCACCAGTGGTAGCGCCGCGGCGGCAACCATCGCCTCCTGCGGGCTGGTGTGGACGGGCGCGGGGAACATCGGGGAAGCAGGATGGTTCATGGGGTTCTCACGGTTGAACGTTCTGGATCATTCGAGCGCGGCGCCACTCGACTTCACAAGTGCTGCCCAGGTGCGGGTGTCTTCACGCATCTGGTTGGTGAACTGCGCGCGGGAAACCGGCGCGTAGCGCATGCCCAGGCTGGCGATCTGCGCCTGCAGCCCGCTGTCCTGCATGGCTTCCTGCATTGCGCGGTCGAGCTGTTCGACGATCGGCGCCGGCGTGCGGGACGGCGCGAACAACGCGAACCAGCTGTCGAGCCGGAACCTGACGCCGCTCTCGGCAAACGTAGGCACATCTGGCAATGCCACCGAGCGCTCCGATCCAGATACGGCCAGCGCCCGCACCTTGCCGCTGCGGATCAGCGGCAACGTACCCGCGAGGTCCGACATCGCCACGGGCAGCGTCCCGCCCATGACATCGGTCAGCATCGGCGCCACGCCCTTGTACGGGATATGACGCAGATGGATGCCAGCGGACACGTTCAGGCTTTCACCAGCCAGATGGCCACCGGAACCCTGCCCCCAGGACCCGTAGGTCAGATCGGCATTAGGTTGCTTCGCCATGGCGATCAGCGCGCGCAGGTCATGGGCAGGGAAGCTCGGATTCGCCACCAGCACGTTGCCGCCAATGGCGATACGGCCGATCGGCACGAAATCGCGCAACGGGTCGTACGGCAGCTTGGGAAAGATAGACGGCGCAATGGCGTGCGTGGCGGAGATCCCGAGCACGAGCGTGTAACCATCCGGTGCGGCACGTGCCACCTGAGCCGTGCCGATCGTGCCCGTGGCGCCCACCACGTTGTCCACCACGACCGTGGTCTTGAGCGTGTTGGACAATCTCGCCGCCAGCATCCGACCGATCACATCAGTACCGCCACCCGCGGGGAATGGCACCACGAGCCGGATTGGCCTGTCTGGATAGACTCGCGCAGCATTGACGGCGCCCGTCGTCATGCACACGCCCGCCAGCACCAGCGTCATGCCGAGCAGCGCCCTGCGAAGCTTCGATCGCATAACCTGTCTCCTGTCGTTGTTATGAGTTGTTGTTCGTGTCGATCAGCGCAGCGTGATCACCGCATCGGCTGCAACCAGCCCGTCCGCGCTCACGATGAACGGGTTGATTTCCAGTGTGTCCAGCCGATCGCCGATGGCATCCGCGGCACGCGACACGTTCACGATGACATCGGCCACCGCATCCAGATCGAGCGGGGGATGTCCCCGATGGCCGGCGCACAACGCGGCGGCGCGACTCTGCGTCAGCATGGCCCGCGCGCGTTCACGTGAAACGGGTGCCAGTCCGAAGGACATCTGGCGGAATATCTCAACGGCCGTGCCGCCGATACCTGCCAGCGCAACCAGCCCGAACACCGGGTCGCGCCGCACGCCAACCATGATTTCGCCCCAGCCGCGCACCATGCGTGCAACCAGCGCGCCATCGAACCTTGCGGTGCCGGCAGCACGACGCACACGCTCGAACGCGGCGCGCACCGCGTCGGCGTCAGACAGGTTGAGCACCACCCCACCCACATCGCTCTTGTGCAAGATGTCGGGCGAGCAAAGCTTCACGACTACCGGATAACCGATCGACTCCGCCACGCGTACCGCTTCGTCGGCATCGCGAGCCAGACCGTGCGGTGCCACGGGAACGCCAGCCTGCAACAGCAGTGCCATCGCGTCGGCTTCAGACAGCGCCTTTGCGTCGGCTGGCAGTTCGGGCACGGACAGCAGCTGCGCCGGGGCGACCGGGGATTGCGCGGATTCGGTCATCGCGGCAGCCTTGGCAAGCGCGGCCACCGCCTCGATGGTGTGCGCCGGCTCGCGGAACACCAGGCAGCCGCGCGCCTCGAGCCATGCGCGCTTTTCGTCGGAGATCACGCCGGCAATCATCAGCGGCGCGGCTTGCGGATCGCTCGCCAGATCATCAACGGTTTGCTCCAGCAAGCTCCACACCCTCGGCGCGTTCCCGCCACCGGCCAGAAACGCCGCCACACTGCCATATGCGCCGCTGCGTGCCACACCTGCCAGCGCGTCAGCAAGCACTTTTGGCTGCGCGACGACCTGTCCGGTCACGTCGATCGGATTCGAGGTGCTGGCAAACGGCACAGCCTCGCGCAGCGCCGCGGCCGCGGCATCGGGCATCGGTGGCCGGGGCAGCCCTTGCGACTCGGCGCTATCGGCCATCATGATGCCAACGCCACCAGAAACGGTCACGATCGCCACCGGCGCCACGGCGTCCGCCGCCATGCCCGTGGGCGAATGCCAGCGTGCCGGTCGCCTGCCTCGCGCCAGCGTGTAGCCAAGACGGAAGAATGCTTCCAGGGTATGCGCGCGATGCACGCCGTATTCGTCAAACACGGCCTGGTACACGGCGTCCTCGCCGGCCAGGCTGGCCGTATGCGATTGCGCGGCGCTGGCGCCGGCGACCGTGGTACCGACCTTGGCGATTACCACCGGCTTACCTGCCGCGCGGGCCGCCGCCAGCGCCTGGCGCAGGCGCATCCCGTCGCGCGCACCCTCGATATAGGCCAGGATCACCTGCGTCTGCGGGTCATGCGCGAGCCATTCGATGACATCGGCCACCTGCAGACCCGCCTCGTTGCCCGTGGTGACCCAGTGGCTCAAACCCAAACCCGCCTCACGCGCCAACGCGAATGCGTAGGCACCGAATGCACCGCTCTGGCTGACAAGCCCCACGCCGCCAACTGGCGGCACGCCTGTCAGCGGAATCGGCGAGAACGTGGCGAACATGCGCTCGCCGAGGTTCATCGCGCCCAGGCAGTTCGGCCCGAGGAGCTGCACCCCATGCGTCTTAGCCTGCGTGGCCAGTGCGTGCTGCAACCCGCTGCCGTTCGCGACCTCGGCAAAGCCCGAGGTGAAGACCACCGCGGCACGCGTTCCCGCGCGGCCGAGCTGCGCCATCACGTCGGGCGCGGCCAGCGCCGGGACGGCGACGATCGCCAGGTCCACGGGCTCGCCAATGGCTTCGACCGTCGGAAACGCGCGCAGGCCCTGCACGGTGTCGGCCCCGGGGTTCACCGGGAACACGCGGCCGGCGTAGCCGAGTTCGCCCAACAGGCGAATCGGCATGCCGCCGACTTTCTCTGGTTGCGTCGACGCGCCGATCACCGCGATCGAACGCGGGCGCAGCAAGGGTTGCAGATCCTGCATGTTGTCTCCGTTGATGACGCGCGCGATACGTGCCGCGACGCGTTCAGCCTGGCGGGAAGGTCCGGTCCCGCCTACCGGCGGCCTAGCGTCCCACGCCAGCCATGTTTTCTATCGATCGCACCATCTCGCGCAGCAGCGGCGCCACGCGCTTCTCCATCGAGCCCCGCTTGACGCGCATCCCGGGGATGGCGCAGTTGAACAGCAGCGGCCGGTTCATGTACACCACGCGCGAATACACCCCCACGCCATGTACATCCGCTCCCGCATCCCCCTCGTTGAGCGTGAATCCGCGCTTCGGATAGTGGGCGATGCAGTGGCACAAGGTCTCGTAGCAGGCGGCGTACTCATCGGGTCGCTCTGCACGCGCCGTGGTCATCAGTTTCTCGAATTCGGTCTTCGACAGCGTGCACAGGTACGCGCGCCCCATCGCGCTCGTCAGCACCGACCGCACCGCGCCAATCGCCGGCCGCGCCGGCGTGCCTTCCATGTGCGTGCACGATTCCAGGTAAGTCACGTCGAGCCGGTAGGCCACGCCCATCGACACCGCGCCTTCGATCTGATTGGCCAGCGCCTGCATCAGCGGTCGTGCCAGGTGGCGGACCTGCAGTCCAGCCATGTACGGATAGCCCAGCGCCAGCACCTGGGCGCTGACGAAGTACTTGTCCAGCTTCGGTTCCCAGTCGAGGTAGCCGAGTTCGAACAACGTGCGGCAGATGCGCGATACCGTGGCCCGCGGCAACTGCAGCCGCTGCGCCAGTTCTCCGTTGCCCAATGGGCGAGGGTCGTCGATGAAGCAGCGAAGCAGCGCGAAACCCTTGGCCAACAGCCCACCGAACGAAGGATCTTCGCGGCGGCGCTCGGCAATGAATTGTTCGACTGGCGTGTTCATTTGCATCTTGTCTCCTGTTGTCCAGTGTGGTCGGCGACGTCGTCGTATGTCAAAAGGCGGAATGAATTTCCAAATATTGGAAATCGTAACCCCTATCTTGACGGTGCACGTTGGCGGCACATAAGGTTCAAAACCGAATGCGAATTCGAATACGGAAATCTGCCATGCAAAGCCCCATTACGAGTGCGCCATCCACCTCTTCCCCCTTCCCAAGGGTAGACACGACGTCGATCCTGCAACCGCCGCGACAGCGCCGCGCACGCGAGACCGAGCAGGCCTTGCTTGCCGCCGGCCGCAAGCTGCTGGCCGAACGTGACTTCGCAGCGGTATCGGTCGCGCAGATCGCGGCGGCCTGCCAGGTTTCCGTCGGGGCGTTCTACGGGCGCTTTCGCGACAAGATGGCGTTCTTCGACGCGCTGCGCACGCTGGTGATGGAAGAGTCAGACGCCTCGGTGGCCCGCTACATGGCCGAACATCGCTGGGGCGAAGTACCGGCGCGGCAGATCGTCGAGAAGACCATGCGCTTCCTGGTCAATGGCTGCCACAACAATCGCGGCGTGATTCGCGCGTCGCTCAAGCATTCGTCCACGCGCCCGGAGGAATGGCTGCCGCACCAGAAGAACGGCGAGGAAATCGTCGAACGACTGGTGGCGCTGCTTACCCCCCGGCTGCCGGGCCCGGCCGAAGCCAACGAAGTCCGCGTGCGTTTCGCCATGCAGATGGTGTTCGGCATGCTGGTCAATGCCGTGCTCAACAATCCGGGCCCGCTCCGGCTCGACGACGAGCGCCTGTCCGGCGAGATGACGCGCATGGTCGCCTGCTATCTCGGGCTGGAAAGCTGACACGCCAGCCTCCAAAGGTTTTTCCCTCGCTTCACCCAATCCACCGCCCGCAGCAGCCGCAACCATAGCGGTATGTCCCGACAGGGACCGGGCATCAAAACGAGGAGACACACCATGAAGCAAACCATTCCGCCACGACGACGATGGGTCATGCGCGCCGCATGCGCCGCTGTGGCACTGCTGCCGCTGGCTACGTTCGCGCAGGGGAGCTATCCGTCCAAGCCGATCCGGATGGTCGTGCCGTATCCGGCCGGCGGATTGACTGACACAGTGGCCCGGCAATTGGCCGAAGGCCTTGGCAAGCGCCTTGGGCAGCCGGTGGTGGTCGAAAACCGGGGTGGCGCGGGCGGCATCATCGGCACGGACTTCGTCGCCAAGTCGCCGGCTGACGGCTACACACTGCTGATGACGATTCCGGGTCCGATCACGGCCAATATCGCGCTGTACAAGAAGCTCCCGTACGACCCCCGTACCGAACTGCGGCCCATCTCCGACGTGGCCATGGCCCGCACGGTGCTGACCGTCAATTCGGCCGTGCCGGTGAAGACCGTGACCGAGCTGATTGCCTACGCGAAGAAGGAACCGGGCAAGCTGCGCATGGGCTCCTGGGGTCCGGGCACGCAACCGCACACGATCCAGGCGTACATGGACAAGACCTACGGGGTCGATATCCTGCACGTTCCCTATCGCGGCGAAGGGCCGATGGTGACCGACTTGCTCGCCGGACAGGTCAACCTGACGATCGGATCCGTGACCACGCTGCGCCAGTACATTGCGGTCGGCAAGCTCCGACCGCTGGCCGTGGCGGGCACCACCCGCGCGAAGGCATTGCCGGATGTGCCGACGTTCACGGAGGCCGGCTACAGCGATGCCGCCTACAAGATCGTTGGCCCGACCACGCTGCTGGCGCCGGCAAAGACACCGGATGCGATCATCGAACGGCTGGGCCGCGAGGTCAGCGCGCTGGTGAAGTCACCAGAACTGAGCGCGAAGATCGACGAATTGGGCGCGGAACCGATCGGCAACACGCCGGCTGAAGCCGAGCGCGCGTACAAGGCCTATCTGCCAGTGGTGCTCAAACTGACGGCGGATACTGGTGTGACGCTCGACTGACCTGACCTGACCGGATCGGGTCGGACCTGACTGCCGGCCCCGTGCCGGCAGCGCAGCGAAATCTGGCGAAATGCAGCAAAAAGATGGCCGACATGAATTTCGGCGAGGCTTGCTAGGCTCGCCAGCCGGCCCCATCTAGAATCGCTGCAACGCAGACTCTTTCGGGCGCGTCGCCGCCCGCACTTCATGGCAACGCTATTTCTGGTCCGCCACGGACAAGCCTCGTTCGGGGCCGCCAACTACGACTGCCTGTCCGATACGGGCCGCCAGCAGTCACGCTGGCTGGGCGAGTATTTTCGCGACCGCGGTGTGCAGTTTCGCCGCGTGGTGGCTGGCACACTCGTGCGCCAGCAGGACACGGCCAGCGAGATCCTGGCCGGCATGGGCATCAGTGACTTGCCTGTGGCATCGCACCCAGGCCTGAATGAATACGACGGCGAGTCGCTGTACCGCAGCTTCACCAAGGGCGCGGATCATCGCGCCCATCAGAATGGGGACTACCAGGATTACTGGCGCACCTTCCGCGCCGCATTCGCGGCCTGGACGCAAGATCAGCTGACCGGCATGCCGGAAACCTGGGGCGAGTTTGGACAGCGAATGCAGGCCGCTCTCGCCCATGCGACGGAAGGCGCCTCGCGGGAGGACGCATTGCTGGTGGTCAGCTCGGGCGGCGCCATTGGCCGTGCGGTGGCCGACCTGCTCGGCGCGCCGACGCAAACCGCCATCGAACTGAACCTGCAGTTCCGCAACACCGGCTTCTGCGAGTTGATCGTCGGACGTGGCACGCAGCGCCTGCTGAGCTTCAACAACGTGCCGCACCTGGAACTGCCGGAGCGGCGTCCCGCGATCACCTTCGCGTGAACACCGGCCCCGCACGGGGCCGATCCCTTACCGCTGAGACAGCGCCAGCCTGCCGGCGAGCGCCAGGAACACACTTCCGGCGAACCAGTTCACCGCGCGTTGCATCCGCGCGGAGCGCATCAGCACGCGGCCGAACGCGCCCGAAAACCAGGCGATCGAGCCGAATACCAGCAGCGTGGCAAGGATGAACACGAAGCCAAGCACCATGATCTGAGGGGCCACCGGGCCCCGATCCGGGCTGACGAACTGCGGCAGGAATGCCAGGAAGAAGATCACGACCTTGGGGTTGGTCAGGTTCATGATCACCCCGCGCAGGTACATGTGCTTGCCGGTCTTCACCTGCATCTGGGAAGACGACAGCTCGCCCACGGGAGCGCGGAACGCCTGCCACGCCAGATAGACGAGATACAGCGCGCCAGCGATCTTCAACACGGTGAACGCCACCGTCGATGCCGCCAGCAACGCAGCCAGGCCCACGGCCACCACCGCCGTGTGAACCAGCAGTCCCGTGCAAAGTCCCAACACCACGGTCAGGCCGGCGCGCGTGCCATGCATCGCTGACAGCAACAACACGAAAATATTGTCAGGTCCCGGCGCGAGGCTGAGCAGGACTGCGATGCCGAGAAACGGCAGCAGCGTATCGAAGGGCGGCATGAACGGCTCCGAAGGATGGAGCGGTCATGGTAACGATGTTCAGACCAGCTCTGCAATTGCCGCCGCGCGGATCGCCTCGGCCTTGGTCTTCAGGCGCAGGGCGATGTCGGCGCCGCGCTCGCTGGCCACGCGGTTGATGAACGCCATGCGAAGCGGCTCGCAGAGCGTGGCGACATGCGACGCTTCGCAGAACACCTTCCATGCCATCGGCTGGCCCGCGTACTCGTCACGGCGGCGCAGCATGGCAGCGTCGATGGCCGCGGCAATGGCGGCATCGTGCACGATCACGGCATCGGCTTGAGCAAAGGTGTTCTGGAACATGGCGATCTCCTGTTTGACGTCGGGACGCTGTGTTTGAAGCGCGTCTGCGCTCTCCTTTCTGCAAACCACGTGCCAATCTCCGGCCCGACCGGGTAGATGCGAACCCGCGTTTCAATCGCCCCGCCTGGATGCCGCGCGAAATGGACGTTCCGGGTTTCGCCACCCTACTTCAGTCGGGCGGTCGATGCCCCTCCCGTGATCCCCGTCTGGCCGCTGTTCCAACGAAAAAGGCGTTACGGGTTACGTAACGCCTTGTTCGGAACGCGTGACACCGGTCATGCGCGGGCGCCGTCCAGGTACGGGTCGAATGACCGGGCCGGCTCTGCCGACACACCGGCCTTGTCCAGCCCTGCCACCTTGCGGGCGCCATCGGTGAATGCGTCGAACTTCCCAGCGCGGGCGCCATCGGTGAACGTGTCGTGCGTGCGGAATTCGTAGCCATACTTGTCTGCCGGCACCCGGGTCCCCGCGGACTCGCCGGTGCGGAATTCATAGCCATACTTGTCGGCAGGTACCGTGCCTGCCTGGGCCGCGCCAAGGGCTGCAAGCGAAAGCACGAGGGAGGAAGCGAGCTTGAGGGCGATGGTCCGGGTCATGATTCTCTCCAAATATGTGAATTTGTTTAGCTGTTTTGAATCCTGCTGAACGCTCGCTTTCTTGTTTGTCGCGCCGTCCATGTGCAGAACTATAGAATTCGACGCCAAGACGGATGCAGCCAATTTCCGGACAAATTGATCAAATATTTTGAATAAAAAGCGGGCGCCACGCGATGCGCCCGACACCCCACTCGCACACGTGCATCGCGTGCCGATGCGCTACAGTGACGCGCATACAGGTGCTCCTATCGCGGCAATCCCCCTGCCACATCCCAACCGTCCATGCAGCGTTCACGACTACGCGTTCCAGTTTTCACCTGGCTTGTCGGCATCCTGATGGCGATGTTCCTGGCCGGCGCCGCGCAGAGCGCCGGACTGTCGCTCGCCGCGATGACCCAGAAGGCCAACGCCCAACCCGCTTCGGCACCCCCCGCCAGCGCGCCTCTGGCGCAATCGCTCGATCAGGTCATCAATACCTTGCAGAACGAGGGCGAACGACAGGCTTTGGTGAAGCAACTGCAGGCGGTGCGTACTGGCCTCGACGCATCGGCGGCGGGCGCGGCAGGGGCGGCATCGGCCGCTGGCGCCAGCGCACCCTCCCCGGGCCTGATTGGCGCCGTTGCGCAGGCCATCCAGGAAATGGACAACGCGCCGCACAAAAATAGCGGCGCAATGCATTACTGGAAGTGGCGGATGGAGTTCGCCCGCGAAGAACTGCACGATGCCCTGACGATCAAGAACACCCGCAAAGCCATCGTCTCCTGGACCGAATTCGGCACCGTGTTTGCCGGGTGGGCCATTACCGGCTGGCTGTTGCGGGAACTGGCTCGGCGATTGCGCCAGAATCGGTTGCGGCGGCCCAGAGACCACCAACTCCCGAAAATACCTTCGTGGATCGATGTCAGCCTGTACTTCGTGCGTGGCATTGGACCGTGGATCGTCGCATTCGGCCTGACGGTACTGCTCGCCTATCAAGTGTTCGGTCGCACGCCGGCCAGTGTGGGCGCCGTTCTGGTGGCCTACGCGATCCTGGCCGGCGCCGTGATGTCGGCGGTCTGCCAGGTCATCTTCACGCTGTTCCAGTCCGCGCATCGCGCACACGCCGTGCGTGACCTGATTACCCATTCCCCGATCCTGCTGTTCATCACCGGCTCACTGGCCGCGCTGGGAGAGGTCAACAGCGATCCGCGCGTGATCGCCGCGCTTGGCCTCAACCTGACGGCGTTGATCAGCACGCTGTCCAATATCCTCGCGGCGATCCTGATTGGCGTGTTTGCCGTGCGATTCCGCCGCGCCATCGGCCAGTTGATCTCGTTCCGACCGTTTGCGATTCGGCAGGAATACCCCGCGATGATGGATCTGCTGCGCCTGGCGGGTGATGCGTGGTATCTGCCCGTGCTCGCCGTAGTCGCGGCATCGGTCATCGGCACGATCATGGCCACCGGCCATGCCGACGAGTTCCTGCGGCGCGCGGTCATCACGGTGGCATTGTTCGTGACCGCCACGCTGTTGACGCTCGTGGTGGGCCGATCGCCCAAGGCAACGGTGCGCGCCCCGCGCCTGCGCGATCGGCGGCGCTCCGCGTACGTGCAGCGCTTTGGCCGCTTTGGCGCGGCGCTGATCCGCGTGGTGATCTGGATCACATTCCTGGAACTCAACGCGCGTATCTGGCAGACCTCGCTGATACGAATTGCCCAATCGACCGCCGCCGGCCGTCACATCACCGAGTCGCTGCTCGGCGTGGTCGGCGTGGTGCTGCTGGCATGGCTGGCCTGGCTGCTGATCGACACGGCCATCACCCAGACGCTTTCCCCCACGCACGGCCGCGCCGCGCAGCCCAGCCTGCGTGCCAAGACCATCCTGCCCCTCGTGCGCAATGCGTCATTCGTGAGCGTGCTCGTGGTAGCAATGATCGCGGTGCTGGCCAACCTTGGCGTCAACGTCACGCCGCTGCTCGCCGGCGCAGGTGTGGTCGGGCTGGCCATCGGCTTCGGTGCGCAAACGCTGGTGCAGGATTTGATCACCGGTTTGTTCATCGTCGTCGAAGATACGATCGCCATCGGCGATTCGATCGAGTTGCCGGACCATGTTGGCGTAGTCGAGGCCATGACGATCCGGACCGTGCGACTGCGCGACGGCAAGGGCGCCGTGCACACGCTGCCATACAGCCAGATCAAGGCGGTCAAGAACCTGTCGCGCGGCTATGCCTTCGCCGTCTTCAACATCTCGATTGCCTATCAGAGCGACTTCGAGCGAGCATTGGAGCTGGTGCGCGAAACCGGCGCCGAGGTGGCGCGCGATCATCGCTACAGCCGCAACCTGCTGTCCGGTCTGGACATCCTGGGGCTCGACCGTTTCGATCCCACCGGTCAGGTCGTGCTGGCCCAGTTCAAGACACGGCCACTCACGCAGTACGAAATCACGCGGGCCTTCAACATCCGGCTCAAGCGCAACTTCGACGCCAATGGCATTCGACTGGCCGTACCGTTCGTGACGGTGCAGGTGGATGGCAGCGGCACTGAAGAAGAGATCGCGACAGCCGCCGCGGCTGGAGCAGGCGCCGATCTCGTCACCCGAAAAGCTGGCAAGCCGGCCTGACGACGCTGCCATTGTGAGCATAGGGGCGCGCCCGCATAGGGGTGTCTCATTTATGCAATGGCGCTCCAATACATTGGACCGGAAAATTTTGAAATACAGTGGTCACGGCATTACTATCTCGCGAGCTTCCATGATGCCTGCGTGAAGACTCGTGCACCTTGTGCAGACACCCTGAAACGCAGGCGCAGCGCGGGACTCCCCCCTCCCAAGGCGGGATGTTCCAGCCTCGCGGTTTTGCACGATCATGGTGAAATGGCAGTACGGCGATATGCATCAGGGTCATCGCCGGAAGTTGCATACAAAGACATAAAAGGACCGCGCCTCGACGCAGCGGACTTGAGGAAACAGGCGTTTGCCACCGGGGGAAAATCAATATGGGCGAACACCCGTCTACCGACGACGTATTCCATCGTCTGGTCGATTGCATCTATGAGTCCGCCATGGACGTGGCGGCCATGCCTGCCGCCCTGGATCTCTTTTCCCGCTACACCGGCACCGGCAGCCCAAGCTACCTGATATGGGACAAGCTCGCGGCGCGCGCCCGCCTCGGCGTGACCCCGCACGGCTGCTTCACGAGCGCAGGCAGCATGCCTGACAACATGCGTGCCCTGCCCCCGCACCTGACAACCACAGGCGCGACACGGGCATGTGCCACGATGTCCGTCGATGGCGCCACCGCCATGCTGGCCGAGCCAGAAGCAGCGGCAGCCACCTCCATTTATGACTGCAGCGGCCTCGCGCAAGGCATCCGACTGTTCGACACCAGCGACGTGTGCGTGCTGATGAGCGCCACTCCGGCATCGTGCGACGCATTCGCGCATTGCCAGCAACGCGTGGCCCAGGTCATGCCCCACTGGGCGCGGGCAGCCCGCATGCAGCACCGCAACTTCGAACTGAGTGGCCTGGCATCGCTGGGCCTGGCCAGCCTCGACACGCTCGACTTCGGCGTCATGGTTCTGCAAGCCGACATGCGGGTGCGCTACGCCAATAGCTGGGCCGAAGCACTGGTCCAGGCCGACACCAATCTCGCCCTCGACAACGGCGTGCTGCGCGCCCGCGCGGAATCGATGCAATCAGTGCTGGCGGGGCTGCTTGAGTCCGCGGTGCATGGCGGGCGCAATGGCACCGTCGCTGGCTCGTGGATGCACATCACCTCGGGCGGGCAACCGGTGCCCATCATCGTCATGCCGCTGGTATCGCGCCAACCGGTGGAAGGCCCATGGCAACTGCCGATGGCGATGATGCTGCTGGGCAACTCTGAGTCCCGATCCGTGCTCGACGCGGGCGTGCTGACCTCGTTGTTCGGTCTGTCGCGCAAGGAAAGCATCATCGCCATTCGCCTGGCCGCGGGCGAAACGCTTACGGAGATCGCCGAACGCGAGTTCCTTTCGCCGCACACCGTGCGGGTGCATATTCGGGATACGCTGCGCAAGACCGGCACGCATCGCCAGTCGGAACTGGTGCGATTGCTGCACCTGCTGCCGGGTGTGGATCTGGAACGCGCAGGGGTGTCCTCGACGGCCCGGCCCCGCGATACGCGCCGGAGGCACTAAGCCTCCGGGCGCTTTCGTCTTTCAGGCAGCGCGACGCTGGGGTTGATGGCGGCGTTCAGGCTTGCACTCGTACTTGAGTTCACGCCGTCCATCCTCGTAGGCCACTTCGAGCCTCACCGTGAAGCCCCATAGCCGCGTCACGTGTCGCACCACCTCGTCGAAATTCTGCGCCAGCGGCCTGCGGTCGTTCTGCAGGTGACGCAGCGTGAGCGAGCGGTCTCCACCGATATCCACATTCGTCACCTGGATGTTCGGCTCCATGTTCGACAGGTCGTACTGATTGGCCAGCAGATGGCGAATCTCGCGATAGCCTTCGTCGTCATGGATGGCCGTCACGCGCAACTTCCCTTCGCGGTCGTCGTCAAGCACCGAGAACAGCTTGAGTTCGCGGATCACGCGCGGCGACAGGAACTGCAGCAGGAAGCTCTCGTCCTTGAAGTTACGCATGGCGAAGTCAAGCGTCTGGCGCCAGTCGCTGCCCGCGATCTCGGGCGCCCAGCGCCGGTCTTCCTCGGTCGGGTTCTCGCACATGCGACGAATATCCTGGAACATCAGGAAACCCAGGGTGTACGGGTTCAGGCCGCTGTAATACTGGCTGTGATACGGCGGCTGATAGATGACGTTGGTATGCGCCTGCAACAGCTCGAGCATGAACGCGTCATTGACGAGCTTTTCCTCATAGAGCTGATGGATGATGGTGTAGTGCCAGAACGTGGCCCAGCCTTCGTTCATGACCTTGGTCTGGCGCTGAGGATAGAAATACTGCGCGATCTTGCGCACGATGCGCACAATTTCACGCTGCCACGGCTGCAGCTTTGGCGCGTTCTTCTCGATGAAGTAAAGCAGGTTCTCCTGCGGCTCCGGCGGGAAGATCGCTTCCAGCTCGAGTGCCTCTTCTTCCTGCCGCAGCGCGTGCGGCCTATGCTTGGGCAGCGTGCGCCACAAGTCATTGACCTGCATCTGCAGATAGCTCTCGCGTTCGGCCTGACGGGCCTGCTCCTCGGTGATCGACAGCTTCTTGGGCCGCTTGTAGCGGTCCACGCCGTAGTTCTGCAGCGCGTGGCAGGAATCCAGCAGCAACTCCACTTCCTGCTCGCCATAACGCTGCTCGCATTCCGCCACGTAGTTCTTGGCGAACAGCAGGTAGTCAATGATGGCGTCCGCGTTGGTCCAGGTGCGGAACAGGTAGTTGCCCTTGAAGAACGAATTATGGCCATAGCAGGCGTGCGCGATGGTCAGCGCCTGCATCGGCATCGTGTTCTCCTCCATCAAGTACGCGATGCATGGATTGGAGTTGATCACGATTTCGTAGGCCAGCCCCATGTACCCGCGCTGATATCCGCGTTCCGAGGCCAGGAAGTGCTTGCCGTACGACCAATGGTTGTAGCCGACCGGCAGACCCGACGATGCATAGGCATCCAGCATCTGCTCGGCGGTGATGATTTCGATCTGGTTCGGGTAAGTGTCGAGGCCGAAATCTCCGGCAATGCGGGCGATCTCGCGGTCGTAGCGCTGGATGAGCTCGAAAGTCCACTCCGAGCCCGTCGATAGATAGGCCATAGGCTTCCCCAGTATTCCCGGCGACGTTACCGGGCAGCTACCTGCCGGGCCACGCGGCCCGCTTCTGAAAGAGGTCGTGCAACACGGGATAGATCTCGTCAGCACCGATGATGCGCTGCATCGCGAAGTGCTCGAACTCGCCCTTCACCGTGAGGTACTCCTCCCAGAGATTCTGCGGTTCTTCCGAAGCCACCTCCACGTAGGCGTAATACTGCACAAGCGGCAGGATCGACTCGCGCAACAGGCGCCCGCAAAGCTCCGAATCGCCGGCCCAGTTGTCACCATCGGACGCCTGGGCGCAGTAGATGTTCCATTGGCTCGGCGGATACCGATCGTGAATCACCTCGACCATCAGCTTGAGCGCGCTCGAGACCACGGTACCACCGGACTCGCGCGAATGGAAGAAGTCCTCCTCGTCGACTTCCTTGGCCACCGTGTGATGGCGGATGAACACCACGTCGATGCGCTCGTAGTTCCGCTTCAGGAACAGGTAGAGCAGCATGAAGAAGCGCTTGGCCAGATCCTTGCGGCTTTCATCCATCGAGCCCGACACGTCCATCAGACAGAACATCACCGCCTGCGCCTGCGGACGCTTCTTGAGCACGCGATTGTTGTAGCGCAGATCCAGCTTCTCGATGAACGGCACCCGATCCACCTGGGCGCGCAGATGGCGCATCCTCTCCATCAGCGCCTCCGCCTTCTCGGAGTACGGATCCTTCTCGACTTCGTCGTTGTATTCGAGCTCGAGCTCGCGCAGGCGCTTGAGATAGGGGCTCGACAAGGCAATGCGCCGCCCGAGCGAACTGCGCATCGTGCGCAGGATCGAGAGATTCGATGGCGTGCCGTCGATCGAGAAGCCAGCGCGCACCTTGCGCACTTCGGCGATCTTGGCGAGGTGACGCTTGGCCAGGTCTGGCAGCGCCATGTCCTCGAAGAAGAAGTTCAGGAAATCCTCGCGCGACAGCGTGAAGACGAAGTCGTCCTCGCCCTCGCCACTATCGCTGGCGCGAGACCCGCCGCCGCCGCCACCCTGTTGCTGGCGGTCGAAGCTGTCGCCCCTGACGAACTTCTTGTTGCCCGGGTGAATCCACTCGCGCCGGCCACCCTGGCCGTGATGAAAAATCGGCTCGGAGATGTCCTTGACCGGAATGGACACCTGCCCGCTCTGCTCGATGTCCATGATCTTCCGACCGGACACCGCCTTCGCCACCGCTTGCCTGATCTGCTCGCGGTAGCGTTTGATGAAGCGTTGCTGATTGACGGCGCTCTTGTTGCCGCCGTTCTCCCGCCGATCGATGACCGTAGCCATAAGCCGCTCGCCCGTCTTGTTGAGACGCCAAACCAGAGCGTCAGGATCGGGAGCCGCCCAGGTGTCTCGGCGGCTCCGGGGACCGCGTCCGGTGGACTACGACGACTTCCTGACGCGCAGATACCACTCCACCAAAAGTCGAACCTGCTTGGGTGTGTATCCTTTCTCGACCATGCGGTTGATGAAGTTTTCGTGCTTGTCCTGATCTTCCCGCGACGATTTCGCATTGAACGAGATCACCGGCAGCAGATCCTCTGTCGTGGAGAACATGCGCTTTTCGATCACCATCCGCAGCTTTTCGTAGCTGGTCCAGACTGGGTTCTTGCCACCATTGTTGGCACGCGCCCGCAGCACGAAGTTGACGATCTCGTTACGGAAGTCCTTCGGGTTCGAGATACCCGCCGGTTTTTCCACCTTCTCAAGTTCGTCGTTCAGCGCGTTGCGGTCCAGGATCTCGCCGGTATTGGGGTCGCGATACTCCTGGTCCTGTATCCACAGATCGGCGAACACCACGTAGCGATCGAAGATGTTCTGCCCGTACTCGGAATACGACTCCAGGTAAGCGGTCTGGATCTCCTTGCCGATGAACTCCACGTACGGCGTGGTCAGATACTCCTTGATATACGACATCAACTTGGCTTCCTGCTCCGGCGGGAACTGCTCGCGCTCGATCTGCTGTTCGAGCACATAGAGCAGATGCACCGGATTGGCAGCCACTTCGGTGTTGTCGAAGTTGAACACCTTGGAAAGCACCTTGAACGCGAAACGCGTGGATAACCCGTTCATGCCTTCGTCGATGCCGGCATAGTCGCGATACTCCTGGTACGACTTGGCCTTTGGATCCACGTCCTTCAAGCTTTCGCCATCGTAGACGCGCATCTTCGAGAAGATGTTCGAATTCTCCGGCTCCTTGATCCGCGTGAGCACCGCGAACTGCGCCATCATCTTCAGCGTGTTCGGCGAGCACGGCGCGGCCGAGAGTGAACTGCTGCGCAGCAGCTTGTCGTAGATCTTTACCTCGTCGGAGACACGCAGGCAGTATGGCACCTTGACGATATAGATCCGGTCCAGGAAGGCCTCGTTGTTCTTGTCGGCCTTGAAGGTGGTCCATTCCGCTTCGTTCGAGTGCGCGAGGATGACGCCATCGAACGGAATCGCGCCGAAGCCCTCGGTACCCTTGTAGTTGCCTTCCTGCGTGGCGGTCAGCAACGGGTGCAGCACCTTGATCGGCGCCTTGAACATTTCCACGAACTCGAGCAGACCGCGGTTGGCCAGGCAAAGGCCACCGGAATACGAGTAGGCATCCGGGTCATCCTGCGGAAAATCCTCGAGCTTGCGGATATCGACCTTGCCCACCAGCGACGAGATGTCCTGGTTGTTTTCATCGCCCGGCTCGGTCTTGGAAATCGCGATCTGCGCCAGCACCGACGGGCGCAGCTTCACCACGCGGAACTTGGTGATATCGCCATTGAATTCGTTTAGTCGTTTGACTGCCCACGGCGACGGAATGGTATTCAGGTAGCGGACCGGAATGCCATAGTCTTCCTCCATGATCTTGCCGTCCTCATCGGCCGAAAACAGCCCGAGTGGCGATTCATGGATCGGTGAGCCCTTGAGCGCGTAGATGGGGATCTCTTCCATCAGCGCCTTGAGTTTCTCGGCGAGCGACGACTTGCCGCCTCCGGGTGGCCCAAGCAGATACAGGATCTGCTTGCGCTCTTCCAGCCCCTGCGCTGCGTGCTTGAAGAACGAGACGATCTGTTCGATCGTGTCCTCCATGCCATAGAAGTCGCGGAACGCCGGGTAGACCCGTATGACCTTGTTGAAGAAAAGCCGGGACAGGCGCGGATCGTGGTGGGTGTCCACCAGCTCGGGCTGTCCGATTGCGGAGAGCATTCGCTCGGCAGCGGTCGCGTAGGCAGTAGGATCCTTCTTGCAGATCTCCAGGTACTCCTGGATGCTGTATTCCTCTTCCTTGCGTGCTTCGAAGCGTGTGGCGTAGTGGCCAAAAATGTCCATACCTCACTCCCGTCTGAGAAACACTCCGAGGCGAAGGCAGTGCTGCTCCCCCCGAAAGACTTCGCGGCAATCTTGCCTTCCACCACCCCGGCATGGCGGAGCTGCCATGTTGCGAAATCTTTACTTCATCATAGTCAAATAACGGCGAACGTGGACCGTGAGTTGACGATAGATATCGTCTGTCCGGTGATGGCGTTGCACGTCATCGTCATGCTCACTATTACCGGACACCTCGTCGTCCTATTCCGCAGCGACGGGCCATTGACCATGCTTGTGACACACCTTACACCTTTCCCGCACTATGTGCACGACGCGGTGTGTAACTCGCCCACCCAATATCGTTACGACCAATACCTTCGCGCAACGCGTTCGGTATCGACACAACAACGCCTTCGCGCGCCTTCGTGCAACGCGCCCATCGCGCGCGTCAGACACATCGCGAGCAATGATTGCGCGCACAGCAAGATCATGTCCACGCGGCCAGCAGGGTCACGATCATCGCCACCTCACAACGCGTTGACGACTATCGCTGCGACATACCGTCGCGTCTTTCGTTCAACGTTTTCCGCATTAGCACTTTCGAATGACGAGTGCTAACCGGCGCCGGCAAGAGACGTGTCGACATATCGACGTATCGACGTATCGCGCGTATGCACCTGTTCAGTGTTTTCGCTATCACCAGCAGCAATCGTCACGCACTTCCCAAGTGCGCGCGCCCTGACGCCGGTACTAACGATGAAGGAGTGAGCAGAATGCGTGCCACATCGGGCACGCATGTATGGACGCGTCGCGCTGCAATGCAGCATCAACGGAAAGCGGAAGGCGGGCCGGCCTCGGGTTCAGCCTGAATTCGATCCAGGCCGGCCTCGGGACTCGGTCAGATCGGGTCCCAGTTGATGACGTCGGGCGAGCGGTCGAGCTTGAAGAAGCTGCCACGCATTGCGGGCATGGCGATCTCCGCGACGGTTTCCGGCGTCCAGCCTTCGCCGGTATGGACCGAGCGCACCGGGCGCGACTGGCTCATCAGCATGATCTCGTTGGCACGCACCGCGAAGATCTGGGCATTCACGTCCTTGGCCGCGTCGCTGGCCAGGAACACGGCCACCGGAGCGATCTTGCCGGCTTCCATCTTCTGCAGGCGGGCCACGCGCTCCTTCTCCGCAGGCGTCTCGGCCGGGATCGAGCTGGTCATGCGGCTCCAGGCGAACGGCGCGATGCAATTCGAGCGCACATTGAAACGGGCCATGTCCAGCGCGATCGATTTGGACAGCGCGGCGATGCCCAGCTTGGCCGCGGAGTAGTTAGCCTGACCCAGGTTGCCGATCAGCCCCGACGTCGACGTCATGTTGACGTAGGCGCCGCTCTCCTGATCCTTGAAATAGTTGGCTGCCGCACGGCTGACGAAGAAGGTGCCGTGCAGGTGCACGTCGATCACCGAGCGCCATTCTTCCTCGTTCATCTTGAAAAACATGCGATCGCGCAGGTTGCCGGCGTTGTTGACCACAGCGTCGATGCGACCGAAGGTGTCGAGCGCGCATTGCACGATGGCGTTGCCGCCAGCCCAGGTCGAAACGGAATCGGTATTGGCCACGGCCTGGCCGCCGGCCGCGCGGATTTCCTCGACCACGCGCTGCGCGGGGCCGGCATCGCCGCCTTCGCCGCTCATCGACACGCCCAGGTCATTGACCACCACACGAGCGCCAGCCGCCGCCATGCCCAGGGCAATGCCTCGTCCGATACCGCCACCGGCGCCCGTTACCACCACTACCTTGCCTTCCATCATTCCGCTCATCGTATCCTCCATTGGCTTGCTGTCTGCACGGACAGGGAAGCCTGCCCGTTTTATTGCAGAGCTGGATACGATAAATTGGCGGCCGAAACTTTGGAATTCATGAATCACAAAAGTGGGCTTCGTGCCCGCCGAAGCCATGCACTACGACCTGACCGACCTGCGGCTGTTTCTGAACGTGGGAGAAACAGAGAACATCACACGCGCGGCCGAGCGCAGCTTTCTCTCGCTGCCCGCGGCCAGCGCCCGCATCAAGCAGCTTGAAGAGGCGTTCCAGACCCAGTTGCTGATCCGCCAGGTGAAAGGCGTGCGCCTCACTCCGGCTGGCGACGCCCTGCTGCGCCACGCGCGCGAGGTGTTCCGGGAGCTCGAATGCCTGCATTCGGACCTGCGCCCCTATGCCAAGGGCGTCAAGGGCCGCGTGCGCCTCCTGGCCAACACCACGGCCACCAACTCGTTCCTGGCCCACGCGCTGTCGCGCTTCCTGTCGGAGAACCCGGACGTCGACATCGAGTTGGAGGAACACCTTTCGGCCGACATCGTCTCGGCCATCGGCACGGGGGCGGCGGACCTCGGCATCGTGGCGGGAGAAGTCGCCACCGCCGACCTGGACACAATGCAGCTTTGCAGCGACGAACTGATCGTGATCGCCCCTGTCAACCATCCGCTGCCAGCCTTCAAGACACTGCGGTTCGCCGAACTGCTCGATAGTTGCCGCTTTGTGGGGCTGAATCAGTCATCGGCGATCCAGTCCTTCCTGGACCGCATCGCCAGCGGCATGGGCAAACGGATCAGCCTGCGCATCCAGGTGGGCAGCTTCGACGCGGTGTGCCGCATGGTGGAAGCCGGCGCCGGCATCGCCATCGTGCCGAACAGTTGCGCGCGGCGCTACGCCAGCCGCAAGGTACTGCGTTTCATCCGGCTGGAAGACGACTGGGCGCGACGCGAGTTGCAACTCGTGCGCCGGCCGGGACGGGAACTGCCCCAGTTCGCGGAAACGCTGATTCAGTATCTGGTGGATGCGGCCCGGGAGCCGGTGTAGGTGTTTCCCCCCTCAATCCGCCTTAGTCCGCCTTCACGCCAGCCGCCTTGATAATCGGCGACCACTTGTCGATCTCCGAGGCCAGCCACGTGCGCAGCCCTTCCGGCGTCTGCTTGTCCTCGGGCACGATCACCGCGCCCAGATCCTGCATACGCGCCGCAACGGCCGGGTCCTTCAGCGCCGCGCGCAACGCGCCGTTGAGCTTGTTGATCACGGCAGGCGGCGTGCCCTTGGGCGCGTAGATCCCGTGCCAGACCTTGACTTCGAAGCCCTTCAGGCCGCCTTCGCGCAGCGTCGGCGCGTTCGGTAGCGCGGGAATGCGCTCAGCCGTGGTCACGCCGTACAGCTTGACCTTATCAGCCTTGATATGGGTAAGCGTCTGCGTGGTCTGGTCGCACAGCACATCCACCTGACCACCCAGCAGCGCAGTCATCGCCGGCGCGGTGCCCTGGTATGGGATCGTCTGCACATCCACGCCGATCGCCTTCTGGAACAGCATCCCGCACAACTGCGACACCGCGCCCAGCCCCGCGTTGGCCAGGTTCACCTTGTTCTGGTTCTTCTGGATGTAGGTCACCAGCTCGGGCAGGTTGTTGGGCGGCAGATCGTGGCGTCCCAGCAGCGTCATCGGCACATCCGCCACCTGGCCCACGAAGCTGAAGTCGGTCAGCGGCTTGTACGGCAGCTTCGAGTAGAGCGCCGGCGCGGTGGCCATGCCGTTATGGTGAATCAGGATCGTGTAGCCGTCCGGCGCGGCCTTGGCCACGTACGCAGCGGACACCGTGCCGCCGGCACCCAGACGGTTCTCCACCACCACGCTCTGGCCCAGCGTCTTGGACATCGCCGCCGCCACCGAGCGCGCCACGACGTCCGTCGGGCCACCCGCCGCGAATGGCACGACCATCACGATGGGCTTGGAGGGGTAGGCATCATTCGCTCGGCCCTGGCCGGGAACAGCCACCGCCACGGCTGCTAGCGCGAGTGCCGCCCACGTCATGCCTCGCCACTTGCCGGTACCGATGGCTGGCAACTGCGGGAATGTGGTCATACGCTGTCTCCTGAATGCGCGCGTCATACGCGTCTGGTTTCTGGGATTCGAGTAGCGCGCAGCGTGAATCCACTGACCCGGCGGCACAATTCGGCTTTGCCGAAGGGGGGGCGAGGGCATGAAAAAGTCGCGGGATAACCCGCATCCACGCCAGTCCGCGCCCCCCGTCACACCCCTGGGACATCCCTAAGCCGGAACCGAAGTCGCGCTTCCGCAAATGCGAATGTCACTGCTCCGACCGGTCGGGAATAATGCGCCTACTCGATACTGACGGACATTGCCATGCATGCTGCACAGGACCAAGACCTGATTTACCCGGAAATCCGCGAGGCCGTACGCGACCTCTGCAAGCAATTCGATTCGGCCTATTGGCAACGCATCGAGGAACACAGCGCATTTCCGGAGGAGTTCGTCCAGGCGCTGACCCACGCCGGCTGGCTGTCCGCGCTGATTCCCGAGGCATACGGTGGCTCCGGCCTGCCGCTGACCGCAGCCTCCGTGATCATGGAAGAGATCAACCGCAACGGCGGCAACTCGGGGGCGTGCCACGGTCAGATGTACGTGATGGGCTGCCTGCTGCGCCACGGCTCAGAGGCGCAGAAGCAGCGCTGGCTGCCCGGCATCGCTTCGGGCGAGTTGCGCATGCAGTCGATGGCCGTGACCGAACCGACCACCGGTACCGATACCACCAAGCTCAAGACCACGGCAGTGCGGCGCGGCGACAAGTACGTGATCAACGGCCAGAAGGTCTGGATCTCGCGCGTCCAGCATTCCGACCTGATGCTGCTGCTGGCACGCACCACGCCGCTGGACCAGGTGAAGAAGAAGTCCGAAGGTCTGTCGGTGTTCGTCGTCGACTTGCGCGAAGCGATTGGCAACGGCCTGACGGTCCAGCCGATCCGCAACATGGTCAACCACGAAACCAATGAGCTGTTCTTCGATAACCTCGAAATCCCGGCCGAAAACCTGATTGGCGAGGAAGGCAAGGGACTCAAGTACATCCTCGACGGCCTGAATGCCGAACGTATCCTGATTGCCGCCGAGTGCATCGGCGATGGCTACTGGTTCGTCGAACGCGCCAGCAGCTACGCCCGCGAGCGGATCGTGTTCGATCGCCCGATCGGCCAGAACCAGGGCGTGCAGTTCCCGATCGCGCGTTCGTTCGTCAATGTGGAAGCCGCCAGTCTGATGCGTTACAAGGCCGCCCAGCTGTTCGACGCAGGCAAGCCCTGCGGCAAGGAAGCCAACATGGCGAAGCTGCTGGCCGCCGATGCTTCATGGGAAGCGGCCAACGTCTGCCTGCAGACGCACGGTGGATTCGGCTTTGCCGCCGAGTACGACATCGAACGCAAGTTCCGTGAAACGCGCCTGTACCAGGTGGCGCCGATCTCGACCAACCTGATCCTGTCGTTCGTCGCCGAACACGTTCTCGAACTGCCCCGCTCGTTCTGATACCTGCCATGTCCGACATCGATACCCGCTATCCGACCCGCCAGCTCTGCGAGTTTCTCGCGCGGTTCACGCTCGCCGATGTGCCGTCGCCCGTCGTCGAGCGCACCAAGGATCTGTTCCTCGACTGGATCGCATCAGCCATCGCCGGCAAGGACGCGCCCGCCGTGCGGCGCATCCAGGAGTTCGCCGCCGCGATGGGCCCGGCCACAGGCCAGGCCGAGGTCTTCGTCGACCGCCGTCGCACATCGCCCTATTTCGCTGCGCTGATCAACGGCGCCTCGTCACACGTGGTCGAGCAGGATGACGTCCACAACGGCTCGGTGCTTCACCCCGCCGCAGTCGTGTTCCCGGCCGTTGTTGCCGCCGCGCAGGCGGAAGGCAAAACTGGCGCGGAAGTGCTGCTAGCCTCGATCGCCGGCTACGAAGCAGGCATCCGCATCGGCGAGTTCATGGGCCGCTCGCACTACCGCGTGTTCCACACCACCGGCACCGTCGGCACGCTGGCCGCTGCTGCGGCAGTAGCCAAGCTGTACGGACTCGATGCCGAAGGTATCAACCAGGCACTGGGTTCCGCCGGCACGCAGGCCGCCGGCCTGTGGGAATTCCTGCGCGACGCCGCGGATTCGAAGCAACTGCACACGGCCAAGGCCGCCGCCGATGGCCTGCAGTCTGCCTGGCTGGCACGCGCGGGTTTCACCGGCGCGCGCCAGATCCTGGAAGGCGCGCAGGGCATGGCAGCGGGGATGTCCAGCGACGCCAATCCGGCGGCGCTGACCGATGGCCTCGGCACGCGCTGGGCCACGGCGGAAACCTCGTTCAAGTTCTTCGCGTCGTGCCGCCACACGCATCCGGCCGCGGACGCGCTGAAGGCGCTGATGCTGCGCGAAGGACTGCAAGCCGACCAGATCGCCGCCGTCACGGCGCACGTCCATCAGGGCGCAATCGACGTGCTTGGCCCGGTGGTCAACCCGGCAACGATCCATCAGGCCAAGTTCTCGATGGGCACGGTGCTCGGCCTGGTCGCCGTGCACGCCCATGCGGGCCTGGGCGAGTTCGAGCAGCATTCGTTGAAGGATGCGCAGGTCTCGGCGTTCCGCGACAAAGTTACGATGGAGCTCGACGAGGAGATCAACGCGGCCTATCCGCGCCAGTGGATCGGCCGCGTGACGGTGCGCACCACCGACGGCCGTACGCTCCAGGCGCGTGTCGACGTGCCCAAGGGTGACCCCGACAACACGCTGTCGCGTCCCGAACTCGAGGCAAAGGCCATCCAGCTTGGCGCGTTCCGTCACGGCGCGACCGAAGCCGAGATGCGCGCGATCATCGCGCGCGTCTGGCAGCTCGACCGCGAAGCCAACGTCAACGACTGGCTGCCCGCCGCCCGCTGATTACCACGAGAGCCTGCGAGATCGACATGACCACCCCTACCCTCGAACAACTGCGCGAGTGGATCGGCCGCACCGAATCCCGCACCGAAACGCTCGCCGCGGAACCGGTGCAAGGGCTGGCGGCCACCTTCGACCTGGATGGTGACGCGCTCGTCAGCCAGCCGCTGCCACCGCTGTGGCACTGGCTCTATTTCCTGCCGCGCGCGCCGCAGCACGAAATCGGCGTGGACGGACATCCCGCGCTTGGCGGCTTCCTCCCGCCGGTACCGTTGCCGCGCCGCATGTGGGCCGGTAGCGAAGTGACGTTCAAACGCGGCCTGCGCGTGGGCGAAACCGTGACGAAGACATCGACCATCACCGATGTCCAGCACAAGTCTGGCCGCACCGGCGAACTCTGGTTCGTGACCGTCGATCACGAGCTCAGCGTCAACGGCGAAACCGCGCTGAACGAGCGTCATGACATCGTCTATCGCGCCATGCCCGAGCGCGGCCAGCCGCAACCGCCGCGTCCGCGACTGGCGCACACCGCGCAGTTCGGCCGGTCACTCAAGGCCGATCCGGTGCTGCTGTTCCGCTATTCGGCGCTCACGTTCAACGGCCACCGCATTCACTACGATCTCGACTACGTGCGCGACGTGGAGGGCTACCCGGGCCTGATCGTGCATGGACCGATGCAGGCGATGCTGATGCTTGAACTGCTGCGGCACGAGCGCCCCGACGCGCGCGTGAAGCGCTTCGGCTTCCGCGGGCTTGCGCCGCTGTTCCATCTGGATACGGTCACCGTCGGTGGCATGGACGATGCGGAGACCCCCGGGAAGGTGATTCTGTGGACCGGCGACGATGCCGGCGGCCAGGCAATGGCGGGCTGGGCGGAAGTGGAAGGTTGAAGGAAGGTTCGCTACCCTCTCCCGCCAAGCGGGAGAGGGGCGCCGTCAATCTGCGAGGAATTCCCCTCAGATCACCAGCTCGATCAGGAACGGGCCCTTGCGCTGGTTGGCCATGCGGAACAGGTCGGCGAACGTCTCCATGTTCTCCGCACGCGCAGCTTCCACGCCCATACCGTTGGCCATCTTGACCCAGTCCAGATCCGGGTTGCCGAGGTCGAGCATATCCAGCGCGGTCTTGCCGGGATTGGCACCCACACCCGCCAGCTCGCCCAGCAGGATCGCGTACTTGCGATTGGCCAGCAGCACGATGGTCACATCAAGCTTTTCACGCGCCATGGTCCACAGCGACTGCAGCGTGTACATGCCCGATCCATCGGCCTGCAACGCCACCACGCGGCGGTCCGGTGCCGCGATTGCAGCGCCCGTGGCAAGCGGCAGGCCAGCGCCAATCGCGCCGCCGGTCAGTTGCAGCCAGTCGTGTGGCGCGGCATGGACCGTGCCGGGATAGAACGCGCGGCCGAAGCTCACACTCTCTTCCACCACTACGGCCTGGTCGGGCAACAGCGCGGTCAGCGTCTGCGCCACCGCCTCGGATGTCACCGCACCCTTTGCCGGCTCCGCAGTGATATGGGCCGAGGCCGGCAGCGGAGCATTACGCGCACCCAATTCGTCCGACAGGCGGGCCAATGCCTCGCCCAGATCTTCTTCGGGCCGGGCCAGCACGTGGATGACAGCATCCTCGGGGTACGGACGCGGCGACTTGCCCGGATAGGCGAAGAACGTCACCGGTGCGGGCGCGCCGACCAGGATCACATTGCGGATACCCGCCAGCTTCTGGCGTGCCACGTCACCGGAGTATGGAATACGGTCAACAGCCAGATGGCCACGTCCACGCGTCACGCGCGAATTCGACATCGGCGTGATCAGCCGCGCATCGGTGGCGGCGGCAATCCGGTGCGCATCGGCCAGGGCGCCAGTGCGCAAGGCGTTGCCCGCCAGCACGATCAGCGTGGGCTGGCCGCTGCGCAGCACGCGCGCGGCGTTCTGCACGGCATCGGGCGACACCTTCGGCACGGCCAGCGCCGGCAGCGGCGCGGCCACCTTGCCACCCGCATCCCAGCAAACATCCGATGGCAAGATCAGGCTTGCCACGCCACCCGGCGCGGAAGTCGCGGCCTGCACCGCCGCGGCGGCATCGGCACCAACCGACGCCGCATGGGTAGCGGTACGCGTCCAGACCGAAACGGGGCGCGCCCAACCTTCGGTATCCGCGGTCAGCGGCGCGTCGAGCGGACGATGATAGGTGGCCTGATCACCGATGATGTTGATGATCGGTGTCTGCGCGCGGCGCGCGTTGTGCAGGTTGGCCAGGCCGTTGGCCAGTCCCGGGCCGCAGTGGAGCAGCGTGGCGGCCGGCTTGTCGGCCATGCGCGCGTAGCCATCGGCCGCGCCAGTGACCACGCCTTCGAACAGGCCCAGCACGCATTTCATGCCGGGAATCCGGTCCAGCGCCGCCACGAAATGCATTTCGCTGGTGCCGGGGTTGGCAAAGCAGGTATCGACGCCGCAAGCCAGCAGCGTCTTCACCAGGCTTTCCGCGCCGTTCATCGTGTCTTGAGTCTCCATTGCAGGTTCCGTATTTGGTGGGTGTTGTCAGGAATGGGGGGCGAGCAGATCGAAATCCAGGCAGACATACTCGGTCGGGAACTCGATCCGTGCGTAATAGACGATCACGTCGTCGACGCAGGCAAAACGCCGCAGTTCAGCCACGGGGGCGCCCACGGCCAGTTCGAGCGCGCTGGCGGATTCGGCACCGGCCGGAACGATCGATAGCCGCTGCCGCGCAGCATTGACCTTGAGGCCGGGAAATCGGTCGAGCACCGGCACCGACGCGCCGTGGCGGAAAGCCTCGGGGTCGCGCGCGAAGACATCGGCTGCGATATAGACCTCGCCCACGGCAAACGGTCTTCCATCGGTGCGATGAGCGCGGTGCAGGAAATGGTAGGCATCGGCGCGACGGCCGTCGCAGGGCATGCCCAGGTCATCAGGCAGCGGCACATCGGCGGTGGATTCGACGATGGCCTCCGTGGACAGCTTGTCGCCGACGGCCACGGCCTGGTTCCAGTTGATCGGCAACGCCATTCGCCGGCATTCACGGCCGCCCGCCTTGACGAACGTCCCCCGGCCGCGCGAGCGCTCGACCAGCCCTTCCTCGTCCAGACGGGAAAGGGCGTTGTGCATGGTCATGCGCGCCACGCCGTACTGACGGCAGAGCGCTTCGAGGGAAGGAATCTGTTCACCCGGCCGCCATGCGCCGCTTTCGATCTGTCGTCGAAAGATCGTGGCCAGCTGTAGATAGACGGGTTCGCGGCTGCGAGAGAGGAGATCGTTGGCGTCCGGCATACGAAACGCGCCGGCATTCAGCCGGCGCGCCAAGTCGATATCGGACTCTATTAAAAGTCTAGCTAGCTAGACTACTAGGGTTTACCACTACCACGCTTTTCAATACGCGATCAGGCAGCGACAGCTGCGGCAACAGGAAGTTGGGGATCGTTGCCGGCGGGGACTGCGTCGGCACGCAGCCAGTCCGCCACCGTCGCGCGCACCGCTTCGGCAAATGCCTGCTTGCGGCGCCAGGCCGACCGCTTCTTGGAAGGAATCTCCGCAATATCGCGTTGTGGCTGGCAGATCGGCACATCGACGTTGCCATCCGCAAGCGACGTGCCGTGGTACTCCGCCCAGAAGCCTTCGTAGTCAGCCAGGATTTCACGCGGTGTGTTGCGTTGCCTGCTAACGTGATTGGCGCGGGACACCCCCACCACACGCCGGGCGCCAACGTGTGCGGCGAACGCCAGCAACGCCTCCATCACGACATCCTTGGGCCGCAGGCCTTCGCTGGCCTTGGTGGCAAGGCGAATCCATTCACGGCTCTGCTCGCCCATCGGCCCCTGCAGGCCGCCGACATAGATTTCCGGGCCGTGGTCGCCACGCCTGAGATAGAAGCTCAGCTGCGTCAGGCAAACCCCGGTCTCGATATCGGTCCAGTAGAAAGCCAGTTCGCCTTCCTTGGGATTCGGGCCGGAATCGGCCAGGCGAAGCTCGTAGCGCCCATCCTCGGACATCCACCGGAGTCCGCCGGACAGATAGATTCGATCGCAGACGCAAACGGGCAGTGCGGATTCGGCCAGCACGTAGTGGTCCACCACCAACCTCGCCCGGTCACCAAAGCCCAGACCCAGCGCGCCAAGCGGCCGGAATGGCTTCTCCAGCATCAACGGCCGCGCCACCACCACCCGCTGCAGCAGCGGCGAGGCAGCTGCGGCGCGCAGCCACGACCGCGCCGAACCGGCCCGCACGGCCGACAGCGCAATCAGCTTGGCACGTCGCGTCAACCACTTGCGGCTGCCCGCCGGATAACAGAAAGCGGATATCGACGCTACGGAAGCGAGATATCGCAGGTAGTACGCCGGATAAAGGTCAACAAGCCCCCCCGCACGGGCGTGGACGAGCCCCTGCAAGTACGACACTGGTTCATGCACGACTGACTGCTCCCCTTGTATGGCACACACCGCCCTGGCTCGGGCTTGGCGCGCGCGGATTCAACCCTGGCCCCATGCGATACGCGCGCTGAGGCTTGCGAGCCGGCCCGTCTCATTAAAATGTGATGTGGGGAACGCAGGCCTGGTCTCGTAATATTTCGTAACGCTTTGAAATATTATCGGTTGACGCCGTTACAAGATAGAGACGATTTCCCTAAGAAAGGAGGGTGACAAGGTTCGGCCGACGCTTTTTTCACGGCCACTTGCGCAACAGCCGGCACCCGGCCATTCGCTCATTCGCTAGCCCCGGGCAGGCTTCCCCGCCCCCCGCGCGCTTGCCAGGGCCGCGGCCTGCTCCATCAGAAAATCCACGAACACCCGGACCCTCGACGGCAGCAGGCGCCCGTGCGGGTACATCAGACTGACTGGCCGTGACCGGCCAGCAAATGGCTGCAGGACCTCGACCAGCGTGCCGTCGGCCAAGTCCCGTTCGACGATAAATCGGTAGGTTTGGAACAGACCGGCACCAGACCTGGCCAGGGTGACGCCGGCAAGCACGTCCTCGGCGCACAGATAATGGCTTTCCGTGGCCAGCACCTCCCGTTCACGGCCGCCATCCATAAACAGCCACGCGATCGGCCGGCCACTGCTGGGCAGATCGAACTGAATGCACTCGTGCTGCTGCAAATCCTCCAGGGCCTGCGGCCGTCCGGCCCGCTTCAGATACCCAGGGCTTGCCACCACCACCAGTTCCGCATCCTCCAGATGGCGCGAGACCATCGTCGAATCCGGCTGCGCGCGGAACCGGATCGCCACATCGAAGTTCTCCTCGTGGAAATCGATATTGCGGTTGCCGATCTGGACCTCGAACCTGAGGAGAGGAAACCGCTCGCGCAAGGCGGGCAGCAAGGGCAGCAGCCGGTAGTGCCCGTAGGTCGTCGGCGCGCTGATACGCAGGGTGCCCGAAGGCTGGACCTGCTCGCCCGTGACCTTGCGCTCGGCCTCGATCAACTGGTTGAGCGCGCCACGGCATTGCTCGAAGTAGCTCCTGCCGCCCTCGGTCAGCCGGATGCTGCGCGTGGACCGCACAAAGAGGCGCACGCCCAGGCGCTTCTCCAGCCGTGAGATCGAGCGGCTTACGGCCGCCGGCGTGACCCCGGCGGTGTTGGCAGCGGCGGTGAAGCTACCGGCTTCGGCCGCGAGGCAAAACAGCTCGATGCTGCCGAGCAGGACGTCGTCGAAGTGCCTGTGCATATTTATTACTCCATGTAACAGGACAAGTGTACATAACCCCGTTTTTTGCTTTTTGATGCCGGAATAGAGTGTGTTCAACCGGAGGCGGCACTGCAAACGCTACGCCGGCCCCGTCACCCATCTCTCTGGAGAACATCATGAGCAACACGCATCCCACCGTCATCATCACTGGCGCCACCAGCGGCATCGGCCTGGGTCTGGCCAAGGCCTTTCTGAAGGAGGGGTACAACGTGGTCGGCACCGGCCGCTCGCAGGAACGCCTGCAAGCCACGGCCGCGCAGTTGGACGCCGGCGAACGCTTCGTTGGCGTGGCTGGCGACGTCGCGCTCCCGGACACCGCGCGCGAAGTCTTCGCGCAGGCCATTGCGCGCTTCGGTCATGTCGACGTGCTGGTCAACAACGCCGGCATCTTCTCCGCCAAGCCTTTCGTGCAGTTCACGCCCGAGGAAATCGAGCTACAGATCGCGACAAACCTGAAGGGCACGCTGTATCCCTCCCAGGAAGCCGCGCGGCATATGAGCGAGCGCCGGCAAGGCAAGATCATCAACATCACCGCATCGATCGCGCTGCAGCCGCACGCCGGCGTGCCGGCTCTGCTGGCCGTGGCACTCAAGGGCGGCCTCAATCAGGCCACCCGAGCCCTGGCGCTGGAACTGGCGCCGTTCGGCGTCACCGTGAATGCAGTCGCGCCCGGCGTGACGGACACCCCGATGCACGCAGCGGAAACTCACGACGCCCTGGGTCGCCTGCATCCACTGGGCCGCATTGCCCGCATCGACGAGATCAACGCCGCCGTGCTCTACCTCGCCAAGGCGGACTTCGTATCCGGCACCGTGCTGGCAGTAGACGGCGGCTACAGCGCCGGCCGCTGAATGGTCTTGTGCCGCCGTCGCCGCGCCCCTTGCGAGCCACGGCGGCCCCTGCCCCAACCGTCACCGTCCCGTGATCATCACCGGAGCCACCTCGTGATCCATGCCAACTCGTTCGATACCTTCGTGCTGCAACGGCTCGCGGCGCGCGGCCTGATGCTGCCCGATCCGCCCCGGCCCTTGGGCAACTACACCGCCGTCAGCCAGGCAGGCGACCTGCTCTTTGTTTCCGGACAATTGCCGCTGGCCAACGGCAAGGTCGTCTGGCAGGGGCAGGTCGGCAGGGACCTGACCCTGGAAGAAGGCCAGCGCGCCGCCGTCCTGGCCGCGCTCAACGTACTGGCCCAGATCCGCGCGTACCTGGGTGGCTTCGACCGACTGGATCACATCGTGCGGGTGGAAGGCCATATCGCCAGCGCGGAAGGCTGGCTGCAGCAGCCGGCGGTCATTGATGGCGCCTCCGATCTGCTCGTGGATGTGCTGGGCGCAAGGGCTGGCCATGCGCGGACGATCTCCTCGCATTTCCAGCAGCCCGGCAATGCGGCGGTCATCCTCGTGGTGATCGCCCAGATCGGCGCCCAATGAAAAAGGGCCGGCAAACGCCGGCCCCGGGGTAGTACTGCAGTCTCCGAAAAACCTAGTGGGGGACGGAATCGAGGCCCGTCTCCTTCACAACCGTCTGGGCGGCCGGCGCAGCCATGTAGTCGAGCAACGCCTTTGCCAGCGCGGGGTGTGCAGCGTTGACAGGAATCCCGCCGGCGAAACGCGTGATCGACTGCACGTCCTCGGGGATGCGTCCGGCGAAACTCACACCAGACACCGGCAACAGCTCGCTCACCTGCTGGAAACCGATCTCGTACTCGCCATTGGCGACGACCGAGGCCACCGGGGTCTTCTCGATCTTCTTCGCCTTGGCGCCCAGTACCTCCGGCTCACCAAGCCGCTTGAACAGTTCACGCTGAACGTAAACGCCGCTGGCGCTATCGGAATAGGCAATCGACTTCGCCTGCATCAGCGCGCGACGCAGCGCGTCCACGGTACGGATATCGGGCACCACCTCGCCCTGCCGCACCACCATGCCGATGCGCGAATCAGCCAGTTCGACGCGCGACTTCGGATCGACTACACCCTTCTTGATCAGATCGTCTAGCGCGTAGCCGACCATGATCACCACGTCGGCCTGCTCGCCGCGCGCCAGCCGGTTCGGAATGGCTTCCGGTGATTGCCCCATCGACGGCCCAAGCGTCGTTTCCAGCGTGTTGCCGCTCTCCCCGGCGAATTGCGGACCCAGGATCTTGTAGGCGGCCGTGAATCCGCCCGATGTCATCACGCGAATGTCCTCGGCCTGGACGGTCGAGGCGAATAGCGTCGCAACCGCGGCGCACGCGCCGACCCATGTCCTGATCATGTTTTATGTCTCCATCGTCGTCGCGGTAGGGGAAAGTCGCGCTGGCGTGGACTATAGGTATCGTCAGGCGGCGCAGCCAGCCACAATTAGTGAAGCCGTCTTCAGTATTCCTGAAGAGCGATGCTGATCCATCGGAAAAACGGCAGGACGCTCAGTTTGGAGAGAAATCATCAGCGCCTGTCAGCGCCGCGCGCCACCCGCCGCGCGCGCCGCGGGCTCGGCCAGCGTCTGCTCGACCACGCGCAGTACTTCCTTCGCAGTGTTCTCCGAATGCCGTCGCAGCACGTCGGCCAGGCGCGGACGCCCCGGCTCGCGCAGCGCCGCGATGATCTCCTCGTGCTCGGTATGCGATTCCTGCCAGCGCAGCATGTCCGCGTTGGCCGCGCCACGGGCGCGGTGGACCTTGCTCATCAGCATTGCATAGATGCCGGCCAGCACGGCGTTGCCGGCACCGTCGATGATGAGCTGGTGGATTTCCTGGTTGATGCGGAAGTAGTCAGTGCGGCGTCCGGCGTCGTGCGCGTCGATCATGGCCTGATGGCGACGTTCGATCTTGGTCACGGCTGCATCGCTGAGCCGCTGCGCCGCCAGTTCCCCGGCATGTGCCTCCAGCCCGTGCAACGTCTCGAATGTGGCGCGCAGTTCGTCGAGATCGAGCGGCGCCACGCGATAGCCGATGTACTGGCGATGCAGGACCAGCCCCTCGGCCACCAGCACCTTCAGCGCTTCGCGCAACGGCGTCTTCGACACATCGAAGGCCTCGCAGAAGGCCTTCTCGTCGATCCGCACGCCCGGCGGCAGCTCGCCTTCCTGAATCATCGTGCGCAACCGCGCCGCGATCTCGGCGGACATGCCCAGCGTGCGGAGCCGGGCGGTTTTGGGGAGCGCTTGTGTCACAGACATCACCAGGTTGGGGAATTTGCACCATCAGGAGGCTACCACACACCTAATCTGTGCATTCATAATCCATATAAATCAATGACTTACAGATGTTGTAATTACAGATTACGTATCCTATACTGCGTCCAGTTGCGCGACACGCTAAACCAAACGCCTCACCGAAGGCATCAAGGACAAGGAGACACCCGTCATGCAATCCACAAGCCCCGCCGCGGCCTCGCTCGCGGTTCCCCGCAGCAGCGTGCGATGGAAGATCTTCCTGATGATGCTGCTCCTCGTGGCGATCAACTACATCGACCGCGCATCGCTGTCGGTGGCCATGCCCCTGATCGCGAAGGAATTCGACCTGAGTCCCGCCATGCAGGGGCTGATCCTGAGTTCGTTCTTCTGGACCTATGCCGTCATGCAGGTGCCGGGCGGCATGCTGGCCGACAAGTACAAGCCGCGCATCGTGATCGCTACGGCTACCGTGTTCTGGGGTGCATTCCAGGCGCTGGCGGCGGTCTGCACCAATGCCACCTCGCTGCTGCTGACGCGGCTGGGGCTCGGCGCTGCGGAAGCGCCGATCTACCCGGCCGGCGGCAAGCTCAATGCCATCTGGATGACGAAGAACGAACGTGGCCGTGGCGCCACGCTGCTCGACGGCGGCGCGCCGCTGGGCGCGGCACTTGGCTCGCTCATCATTGCCGGGCTGATCAGCGAACTGGGCTCGTGGCGCCTGTCGTTCGTCGTGGCCGGCGTTGGCACGGTGCTGGCCGGCTTCGTGGCATGGTGGTACATCCGCAACTCGCCGCGCGAACACCTGGGCGTGAATGAACAGGAAGCCCGTCATATCGAGGACGCGCTTGCCCTGGAGCACAGCGAGGAGCCGACCAACCTGAGCGGCCGTTCACTGGACTTCTTCAAGTACCGCTCGGTCTGGTGCATGGCCATCAGCTGGATGTGCTTCAACGCCGTGTTCTACGGCTTGCTAACCTGGATGCCCACCTACCTGAGCAAGGCCCGCGGCTTCGACCTGAAGCAGATGGGCGGCGCGAGCTTCATCATCTTTTTTGCCGGATTCGTCGGCGAACTGATCGGCGGCTGGATCGCCGACAAGTGGAAGGAAGCCGGCGGACGCCCGAACGTGGTGATGCGCACACTGTTCGGCATCGCCGCGGTGGTGGCTACGGTGTCGATCTTCTCGGTCGCCTACGTCACCGACCCCGTAGCGGTCGTGGTACTGCTGTCCTCCACCCTGTTCTTCCTGCGCTGGTGCGGCCTGTTCTGGTCCGTGCCGTCGATGCTGGGCACCCGCAACAAGGTGGGCTTCCTCGGCGGCGTGATGAACCTGGGCGGCAACATCGCCGGCATCAGCGTGCCAATCATCGTCGGCCTGATCGTCCAGGCCACCGGCTCGTACTTCCTGGCGCTGATGTTCTTTGCCGCCTGCGGCATCGGCCTGCTGCTGGCGTCGACCAACATCGACTACGAAAAGAAGATTCCGGTCTGACGGTACCGCCGCAGCGCTGGAACCCCGCATTCCCACACACACAGAGGCGCCGCCCTGCGGACGGCGCCCGTTTGAACTCCTGAGTAATACCCATCATGACCAGACAGATTCGCCTCGGCATGCTCACGCCGTCCTCCAACACCGCGCTCGAACCCATCACCAGCGCGATGGTCAGCGGCCTGCCCAATGTCAGCGCGCATTTCTCGCGCTTCACCGTGACCGAGATTTCGCTGCGCGATCAGGCGCTCGGCCAGTTCGATCTGGAGAAGATCCTTGCTGCCGCTCGCCTGCTGGCCGATGCCCGTGTGGACGTCATCGCGTGGAACGGCACGTCGTCGGGCTGGCTCGGCTTTGACAAGGATGAAGCGCTGTGCCGCCAGATCACCGAGGCCACGGGCATCCCCGCCACCACATCCGTACTGGCCCTGAACGAAATCCTGGAAAAGACCGGCGCACGCCGCTTCGGCCTGGCCACGCCGTACCTGCACGATGTGCAGGAGCGCATCGTCGCCAACTACCAGCGCAGCGGTTTCGACTGCTCCGCGGAGCGCCACCTGGGATTGCATGTGAACTACAGCTTCGCCGAAGTGGACGAGGACACCGTCCGCAAGATGGTGCGCGAGCTGGCCGCCGAAAGGCCTCAGGCCATCACCACGTTCTGCACCAACCTGCATGCCGCGCATCTGGTGGAAGCGCTCGAGGCCGAGAACGGCATCCCGGTCTACGACACGATCGCCACCGTGGTGTGGAAGTCGCTGCGTCTGGCCGGTGTCGATACCCGCGCGCTGCAGGGTTGGGGCCGCCTGTTCCGCGAAGTCGAATGACCGACAATCCATCGGAGTGACGACCATGCCCGCAGACAACAATCTCGACCTGGTAATCCGCAACGCCGACGTGGTCACCGCCTCCGACCGCTTCCGTTGCGACATTGGCGTGCGCGGCGGCCGCATCGTGGCACTTGGCCACGACCTGCCGCCGGCTGCCAGCGAAATCGACGCCACCGGCCTGCTGGCCTTGCCCGGCGGCGTGGACGGCCACTGCCATCTGGACCAGCCGATGCCCGACGGCATGCGCATGGCCGATGACTTCTTCACCGGCACGCGCGCGGCTGCGTGCGGCGGCACGACCACCGTGATCCCGTTCGCCGCGCAGGAGAAAGGCGCGTCGCTCAAGGCAGCCGTGGACGACTATCACCGCCGCGCCGATGGCCGCGCCGTGATCGACTACGCGTTCCACCTGATCGTGGCGGACCCCACCCCCGCCGTGCTGCAGGACGAACTGCCGTCACTGATTCGCCAGGGCTATAGCTCCTTCAAGGTCTACATGACCTATGACGACCTCAAGCTGTCGGACCGCGAGATGCTGTCCGTGCTCGACGTGGCGCGGCAGAACAATGCGCTGGTCATGGTGCACGCCGAGAATGCCGACTGCATCTCGTGGCTGACCGACAAGCTCGTGGGGCAAGGCCGCATCGCGCCGCGCTTCCACGCGCTGGCGCGCCCCGATGCCGTCGAACGCGAGGCCACGCATCGCGCCATCACGTTCGCGGAACTGGTGGACGTGCCGATCCTGATCGTGCACGTCTCCGGCAAGGAAGCCATCGAGCAAATCCGCTGGGCGCAGGGTCGTGGCATGAAGATACTGGCGGAGACCTGCCCGCAGTACCTGTACCTGACCGCCGAGGACATGGGCATGGGCGGCGACGACGGCTACGAAGGCGCGAAGTGCGTTTGCAGCCCGCCGCCACGCGACCCGGAGAACCAGGCCGCCGTCTGGCGTGCGCTGACCAATGGCGTATTCAGCGTATTCTCGTCGGACCATGCGCCGTTCAACTACGACGATCCGGAAGGCAAGAAGCTGGGCGGCACGGCGCAGCCGTTCGACCACATCCCCAATGGCGTGCCGGGCATCGAAACCCGCCTGCCGCTGCTGTTCGACGGCGTGGCGCGCGGCAAGCTCTCGCTGCACCAGTTCGTGGAACTCACGTCGTACCGCCCCGCCAAGATCTACGGACTCTACCCGCGCAAGGGCACGATTGCTGTCGGCGCCGATGCGGACATCGTGCTCTGGGACCCCACGCGCAAGGTGCGCATCGCCAACGCCAACCTGCACCACGCGGTGGACTACACGCCGTATGAAGGCATCGAGGTCACCGGCTGGCCGATGACCACCTTCTCGCGCGGCGAACTGATCGTGCGCAATGGCGAGTACCTGGAGCCTGCGGCCGGCCGCGGCAAGTTCCTCGAAGCTGGACAACCCGAGATCTGATTCGCCATGAACCTGCTCATCGTCAATCCGAATATCAGTGAGTCGGTCACCGACCTGATTCACGCCGAGGCCCAGCGCACTGTGTCGCCGGACACCCGCATCACGATGGCAACCGCCCCGTTCGGCGTGGCCTATATCGAAACGCGCTTCGAAGCACTGGTGGGTGGCTACGCCACCGCTTGCGCCGCCGCCGAGCACGCGGGCCAGTTCGACGGCCTGATCGTCGCCGCGTTTGGCGACCCCGGCCTGGCCGGTCTGAAGGAGTTGTTCGACGTACCCGTGGTAGGCATGACGGAAGCCGCGCTGGCCAGCGCCTGCCTGTTGGGGCAGCGTTTCTCCATCATCGCGATTTCACACCGCATTCAGGCGTGGTATCGCGAATGCGTGGCGGCCAATGGCCTGGGCGACCGGCTGGCCAGCATCCGCTCATTGCAGGAACCGCTGCGCGATATTGGCAGCGTGCAGGAAGACCACTCGGCACGTCTGGAAGAACTCGCGCTGCAAGCTGTGCGCGAGGACGGCGCCGACGTGATCATCGTGGCCGGCGCGCCGCTGGCCGGACTGGCCCGCTCCCTCAAGGGCCGTATTCCGGTACCGGTGGTGGACGGCGTCAGCAGCGCCGTGCGGCATTGCGAATCGCTGGTGGCGCTGCAAGCCGGCAGCGCGCGAGAGGGCAGCTTTGCGCGCCCACCGCGCAAGCCCAACGCGGGGCTGCCGCCTGCGTTGTCGCGCCTGCTCGATTAAGCCGCCGCTCGCGGGAAGGGGGAAGCGGCATCCGCCGCTCACCCCAGCGATTCGCGGGTCCGGCCTAGTCGGAATCGGTGAATTTGCGCAGCAGCCGCAGGAACTCGCAGAATTCCTCCGTGGAGAAATCGCGCAGCCGATGGTTGAGCACTTCGGGCGCGATCTCGGGAATGCGGGTCGCCACTTCCCTGCCCTTGTCCGTCAGGAGCAGATGAATCACCCGCCGGTCCTCGATGCTACGCTGGCGCTGTAGCAATCCGCGGCTCTCGAGCTTGTCGAGCATCCGCGTCATCAGGCCGGTATCGATCCCAAGCACCTTGCTGATCTCAAACGGCGTGGTGGCCACGCCGCGCGTCAGCGACAGCAGGATGCCCATCTGCTGGCCCGTGATGTCGAGTGGCCGCAGTGCGGCATCCATCTCCATCAACAGGATGTTGCGTGCCCGGTTGAGATGGAATCCGATGCTTTGCGTGAGGTGGAAGTTTTCGGAGGAGTAGTGTTTCACGGCTTCGCGGCACCCTGACCCGTTCGTGAAACGCCAATGTATCTGATGCGCCAGGTCGAGAAAAGCCTTTTGGCGGGTACCGGCCTCATCCATTGCGTGAAAGCAGAAATCGGGCAGAGCTGGCGGGATTGCCCTGGCAGCCCTGTCTCCCCCTGTCTCCCCTCCTGCTTCCCAAGAGTCACCGCACTATCCGGCGAGCCTGCGCCCGGCAGGCCCACCGACGCTCAAACCGTCTTCGACAGCTTCTCCACCACGCCCGCCACTTGCTTCGCGACAGCATCGCCCACGCGCCTGGCTTCCGCCGAGATGCTGTCACGCTTCATCTCCGTCACCCCATGCACGCCCGCACCAGCCGCAGCGGCGGTCGTCAGCGCGCCAGCGGCGGCTCCGATCCCTGCGGTCTCCGCGATTCCCGGCATATGCCCACTGTTGGCGCTGGTCTGGAACAGTTCGACCGGGACCGGCGTGCCGTGCGCGGGTTGATAGAACACCTGCACCGACGTCGACACATCGCTCTTGCCCGCGCCAAGGCCAATCAGCATCCGGCGGCGGGACTTGCCTTCGTCGATCTTGTCAAAGCGGCCCTCGACAATCAGCGCGTTGACATCGGTCGGCACCGGGCCGTCGATGCGCTCGGCATGCAAACCCTTGGCCCGCAGATCGCCCACGATTTCGTCGGCTACCGCATTGCGTGCATCGACCGCGGTCTGGTCCTGCGAGAGCGCGCCGGCATCGCCAGTCGCCATGGCCTTGACACGGTGCATCACGTTGTCATCGACACGCACCTGGCTCGCGCTCACGTCGAAGCCGCGCACGTAGATCACGTCGGCCGACACGTGGGCCAGCGTGGCCGGCACGGATGCGTCGGAAATCATCGTGGTCGCGGAAGCGCAACCGGCCATCAGCATCGACGTAGCCGCGAAAGCGGCGAGGGTCAGGCGGCTGGCGTTACGCTGGATGGATTGAAATACGGTCTGCATGTCGAAGTCCTGCTAGTGGGTCTGCTAATGGGTCTATTTGGGGGCTGCGTGGTTTCGGCGCCGGCAGACCCAGTATCGGATGCGGCCATGCAACAGGCCAGGCAAGAACTATTTCATTCAATGTCATACGGGCAACGACACCACCACTTCCAGTCCTCCGCCCTCGCGCGGACGGAACGCGAGTGATCCGCCGTGCAGTCGCGCGATCCGCTCGACGATGGCCAGCCCGAGCCCCGTGCCGCCCGAGTGCCCGCGCGCATTGTCGCCGCGGCTGAACGGGGCGCGCAGCTGTTCGAGCTCGGCCACGCTGATACCGATGCCACGATCGCAAACGGCAACATGCGCGGCGCCGCCTTCCTTCCATGTGCGCACCATCAGTCCCGTACGGCCATAGTTAATGGCGTTCTGCATCAGGTTCATCAACAGGCGCAACATGCTCGTCGGGCGATACGAAACCGGCGGCAGATCGCCGAGATCGAGTTCGAATTCATGGCCGAGCCCGGCGAAGTCGGACGCGAGTTGGCGCACCAGCGCATTGAGGTCACCCGGCTGCGGGGCCTCGCGTTCGCCACTGCCCGCGTAGTCCATGAACTGCTGGAGGATCGTGTCGATGCGATCGAGGTAGCCTTCCACCGAGCCCACGAACGCATCGTCCGTCCCGCGCGGCAACGCCATCGCCATCGCCAGACGCAACTTGGTCAGCGGCGTGCGGATATCGTGCGAAATACCGGCCAGCATCAGCGCGCGCGTCTTCTCGGTCTGCTGCAGGGCTTCAGTCATGCGATTGAACGCACTGCTGACCTGCGATATCTCGGTCGGCCCATCGGTGGGCAGCGGCGCGGGCGTCTCTCCGGCGCTGACGTGCAACGCCGCGCGCGCCAGGTCCTGCAACGGCCGATTGATATGGCGCTGGATCAGGTATCCGGTCAGCGCTGCCAGCAGCCCGAGCGCCGCGGAAAGCGCAATGGCAGCCGTGATGCCGCTGGCCTGCGCATCGGCGGTCATCGGCAAGGCCACCCACGTTGGCATCCCGGCTGCGCGAATGCGGATCCAGAGCCGCTCGTTGTCGCCCGCATCCTGCCACTGCACCGGCATATCGGGTGGCAGGGCCTTGTGCAGCTCGTCCATGAACACGTCGCGCTGCCAGGTGCGGAACGGATGCAGCGCCCGCGCTTCCATCACATCGTCCACTGCCGGCGCGTCCGTCTGACCACCCAGGCGCGCCACGGCCACTCTGGCTTCTTCGGCCGGCATGGCCGCCATCACGCCATCGAGCATTGACACGTAGTGCGCGAACACCGTCGCGGCGCGCTCCACGCGCGGGCGTTGCGCGAAGTGCAGCAGCACCATCAGCGAACACACCTGCGTGAACGCCACCAGCGCCACCAGCAGCGCGATGTTGCGAGCCAGCAGCGAGCGCGGCAGTCCGATTCGCATCACGCCTCCACGCCGGCCACCAGCATGTATCCCACCCCCCAAACCGTCTTGATGAAGCGTGGTTTGGACGGATCTTCCTCGACGATCTGGCGCAGCCTCAGAATCTGCACGTCGATACTGCGATCGAGCGCGTCATGATCGCGGCCGCGCGCGCGGGCCAGCAGGTTCTCACGGCTGACCGGCCGGTTTGGCGAAGCGCCCAGCGCCTGGAGCAGCAGCATCTGGGCAGAGTGCACTTCCACCGGCACGCCCGCGCGCGTCAGCGTCTGCTTGCCGACATCGAAGCGGAACTCGCCAAAGCTCAGCGTCTGGGAAGCCACGGTGGGATCGCCGGCGGCGATCTTCTGGCGGCGCAGCAACGCACGGATGCGGGCCACCAGTTCGTCGGGCAGGAACGGCTTGGCCAGATAGTCGTCCGCGCCGGTATCGAGCCCGATCACGCGATCGGCCGGATCGCCCTTGGCGGTCAGCATCAGGATGGGCAGCGTCTGGCCCTCGGCACGAAGCCTGCGGCAGACCGAGAGGCCATCCTCTGGCTCCATCATCAGATCGAGCACGAGCAGGTCGTACGGTTCGCGCTGCAGGTAGCGATTGAGTTGCTTGCCGTCCGCCACCGCACGCACGTGAAAGCCATGCCCGGTCAGGAAGCGCTGCAGCATATTGCGCAGCTCCGCCTCGTCATCGAGCACGATTATCCGGTTCACCTGCTCCATGCCGCGTCTCCCATGCGTTCAGCGAGCCGACATCCGTTGGGCCATGAAAATCTCGATCTGCCGCAGCGTCACATAGCCGCTGCGCTGCGTGTCGATCTCGTCGAAATGCTTCGCCACCATCGGCATACCGGCAGCCGCCTGGGCGCGGGTCAGTTTGCCGTCATGCGTGGTGTTCGCGTTCGCGAAGCGGGCCTGCAATTGCTGTGCCGCCGCTTCGGCATGCTCGATACGGTCGCCGCCCGCGGCACCGCCCATCGCCCCCATCGCCCCCATCGCCCCCATTGCCATCAACCGGCTCTGTGCATGCGCGCCTGCCGAAACAATACACAAGATAAGTACTGCCATCATCTTCTTCACGATCTACTCCGTGGATGCAAAAGTTGGGAAATCAATCTGGACTGGCGCGCACCGGTGCGCACCGGTGCAAGTCAGACCCAGTGCGCGGGCACGTAGACGCGGCCGACCCAATGCGCCGGCACCCAGACAGCCACACGCGGCGGCGCCACATAGACCGGCGGCGGTGCCTTGGCCGTGACCACGACGGCCGGAAGCGGCGGCGCGACATAAACGGGCCCGGCCAGCGGCGGGGGAGGCGGCGCCACCGGCACCGTTGCCACGACTGCCACCGGAGGCGGCGGCACATACGCCACTGGCGCGGCACCGACCACGACCGTGCCCCCGGTCGACACCGCGCTGCCATGCACGACCGTCGCGCCACCGCCGGTGGTCACCACGCCGGACGACACGCGCGTGGCGCTGCCGGCGTGGGTGACGGTGCCGCCATAGCTGCCACTTACCGTTCCGGAGCGATCGCAGGTGCCGCCTGCGCAGGCCGTCGATGCCGCGTGGTTGTACGTGTTGCCGTTGCCGGCCGTCACGTTGCCGGACGAGCTGTATTGGCCCGGCGCCTCGCGGGTGACGCTGCCGCTGGTGGTAGCGCTACGGCCGTTGGCGCCAGTCATATCGCCGCTGTGCGAGCAGGTACCGCTCGCGCAACTAGTGCTGCCATCGTGCTGCACCGAACGGCCGTTCGGTCCCACCGCCGTGCCGGCGTTCGAGAACTGGCCGGGCGCGGTGCGGGTAACCGTGCCGGTGTTGGTGGCCAGGCCACCGTAGGGGCCAGCCACGCCGCCGGCGTGCGAGCAGCTTCCACCGCCGCACGATCCGAAGTGAGCGCCGTTGTAGGTGCCGCGTGGCGTATAGGCCGTGCCGTGGCCGGTCCAGGCGGATGCGGACGTGCTGGCCAGCAGGAGCAGTACGCCGGTGGCGGCGATCCGGGTGCGTGAAATCATCTTGAAGTCCTTTCGATTCGGTGCGCTGCAACACGACCTGGCGTGTCGACGGGCCGAACTATAGGACGACGATTCACTGGCGTCGTCCTGGAAATCGTGTCGGGAAATGTCAAGGCCAGCCGCGTGACATTGGGCGAAATAATTCCCTAATGGATTCCCGGATCGCCCGCCGCTAGAGTTGCCTCACCGATGCGGCACAACCGCGCCCCGCACTGAATCCACCGAATACACAGATTTCACCGAGGTTCACCATGGTCATCACTGGCAAGTTTGCGATGTACGTCACCGCGTTCGTCGTCACCGTCTCGCTGATCGAGGCATTCGTCCTGTGGCGCAAGCGTCGCGACGGCGTCAAACCGTTCTCGTGGAACGAGGTCTGGCTGTCCTTGGCCGACCTGGCCGGACGCAAGCTGTCGGTGCTGCTGCCGCTGTCGCTGGCCGCGCCGGTTTTCTCGTTCGCCTGGGATCACCGCCTGTTCACGATCACGCTGAACAGCGCGCTGGCTGTCTTCCTGCTCTTCGTCGGCCAGGAGTTCTGCTACTACTGGTACCACCGTGCCGCGCACCGCATCCGCTTCTTCTGGGCCACGCACGCCGTGCATCACTCCCCCAACCAGCTCACGCTCACGTCCGCGTACCGGCTGGGCTGGACCGGCAAGCTCACCGGCAGCGCCGTGTTCTTCGCGCCGCTGGTCCTGCTCGGCGTGCGCCCCGAAGTGGTGCTGGCCACGCTTTCGCTCAACCTGCTCTACCAGTTCTGGCTGCATAACGACTGGATGCCCAAGCTCGGCTGGTTTGAGTACGTGTTCAACACGCCGTCGGCCCACCGCGTCCATCACGCGTCGAACATCGACTACCTCGACGCCAACTACGGTGGCGTGCTGATCATCTTCGACCGCCTGTTCGGCACCTATGTGGAAGAGCGCGCCGATGAACCATGCCGCTACGGACTGGTCCATCCGACCACCACGCAGAACCCGATCGTCAACCAGTTCGAGCACTGGGTCAGCCTGGGTCGGGACATGGCCTCCGCCTCGAAGCTCTGGCACGCCGCCGCATACCTGATCATGCCGCCGGGCTGGGCGCCCAATGGCAAGGGCACCACCACCGAGATCCTGCGCCGCCAGCAAGAGGAACTGCGGCAGGCCGGATGGCAGCGGCCGGGCGTTGTCTAGATGCTGAAAACGCCGGGCCAGAGCGCCAAACCCCTCGGAGGGCTCACGGCCCGGTGGGCAGTGATCGTATGATTAGTGTTTTCGCCATACCCTGCCTCTACGACCATGCCGATCGGGTTCCTGCGCAGTCTGACCGCCCGTCACCGTAACCCGGTCTCCAATCGCCGCCTGGCGCGCGTGTTGTGTTTCGTGGCAGGCGCGGCCAACGCGGGCGGTTTTCTTGCGGTGCAGCAATACACATCCCACATGTCCGGCATCGTCTCCGCCATCGCGGACGACCTGGTGCTGCAGCGATACGGGCTGGTGGTACACGGCATCGGCGCACTGGCGTCGTTCCTGGCCGGGGCGGGCACCACGGCGATCCTGGTCAACTGGGCGAGAAGAGCCCGCCTGCGCAGCGAATACGCGATTCCGTTACTGGTCGAAGCCACCCTGCTGCTCTGCTTCGGGCTGCTGGGCAGCCATCTCAACGATATGGACTGGCTGTTCGTGCCGGCCACCGTGATGCTGCTGTGCTTCATGATGGGCCTGCAGAACGCCCTGATCACCAAACTCTCCAACGCCGAGATCCGTACCACGCACGTGACAGGCATGGTGACCGACATCGGCATCGAACTGGGCAAGCTGTTCTACTGGAACGCCGCGGTGCGCCCCAATAGCCGGCCGGTCATGGCCGACCGCCACAAGCTGCGTCTGCTCACGGTGCTGGTCGGCATGTTCCTGGTGGGTGGCATCGTCGGCGCGCAGGCGTTCAGCACGCTCGGCTATGCCGCCACGCTGCCGCTGGCCGCACTGCTGCTCATCGTGGCCATCATCCCGGTTGCCGACGATCTGCTGACACGATTGCTGCTGCGCGTCCACCGCGCCGATTCCGCGCGCCGCGCGCGGCGCTGGGGCGCGCGGGGCAGGTAACGCCATGGGCTGGCGGTGCCCCGTTCAGGCGGCATCGACGTAGTCTTCGGTATCCACCTCGTCGATCTGCGCGGGGTCCAGATAGCGCTGCGCGTACTCGCGATAGACGCCGGACGTCAGAAACAGGTCAAACAACTCGCCGTCGATGTGCTGCTGCGCTTTGAGCCGGGCCATGATGCCGATCGACTCCGAGAGCGTCTTGGCCTTCTTGTAGGGCCGATCCGCGGCGGTCAGCGCCTCGAAGATATCGGCAATCGCCATCATCCTGGCCAGCGGGCTCATCTGATTGCGCGTCAGCCCGCGAGGATAGCCGGTACCGTCCATCTTTTCGTGATGCCCGCCGGCAATCTCCGGCACATTGCGTAGATGCTTCGGGAACGGCAGGCGTGACAGCATGATCTGCGTCTGCACGATGTGGTCTTCCACCTTGTAGCGTTCTTCCTCGCTCAGCGTGCCGCGCCCGATCGTCAGATTGTGTATTTCGCCGTGGTCGTAGAGATAGCGCGGCACCTTGCGCTTGAAGCCCCACGGATTGTCCGGCGGCATGACATCGCGCGCCCCGCGCTCGATGCGATGATCGTCGCGATCGGCCAGCAGTCGCTCCTGCGTCGGCAATGCGTGGGCGGGCGAACGGCACTTGCGCGCGAACTCCTCGTGCGAGACGCCGAGCCGATCGTCTAGCGTCCGCGTCCAGGTGCGGGCGGCGATCTGCCGCAGTCGGTCCATGTCTTCCTGCGACATGGACTCGCCGCCCTGATTGCATGCGGCAACGAAAGCAAAGTCGTTGTCGAGCCGCACGATCTCTGCATCGCGCCGCGCCTGCGCGATCGGCAACGGCTCGCCCGCGGCAATGGATTGCAGGCACTGAATCTCGGCATCGCGTTTGATTACCTCGAAGCGCATGCGCACTTCGTGAATCCGGTCGTACAGTGTTTCCAGCTTGGTCGCCTTGTCGATCACGAATTCTGGCGTCGTCACCTTGCCGCAGTCATGCAGCCACGCGGCCACGTGCAGTTCCTCCCACTGCTGTTCGCTGAGCTGGAAGGACTGATAGGGGCCCTGGGTGACCTCGCACGCCGCCCGCGCCAGCATCTTGGTCAGTTCCGGCACGCGCGCGCAGTGACCACCCGTATGCGGGCTCTTGGCGTCGATCGCATCCGCCAGCAGCCGAATGAATGCATCGAACAGGTCGCGCTGGGCAGCGCTCAGTTCACGGACTTCCAGCGCGCCAGCGGACAGGCCGGCGATCGTATCGACGAAGGCAAGTTGCGCGGTCTGAAGCGGGGTGTCGCGCATCACCAGCACGACGCCCGGGCATTCGTGTCGATGATTGATCAGCGGAATCGCGGCCACGAAACAAGGCATGACCGATGCCAGCGGGCCAAGCTTTGCCTGAGCAGCCTCGGCAGCCGTCACATAGCCCGTGCGAGACACACCGTCACGCACCGCCGCCCCGATCAACGACAGTGCCTCCGGCAATGGCGTGGCCCCGATCTCCTGAACGATGTCACGCCCCTGCGCATCGAACGCGGCGGCGGGACGAGCGGTGTCGCCATCGATCAGGTACAGCACGCCCGCCTGCCCCGCTGCGGCGTCCTGCATCTTGTGCAACAGCAGGGGCAGCAACTTCTCGAGCTGTGATTCGGCGGTGACGGCCCGCATGATGATGAGCAACTGCTGGATGGTGTTGCGCATCTTGTCCATCGTTTCGCCCAGCCGATGGACCTCGCGCACCGGCGACCAGAAACGGAACGGCTGGTCGAAATCGAAGCGGCGGATGGCCTCGGCCTCATCGGTCAACTGACACAGCGGGCGGGCCACCGCGCGCGCGACCAGCCACATCAGCGGCAAGGACAGCAGGACGACCAGTGCGGTGGCAAATATTCCGACGCTCGCCTGCCGGGTCGCGTCCCTCAGCAATTCATCCTGCGGCGTGGCCATCACCAGGTAAAGCGTGCCGACACCGCCGCTCATACGGCCGATACTGGTGTACCAGCCCTTGCCGCCCAGCGTCGTCAGTTCGTTGCGGACGGCGGCCTCGCTGCCGCTCGCCACCTGTGCCGCAAGGCTGGACAGCACCGGCAGCCCGTAATCTTCCGGCTTGCCCAGCAGGCCCGTGCGCATGGCGTCTGGCGCCGACATCCATTCCGGGGGACTCCGGTCGATGGCGACCAGTTGTCCCTGCGCATTCAGGACGGCCAGTACCGATCCGGGTGTGGTTCTGTCTCGCGCGAGCGCCTGCCCCAGCGTGTCGAGCCGGAAGTCGCCACCGGCAACGGCACTACCGGCGCGCGTTGGCACGGCAATCGTCTCCCCGGCCTGGTAGTCGGAAAAGAACATGTACGGTTCGGTCCGAACCAGCTTGCCCGCCGCGATGGCCTCCATATACCAGGGACGTTTCCTTGGGTCGTATCGCTTCACGAAATCTGGCGTCGGGCGCCTGGCAAGCTCGTTCAGGTCCGTGTCGAGGAAAATCAATTGGCCAAATGCTGCCCCTGCGTCATGGTCGATGCTCTGGATCACGTAGGCCGAGCCTGCGGGTGCCTGGTATGGCCCGCGCTCGGCGTCATCGCGCACGCGGCGTACGTAGAAGAAACTGCCATCGGCATGACCCAGGAACAGGGACTGCAGAACCGGCGATGTGCCGAGCGCATCGCGGACCAGCGCAACACGTGCCATGCGCTGCGCGAGGGTGGTGGCCTCGCCCAGTGAGCTGTGGCTGACGAGGGTGACCGCGGCCTGGGTAGGCAGCACCATGTCCTCGACTTTCTCCAGCATCTCGCGACTGATGCGCTCGTTGGCGTCGGCCATCGCATGTTCCAGCGCCGACTTCGTCATCAGGTAGTTGACGCCGCAAGCCACCGCGCCAACCAGCAGCACCAGAACGGCGAACGGCGCCCAGATGTAAGCGTGGAGCGGAAAACCTCTTCGTGTTGCCGGTGGCATACAGCCCTCCGAGGGTGAGGTGCTACACGTGGTTTCGCTCAGCGCCCGTCGAATCGGTGCGCGAGCGCATTCTTCTGGAACGATTCCGCAATGAAGTCGATGAATACGCGCGTTTTCGGCGGCAGTAGCTTGCGGTTCGGATAGTAGAGCACGATCGGCCCATTGTCGGCATACCACCCTGGCAGGAGGCGCACCAGCGCACCGCTCTCGAGCCAGGGCGCGGCATGTGGCATCGGCAGCAGCGCAATGCCGAGGCCGCTCATGGCGGCATGGGCCATGGCCTCGGGGTCGTCGAGAATCACGCGCGTGCGCATCTCCGCCAGCGCCTGCTCGCCTATCTGATTGCGCAGATTCCAATGCCGCAGACGTCCCGTCGAAGCCGACCGGCGCACGATGCCGTCGAAGCCGGCCAGATCCGACGGGTGGCGGGGCATCGCCCGGTCTTTCATATACGCCGGCGACGCTGCCACCACCACGTAGGTCCGCGCCAGTTCCCGCGCCACCACCCCTTCTGTCAGTTCGATACCGCCGCCGATGGCCGCATCGAAACCACCGGCGATCAGATCGACGGTGCGGTTCTCGAAATGCCAGTCCGGCACGATGCCCGGATAACGCGCCAGGAATTCGCCAAGCAACGGCACCAGGTACTCGCGGCCGAACGCCACGCCCATGCTCACGCGCAGCACCCCGGCGGGCTTGCCGTCCTCCTGCGCGGCGCTGGCAAACGCGTCGCGCAGCGTTGAGAACGGATCGGATACCTGCTGCAGGAACTGCTCGCCGCCCATCGTCAGCGTCAGCCGGCGCGTGCTGCGCTGAAACAGCCGAAGCCCGAGATGGTTCTCCAGCCGCGCCACGTTCTTGCTGATTGCGGCCGGCGTCAGCCCGAGGCGACGCGCGGCAGCCGAAAAGCTGCCGGTTTCGGCACTCTGGATAAATGACTCGAGCAGGTTCAGCGCTTCCATGCGTCGAAGCTTATATCAACGGTTGAAAAAGTTGATACGGAATCATGACTACCGGTTGCAGATCGCCAAAACCATACTGCTTTCACCGTCCCAACCACACAGGAACACGATCATGAACTCCACCCCCACCCTCACCTCTGCCTCCGCCGCCCTCTCGAACAAGGTAGCTTTCGTCACCGGCGGATCGCGCGGCATCGGCGCCGCGGTAGTGCGGCGCCTGGCACGCGAAGGCGCCGCCGTGGCCTTCACCTACCAGAGCTCCGGCGCGGTTGCGCAAGCGCTGGCTGAATCGATCCAGGCCGCAGGCGGCCGTGCCCGTGCCTATCACGCCGACGCGGCCGATGCCGCGGCCGTCACACGTGCGATCGACGCGGCCGCCGCTGACTTCGGCAAGATCGACATCCTCGTGAACAACGCCGGCGTGCTATTCCTCGGTCCGGTCGACACGTTCCCGCTGGAAGACTTCGACAAGACGCTGGCCGTGAATGTACGCGCGGTATTTGTCGCCGCGAAGGCAGCGCTGGCGCACATGGGCCAGGGTGGCCGCATCATCAACATCGGCAGCACCAATGCGGACCGGATGCCGTTCCCGGGCGGCGCCGCCTACGCGATGAGCAAGTCCGCCCTGAAAGGGCTGGTGCAAGGCATGGCACGCGACCTGGGACCGAAGGGCATCACGGTCAATAACGTGCAGCCTGGCCCGGTCAACACCGACATGAACCCCGAGGACAGCGAATTCGCCGCATCGCTGCACGGCCTGATGGCGCTGCAACGTCATGCCCACCCCGACGAGATCGCCAGCATGGTGGCGTATCTGGCCGGCCCTGAGGCTGGATTCGTGACGGGTGCCAGCCTCAACGTGGATGGCGGATTCGCGGCTTGATTCCGCACGGAAACGCCGCGTCTTGATGCGCGGCGGCCGGATGACACAACTTGCGCGCGCCGGTGACGCGCCCCGATGTCGGGCGCGTGGCCGGCGCGCGTAACGTTTGTGAGGCGGGCGTCCAACGCGCAAACCCGCGAAGTTGCCGGCAACCCTGCATGTGAGACAATCGCGATCGGCTTCCAGCCGCGCTTTGCGGCGATTTTCCAGCACGTCTCCACGGCTCCCCCTTCATGTCCAGCACAACCCGTTCCGCCTCCGTCGACACCGGGACCACCGACCCGTGGTCGAACCTCGACGAAGCCGGCACCGATCTCAACGTCAACGACTTCCTGACGACGATGCTGAGCCAGCTCGTCACGGCGCTGCGCAGCAACGTGACGGAGCCGTACGCGTCCCGCTTCGAGCTAACCGTGCCGGAGTGGCGCATTCTGGCGCTGCTGGCGCACGGCGAGACGATGTCATTCGCGGAACTGGTCAGGCAGTCCACCTCTGACAAGGCGCTGGTCAGCCGGACGCTGCGGCTGCTGGAGGATCGTGGGCTGGTGACGCTGGAATCGGAAGGCGGAACGCGCCGGCGCCTGACATGCCGGATTACGCCCGAAGGAGCCGCGCTCCATGCGCAGGTCATTCCGTTGGCGCGTCGCGGGCAGGCATCGGTCATCCGGATGCTGAGTCCAGAGGAAAGGCGCGGGCTTTACTCAGGGTTGCGCAAGCTGCATGGGCTCTGCACCACCCCGAACAAGCCGTAGGAAGATCGCGGCCACGCCAGACAGGCCCGAGCCGATAGAACGAGCCGATAGAACGAGCCGATAGAACGAACCGCTAGAACGAACCGATAAAACCAAACCGCCGCCGCGAGCACATCGTCGCGGCGGTTTGCTTTTGTGGGGGATCTCGGTTGCCGCGGCAGGCCCGACAGCCGTCCTTATCGACATTTTCGATAGATACAACCCGAAAATACCGTTGGCGCCCATATGCGCTGAGGAAATATCGTTATGCAAAATTCATCTAAGAAGGTGTTCGCAGCATGGCGTCCCGACTCCTCTCCGCAAGGTCCACACTCCCCGGGCTACTCCTCGTTCTCGCCCTGACCGTGCCCGCCACGCTGCTTGGCAAGGCTGTGCCGCTGCTGGGAGGTGCCGTATTCGGCATGTTGCTTGGCCTGCTCTGCCGAGCCTTCCTCAAGCCATCCGAGTCGTGCAAGCCCGGCATCCAGTTCGCTTCCAAGCAGCTACTGCAGTATTCGATCGTCGGCCTGGGGTTCAGCCTGCCACTGCATGAGGTCGTCCATACCGGATTGACATCCCTGCCTATCTCGCTCGTCACACTGACGGTTGCCTTCACCGTGGCCCTTGTGGCCGGGCACCTGCTGCGCATCCCTGAGAAGCTCAAGGTCCTGATCGGTGCCGGCACGGCCATTTGCGGCGGCTCGGCAATCGCCGCGATCACGCCCGTGCTGCAACCGGACGATCACGACATGACCTATGCGTTGTCCACGATCTTCATGTTCAACGTCGTGGCCGTGGTGATCTTCCCGATCCTGGGCAAGATGCTCGGCATGTCCGATGCGGGCTTCGGCCTGTGGGCCGGCACGGCGATCAACGACACCTCGTCGGTGGTGGCAGCCGGCTATGCCTGGAGTTCGGCCGCCGGCGAGTACGCGACGATCGTCAAGCTGACACGCGCGATGATGATCGTGCCCGTCACGCTGGTCATCGCCATGCTCTTCCAGCGCAGCCAGCCCGGCGGCTCGATGCGTCGCGTGATCCCCTGGTTCATCGTGCTCTTCGTGCTGGCTTCGGCAATCAACGAATTCCTCCCGGCTGGCGTGACGCACGTCATCCAGCAACTGGCCCCGTTCCTCGTCATCGGCGCACTGACCGGCGTTGGCCTGAGCACCGACTTCAACCGCCTGAAGCGCGCTGGCGCCCGCCCGCTGCTGCTGGGCCTGATCGTGTGGGTCAGCGTGGCGCTGAGCAGCCTGGTCATGCAGCACATGACCGGGATGCTGTGAGCCCAAGGCCACAGCGGCCGGCGTCGTTGTAATCCGCCGATACACCCGCAATACGCTGAAACGGGAAAGAACTAACAGATTGCGTGCTCATGTGGGGAAATGCTCCCCACAATCATCAACCGGAGCCGAGACACGCAACATGAATCATCCCGCCCCCAACAAGCCGCGCCACACCTTCCGCCGCCAGCCGCGTATTGCCACCTGGCTGGCAGCTGCCGCCGTGCTGGCCCTGCCAGGCGTCGCCTTCAGCCAGCAGACGGCCTCGCCCCCGGATGGCGGTGATAACGACGCGGCCATGCGCAATATCCAGAGTAACTTCGCGCGCATGACGCCGGCGCCGCGCACGATCGACACCATCAATCAGGAATTGAAGCAGACCGCGACAAAATCCCATGGCGGCGGTGGCGGAGGCTTAGGTCAGCGCGGTGGCGGCCGGCATGGGCGGCAGGCGCAGCAGCAGGACAAATCTGACTCGGGGAACGGAAACACGTCAGGCACGGCGGGTACGCCGGGTGGTGGCACGGCGCCCTCTGAGTCGACCGGTTTGTCCAGCGGGCCGTCGGCCCAGTAGCAGTCTCGCTCCCCGGAACGCCACCCGGTCAACTGGCTTGCGTCAGGCGCGCCTTCGTCGGCGTTGGCACAAGACGTGGGATAAGACGTGGCATTAGAAGCTCTCTCGATTGTTGGCTTTTCAAATCGTTGAGCGCGCGGCTACGCGCCTGTTACTCGAATCGTTCACGCAGGAATTCTATGAATCGCTGCGTCTTGGCCGGAAGCAGGCGCGTCTCGGTCATGGCGTAGACCGGTACCGGCGTTCCCTGCCATTCGGGCATCAGCCGGCGTAGCTGTCCCGTGGCGAGATCATCCGCCACGATCGCTTCGGCCATCAGCACGATGCCCATGTCGAGCGCGGCCAAGCGGCGCGCCATCCCGACGCTGTTCAACGTAAAGCGGCTGCCCACCGGGATCGTGGTGGTGTCTTCGCCGCGATGCAGTGTCCACGCACCGCCCCGCTGTATGCCCAGACATTCGTGATGATTCAGATCGGCGGGAGCGCGCGGTTCTCCCGCGCGTTTGATATATCCGGGCGAGGCATAGAGATAGGTCCGGAACGACGCCAGCTGACGCGCGATCAGTTGCGAGACTTCGGGCTCCCCCGCGCGGATGGCGACATCGAACGGCTCGCTCACCAGATCCACACGCCGGGGCGTGAGATCGAAGTCGAAGCTCAGTCCCGGGTAGCGGCCAGCAAACTCGGCAATCAGTGGCGCCAGATAGGTCACCGCGAAATCAACTGGAAATGACGCGCGGAGCACGCCCACTGGCTCCGCCAGCATGGTACCGAGCTGTTCGTGAGCCAGCCTGGCATCGCCCACGATGCGCTTGCATCGCTCGAAGTAGATCCGGCCGGCCTCGGTCAGCTCGATCTTGCGCGTCGTGCGGTGCAGCAGGCGCAACCCGATCGCCTTTTCCAAGGCGCTGATCCGCCGGGACAGCGTCGAACTCGGCATATCCAGAACATCCGCAGCACTGCGAAACCCCTTCGCCTTGACGACCTCCACGAACAAGGCCATGTCATTCAGTAGTTCCACGCCGATTGCTCCATCAGTGGATCAATGCATTGCAAATTAGCAGATTTATCTCGAACAGGAAGCCACCGATGATGGCGCCATGGAAGCCTGATCCGCGCGATGGCGCGCGTCAGCGCCTGACCGGCATCACGAACTGATGCCGGCAACCTGCACTTTCGAAAGAGGTCATGCACATGAGCGCACTGTTCACCCCGGTCCGCGTCGGCCGATACACCCTGAAGAATCATCTGGTCATGGCGCCGATGACCCGTAGCCGCGCCAGCCTTGATGGCACGCCGGGCGAACTGGCAGCCGAGTACTACGCGCAGCGCGCGAGTGTCGGCCTGATCGTGACCGAAGGGACCCAGCCTTCGGACGACGGGCAGGGGTACCTCGCCACGCCCGGTATCTACACCGAAGCCCATGTCGATGGATGGAAGAACGTCACCGCCGCAGTACACGAGCGAGGCGGTCGGATCTTCATCCAGCTCATGCACGCGGGACGCATGTCCCACCCGGACAACACGCCGCATCACCGGCAAGGTGTGGCGCCGTCGGCCATTGCCCCCGGTGTGCCGATGTTCACGCTGAAGGGTATGCAGGACATTCCGGCACCGCGCGCGCTGACCACTGCCGAGGTACGCCAGACCGTGGACGACTTCCGCTTCGCCGCCCGGCAAGCGATCGCCGCAGGCGCGGACGGCGTCGAGATCCACGGGGCCAATGGTTATCTGGTCCAGCAATTCTTCGCGCCCAACGCTAATACCCGCACCGACAAATACGGCGGCTCGATTGACAACCGCGCCCGCTTCGCCATCGAGGTGGCCACCGCAATCGCCGGGGAAATCGGCGCGGACCGGACGGCCATCAGACTATCGCCCGGCACGCCGCTGTGGGGCATCGACGAAGGCGCCGAAGGTCCGGCGCTCTATCGCCACCTGGTAACGGAACTAGACAAGCTCGGCCTGGCGTACCTGCACGTCAGCCTCCAGGGCAACGAGCCACAGTTGGCCGACATCCGCGAACGCTGGCGCGGCACGCTGATCCTGAACCGGCCGGGCCGCACCCGTGAAGCTGTTGGTGCCGACGTGGCATCCGGGCTTGCCGATCTGGAAGCCTATGGACAGATGGTGCTGGCCAACCCGGACTTCGTCACCCGCCTGAAGCTCGGCGCGCCGATGAACGATGCCCTTCCCAATGCGTTCTTTGGTGGCGACGGGCGTGGGTATATCGACTACCCGGCCCTGGCCCTGACCGATACCGTGACGTCCTGAGGCGCTGGCACGTGCCGCCTCGCCGTCGCTGAGACTGGCGGGGCGGCAATCCCGGCCAATTCGCTATCAACTCGCCCTCAAATCGGCGTCACGGCAAGCCAAAGCGGCTGATCCGGCCGTAACGTCACGTTCAACAGCGGCCGCGGATGTGCCGCGCCTTCCGGCACCGACAGCTTGTACCGCTGCAGCAGCATCGCCGCGATGACCGTCATCTCAGCCGTTGCCAGATGCTGCCCCAGACAAACCCGCGGGCCGGTGCCAAATGGCATGTAGGCGCCGCGCGGGGCCTGCGGCGAACCTGTCGAGAAGCGATCGGGCTGAAAGCGCTCCGGCTCCGGGAACAAGCGCGGATCGTGGTGCATCAACTGCAAGGGCAGCATGAACAGCGTGCGCGCCGGTAGCCGCCACGGGCCCAAGGTGATGGGGCGGACCGCGCGACGGCTGATGAGCACCGGGGCCACCGGGTAGAGGCGCATCGACTCCGTGATCGTCTGCACCACCTGACGCAGCGCCTGGCGACTATCCGCCGTCGGCGCCTGGCCGCGCAGTACATGCGTGACCTCGGCGCGTGCGGCGTCCTGCGCGGACGGGTTCGATGCCATGCACCAGGCCCACCAAGTCAGCGTCGCCGCGGTGGTCTCGTGTCCGGCCAGAAACGTCGTCATGCATTCGTCGCGCACCGCCTGTAGCGGCCATGCCGTCGCGTCATCCCGATGCAGGCACAGCAGGCGCGAAAGCAGGTCGTCCGGCCAGGTATCCGTGCGCATCCGCAGACGCGCCTGCAGATGTCGCTCGATCAGGTCCCGCAACGTGTGGAGTGCCCGCCGTCTTGCGCGCTTCCATGGCACCCAGTCGGGCAGGCTCGCCGGCCAGTAGAAATCGGCGTTGGCCGCCTCGCTGATCGCGCGCACGGCGCATTCGGCAACGCGCGCGTCCTCACCGATCTCATCCGAGAACATCATCCGAACGATCACATCCATGGTCAGCGACGTCAGCGCGCTTTCCACGGGCCAGTCCGCCACTCGCGTGGGCCATGTGGCGAGCCCCTTGTCGACGATCTCCACGATGCCCGGAACGAAACCATGCACGGCCTTCGGCATGAAGCCCGGCTGCAACGCCTGCCGCTTGCGCGACCATGCGTCACCCTCTGCGGTCAGCACGCTATGCCCATGCACGCGGGAGAACACACGCGTGCCACGTTCCCAGCGGATCAACGAGTCGTGATGGGTCACCAGAAGTTCGCGGACGAGCTGCGGGTCGGTGACGACGACCGCATGTTCCGGCCACATCCGCAGATGCACGACGTCGCCGTACGTCTGCTGCCATTCGCCGAGCGTGCCGAGCAGATCGCGCGACATTCTCCGCAGCAGGTGCCAGCCAGTCAGGCCGGCCGCAGGCCCGGGCGGCCAGGTACCGTATGGATGCGGCAGTGGCGAGCCGGCAGGCGGCGGCGACTTGGCCGTCTGGAACGGGCATTGGGCTTGGGATTCGGTGGTCATGTGCAGATTCCACACGCTCCCACGCGGACTGTCTTGAATCGAAACGACATCGACAGTCACGCCGCGCCTGCCTATACTCGCCGCTCATGTCCTCCGGGCCCCTTTCGACTCCGATCCAATGCCCAGACCCGGCCGCGCGTGCACCACTTGCATCGCACGGCGGGCGGACCCCTCATGCGCGGCTCTATCCGGCCCCGCCATCGCTGCATGGCGCCATTGCGGCAATCGTGTGCCGGGACACGCGCGGCTTTCCGCTGACCGACGCACAGCGCCTGACCCACGTTCCCGCATCGCCGCTCGTTTGCCTGTCCTGGTTTCCCGATCCGGGCACCGGCCTGGTGGAACGGTCATCAAACGGCCCCCTGTGGCGCCCCTTCGGGGCCACGGTTACCGTTTCCGGCAGCCAGTCGTCACCACTCACGAGCTGGGCGCCGACCACCGGACGCGGTGGCATGGTGTGCTTTACCGCGGATGTGGCCAAGGCATTGTTCGATCTGGATCTGACGGCAATTCACGACCGTTTTCGATGCGCGCGCGAGGTGCTTGGCGATGGCTGGCGGCCACTCATCGAATCCCTGAGCGATGCCGAGAGCGACGCGGAAACACTGGCGGCGCTCGAGCAACATCTCGCTCCGCGATGGCATGCGCTTCGGCATCGGTCGTCCCCACTCGCGTCTCTGCGCCAGACCGGGCGGCGCTGGGTGGAGAGCCTGGCCTGGCAGGCCCGCGAATGGCAGCGGACAAGCAGCCCGCGTCAGGTGGAACGTCGCATCAAGGCCTATAGCGGCCGGTCCTTGCGCGAGTGGCAAGCGATCGTCCGAACCGAGGGCGCATTCTTCACGGCCCGCGATCGTTACGAAGCCGGCCAACCCTTCGACTGGCCCGGGCTGGCGCTGGAGGAAGGCTTCGCGGACCAGGCCCATCTGGTCCGCACGACGAAACGCATTACCGGCTTTTCTCCAACCGAGTTCACGCAGCGCTTCGTCGAGGATGAGTCGTTCTGGCTGTACCGGTTGTGGGTCTGAACGGACCGCACATAAAAAGTACGCGTAGCGACACTCGAACCGGGCTGCTGGCGACGCTCACCCGCCTGCTGTAGAGGTCTCTACAGCGTTGCAACGGTCATGACGGCTACCTATGCTGCCTTCATGACACCCGCCCTCAATGTACCCAACTCCGCACCCAACGCCTGGCTTCTGCTGATAGTCAGCCTTCCCACGTCCAGCGCGACGGCACGCATGCGCATCTGGCGCGCCGTCAGGACGCTGGGGTGCGCCGCATTGCGCGACGGCGCCTATCTGTTGCCGGCACACGCCGAGCAGGCCATGCAGTTGCGCATCCTCGCCGACGACGCCTTGCAGGAAGAAGGCCAGGCCTGGCTGCTTCGCGTTCAGGCTGGCGATGCGGCTGAAGACAGCGCCTACCGGGCGCTGTTCGATCGCACGCCCGACTACACCCGCTGGCTCGCCGAGTTGTCCGAGGCGCGCAAGACGTTGCCCGATCTCGTCGCTGCGGAACGGAGTCGCCTGCAGCGTCGTCACGCCCGCGCATACGACACCATCCGCAAGATCGACTTCTTTCCGAATGAAGCCACCGTTCGCGCGGACGCGCAATGGCGCGACTTTGCCGCGGCGATCGAAGCCACGCAATCTCCCGGCGAACCTCACGCCGCAGCCGGCGGCATTCCACGCCGAGATCCGTCCCAGTATCAAGGCCGGCTGTGGGCGACGCGCCGGAATCTGTGGGTCGATCGCGTCGCCAGTGCCTGGCTGATCCGGCGCTTCATCGATCCGCACGCTGGGTTCCTCTGGCTCGCCAATCCGGCCGACTGCCCGGCCGATGCACTGGGGTTCGACTTCGACGGCGCTACCTTTACCCACGTCGGCACGCGCGTGTCGTTCGAAGTGCTGCTGGCCAGCTTCGGGCTCGACGACAACCCCGGACTGGTCCGGCTCGGCGCAATGGTCCATGCGCTGGACGTGGGTGGATCGACCGTCCCCGAGGCCAGCGGCTTCGAAGCCATCCTGGCTGGCGCGCGCAAGAGACTGGCCGATGACGATGCGCTGTTGACGGAGGTCGGCACGGTGCTCGATTCCCTCTATGCCCATTTCTCCGGCAACCGGAAACCATAAGACTCCCCAGGTGCCCCAGATGAACGCTCCCCACGACCGCCCCGCCTATACGCTGCGGCAACTGGTGATGTATTTCGTGCGACTCGGCGCGCTTGGATTTGGCGGCCCGGTCGCACTGGCCGGCCATATGCGGCGCGATCTCGTGGAGGCCCGCCAATGGATCACGGATGGCGACTACAAAGAGGGGCTGGCGCTCGCGCAACTGGCGCCGGGACCATTGGCGGCGCAGCTGGCGATCTACCTCGGCTACGTGCACTACCGTATCCTGGGCGCCACACTGGTCGGCATCGCCTTCGTGCTGCCGTCGTTCCTGATGGTGGTAGCACTCGGCTGGGCCTACGTCCGCTTTGGCGGGCTGACGTGGATGCAATCCGTGTTCTACGGCGTGGGCGCTGCTGTCATCGGCATCATCGCGATCAGCGCATACAAGCTCACAACCCGAAGCGTCGGCAAGGACAAGCTGCTCTGGGCCATCTACCTGTTGCTGTGCGCCGTGACGGTGATCACCGAGTCGGAGGTCGCGTGGTTGTTCCTCGCGTCGGGCGTGCTCGTCTGGCTCTGGCGCGCGCCGCCAAAGTGGCTGGGCCATGGCCGGGCCAATGCGATCGCCGCGATCCCGGCGCCTGCCGCCAGCGCCCTGCTGGGCACGATCGACTGGCCGCTGTTGTCGCAGATTGGCCTGTTTTTCGCCAAGGCCGGCGCGTTCGTATTCGGCTCGGGGCTCGCCATCGTCCCGTTCCTCTATGGCGGTGTGGTCACCGAGTACCACTGGCTCAACGAGAAGCAATTCGTCGATGCGGTGGCCGTGGCCATGATCACGCCGGGCCCGGTCGTCATCACCGTCGGCTTCATCGGCTATCTGGTGGCGGGCCTGCCCGGCGCCTGCGTGGCGGCGGCAGGCACCTTTCTACCGTGCTACCTCTTCACCATCCTGCCTGCGCCTTACTTCAAGAAGTACGGCAAGCTGCCTGCGATCCTCGCATTTGTGGACGGCGTCACGGCCGCCGCCGTGGGCGCGATATCCGGCGCGGTCATCGTATTGGCCAGGCGCTCGATCGTCGATGTACCGACGGTGCTGCTGGCAGTGGTCACCGTCGCGCTGCTCCTCAGGTTCAGGAAGCTGCCGGAACCGGCCATCGTGGCGGGTGCGGCGGCCCTTGGCCTGTTGATCTACCCGTTGCTGCATCACTGACAAGGAGACCGCCATGCAATGGATCACGCGCGAACACCCCAAGATCGACCGGATCGCTTGTCCCTGGCTGATTGCCCGCTTTATCGACGAGACGCCGGAGTTTCTCTACGTGCCACCCGACGATGTCACGCGCATCGCCAATGAATCGGGTGCCATCCCGTACGACGTTCCCGGCGTGGAACTCACACACGTCGGCGAGCGCTGCAGCTTCGATGCGTTCCTGGACAAGTACCACCTAGGCGGCGACGCGGCCTTGCAGCAACTGGCCGGCATCGTACGTGGCGCGGACACGTCGCGGCTGGACCTCACACCGCAATCCAGCGGGCTCTACGCCATCTCGCTGGGACTGTCGCGCATGTTCAATGACGACCTCGAGATGCTTGAACACGGCATGGTGATGTACGACGCGCTCTACGCCTGGTGCGGCCACTGCCAGACAGAGACGCACAATTGGCCGCCGAAGATGGGTTGAAGGACACGACCGACGGAGGCCGCCAGATCTCTTTCCACGGACAAGCACCCGCTTGCTTCACCACGTCGATATCCCCGGCTTCCATGTCTTGTCGAAGCATGGCTGCCGCAGGCCATACGGGAACCCGCCGCCCCCAGCCAACACCAGCCAAGATCAGGGCGCCAGTAGCGCAACCCGCGCGGCAGCCAGCACCTCGCGGCTCAGCCCGTCGAGCAAGCCTGACGCCGCGCGTGCGTATTGCCAGTGAAGGGGGACATCGAGCGGCGCCCCTGGCACCAGTTCGACCAGCGTGCCATTCGCCAGATACGGCGCGACGAGCGCCTGTGGATGCAAGCCCCAGCCCATGCCAGCCAAGGCCGCCGTCACGAACGCCTGCGACGACGGCAACGTATGCCGGGGCAGTTCCACATGCCGATGGCACAAGCGCCGCGCCCACCGCACCTGCAGCTCATCCTTGGTGTTGAACACGAGGCTCGGCGCCTCGGCCAGAGTGCCTGCGCCAACGCCATCGACAAAGTAGCGTTGCATGAACGCCGGACTGGCCGCCGCCAGATAGCGCATCGCGCCAAGCGGGCGGCTGTTGCATCCTGCCGCGGGCCGGCCGGTGCCCGTCACGGCAGCCAGCACTGCGCCGCTGCGTAGCCACTCGGTGGTGTGGTCCTGATCGTCCACGGCCACTTCCATCAATACGGGATGCGCCGCGGCGAACGTGGCAATGGCGGGCGCGGCCCAGGTGGCCAGGCTATCGGCATTCACCGCCACCGGTAACGCCACCCGTGTCACACCCTCGGGCGCCAGCGCCGGCAGCGCCCCCTGAAGTTCCTGCTCAAGCAAACGCACCCGGTCCACGTGCTGGCACAACCGCCGTCCGGTCTCGGTCGCCCGGCAAGGCTGGGCACGCACCACCAGCGCGCAGCCCACGCGCTCTTCCAGCAAGCGGATGCGCTGCGAAATCGCCGACGGCGTCACGTTGAGCGCGCGAGCCGCACGCTCGAAGCTGCCCTCGCGAATCACAGCAGCCAGTGCGGAAAGCGCGGCGTAGTCCAGCATCGGTTTAGCTCAACTTAATTAGATGAAGGAAAGATAGTTTGTCTTCATCCAGAAAGACAGGCAAGCTCCCTCGGATGATCACCGCCCTCCCCGCCCCATCTCCCGCTTTTTCCGTTTCGCTGCAAGGCATGGCCTTGAGCTTCGGACTGATCGTCGCCATCGGCGCGCAGAATGCCTTCGTCCTGCGCCAAGGGTTGCGACGCGAGCACGTGGGCAGCGTGGTGCTGTTCTGCGCAGTGGCAGACGCCTTGTTGATCACGGCGGGCGTCATGGGCATGGCCCAGGCCCTTGGCGAAAGCCCCGGCCTTGCCCGCGCGTTAGCGGCAGTCGGCGCCATCTTCCTGGCGATATATGGGTGGCGGGCTCTGCGGCGCGCCCGGGAATCGCACCAGCTAAGCACCCGCACCAGCGGCGAAGGCCTCGGCCGAAGCGCCGCGCTGGCTCAGGCGGCAGCCTTCACGCTGCTCAACCCGCACGTCTATCTGGATACGGTGCTGCTGGTTGGCAGCATCGGCGCCCAGCAACCGGCGGCACTACGCGGCTGGTTCGTGGCGGGCGCAAGCTCCGCCAGCGTGCTCTGGTTCGGACTGCTGGGATTCGGCGCCCGCTGGCTGGCGCCGTGGTTCGCCCGCCCCAAAGCCTGGCAGGCGCTGGATGCCCTGATTGGGATAACGATGCTGGCGTTGTCGTTGATGCTGGTGTGGCGAGTGGTTGGCAATTTCTGACTTTGCAGTCAATGTAAGGCTGGCTGTCCAACAGGGGGCTACCCCACACAACGCAACCCCGCCAACGGGGGAGCTTGCGCCGCACAGGCAGTGCCTCTATCGTCGCGTCACGCGCGCCGTGGCTCCGTCACCGGGAATGCCACTCGAGATGACGCGAACCTTGAATCCGTTTCGGGAAGAACGATGGAGCAATCGCAACGCTGGCGGCAAAGGGCCACCCCTGCCCGCCCGATAGGCGCCTTCTACGTGCGCCAGTTTGGCGCCGCGCTGTTCATGCGGCTGATCTTGTGGGCGATCTTTGGTGGCCTGGCTGCGCTGCTGCTGGTCAGCATGCGCGGCAACGCCGGCTCCGTTTTGATGAGCCTAGTGCTGCTAGGCATCCTGATCCTCTTTGAATGGGGATGGGGACGCCATGCGCCGCTCGGCAAACCATTGCTGACCATCGATGCCAGCGGCATCGGTTCCACGGCATTCCCGCGCAAACGCCGCCATCTGCGCTGGCGAGACATCGCTGGTGCGGCGATACGCGACGTGCGGGGCGCCGGCGAGACCCTTGTCATCGAAACGGTCGAAACGAAGCCCGGCGGCCGTCGGAAAGCGCGTCGCGCCTATCAGGTACGACTGGCCATGCTGCGCAAGTCCGATCAGCAACTCGTTCAGGCACTGGTGGCGCACCACATGCGCGTGGCTGGCATCACGCCGTCCGCCGACGTTGTTGCCGAGCGGGCCTTCGTGGCGCAAATGCAGGCGCTGCCCCGCACCTGGGGCCTGTACAGCATGATCGCCGTGAACGTGCTCATCTGGCTCATCATGCTTTCGCGCGGCGCCGCGCTGGATGGCGCCGCGCCAAAGATGCTCATTGACTGGGGCGGCAATCTTGGCGCGCTGACGCAGGACGGTCAGTGGTGGCGGCTGCTGACGGCCACCTTCCTTCACGGCAGCCTCAAGCATCTGGCCGCCAATATGGTGGTGCTCTACTTGCTCGGCACGCATGTGGAACGATTCTTTGGCACGCGCAGCTTCCTGCTGATCTACGTTGGCGCCGGCCTGCTCGGCAGCGCATTGAGCCTCTATTTCGCGGCGCAGGCCTCGGTGTCCGTCGGCGCCTCGGGAGCGGTGTTCGGCATCGGCGGCGCGCTGCTTGTCGCGGCACTGCTGCATCGCCGCGAACTGCCGCAGAGCATTCGCAATCGACTCGTCAGCGATGCCGTGATCATGATCGGCTACTCGCTCGCACAGGGCTTCCTGTCGACGCGTGTGGATAACGCCGCGCATGTGGGTGGCTTGATTGGCGGCGCGCTGCTGGCGTTGTGCCTGCCGGTCCGGCTGTCGCCGGAGACTTACCGCAAGAAGCTGCGCCGTGGCACGTTGATGGCCACCGTGACGGCCATCGTCGCGGTGGTCGGTGTGGCCGCGTTTGCGCCGCCCGCACCGCTGACCCTGCGCGCCCAGCTGGCCGGTTCCCGACAGTTCGAAGTGGCCGCCGATCGCTTCATGACCGCGCTTCGGGCGACGCAAGCCGATATCGAGGCCATGAAGGCCGGCAAAATGCCCGAGCGCGAGGTCGACGCGCGTACCCGAACCATCCACGCGCCCGCCTTCGAGCAAGCGCTGTCCGGTCTGGTGCGCGTCACGCTGCCGCCCGGCGATTCGCGCGCGCCCTTGCTGCAGGACATGACCCTGCTGGCAGATGCCATGCACGAGTACCTGCGCATGGATTCCGTCTGGGACGCCAGCGCCAACAGACACGTCCCCGCCGATGCCGCGCGTGGCGACGCATTGAATGCCAATATCGAGCGACTGACGCAACGGATCAACACGCGCCTGGCTGAGAAGCGCAAGAAATAGGCATTCACTAGGCAGTCATTGGGCAGTCATCGCACGACGCCGGGCGGGCCGGACTCGTACTGTAAAGTACGGCCTATCTCCGATCCGCCTGGGCCCACGCCACTCCCTATGAACACCAACACCCCCCAAGTGGAGGCCACGCCTCCGCTGCGTCTCACCAGTTTTTCCCACGGGGGCGGTTGCGGCTGCAAGATCGCGCCCGGCGTCCTGTCCCAGATCCTGCGCTCGAGCGCAGCGTTGCCGGTCCCCAAGGAACTGCTGGTCGGGATCGAAACGTCCGACGATGCCGCGGTCTATCAGCTCAACGAAACGCAGGCGCTGATCGCCACCACCGATTTCTTCATGCCGATCGTCGACGATCCGTTCGACTTCGGCCGCATTGCCGCCACCAACGCCATCAGCGACATCTATGCGATGGGCGGACGTCCGATCATGGCGCTCGCACTGGTCGCGATGCCGGTCAACCAGTTGCCGCTCGAAGTGATCGGCCGGGTGATAGAAGGCGGTCAGAGCGTTTGCCAGGCGGCTGGCATCCCCATTGCCGGTGGCCATACGATCGACTCGGTCGAACCCATCTATGGCCTGGTGGTGATGGGGCTGGCGCATCCGAAGAAGATCCGCCGCAACCGCGACGCGCGCGCCGGTGACGTGCTGGTGCTCGGCAAGCCGCTCGGCGTAGGCGTGATGTCCGCCGCGCTGAAGAAGGAAAAGCTCGATGATGCCGGATACGCACGGCTGATCGACACCACCACAAAGTTGAATACGCCCGGCATCGCCCTGGCCGAACTCGACGATGTCCATGCGATCACCGATGTCACCGGCTTCGGCATCGCAGGCCATACGCTGGAACTTGCGCGCGGCGCCGGCTTGCGCGCGGTGCTGGAATGGCCTCGCATTCCCTTGCTGCCGAATGTGATGTCACTGGCGGAACAGGGCTTCATCACCGGTGCATCGCGCCGCAACTGGGAAGGCTATGGCAGCGAAGTCGAACTCGCCGCTGGCCTGCCCGAGCTTGCCCAGCCGCTGGTCACCGACCCTCAGACCAGTGGCGGCCTGCTGATCAGTTGCGCGCCAGACGCCGTGGGCAAGGTACTGGCCGTCTTCCGTGAGCAGGGCTTCACGGAAGCCACCGTGGTGGGCCGCATGGAAGCCGGCGAACCCGGGCTGACGGTCACCCCATGAAACCAGTCGTAAGAGTCGAAGACCGCCACGCGTTCGACACGATCATCGACGCCCGCTCACCGGCGGAGTTCGAGATCGACCATATTCCCGGCGCCATCAACTGCCCGGTTCTCGATAACGAGGAGCGCCGCATCGTCGGCACGCTGTACAAGCAGGTCGGCGCATTCGAGGCGCGACGTGTCGGCGGTGCCATGGTGGCAGCCAACCTCGCCCGCCATTTGCGCGAGCAGTTCGCCGATCGCCCGTCTGGCTGGCGGCCGCTGGTGTATTGCTGGCGCGGCGGGCTGCGCAGCGGCTCGATGACGACGTGGATGCGCATGGTGGGCTGGGATGCCCAGCAGCTTGCCGGCGGCTACAAGGCCTGGCGCCGTCACGTTATCGATGTGCTCGACACGCAGGCCGCGCGCGCGCCGCTGGTCGTGATCTGCGGCGCCACAGGCAGCGGCAAGACGCGCGTGCTCCATGCACTGGCCGCACAAGGCGAACAGGTGCTCGATCTCGAAGGGCTGGCCCGGCACAAGGGATCGCTGCTCGGCGCATTGCCCGATGTCGCCCAGCCTTCACAGACCGCGTTCGAGACCGCACTGGCGGATGTGATCGAGCGCGTCGATCTGGCCCGGCCGCTTTATGTGGAAGGTGAAGGCGCGCGCATTGGCAAGCTCAATCTGCCGGTGCCGCTGGTTGCCCACATGCGCGAAAGCGCCTGCGTGGAGATCGACGCATCGCCAGAAACACGACTCGCGTTCCTGCTGCATGACTATGCGTATCTTGGCGATCGGCCCGCCTGGCTTGCCGATCAGCTTGGGCGGCTGAAGGAACTGCACGGCAAGACCATCATCGCCGCGTGGCAGGAGATGGCGACCACAGGAAACCTGCGCCAGCTGTTCGGCGAACTGGCGACCGAGCACTACGACCCTTCCTACGCGCGCTCGCAACGCAAGCATTTTCACAAATGGGACGCGCGGCGCGTGGTGCACGCGGACAGCCTCTCCGCGCAGGGCATAGAAGCGTTGGCTAGGTCGATCGTGCAAACAGTGGCGGAGCAGCAACCCGCCTGAGTCCAGTCGCTACGCGTCTCATACGGACGGGTAGCGTCGACATGCGGAATTCGCGCTTAGTGACGCGGGCGGGATTGGTTACTCTGAACGGCCCAGAGCAACCCTCGCCGATAGGCGCAGAAGCCCGTACCGTGACTACAGAAGCTGCACTTCAAATCGTCGCCCCTGCAGGTGCGACAAAATCGAACCACCCGCATCCCGCGCCGCCCGGCAACGCACTACCGCCGGCAGCGGATGTCGCCATCCTGCGTCAGCGCGCGCAAGCGCTACTGCCCCGGATTGCCGAAGGCGCGGCAATCCGCGAGCTCCAGCGCGATCTGCCCTACGCTTTCGCGCGAGAGGTCGCCAACGCCGGCCTGCTGACGTTCCGCATTCCCAAGGTCTACGGCGGGCCGGGTGGCACGTTGCGCGATGCCATCCGCTTCGTGATCGAACTCGCGGCCGTGGACTCCAATCTCGCACAGGCGCTGCGTCCCAACTTCGGCCTGGTGGAAGGTCTGCTGGCCGCGCACGACAACGAAGCCGATCGCAAGCGCTGGTTCGGCCGTCTGCTGGCCGGGCATATCATCGGCAACGGCGGCGTGGAGCGCGGCGGCAAGCAGGGCGCCATTCAGGCCACCATCGTGCGCCATGGCGACCACTACCTCGTCAATGGCACCAAGTACTACAGCACCGGTGGGCTCTATGCGGACTGGGTCAGCTCGATCGCGCTGGACGAAGCCGGCAAGGAAACGCACTTCACCGTGCCGCGCGAACGCGCGGGCATGGAACTGGTGGACGACTTCGATACGATCGGTCAGCGGCTGACGGCCAGCGGTACCACGCGCTTCACGAACATGCGCGTGGAGACGGACGAGGTACGCGGCAGCTTTCTGCCGCGTGATCGCCGCAACCCGGTTTCGCCGGTATTCCAGCTATTCCTTGCCGCCACCGAGGCGGGCATCGCACGCAATGCGCTCAATGATGCGGTCTGGTTCGCGCGCAACAAGGCCCGTCCGATCAAGCACAGTTCGGCCGAGCGCTCGGTGGATGACCCCTACGTGCAAGAGACCATTGGCCAGATCTCTGCCGAGGTCTTTGCCGCCGAAGCCGCTACGCTACGTGCGGCCGATACCATCGACGCCGCCTGGGCCGACAACCTGAGCAACGCATCGCTGACGCAGGCATCGATCGACGTTGCCCAGGCGCAGGTCTTCACCGTTGCAGCCGCGCTCAAGGCTTCGGAGTTGGCCCTTGATGTTGGCGGGGCTTCCTCGTGCGACCGCCAGTACAACCTGGACCGTCACTGGCGCAACGCCAGGACCGTGGCGAATCACAATCCCCGCCAATGGAAGGCAGCGGCGGTGGGCGCCTGGCTGCTCAAGGATGAGCCGCCGCCCACGACCGGCCTGTTCTGATCTTTTCCGATCGCGAAGGGAAGCCCCCACGTTTTCACGTGGGGGCTTCGCGTTACCTGCTACCTGCGATGGTCGAACTGACGTGCCAGCCGCTCTCCGCTGAACTGCACCAGCGTGACCAGCGCCACCAGGATCACGATCACATTGAACATCACCGCTGTTTCATACCGTTCGTAGCCATAGCGGATGGCAAGGTCGCCCAGCCCGCCCGCACCGACTGCGCCCGCCATCGCGGATGCGCCGATCATCGCGATCACGGTCACAGTGGCGCCGCCGATCAATGCAGGAAGCGCCTCGGGCAGCAACACGTGGCGCACGATATGCCAGCGGCGGCACCCCATGGCCCGCGCGGCCTCGACCAGCCCGGAATCAGTCTCATTGAGCGCCACTTGTGAAACGCGGGCGAAGAACGGAATCAGGTGGGCGCTCAATGGCACCACGGCGGCCCAGATGCCCATCGTGGTACCGACGATCATCCGCGTGACCGGAAGCATCGCCACCAGCAGGATGATGAACGGCACGGACCGGAACATGTTCACCAGCACCGACAGCGTGCGATGCACGCGTGGTCGTGGCGCCAGGCCCGCCGGCGCGGTGATCGTCAGAACGAGCGCCAGCGCGAGGCCAGTGACGAACACCACCGCGCACGCGCTGGTCGTCATGATCAGGGTCTCACCCAGCGCCTTCAGGTACTTCTCAGCCATTGGCAACACGATCGACAATCTCCGGAGAATGAGCCTGCGCTTGCAGGCGTTTGCGCAGCGGACGCAGCAGCGCGATAGTGGCGTCGGCCTTCGGTTCGCTGAAGACACGCCAGACCGGGCCATGCTCCATCGCATGGCCGTGATCGAGTACCAGCACGCGATCGCACGCTTCGTCGATCACCGCCATATCGTGCGTGATCAGCACAATGGTCAGCGCGAACTGTCGGTTGATGTCACGCAGCAGCGCCAGGATCTGTTCCGTGGTTTCGGGGTCCAGCGCCGACGTGGCCTCGTCGCACAGCAGGATCTCCGGCCGATGCACCAGCGCGCGGGCAATGCCAACGCGTTGCTTCTGTCCACCGGAGAGCATCGCCGGGTAGGCATTCGCCTTGTCCGCCAGCCCTACCAGCGCCAGCAGCTCGTTGACGCGCGACGCTGTCTCCGCTCGTCCCACCCCCGCCACACGCAGCGGCAACGCGACATTCTCGAAGACGGTCTTGGCCGACATCAGATTGAAATGCTGGAAGATCATGCCGATGCGCCGGCGCAATGCGACAAGTCCTTTCTCGTCTAGCGTGCCGATATCGACGCCGTCGACGCGAACATGTCCCTCGTCAGGGCGCTCGAGCATATTTATCGTGCGCAGCAGCGTCGACTTGCCCGCGCCGCTGCGCCCAATGATGCCAAAGCGCTCGCCACGCCCGATCGAGAATGACACGTCGGTCAGCGCGGGCGTCGCCGCGCCGGGATAGGTCTTGCCAACCTGCTCGAACACGATATGGGAATCGCGCGCGTGCAACTGGGATACGGTGTGCATTGCTAGTCTCCCTCGTCAGAATGCCGGGATGATCGATCCCTGATACTTGGTCAGGATGAACTTGCGCACGGCGTCGGACTGATATGACTTCACGAGCGTTGCGACCCACGGCGCGTTCCTGTCCTTCTCGCGCACCGCGATCACATTGACGTAGGGATTGTTCTCCCGCTTTTCGACGGCAATGCCGTCGCGCGAGGAAATCAGCCCGGCCTGGTACGCGAACGTGTTGATGATGGCTGCGGCATCGAGATCGGGCAGCGCGCGCGGCAGCACCACCGACGCGCTTTCAACGAGATCGAGCTTGCGCGGGTTGGCCGTGATGTCCGCCAGCGATGCCGTGCCCGTGGACGGATCGAAACCGTCCTTGAGCTTGACAAGACCGTGATCGCGCAGGATGACCAGCGCGCGGGTCTGATTGCTCGGGTCGTTCGGAATGCCGATGCGCGCGCCGTTCGGCAGCGCTTCCAGCGACTTGACCTTGCGCGAGTAGAAGGCGATCGGCGAGATCAGCGTGGTGCCGACGTTGACGATCTTGTAGCCGCGCTGGCGGATCTGATCACGCAGGAACGGGATGTGCTGGAACGAGTTGGCATCGAGGTCACCATTGTTCAGCGCCTCGTTCGGGCTGGCGGTGCCCGTGATGATCACGGGCTCCACCTTCAGGCCGTTCTTCGCGGCCTCGCGCGTGACAACTTCCCAGATTTCTTCATCGACTCCGCCGCGCACGCCCACCTTGAGGGGCTTGCCCGTCGTTTGGGCGTGGACGGTGCCGATGGAGAATGCGGGCAGCGCGATGGCCAGGGCTGCCAGGGAAGCAAGTGCGGAGCGTCGTTTCATGGAGCAAGGTGCGGAAGTATTGGGAAGCACCAGTCTATGAAGGCCGCTGCCGCGGGTCCAAGAAGGAATACGAGGTAGCAAATGCAAAGTACGGCGACGATGTACCGTGGGCGGTGCCGCTACGCCGCGGCCTGCTCGCGCGTGCGTCCAGCGGGTCGTGCCAGTCCCATGTGGTCGCGCAGGGTGCGTCCCGTGTATTCCGTGCGGAACAGCCCGCGCCGTTGAAGAATCGGCACCACACCGTCGACGAAATCCTCGACGCCACCGGGCAGCACGTCGGGCATCAGGTTGAACCCGTCGGCGGCCCCATGACGGAACCAGTGCTCGATATCGTCAGCGATCTGCTCCGGCGTGCCGACGATGACGCGATGACCACCACCACCCGCCAGCTCGCGTATCAGCGCACGCACGGTCAAACCCTCGCGCTGCGCCAGCGCGAGGGTGGCGCGGAAGAATGTGTGATTGCCGTTTGCAGGCAATTGCAGATCGTTCGGCAATGGCGCATTGAGCGATAGACGATCCACCGCAATGCCCAGCGTGCCCGCCAGCCGGTTCAGGCTGTAGTCCCACGGGATCAGGTCGATCAGATCATCGCGCCGGCGGCGTGCCTGGGCCTCGGTAGCGCCGATGATCGTGGTCAGCCCCGGCAGGATCTTGACCGCGCCGGGCCCGCGCCCCAGTGCCTCGGCACGCTGATTGATGTCTCGACGATAGGCCAGCGATTCCTCGAACGACTGCGAGGCGGAGAACACCGCCTCGGCATGGCGCGCGGCCAGTTCGCGCCCGTCCGACGATCCGCCGGCCTGGAACAGCACCGGATACCCTTGCGGCGTGCGCGGCAGGTTCAGCGGCCCATGGACGTTGAAGTACTGGCCGTGGTGCGCGATGGGCTGCAGCTTGTCCGTATCGACGAAGCGCCCCGTCGCCCGGTCACCAACGAAAGCGTCGTCCTCCCAGCTATCCCAGAGCGCCTTGACGACGTTCGTGAACTCGTCGGCGCGACCATAGCGCTGCGCATGATCCGGCGGCGCGGCGCGGCCAAAGTTGCGGGCGGAACCGGCATCGGCAGTGGTCACCACATTCCAGCCCGCGCGCCCACCGCTGACATGGTCGAGCGTGGCAAAGCGGCGGGCGATGTTGTAGGGCTCGTTGTAGCTCGTGGATGCGGTCGCCACCAGCCCGATATGCGTGGTGGCCGCCGCAACGCAAGCCAACAGCACGGTCGGCTCCAGCGCGGTGATTGGGCGAAAGTTGATCTGGTCTGCGATCGACGCGTTATCAGCCAGGAAGATCGCGTCGAACTTGCCGGCCTCGGCCACCTGGGCAAGACGGATGTAGTGCTGGACATCGACGAATGCACGCGGATCGCTTTCCGGCAGGCGCCACGCGGACGGCACAAAGCCGGCGTGCAGCGCGTTGAGATTCAGGTGGAGTTGGCGGGGTGCCTCGGGAGTGGTCATGGTAGCGGTCTGCTGGCGGGCATTTCGGCGCCTCGCGCCAGCCCGGTGGGTGGATACCTTGGCGTGACAGCATAGGGATGCGTGCGGGAGGAAGGAACGAACGAAAGCCAATATCGTTATGCCCCCGGCCCGGAACATCCCCGCGGCACCTTCCCACCTCATCCCCGCTATTTCTCTCTTGACAGAAATAACTGAATGAATAGAATGCAACGCATGGAACTGAAACCGATCGCCGAACGCTTCGTGCTGCACTGGGGGGAAATGGGCTCGCGCTGGGGTGTCAATCGCACCGTGGCGCAGGTTCACGCCCTGCTCTATCTGGCCGCGCGCCCCATGGACGCCGAGGAAATCACGGATACGCTGGGCGTGGCCCGCTCCAACGTGAGCAACAGTCTCAAGGAACTGCAGTCCTGGCACCTCGTCAAGGTGGTGCATATCAAGGGCGAGCGTCGTGACTTCTTCGAGACGTCGACCGACATCTGGGAACTGTTCAAGCTCATCGTGGCCGGCCGCCGGCAGCGTGAGATCGATCCGACGGCCGTTGCGCTGCGGGAATGCCTCGACAACCCGGCAATCGGCGAAGAAGACACCGGAACGCGCGAACGTATCGAGGAAACCCTGAAGTTCATCGAAACCATGAGCACGCTGGCCGATGAAATGCTGCGGCTGAAACCGGAGACGCTGATGAAGACACTGGGCTTGACGGCGAAGATCAGCAACGCGGTACGCAAACGTAGCTAAGGCTTCCATGGGAAACGGGCATCGACCCGTTTCTTTTTTACCCGATTATTTCTGTCATTACTGAAATAACTGTATGAACAGCGAAGAGAAGGGAACGGCAGGGATGGCGGATCACAGGCGGCTCAGGGTCCTGGTGTGCGGCGCATCGGGCCTGATTGGCGCCGTGCTGTGCAAACGTCTGGAAGCGCAGGGGCATGAGGTGATTCGCGGTGTACGCACGCCAACGTCGGCTCGTGACGTCGCCATGGATTTCGGGACCGATACCACCATCGAGCAATGGCTTCCGCGCGTGCAAGGCATGCACGTCGTCATCAATGCCGTCGGCATCATCGTCGAAACCGGCACGAATCGCTTCGAAGCCGTCCATCACCTGGCGCCGGCGGCGTTGTTCCGCGCCTGCGCCAAGGCCGGAGTGGGCCGCGTCATCCAGATCTCGGCGCTTGGCGCCGATCGCGGCGACACGCCCTACTTTCGCAGCAAGCGCGGTGCAGACGACGTGCTGCGTGCTTTGCCCGTGCAGTGGCAGGTCCTCTATCCATCGCTCGTGTATGCCCAGGACGGCGACTCCGCCGCGATGTTTCGTACCCTGGCGAGTCTTCCGGTGATACCGGTACCCGAACTTGGCGATGCCAGGTTTCAACCGGTTCATATCGACGATCTCGTGGATACCGTCGTCACTGTCATCGTTCCGGCTATTCCCCCGGGCCAGTGCATTGAGGTCGTCGGCGCAAGCCGCATGTCATATCGGGCGATGCTGGACACCTATCGCCAGGGAATGCAGTTGCCAGCGCCAATGTGGGCGACCATTCCCGCCCCGTGCATGACGGTGGCCGCGTATGTGGCGCGTTGCGTGCCGGGATCGAAGCTGACCCCCGACACGTGGCGGATGCTCCGGCGCGGGTGTCATGGCGATGCCGCGCCGCTGACGCGCCTGCTCGGACATCGGCCACGCGCCATTGGCACTTTCATCGCACCCGGTGAAGCCGATTGCCTGCGCCATCGCGCCGTTGGCGCATGGCGTATGCCGATGCTGCGGATCGTGATGGCCCTTGTCTGGTTGGCCACGGCACTGGTCACGCTGTTCGCCTACCCGCTTGCCGACAGCCTGGCACTGCTCGGCGCAGTCGGATTGCATGGCACGCCCGCCATCGTGACGCTATATGCCGCGGTCTTCGTAGATGCGGCCATGGCCGTCGGATGCCTGCGCTATCCGTCACGCCGGCTATGGGCGCTTCAGGCTGCGCTTGTCGCCGGCTACTCGCTGATCATCGCCGTCGCATTGCCGCAGTTCCTCTGGCATCCGTTCGGGCCGGTGCTCAAGAACCTGCCGATTCTCGCCATTCTCTTCATCCTCTACGCGGAGCAGGAATCATGGAATACCTCGCCATCAAGGTGATTCACATCATCTCGTCCGTCGTGCTGGTCGGCACCGGTTTTGGGACGGCCTTCTACCTGTTCTTCGCCAACCGCTCGGGCTCGACCGAAGCCATCGCCGTGGTCTCGCGTCTCGTGGTGCGGGCGGACTGGTGGTTCACCACGCCTGCGGTCATCGTCCAGCCCTTGTCCGGCGCCTACATGCTCCATCTGGCCGGATATCCGCTGAACTCGCCATGGATCGTGGCATCCGCCGCGCTCTATCTTTTCGCGGGCGCCTGCTGGCTTCCGGTGGTGTGGTACCAGATCCGCATGTCCCGGACGGCAATGGCCGCGCACGAACGTGGCACGCCACTGCCGGCGTCCTATTGGCGCGATGCGCGCCGCTGGGAATACCTCGGCTATCCGGCATTCGCCGCGATGGTGGCCGTGTTCGCGCTGATGGTGTTCAAGCCGATGTGAGCGGGTGATATGAGCGGATGCGTTGAACGACAAATGGAGGGCGACCAGATGAACGCGCTGGTTCTTTACTTCGATGGCAAATGCCCGTTCTGTGCCGCCGAGATGCGGCGCCTGAGCGAATGGGACACACAACACCAGCTGGCTTTCGTCGACATCGCGCAAGAGGGTTTCGATTGCTCGTCGTTGAACGTGGATCTCGCCGCACTGAACCGCGAGCTGCATGGCCGCACGTCCGATGGCCGCCTGCTCGTCGGCATCGACTGCATGATCGCGGCCTACACGCTGGCGGGGCATGGCTGGCTGGTGTTGCCGTTGCGGGTACCCGGGCTGCGTCGTGTACTGGCGAACCTGTACCGCGCCTTTGCAGGCAATCGCTACACGCTTTCACGCTGGCTGGGCTACGGCACCGCAACGGCCTGTGACGGCGATTCCTGTGGCACTGGCAACCCGTTCCTCAGCGGCAAGGAATTAACCGATGCCGCTGAGGACCGTCCCGCTCGGCGAGATTCCCGCCAATTGGCGGTTCGCTGGATGTATGCCGCTGCCATCGCGCATCTGCTTGTCGGCGCCGCCATGCCGTGGGCGGCAGACGCAACGCTCTTTGGTACATACCACCGCATCGTCGAGCAATCGTTCTGGTCGGGCGCGGCGCCAGCGCAGGCCAGAGCGCAGCAGGTCTGGTGGATCGCGCTCTTTGGCGCCACCCTGCAATGCTCGGCGATATGGATGCTGGCGCTGGTGCATCTGGGCAACCGAACGCGACACCGGATGGCATGGGGGTGGTTGCTGGTCGGCCTGCTGGTCTGGGCGCCGCAAGACTTGTTGATCTCGCTGCAAGCGCACGTATGGCCGCATGTATTGGTCGACGCGGTGGCGCTGCTCACGATGATTCCACCATTGCTCTATCTGTGGCGAAAGGACGCAGCATGAACAACACCTTGCCGGTCCTGGACTGGACCATCAATCTCCTGATCGTGCAGGCGCTGATGGGCGCCTTCGACACGCTCTACCACCACGAGCTGACACAAGGCCTGTCACACAGCCCCCGCGCACGGCGAGAGCTGTCCATCCACGCCATCCGCGCCGTGCTGTACGGCGTGCTGTTTGCGTCGATGGCCAATCTCAAGTTCTTTGGCATCTGGACATTCGCCATCGCCGGCCTCGTGGTGGTGGAAGTATGGCTGACGCTCTGGGATTTCGTCGTGGAGGATCGAAGCCGCAAACTCCCGGCCACCGAGCGTGTGCTCCACACGCTGCTGGCCATCAATGGCGGCGCGCTGTTTGGCTTGTACGCGGTTCAGCTTGTCGAGTGGTTCCAGGCACCCACGGGACTGGCAATCGCCAGCTTCGGCTGGCGCGGCTGGCTGTTAAGCCTCGCCGCCGCAGGGGTGACGGTGTCTGGCATTCGCGATGGACTCGCCGCGAGACGCATGAGCCGTCGCGGCGCGGCCGTCAATCCATTCGCCGGGCAATCACACCTGAGCGTTCTGGTGACGGGCGGCACCGGATTCATCGGCGAGGCGCTCGTCACCCAACTGCTCGATGCCGGCCATACCGTCACGCTACTGGCACGCGACCCGCTACGCGCGGCATATCAGTTCACCGGCCGCGCCCGCAGCGTGACGTCCCTCGATCAATTGCACGCACAGGAACGGTTTGACGCGGTAATCAATCTGGCCGGCGCACCAGTACTGGGGCCGCGCTGGAGCCAGCGGCGGCGGGCGCAGTTGCTGGCCAGCCGCGTCGGTGTCACGCAAGCGCTGACACGCTGGGCCAGTCATGCCACGCACAAGCCTGCCATCTGGATTCAGGCATCCGCCATCGGCTTCTACGGCGCACGCGACGGCGATCAGCTGCTGGACGAGCACAGCGCGCCCGGAGGCGGCTTTATGTCCGAGCTATGTCGGAGATGGGAGGAATCCGCCGAGCCACTGCGTGACTACGGCCTCCGCATGGTCGTGCTACGGCTTGGCGTGGTCTTCGGACCCGGTGGCGCCCTCCCACCCATGATGCTGCCTCACTACTTCGGCCTGGGTGGGCGACTGGGAAACGGAAGGCAGGTGATGAGCTGGATTCATCGCGAGGATCTGCTGCGTATCCTCGCGCGGGCATTGTCGGACCCGGGCATGAGCGGCGTCTACAACGCGACGGCACCGGGCTGCCTGACGCAAGCAGAGTTCGCTCGTACCGTCGGCAAGGTGCTTCGCCGACCTGTGTGGTTCCACCTGCCCGCGGCGCCACTTCGGTGGGCAGCGGGCGAGATGAGCGAATTGCTACTTGCGGGTCAGCGGGTGATCCCGGCACGGCTGCAACGGGAGGGCTTTGCGTTTCGCTTTCCTGCAGCCGAATCGGCACTACGCGATCTGACCGGGGATAGAGCTTCGCTCCGGCATTAGCTCCGGAATTAGCTTCGGCCCGCCCGTGCCGCCTCGATCGCGGCGATGTCGATCTTGCCCATGGTCATCATGGCATCGAACGCCCGTTTGGCCGCCGCGCGATCGGGGTCCGTGATTGCAGCCAGGAGCGCGCGCGGCGTGATCTGCCAGCACAATCCCCACCGGTCCTTGCACCAGCCACACGCGCTTTCCTGGCCGCCGTGGCTGACGATTGCATTCCAAAGTCGGTCGGTCTCAGCCTGATCGTCAGTGGCGATCTGAAACGAGAACGCCTCGCTGTGCTTGAAATGCGGGCCGCCATTGAGACCAACACAGGGAATGCCCGCCACGGTGAACTCCACCGTCAGGACATCGCCCTGCTTGCCATCGGGATAGTCGCCAGGTGCGCGGAAGACGGCGCCGACGGCGCTGTCGGGGAAGGTCTTGGCATAGAAAGTCGCGGCGTCGAGCGCATCGCCGTCGTACCACAGACAGATCGTGTTCTTGCTGGCCATCTCGTACCTCCTGAAGCGTCAGGCACCAGCGTCCACAAGCCCGGTGCCGTTCTCGGGAAACGCCAATGTCTCACAGTATGAGGGCCGACGCAGGTATTGATGCCACCACCGCGCGCGAAAGCAGAAGTCAGCCAGTTCGCTGCATTGGCTGCTATCTTGTAGGAAGTGCCTTGCACAGATCCAACTGATCAACCGGAGATTCCCCATGGATGCCCCGTTTCACCAGTTCTCCGAACTCTTCGCCCAGCTCGGATTGCCATCGGACGAGAGCGATATCCGCGCATTCATTGCGAAGCATTCGCCGCTTCCGCAGAACGTCGAACTTTGGGACGCTGCGTTCTGGACTCCCGCCCAGGCATCGCTGCTGCGCGACGAGATCGCCGAGGATGCGGACTGGGCGGAAGCGGTGGACCAGTTGAACCTGGCGCTACGCGCCCCGGCTTAGTTCGCTTCAGAAAGCTGGATCGACCATCCCCCGGCACGCAACACCGGGGGCAGGGACAAGAGGCGAGCCATGACATCGCATGGAACAGACACGGTCTTCGCAGGCTCCGTTCCGGAGTTGTACGACACGCTGATGGTCCCGTTGATCTTCGAACCATACGCGGCGGACCTCGCCGCGCGTGCCGCAGCACTCGCGCCAACACACGTGCTCGAGGTTGCTGCGGGAACTGGCGCGCTGACACGGCGGCTGGCGAGTGACCTGCCCGACGGCACGTCGATCGTGGCCACCGACCTCAATCGACCGATGCTGGATCGCGCCGCCGCCATCGGCACCTCGCGGCCGCTGACGTGGCGGCAGGCCGACGCCATGCAGCTACCCTTCCCCGACGCAAGTTTCGATCTGGTGATCTGCCAGTTCGGGGCGATGTTCTTTCCCGAGAAGCACAAGGCTTTCGCCGAAGCGCGCCGTGTGCTGAAGCCCGGGGGCGTGCTGCTTTTCAACGTGTGGGATCGCATCGAGGAAAACGCGTTCGCGCATACGGTAACGCAAACGCTGACCGGCATGTTTCCGCACAAGCCGCCTGTGTTTCTCGCACGCACGCCTCATGGTTATCACGACCCGGCGGTCGTGGCGGCCGATCTGAGGCTCGGAGGCTTTTCCGAAGCCTCCACATGCGCAACCGTCGCCGCCGAAAGCCGTGCCGTGGACGCCAACACGCCTGCCATCGCCTTCTGCCAGGGAACGCCGCTACGCGGCGAACTGGAGGCATTCGGCCCCGATGCGCTGGTGAATGCCACGCTCGCCTGTGCGAAGGCGCTGACGAGGGAGTTCGGCCCCGGTCCGGTTAGCGGGAAGATTCAGGCGCACGTGTTCAGCGCCAGGGCTTGATCGGCGCGCAATTCAGCCCCCCTGCCACGCCGCCCCACCCATTGACCCCACCCATCGACCCACCCGGCAACACGCTCGATCCGACGCACTGCGCTTGATATGCTGACACGGACATTCAGCATTTCAGGCACATGACCGTGGTCGCTCGCATCGTCATCAGTGGTCCGCTCAATGGCGGCTGGTTCGTCACGCCCCTGCACCACGACGGGACGGCCGGCGAAACGCGGCGGTTCGCCGCGCCGGAGGAAGCACGCGCGTTCGCTGCCGCGACGTACCCCGGCAAACCCATCAGGCAAGCGAACTTGCATCCACCACCGATGCCCAAGGGTTCACGCGTTCGCTTTCCCGTGTTTCCGAAGTGAACAGCCGATAACAGACGGTACTGCGCGGGCCGTTAATGCAGATGCCGCAGCTTGTCCGGGTTGCGCACCACATAAATTGCCGCGATCTTGCCGCCCTCGATCTCTAGCGCCGTCGTCTGCAGTTCGCCGTCGGATTCGCGCGTGACGATGCCCGGCAACCCGTTGATGAAAGCCGCGCGGACAAAGGTCGAGCCATTCTTCTGGAAGTATTTCGACAGTTGTTCATGCACACGCATTACCTCGTCGAAGCCGAACACCGGATGGCCAATCGCCGGGCGCTGGCCGCCGCCGTCCGCATGCAGGCTCACATCGGCCGCCAGCATCGTGCTGAGCGTGCCCATGTCTCCGCTGCGTGAGGCGTCGAAGAATGCCTTTGCGAGTGCCAGGCCCCGCTCCTTCTCGACCTGAAAACGCGGGCGCGATTCCCTCACATTGGCACGCGCCCGCGCCGCAAGCTGCCGGCACGCGGCCGGCTCGCGCTGGATCGTCGCCGCCACCTCATCGAACGCGAGGCCGAACACGTCGTGCAGCAGGAACGCCGCGCGCTCGAGAGGCGACAGGCGTTCGAGCGCCAGCATCAGCGGCAGCGTGACGTCGTCCTGCTCCTCTTCCTCGATGACCGGGTCGGGAAGCCAGGGACCGATGTAGGTTTCGCGCTGGTGACGCGCCGATTTCAGCTCGTCGAGGCACATCCGCATCACCATGCGCCGCAGGAACGCCTCGGGCACACGCACCTCGGCGCGCTCGGCGTTCATCCAACGGATGAACGCTTCCTGCACCACGTCCTCCGCATCCGCGACCGAACCGAGCATCCGGTACGCGACGCGGATCAGCTTGGGCCGCAATGGCTCGAAGCTCGCCGCGGCTTCCGAAAGACCGGCGTCCGCCACCATCACGCGGCTGCCTTGGCCGCGGCCTTGGCAGCCGCCGGATCGACCCAGAGACCGAATCCGACCGCGAGCCGGTTCCAGCCGTTGATCACGTTGATCATGAGCGTAAGCTTCACCTGCTCCTCCTCGGTAAAGTGTTCCCTGAGCGTCGCGCTGGCACGGTCGAGCGCGTGCCCTTCGGACAACCGGGTCATGGCTTCGGTCCAGCCCAGTGCCGCGCGCTCGCGATCGGTGTAGCAAGGCGCTTCTCGCCAGGCGGACAGCAGATAGAGGCGCTGTTCCGTCTCCCCGCGTTCGCGTGCCTGGGTCGTGTGCATGTTAATGCAGTTTGCGCATCCGTTGATCTGCGACGCGCGGACTTCAACCAGCGACACCAGGCTCGGCTCGAGACTCCCGGCTATGGCAATGGATGTGCCCATCCAGGACTTCATCTGAACGGGAGCGGCGGCGAACGGGTCAAGTCTTGCAGTCATGGTTTCATCTCCTTGTGTGGGTGACGATGACATGACGAACGAGCCCCCCTTGCTTGTGACATCGAAGCGAAAAATATTTGCGAGCGAGGCCGGAAAGTGCGCCTTGCTACAATCGAACGCCCACCTCCCCCCCCACAATACGACCGGCATGAAGATCCTGATTACCGGCGCAGCAGGCTCCGGCACGTCGACGCTGGCCAACGCCATCGCCGAAGCGACCCAGACGCACGCCCTCGAAACGGATGACTACTTCTGGCGCCCCACCAACCCGCCGTATCAGGTGAAATTCGAGCCCGAGGAACGTTGTGCCCGGCTGCTGAAGGATCTGCGCGCGCGCCCCGAAACCGTTGTGGCGGGGGCGGTGATGGAGTGGGGTGAAGCGCTGGAGCACGCCTTCGACCTGGTGGTCTTTCTGTACGTACCGACGCCGATCCGCCTGGCCCGGCTCAAGCTGCGCGAGGAGCACCGCTTCGGCAAGGCCGATACGGAGTTTCTCGAGTGGGCCGCCCAATACGATGCAGGCACCGCCGAAGGCCGTAGCCTGGAGAAGCATCGGCAGTGGCTGCAGAATCTGCGTTGTCCGGTACTGTATCTGGAGGGGGATGGGACCGTCGAAGCCAGGCTGCAGAGCGTGCTGGCGGCCCGGAATGCGATCATCGAGGGCGCCGGACCCAAATAGGTCCGGCGCCCTCCGCACGCTCAAGGCGCCGCCACCCCCTGAACCTTCGCCGTATAAGGCGTATAGAAGCTCGATCCCGCCCACGCCGCCGTCGCGACGTTGTACAGCGGACCGCCGCTGACGTAGTTCGCGCCGTCATGCCAGTCGCCGGAACCCTTGTACATGGCCACTGCCGGGTACGGATAGACCGGGCGCGATGCCGTGACATTGCTGGACGTGTCGGTCTGGTACGTCATGACACTGCTGGGCCCCGTGCCCTGCTCCACCCAGGCCGTGATCCGCGATACCAGGTCGATGTTCGGATTGCCCTCCCCACCGCCGCAATGGCCCACGCCAGGCACCAGGTACAGCCGCGCGAATGCATCCACGGCCGACGTACCCATCGTGTTCTGCATGGCTTCGTAGTAAGCGATCGTGAACAGCGGCGAGATGTGCTGGTCCGCCCAGCCATGCCACAGGATCAGCTTGCCGCCCGCATTCTGGAATGCCGACAGATCAGGATTGGTGGCATCGTTGAGTGGATGATTGGCGGCCAGGTAGTCGGTATAGAAGTTGCCATCGTGATAGCCGAACGTATTGATGTTCGGCATGGTCGGCGAGCCCGTGAAGATCAGGTTATAGGCGCCCGTCACGATCATGTTGCTGAACAGGCTGGTTACCGGCGCCGGCGCATCGGTCGAGTTCGAGTTCGGCACTTCCACGCCGATCCAGTTTGCCTCGGACCCAAGTTGCGGCGAGCCCGCAAGCATCCGCTTGCCGGTGGTGGTGTCCGTCGGACCGCTGTAGATCCGGCTTGCCGTGGTGACTTCGGCTGCTGTCAGGCAATTGCTGGTGTCCGTCGCGCCAGCCGCGCACTGGATCGAAACCGGATTGAAGTTGCACGCACGCGGATCCGCGAGCAGGCCGTCTGGCGCGCCGCTGGTTCCACCACAGGCGGCGACCACGGCCTTGTGCAGTACCTTTGCCTTGTCCGCATACAGCACGACGTTGCCGGTGTTATCGCCGGTCGTGCTGTTCGACACCACGCTCCAGCCGTGATACAGCGAGTTCTGCGTCTGGAAATGGGCTGCCGGGGCGCCAGCGACGATCCCGTTGTAGTCGTTGGGATAACGCTGCGCGGCCATCAGCGCTTCGCGTCCACCATCCGAGCAACCCACGAAGTACGAGTACTTCTGCGCCTGCCCATAGTAGGACTTGATCAGCTTCTTCGCCGCAAGCGTCGTGATGTGCTGGCCGCGATAGGCAAAGTCAGCCTGCTTCTGCGTATCCGATGACCACGTCGCATCCGAACCGGTATGTCCCATATCGGTCGCCGCCGTGACGAACCCGCCCTGTTGCACCAGCGGGCAGTTGTAGCTGAAGCTGAACGAGCTTTGCTTGGTCGGATCGCTCACGTTGCCGCACAAGCCGCCGCATCCGAGTTCGGCAAACCGTTGCGTCCAGGTACTGACCGGAAGCGCCACTGCGAATGTGTTCGACGGCGCCAGCGTTCCCTTCACCGTGCAAAGCTGCACGGTGGCACCGTTGATGGTCGTGGTGGTGATCGTCGCCGAAGCGATCTTGCTGCCGGCGCCGCCAATGTCCGTGATGTCGACCGAGGCCAATTGCGAGCAGTCGATGACCGGCGCGACAACCTGCAACGTGGTGGCCGTGGTGGTGGAGCCGGTGCTCGTCGAGGTGGACCCCGATGACGTGCCGGTGGTGGCACTGGAACTGCCATCGCCACCACAACCGGCGAGACTGACAGCCGCCACGCCGATGGTGAACGACGTGAGGAATGAAATAGCGCCCGAATAGGCGTGCGCGAACAGCCCGGAACGATGCCGAGAGCTCATGGATATCTCCTGGAACGGTCTTCTCTAGTGGATTGGAATGGAAGAGCCTTTGCGCCTCCTCGACGTCAGAGGGGGAGCAGGTTCGCTGGCAGGCGCAGCGTGCTTCATCGCTCCATACACGCGGCGATGTTGTGGGGCGCAACTACATGCCAACGGCACGAAGCTTGCGCCGACGACGCGCGCGCGGGGTTCCAAACTGGCTGGCAGCCCGTTGCTGTCTGCTTATTGGTTGCTCCGGGCGTTGCGCCCGAAGCATCGGGCCGGACGCGTGTCAGCGCCGGTCATTGCTGAAGCGGTCACCCACCGTTTGGGCCAGATTGCTTGCGTTGCCGCTTCTCGCGATACATGGCGGCGTCCGCCAGTTCCAGCGCCTGTTCGACGGAGACGGGCCTGACGGCCACGACACCTGCGCTCACACCAGCGTAATCGATCGTGACGTCGGCAAGCGTGTAGACACCGCGAGTCGCCGCCAACGCACGCTTCTGCAATTGGTCGGCCAGGCTATGCGCCTGCGTTGCAGACGCCGGACAGGGCGCCACCAGCGCAAACTCGTCGCCACCCACGCGGGCCAGCATGTCGGTGTCTCGCACAATGCCGGATAGGCGCTTTGAACATTCGCTCAGGAACTGGTCTCCGACCACATGTCCGTATGAGTCGTTGATGCGTTTGAAGTCATCGAGATCGATGATGCCGACGACGACGTGGGATTCGTCCCTGGTTGCGCGCGCCAGCAGTCTGCCAAGCTCTCCGTGGAGCGCCCGTCTGTTGGGCAGGCCCGTCAGGGCGTCGGTCAACGCGAAGTTCGCGAGGTACTCGTTCGACCGCCTCAGTTCCTCAAGCAATCGTTCTCGCTCGATATGGTGTCCAATCAGCTTCGAGAAGATGTTCAAGGCGCTGAACGCCTGCGGCCCCAGCGGTTGGCTGCGCTTGCTCGCCCCGCACAACGTACCAATGATCTCCCCATCGCTCGCGCGAATGGGGGCACTGGCGTATGTCTCGATGCCGAGCGCCCTCGCGGCCTGTGAATCCCCCCAGATCTCGCTCGCGTTCGACGTGTAGCGGCGGCCTTCCTCCAGGCAACGCTTGCAGAGGGTGTCGGACCATGGAACGGACAGCCCCTCGGGAATCACAAGTTCGCCCGCGTTCCTGACAAAGTCAACGGACTGCAAACCCGCCTCTTCATCGATCGACGTCAGGTACAGGGACTCAAGGCCGGTGATCAGTTCCAGCATCTCCAGCAGCGGTCTCGTGAGTTGCTCCAGATTCTCCGCCGTGGCAACGGACTCCGAAAGCCGCTCAAGGATCAACTCCATGGGTTTTGTCTCCTCTTCCATGCTGTGCTTTCGCTCTAGAACATACCGCAACAGGCGCCTGCCGGCCAACTCGGCTGAGTGAGAAATCATATCGCTTTGCTGAACGATTTCCTCGTTGCCATCGACAGGCGGAAACCAAATCGTCCTTCCACCGAGTCCAGCAATGGTTCATAAAAAAACCGGGGCCAGAGCCCCGGTTTCTTCTACGTACCGACTGTCAGCTTGCCACATGCTCAGGCAACCGGCCGTCATCCCTACCGCTTGTGTCCGGCTCGTCCGGCCATGAGCGGCCAACCATCCATTCGTAGAGCGTGGGCAGCACGATCAGCGTCAGCAGCGTGGCCGTAATCAGGCCACCGATGATCACGATCGCCAGCGGCCGCTGCGTTTCCGAGCCGATGGCGCGCGAGATCGCCATCGGGAACAGGCCCAGCATAGCCAGCATCGCGGTCATCAGCACGGTGCGCAGACGATCCATCGAGCCGGTCAGCACGGCCTGGCGCACCGGCATGCCTTCCTCGCGCAACTGGTTGAAGTAGGTCACCATCACCACGCCGTTCAGCACGGCCTGCCCGAACAGCGCGATGAAGCCGATTGCCGCCGAGACCGACAGCGGAATGCCGGTCAGGAACAGCGCAAACACACCACCGATCAGCGCGAACGGAATGTTCGAGATGATCAGCGCCGCGCTCTTGAACGACTGGAACGCGTTGAACAGCAGCAGGAAGATCAGCAGCACCGACAGCGGCACCACGATCGACAGGCGCGCCATCGCGCGTTCCTGGTTCTCGAACTCGCCCGACCAACTGATCTTGACGTCCTAGGCATTGACGTTCTTCTTCACCAGCTCCTGCATGTCCTTCACCACGCTACCCATGTCGCGGTCGTGGATGAAGATACCGATCGACGTGGTGCGCTGGCCGTTCTCGCGGCTGATGTTCATCGCGCCCGACGCGGCCCGGAACGTCACCAGCTGCGACAGCGGCACCTGCGCGCCATCGGCGGTCTGCATGAAGATGTTCGGCAGGTTCGGTAGTTCGCGCTCGCCCGGCTTCAGGCGTACTACCACGCTGAAGTGCTTCTCGCCTTCCCACAACTCCGTCGCGGCCTTGCCGCCGAGTGCGCTTTCCATCAGGTCCTGCACGTCGGCCACGTTGATGCCGTAGCGGGCAGCCTGGGCGCGATCGAAATCAAGCACGTACTGCGGCAGCTCGCCGTCACGGTCGATGAACGCGCGCATCACGCCGCGTACCGACTGCACGTTGGCCAGGATCTGATCCGCCACCTTCTTGTTGTGCTCGAGGCTGTCGCTCTGCACCTTGATCACGATCTGGCCCTTGATCTGCGAGATGCTTTCCAGGATGTTGTCGCGCACCGGCTGCGAGAAGTTAGGCTCGATGCCCGGCATCTTGCGCAGGTTGTGGTTGATTTCCTCGATGATCTTGCGCTTGTCGAAGCCAGCGCGCCATGCCTTGTCGCTCTTCAGGTCGACCAGGATTTCCACGGTGTTGATCAACTTCGGATCGGTGCCGTCGTCGGGACGGCCCACCTTGGAGATCGTCGTGTTGACCTCGGGCGTGGTGCGAATCACGTTGCGCAGCAGACGCGCCTGATCGCGTGCCTCGTCCAGCGACACCGAGGCCGGCAAGTCGAAGCTGACCCACATCGAGCCTTCGTCGAGTTCGGGCAGGAATTCGCTGCCCAGGAACTTGCCCACGCCGACGGTGGCCACCAGCAGGCCCACGGCGATGGCCACGACCTTCTTCTTGTTCTCGAGCGCCCACGCCAGCATCGGCTCATAGAGGCGCTTGCACTGGCGCACCACGAAGTTGTCCTCGTGCGCGATGTTCTTCTTGAGCAGCAGGTGGCACAGCAGCGGCACCACGGTCAGCGAGACAATCAGCGAGCCGACCAGCGCGCCCGTCACGGTGTACGCCATCGGCGCGAAGATCTTTCCTTCGTGGCGCTGCAGCGTGAAGATCGGGATGTGCGCGGCGATGATGATGATCATCGAGAACACGGTCGGACGCCCCACCTCTGTGGTGGCCTGAAGGATCGCGTGCATCCGCGCCTTGTTGTCCTTGATCTGCTGTTCCTTGAGTTCGCCCAGCCGCTTGAAGATGTTCTCGACGACGATCACCGCGCCGTCGACGATGATGCCGAAGTCCATCGCCCCCAGCGACAGCAGGTTGGCCGGAATGCCCACCCAGGTCAGGCCGATGAACGTCGACAGCAACGCCAGCGGGATCACCAGCGCCACGATCGCCGCCGCGCGCACGTTGGCCAGGAACAGGTACAGCACGGCCATCACCAGCAGCGCGCCCTCCACCAGGTTGCCAAACACCGTGTGCAGCGTCTTGTCGATCAACGTCGAGCGGTCGTAGTACGGCACCAGCTTCACGCCCTTCGGCAGAATCTGGTCGTCGAGCAGTTCGATCTTCTTCTTCAGCGCCTCGAGCACGATCGACGGGTTCTCGCCCTTGCGCATCACCACGATGCCCGAGACGATGTCGTCCTCGTCGTCCTGGCCCATCAGGCCCTGCGGCGGCGCGGCGCCGATCTTGACCTCGGCGATGTCCTTGACCAGGATCGGCGTGCCGTTGTTCTCGGCCACCACCACGTTGGCGATGTCGGCCGAGCTACGGAAGCTGCCCAGCGAACGCAGCAGGTACTGCTGGCGTCCATGCGCCACCGAGCCACCGCCGGCGTTCGAGTTGCCGCGCTGAAGCGCCGTGAACAGTTGCGACAGCGAGATCTTGCTGTCGCGCATGCGGCCCAGATTCGGGTTTACCTCGTACTGCTTGATCGAGCCGCCGATCGTAACCACGTCGGCCACGCCCGGCACCTGACGCAGATTCTTCTCCACCACCCAGTCCTGCAGCGTGCGCAGTTCCTGCGGCGTGTAGCCCTTGCCGCTCAGGCGGAAGCGATAGATCTCACCGATGGCGGTGGAAAGCGGCGCCAGTTCCGGCTGCACGCCGTCGGGCAGGTCAACGCTGCGCAGCCGTTCGATGATCTGCTGGCGCGCGACGATGTCGGTGGCCTTGTCGTTGAAGGTCACCATCATGAACGACAGGCCGAACTGCGTATGCGAGAACACACGCACCGAATTCGGCGTGCCCGCCAGCGCGGTTTCGATCGGAATCGTGACCTGGCGCTCCACTTCCTCGGCGGCCCGGCCCGGGTACAGCGTGATCACGTTGACCTGGATGTCCGAGACGTCCGGGAACGCTTCGATCGGCAGGTTCTTGAAAGCGGCCAGGCCGCCCGCGACGAAGATGATCAGGCCAAGCCAGACGAACAGCTTCTGGTGCAGCGCGAAATTGACGATACGTGAAATCATGTGGCTGCCGTCCTTAATGCTTGGCAGTCGCACGCGCGGCATTCACCGCGGTGGCATCGCGCAGGATGTCCTGCAGATAGAGATTGCCGTCGGTGATCACCACGTCGCCCTCTTTCAGGCCTTCCACCACCTCGGTCGTGCCCGGAATCGTCACGCCGAGCTTGACCTCGCGGCGCTCGAACCTGTTAGGCGTGGTTCGCACGAACACATAGTTCTTGTTGTCGGCCAGGAACACGGCCTTCGACGGCACCGAGATCCCCTGGAACGACGCGGCCTGCATCTTCGCCGTAACGAACATCTCGGCCTTCAGGCGGCGGTCGGCATTCGGCACGGACAGACGCACCTTGACGCTGCGCGACGACGGATCAACGTAATCCGCGATCTTGACCACGGTGCCCGTGAACGTCTCGCCGGGGTAAGCGGCGCTGGCAAGCTGCACGGTCACGCCGGGCCTGAAGTGGCCAAGGTCCGCCTCGGCGGCATCGAGCTGTGCCCACAGCGTCGTGGGATCGGTGATCAGGTACAGCGGTGCGGTGGGCGGCTGGTCGGGACGCAGTTCCATCCCCGGATTGATATTGCGCTCGACCACCAGGCCGTCGATCGGGCTGCGCAGCGCAAAACGCTGGTTCACGCCGTCGCTGCCGGAAGCGCCGTACATGCGCAGCGCTGCCTGCGTGCGCTGCTGGTCAGCCGCGGCGCGCGCGTTGTCCGCCTGCGCCTGCTCCAGATCCTTCTGGGCGATGACCCCGGCCTCATACAGCTCGCGCTGGCGCGCCAGCGCCTTCGACGCCACGGCGCTATCCGCGGACGCCTTGCGGGCATCGGCCTGCGCCGAGCCAAAATCGGGCGACGTCAGCATCGCCAGCGGCTGGCCTGCCTTCACGGTGGCGCCGGGCTGCACCAGAATCTCCATCACGCGGCCGGCGAACGGCGAAGCCACGCGCACCGTCTTGTCCTCGTTCCAGACCAGACGGCCGGGCATGCTCAGCATCCGATCGCCGCCGCTCTTGACCGGCTGGCCGACGACGCCGGGCAGCGACCTGACGCTCGCCGGATACTCGATGACCTGACCAGCCACCTTCGGCTCGTCGTCGTTCTCGGGCGCTTCCTTCTTGCCGCAGGCGCCCAGCGTAAGGACGCACAGTGACAGCACGGCCGCCAGACGCGCGGCGCCGGCACGGGTGAAGCGGGAATCGCGGGAGATGAGCGGCATATCAGGGATGCGATGCATCGGTTCGAACCTGGGGAAGCTTGTTGATATCGGAAGTGGTGGCCTGCAGGGCGGCGCGGTAGGCGGCCATGGCCTTGGCGAAGTTGCCCTGCACGTCGACGGCGTCCAGGCGCGTCTGACGCAGCGCGCGGCGCGCGTCGAGCAGGTCGAGCACGCCGGTGGCACCCTTCGTATAGGCGAATTCGGCGCTCTGCGCGACGGTCTCCGCCGCCGGCAGCACGGCGGTCTGCATCTGCTGCAGCGACGCGCGCGCCGATTCGAGCTGGCTGCGCAGCCGTTCGATGTCGTTCTGCGCGGCCAGCAGGATACGATTACGGTCGTCGAGCGCCGCGTAGTAGTCCACCTCGGCGCGGCGCGCTTCACCGCCGAAGCTGTGGCGCACGAACAGCGGAATCGAGATGAACACGCCGTAGCTGTTGCCGCTGCCGGTGGTATTGGCCTCGGAAACCGGATAGTGCTCGTACTGGGCGCCGACGGTCACGTCGGGCACACGGCCGGCACGCGCCAGGTCACGCGCGGAGGCCGCGGCGGCCAGCCGGGCTTCGGCAGCCGTCACATCCGGGCGGCGCTGCAGCACTTCGGGATCGACTGACGGCACCGGGGCATCGAGCGCAGGCCAGTCCGGCACGAGCCGGTTGTCCAACAGCGTGCCCGGAAGACCGATCGTGGCGGCCAGTGCTGCCTTGCTGGTGGCATAGTCCGACTGGGCGGAGCGCAGGTCACTCTGGGCCCGCAGCGTTTCGAGCTGGAGCTTGGTCACATCGGCGCGTGCCACGTCGCCAGCCTTGAGCCGGGCCTCGTTCGCTTGCTGAGTCTTGCCATAGAGACCGACGGTTTCTGTCAGCACCTCTACCCGGCTCTGGCTGGCTACCGCGTCATACCACGCCTGCTCCACGGCGCCGACCTGCTGGGCCACCACGGCCTGCGTCTGCTCGCCGGCGGCGGCGCTGGCCTTGCGGGCCGCGTCGGTGCGAAGGTTGCCCTTGTTCGCGGTCTCGATCACCTGGTCGACGCGTACCGTCGAGTCCACGGTCTTGCTGCGCCAGTTCCCGGCGCCCACGCCAAGATGCGGGTTGATATTGGCCACACCCAGGCTCAGGACCGGGTTCGGGCGTTGGGAGGCAATCTGGATGTCGGCCTGGCTGGCTTCCTCGCCGCGACGGGCCGAGATGATGTCGCGGTTGCAGCGCAGCGCGTCAAGGCGTGCCTGCGCCAGGGTCAGCGCGGCCTTTGCCGGAGGCGGCATGCAGGGGCCATCTGGAGGCATGGGTCCGCTGGCGGCTTGCCCGGCCGAGGCGGCAATGGAGCCCACGGAGGCCATGGCCAGCAACGTCGCCACGGCGACTCGGGAAACATAAGAATGCACGGTCAGTCTGGCTCGTTTCGACTTGATCGGAAGTTAACGATCATGTCCGCCAAACGGTGCACCGGGAAGACAGCTTTATTGTCTTAGGCCCAGGACATTCATCTTCGTATTCTCCCGCAAAGCGTGCATGATCTCGCGCGCCTATTCAGCCTGAACTTCATTACAAATACCTTTCACGCCGATGGCGAACCGGCAGGTTTTGCAGTAATCCCACGCTCAGGGAAAACACGCATTGGCGCTCCATTGGCGCCCCATCAGCGCCAATTCGGAGGGCCGGAAGCGTCGTCAGGCGGCACCCGCCGCGACGATACGTTGTGCGCGTTCAAGCACTGGGCGATCAACCATCTTCCCGTCGACGGCAATCGCGGCACCCTGCGCGGCGGCGGCCTGCTCGACCACGCGACGCGCCCAGGCCAGTTCGTCGGCCGATGGCGCCAGGGCGGCATGGACACCCCCCACCTGATTCGGATGAATCAGCAATTTGGCCCCAAACCCGAAACGCCGTGCCCGCGCGGTGTCGGCGGCCAGCGCGTCGGCATCGCCGATGGCCGTGCAGACACCGTCGACCGGCGCCGGCAGTCCGGCCGCCCGGGAATGCATGACCAATTCGCTACGGAAATGGTGGAGCGGCGCGTCGTCGTCACCCACGTCAAGGTCGAACATCAGGTCGATGCTGCCGAACAGCAGTCGCGATACGCCTGGCGCGCGCGCCACATGGGCCAGATCGGCAAACCCGGCCGCGCTCTCCAACAAGGCGCCGCACGGCGTCTCGGGCAGTTCGGCACGCAGCGCGGCCAGCGCCGCCTTGTCGGCCTTGGGCAGCACGATCTCGCGAACGCCGCTTGTGCGGCAAAAGCCCACGTCTTCGGCAAAGTACGAGGTGTCAGCACCATTGATGCGGAGCAGCAATGCTAGGCCGGCGGCATCCGCCTGGGCCTGCAAGTCGCGCCAGGGCTCGGCCAGGCCAGCGCGCGCAGCCGCCTTGGCATCGGGCGCCACCGCATCCTCAAGATCGACGATCACGGCGTCGGCGCCAGCCGCGATCGCCTTGCCAATACGCTCCGGACGCGATGCCGGAACGAACAGATAACTGCGCGGCACTCGGGTGGTTGTCATCGCCCGCCTCCGTCAGACCACGCCGTCGGCATGAAGCCGGGCGATCTGTTCGGCAGTGCAACCGGCCTCGGCAAGGATGGCGTCCGTGTGCTCGCCCACCGCCGGAACCGGGTCCATGCGCGCGTCGGTCATGCCGGGCGGCAGCAGGGCCGGGATCTGCCCCGCCGGGGTATCGACGGTGCGCCAGCGCTTGCGGGCCGCCAGTTGCGGGTGCGCCCAGACGTCGGCCATCGTGTTGACGTTGGCGTTGGCGATCTTTGCTTCCTCCAGCCGCTCCACCACCTGCGCGGCGGTCAGCCGCCCGAACGCCTCAACGATGCGGGCACGCAGTTGCGCGCGATTTGCGCTGCGCAGGCTGTTGGTGGCAAACGCAGCGTGAGTGGCCAGATCCGGCTCATGGAGCACCACCTTGCAGAACGCCGCCCATTCGCGTTCGTTCTGCAAACCAAGCATCACGGTCTTGCCGTCGCCGGTCGGGAACGGTCCGTACGGGTAGATCGTGGCATGCGACGCCCCGGCGCGCGGCGGCGGTTCGGCGCCATCGAACGCGTAGTACATCGGGAAATTCATCCATTCGACCATCGATTCGAGCATCGACACGTCGATATGCTTGCCACGGCCGGTCTGGCCCCGCTCGATCAGCGCGGCCAACACGTTGCTGTATGCGTACATGCCGGCGGCAATGTCCGCCACCGAGGCGCCGGCCTTCACGCCCTCTTCCGGCGTGCCGGTGACCGACACGAAGCCCGATTCACTCTGCACCAGCAGGTCATAGGCTTTCTTGTCGCGATAGGGACCATCGCCGCCGTAGCCGGAGATATCGCAGACGATCAGGCGCGGAAAGCGCTTCGACAACGTCTCGTAGTCCAGCCCGAGGCGGGTCGACGCGCCCGGCGCCAGGTTCTGGATCAACACATCGGTCTTGGCCAGCAGGGAATCCAGCACCGGGGCCGCGGCAGGCGCCTTGACGTCGAGCGTCAGGCTTTCCTTCGAACGGTTGGTCCAGACGAAGTGGGACGACAGCCCGCGCACGCGGCCGTCATAGGCACGCGCGAAATCGCCCGGGCCAGGCCGCTCGATCTTGATGACGCGCGCGCCGAGATCGGCCAGTTGACGGGTGCAGAACGGCGCGGCGATGGCCTGCTCGAGCGAAACGACGGTGATGCCTTCAAGGGGTCGGGACATGACAGTGTCTTGGGTAGGTAGCGCAATGCCGCCAATCTACCCGCCCGCCTCCGACCTGTGAAATAGGGATTGCAGAAGGCTCCATAAGTAGAATCAATAGCCTGCACCCCCGGTGCGTCCCCATGCACCCTCTGGAGAACCCATGGACATCCGTGCCATGCGCTATTTTGTGGCCATCGTCGACCAAGGCAGCCTGACCCGCGCCGCCGAGGTCGTCTGCGTGGCGCAGCCCGCGCTGTCGCAGCAGCTTGCCACGCTGGAAGACGAATTCGGCGTGCCATTGGTGCACCGCAGCGCGAAAGGCGTGCGGCCCACCGAAGCCGGAAAGACGCTTTACCGTCACGTGCGCAACATCCTTCGACAGGTGGAAATCGCGGGCGCCGACGTGCGCGTGGCCGGAGCCGAGGTCTCGGGCACCGTGGCCATCGGCCTGCCCACCACGGCGGCAGCGGCCTTCGGCATGGCGCTGATACGCACCGTGCGCCAGCGCTACCCGCAGGTCCGGCTGCAGCTCTTTGAAAGCATGAGCGGATATATCTCCGAACTGCTGAACCAGAACCGGCTCGACTTCGCCATCCTGTTTCGCGACACGCCATCGCGCGCGGTGGAGCCGGAGCCGCTGGCCAGCGAACCGCTCTACCTGATCGGCACGCCACCCGTGACCGCGCCGCGCCCGGGCAAACGGGGCAGCGCCACGGCGGATACGGTCCCGCTCAAGGCGCTCGACGGCATCCCGCTGGTACTGCCAAGCGGCTCGCAGGGGTTGCGCGAGGTGGTCGAGCGCACGTTTGCCAAGGCCGGCATGAATCTGAATGTGGTGGCCGATCTCGACTCCCTGCCTTTCCTGCTGGCGTCCGCCCGGGAAGGATTGGCCTGCACGATACTGCCAGCGTCGTCGCTTGGCGATGGCGATGCGACCGTGCCTCGGCGGCTGATCGTTCCGGAACTCCGACGCACGCTGTCACTGTGCTGGCCGCGCGCGCTGCCGCGCTCGAATGCGGCCGAGGCGGTGGCTGATGTGTTGCGAGAGATAGTCGGAGAACGGATTGCGCTGGGCGGGTCGCTGGCGCCAGCGGGTTGATGGGAGCGGCGACTCCCGGTGTCGGTGTATGGATGGCCGGCCCGCCGCGCCCGGTCCGATAAGAAAACCTTATGCCCATAGTCACCGATTGAATTTCTCCTTAGCGGGTGGCTCCGCTAGAGTGGGCGCCACATCAGCGGGCCTCCAAGTGCATGGGCCCGCCAGAAGCCACCGAGGAGACATCATGCTTCGTACAATCCGCGCCATCGCCGGTATCGCCATGGCCCTGTCCGTTGTCGGCCACGCTCAAGCCGACACCTATCCGTCCAAGCCGATCCAGATGATCGTGCCGCAGGCGCCGGGCGGCACCAACGACATCGTCGCCCGACTGGTGGCGGCCGACCTGTCGCAACGCCTTGGCCAGCAGGTAGTGGTGGAAAACCGCCCGGGCGCTGGCGGCAACATTGGCACCCAGACGGCGGCCCGCTCCGCGCCAGATGGCTACACGCTGCTGATGACCATCAGCAGCACACAGGCCATCAACCCGTCGCTCTACCGCTCGATTCCGTTCGACCCAATCAAGGACTTCGAGCCGATCGCCCCGGTAGCTACCGTGCCGAACGTGCTGGTGGTCAACCCCGCCTTCCCGGCCAAGTCGATGTCCGAACTGATCGCGATGGCCAAGGCCAAGCCCGACTACTACCGCTTTGCCTCTGCCGGCAACGGCACGCTGAACCATCTGCTGGGTGAGATGCTGAACAGCATGGCGGCCATCAAGCTCGAGCACGTGCCGTACAAGGGCGTCGCCCCGGCGCTCAATGATGTGCTCGGCAACCAGGTGCCGATGGCCTTTGCCAGCCTGCCCTCCGTGCTGGCGCATATCAAGGCCGGCAAGGTCCGCGCCCTGGGCGTGAGCTCGGCCAAGCGCTCGCCGTTCGCCCCGGACATCCCCGCCATCAGCGAGACCGTGCCCGGCTATAGCGGCGACCTCTGGGTCGGCCTGTTCGCAGTGCGCGGCACGCCGAAGGATGTCACCCAGAAGCTTGCCGCCACGATGCAGACCGCGCTGGGCGACAAGACGCTCCGCGACAAGCTTGCTGCCCAGGGCGCCGAAGTGCTGACGGGCACGCCGCAACAGTTCTCCACCATGCTGCGCGGCGACATCGACAAGTGGGCGAAGATCGTCAAGCAGTCTGGTGCGCAGGTCGACTGACCGCTTCAGTCGGGAGTCGGCACCTGCGGGTGCCGGACTTCCACCCGATCCGCCCGACGCACCACAGCAATGTATTACCCATGTCCGCGTATGATCGCGGACTTGCCTTTTCTGAAGGCCGTTTCTCGCAACCCCGCCCCCGATTCACCATGCCCGACCATTCGCTGCTGTCCGCCCTGCTCATCTTTGGACTCGGGGGACTCCTCGGCGGCGTGGGCGGCCTGTTTGGCATCGGCGGCGGCCTGATCGCGATCCCGGCCCTTGGCCTGCTCTATGGCATGGACCAGCAGCTCGCACAGGGCACCTCGCTGGTGATGATCGCGCCGAACGTGCTGATCGGGTTCTGGCAATACCGCAAGCGTGCCGATATCGAGCTGAAGACAGCCATCGTGCTTGGCTTGTCCGCGGTGCTTGCCACTTACGCTTCCGCAAAGTTCGCCACGTCGATCGACGCGGCACTGCTACGCCGCATCTTTGCCGTTTTCATGATTGGCCTGGCGCTGTACTTCCTGTGGCGACTCCTGCCGGGCCGCGCCACCACACAACCGCAGGCACGCCTGTCTCCCTCGTGGATTCCCGCCGTGGGCGTGGTCGGCGGCGCGTTCTCCGGATTCTTCAGCGTCGGCGGTGGCGTGGTAGCCGCCCCCGCGCTTGTGGGGCTGTTCGGAATGCGCCAGGCCGCCGCGCAGGGCCTGGCACTGGCACTGGTCACCCCTGGCGCGGTTGTCGCGCTGTTCACCTATGCCAACGCCGGCCACGTTGACTGGTACAGCGGCATCCCGCTCTCGCTGGGCGGCATGCTGACGATCTCGTGGGGCGTGGCCCTTGCCCACCGTATGCCAGAACGCAAACTGCGCGCGGCGTTCGCGCTGTGCTTGATTGCGACGGCGGTGGTGATGCTAGTGCGGGGGTGAGTCGCACTGGTGCAGCCTAGCGCGCCTTAGAGGCGCCATCAAAATGACTCTGGCGTCGTTGCGCGGCCTTGCCATACTACTTGTACTGTCTGCGGCCGCGCGTCTAGCCAGCACCGCTTCGCTTCATTTTGATAGCGCCTCAGTCAGTCGACACGGATCGTCGAGAAGCTCACCGTATATGGGCAAGTCGCCGAAACGTGCCGCATCGATCGTTACCGATTCTCTCCACCTGCCAAGATGACGGGAATGAACTGCGAGTGCGGCATGGTTGCGAAGGCGCCTTGATGGATAGCGAATGCCAATCGCACCTGTCCGATTGAAAAGCGCTTCGAGAACATGGTGCATCTCCAGACCGAAATGCCTGCACCATTGGTAGTCTGGGTCTGACAACCGATCATAGATTCCGAGTCTGGCGGCTGTCGTCCCACCAATCTCGAGGAAATTCAGATCCGACTTCAGCCGCATGGTAACCAGGAGGCCGTCACTGGCAGCCTCGTTGAGTCTGAACGCGCCCGGATATCTCTCGACCTTCTCGCAAAATCGGCCCTCCCAGATCGCGGTGTAGGTATCTTCCGCGACATACAGCCAATGGAAAGGAAAGCGGCCTGCTGCCTGCCTGCAACTGACCGGCGGCCCCCATCGGTGGGTATGCGTCACGAAGTCAGGCAGCGCCGTCGCCGCGTTCCAGGCGGCTCTGGTCAGCAACGTCCCACGGCTCAGCGTGCAAACGCTCGAGGCCATCGCATCGATGACCAATCCACGCGGCGGCATCTGTGCCGCGACGTCTGCCGGCATATCGGTAGCGCCCAAGGACAACTCCGGATCGCACCTCACGGGCCGGCTCGCAGCAACCGGGAAGGGAGCAGCTCTAGTGCCGCCGTGACCGTTGCCTGCCGTTCGGCATCGGACCGTCGCAAATGATGCACCTGCCCGATCGACACCGACCCTTGGGTACAAAGCAGCCTTCCGCATAGCACTTCAGCCGGAGTGAGATCATTCAACTCTTCGTAGGCGATCATCCAGAAAAAGGGATCTTCACCTGACGGCTCGTTGCGGAGCGCCATGATGATCGGCATGATCAGGCTCGGCGCGGGCGGCACGAACTGCCAGGCCGGAAGTATTGTGGGCATTCCGGCGGGATCGTAGCCCTCGGCGTAGAAGTGGCCCGCCTCGATGGCGCGATGCAGTTCGCAAGGCGTCAGGTTCACGAGGCCCTGCGCCGAAACCTCCGCAACCGTCAGATGACCAATCGGCAGCCGGCTGGACCCGAGCACAGCACACGGGGAATCCGAAAATGGCAGATGGCCGGGACGGCTGCCTTGGCGCAACCCGCTGGGTGTATAGGCTGTTGGCAGCGGCTGCAAGCCTGCCATGGGATCGAGATACATGCTGAACCTCCGGTGCAGTGACGTGACGAGGACAGCTTATGGAATGGCTCGACACGGCTCAATCACTGCAACGGCGAAAGCGCAATCCGACACGAATTCACAGCATTGTGTGGCTACCGCCCCTCACCCTGCGTAGGTACACCTGGCACCCGCGGTGTACACCCACCCACGTCACCCTTCCCGAGGCTTCTGAAAATGCTCGCGGACAAGCCTCGACGCTTCTTCCCAAAGCGCTGGCGAGCCGCGCTCGATCGGCGGGCCGTAACGTGCCATGGCCTGTTCTTCCGTGACGTCGCACTCCACCCAGCTACCACCTCCGGTCGCTGCGTTGTGGAGTAACGGCTGCAGACGGTCCAGCGATTTCGCAAACCGTGCGTCGTCGCTTTCTCCCGCTTCGAACTCGGACCACAGACTCCGGAACTCCGCTGCCTGGGCGGCCGGCAGCAGCGAGAAGATCCGCTCTGCCGCCTGTTCCTCCAGCGCCGCCTGACCGGCTCTTGCTGCCGGGTCGTGAAACGGCACATCGCCTGCGTCGATTTCCACGATGTCGTGGATAAGCAGCATCTTCACCACGCGCAGGGCGTCGACAGGTGCCGCCGCATGTTCCGACAGGACGAGGGCATACATGGCCAGGTGCCACGAATGCTCCGCGCTGTTCTCACGGCGTGACTGATTGATAAGCGGTGTCATCCGGACGACGCTCTTCAACAGGTCGATTTCCCGGAGGAAGGAAAGCTGGCGTTCCAGGTTGGACAGGTTCACGTTGAATGCAGATGGACAGTGTTTCGCGGTGAAGTTTAGCAGCCCGCCCCGGCCGCGCGGGGCAGTGCGCCGGCCGTCGCTCACGCCTGCTTGCGAAACACCAGGCTGAAGTTGTTGGCCGGCATCTGAATCGGGGCATCGCACGTCAGGCCGTGCGTCGTGCCGAGTGCGATCACGGCTTCCATGTCGCGCACGCCCCAGTCCGAATCGGCCGAGTGCAACTGACGGTCGAACGCCTCGTTGCTTGGCGCCGTATGCGCGCCTTCGCGGCGGTAGGGGCCATAGAGGTACAGCACGCCTCCCGGCGCCAGTCGTCTGCCCGCACCCTCGAACAGCGCCTCGGCCGCGGCCCAGGGCGCGATGTGGATCATGTTGATGCAGACGATGGCGTCCACGGCATCGATGCCCCACGGCTCCTGGCGGACGTCGATGGCAAGGGGTGGGAGAACGTTCTGGACCTGCGTATGTTCGGTCCAGGCGGCAATCGACTCGCGGTGCGTCGCATCCAGATCGCTCGGCTGCCACGTCAAGCCCGGAAGCGCCGCCGCAAAATGCACGGCGTGCTGCCCGGTGCCGCTGGCGATTTCCAGTACCGTGCCCGATCGCGGCAGTACGTTGCGCAGCACGGCCAGGATCGGCTCGCGGTTGCGGTCGGTGGCGGGCGCCATGCGGCGCGCGGTCGGATCAGCGGTCATGGGGTTCCTCGTGGGGCTGCCACCCGGTCGGATGCCGGGCGCGCAGCCCACAGGGTAGCAGGACCGGCCGGAACGCGGCGTCAGGCCCGCTTGCCGAGGCGAATCGCTGCCGGCGTGGCCGTCAGGTAGCCCACCGCCGCGCCAAACCGGTCCTTATAGTTGGCGCGGACCAGCGGGTCGAGCTGTGCCTTGACCTTGTCGTGCAGCCCCGCTTCCCAGTCGCCAGGATGCTGGAAGTTGCTCATGATGTACGTCCAGCCATTGATCTCGTCCACCGCGTGCAGTCCGGTCGATTCCGCGCCGGCCGGGCACGACAGCACGCGCGACAGCTGCTTCGTGTCGACGTTGTACGCCCACAGGAAGTTGTTGACGTGCGTGTTGCTGTCTTCGCCGACGAACAGCGTGCGCAGCGACTCCGAGAACTTGAGGTTGTCCGGCGTGGCCACCTTGTCGGGGTTGGCGAAGTTGCCGAGCGCATCCTGCGCCTTCCTGGGTCCGCCGCCGAGGTCTTCGGATACCAGTGCCGGCACCGGTGCCATGTCGACCGGCACCCATTCGCTGTCGATGCGCGCGCCAGCATGGTCAGTCTGGGCGCCACGCAGGTTCAGTTCGTACACGGCGCCGGAGTAGGGACCTTCCACGCGGATATCGCCCGCGTTCGCCGCGTTGCCGGCCAACATGCTCGATTCGATACGCGAGATCGCCGAGTACGCCTTGCGGTCCGCGATATTGACCGTGGTCCCTTCCATCTTGGTGAAGCCCAGGCTGCCACCCACAAGCGCCGCGTAACGATGAGTCTCCAGGAACGCCGCCGCCTTCTCCTGGCCCGGCGCGACCTTCACCCAGTTCGGCTTGCCATCGATCAGGATGCGCGTGTAAGCGCTATCAGCCGGGTCCTTGGTCTTGACGTCCATGATGTCGGAGACCTTGATGCCACTATCCACCAGCTTGCGGATCTCGTCGCTCGTCGCGCTGCCCAGCGCGATCCACGACAGCGTGGCCGCGCCCGGCCCCGTGCCGGAAGTCTGGTGCCACTTGGCCACATAGAGCTTGCCCGACGACAGATCGCGCGGACGATCGGCGATGAACATGAACAGGCCGCCATTGGTGGCGTCGTCGCCCATCAGTACGGTGCGTTCGTCCGGCATCACCTGCACGAGTTCGTGCGAGATGCGGCCCAGGCAGTAATGCTTGCGGATCGAACCCGTGCCGTCGGCGTGCACGGTGACTTCGGGGAGATGGCCGTAGTGGTAGGGGTTGGCGCGGTCTGCGTCGCCATACAGGTTCTGGCTGAAGCCACGCAGACGCTTGTCGGTGGCGGCCTTGACCGCGTCCGGCTCGTACTCCTCGCTCGACAGGTGCGTGTTCCACGGCGACAGGCTCGCGCCACAGGTGATCCACAGGCCGTTCACGGACGACGTATCCACGTTGTGATAGCGCACCGGAGTGAGTTTGCCGGTCTTCGGGTCCTGGTCGAGCGTGATGACGGCGATCGGCGACGGCAGCATGCCGTACATGTCACCGTTGGCCTGGTCGCGCGTGGTGTATTCGAATTGCACCACGGCGAACACCGTATTGCCCTTCACGCCGGGCACGCGCGCGCCGCGCACGGTCAGCAGCGAGCTGCCGTCCGGGCAGTCCGAGAAGAACTGGCGCGTCTTGCCGGGCACCGAGGTATCCATGATCGCGCGGTTATGGATATCGTAGTAACCGCCTGCCAGCACCTTGCCGCCCTTGCCATCGGGCAGCATGTCGCCGGTGACGAAGAAGGGCTGGTATGCCAGCGCATATTCCTGCGCGCTGTCATCGCTGTAAGACACCTTGATCGACGAGCCAACCGTCGTCGTGGCCATCGTCGCCGGATTGTCGAGCGACGGCGCGGCCATGCCCGTGAACGTTGCCGAGGTAAAGGCCGCGCCAGCTTTGCGCCGGGGCGCGGCGGCGAACGCGGCCTCCATCGCGGTCATCCCACCCGCAAGACTCGCGGCGGCCGCGCCGATCGGGAGCATCGGGGCTCCACCAAGGATTTTCAGGGCACGGCGGCGGGCAACGAGGGGTTGGTCGGACATGATGGTTCTATGTGGGTGGATAGGTATGCGAATCGGGCGCCGGGGCAATGTGGACGGAACGCCCCGTGGCGGATGATAAGCACCCAGCATGACAGTTTTTTGACGGTCAGCAAGCTGTCACGCGACCCGGTTTCCGTGGCCGCCGGTCGGCCTGCGCTACACTCGCCTCCTGCCCAGCGACCACTGCATTTCCCCGTCTTGCCTACCTACACGCTTGCCGCCCCAGTTCACGCCGACATCGAGATCCGCAAGAGCCGCTTTATCGCACTGGCCGTGCCGGTGGCCGACCGTGATGCGGCGATGGCCGTGATTCAGGATCTGCGGGCGCAGCATCCCACCGCCACCCACGTGTGCTGGGCGCTGCTGGCGGGCGGACAATCTGGCATGTCAGACGATGGCGAGCCTTCTGGCACGGCAGGCCGGCCGATCCTCGAAGTTCTTCGCCATCACGACCTCGATGGCGTGCTGGCGGCCGTCGTGCGGTACTACGGCGGCGTCAAGCTGGGCGCGGGCGGCCTCGTGCGGGCCTATACCGACGCCATCGCCGGCGCGCTCAAGGACGCCGAGCGTATCGAACGCATTGCGTACACCACGTTTGCCATCGAGGTCGACTATGCCGACGAATCGCGCGTGCGACGCTGGCTGGAGTTGTCGGCCGCCGAAGGCTGCACGCTGGTCGACACCCGATATGACGCGTTGGCGACGCTGCTGATCCGCCTGCCCGCCACGCTGCGCGATGGCGCGATTGCCACGCTGCGCGACGCCACGCACGGCCGAGCCCGATTCCCGGATACCGAAGAGCAGGCATGACTGGCGACGGGAACACATTCGACGACACCGAATACACGGCGTGCGTCCTGCCCGCAAATACACGGTTTGCCGCGCCGGCTTCGCTGAGTCTGCTCGAGGCGGCGCTGCTCGAAGGCGTGTCGCTGCCCAGTTCGTGTCGCAATGGCACTTGCCGCGCCTGCATCAGCAAACTCCACGCAGGCAGCGTGCGTTACCGCGTGGAATGGCCAGGCCTGAGCCTCGACGAAAAGGAGGATGGCTACATCCTGCCCTGCGTGGCGTGTCCGACCAGCGACGTCGTGTTCGAACCCGTTGGCGCGGCCTGATCGCGCCATCATCTACGGGCCAAGCCCTGCCCACGCTCTATCTGCACTCGATCCGCGCGCTACCCACACTCAATCGTGACGACCGTTCACCGAAAAGAACCGTAGCGCGATCTTGAGTGCATCGGGGCCGGCGGGGTCGGCGAACGCCTGCCCCGGCGCGCCACCGCTCCAGGCGTGACGCAGACCCTCCACCTTTACCAGCCGCAGGTACGGGCGCGCCCCGCTCTGCCAGTCGAGCACGTCCATCTCCCTGCGCGTGCCGCGGCGCACGTGCTTTGGCGGCAACGGGGCAGGTGCATGCACGCCATGTGGGACGAGGTCGAGCCACATGGCAGCCGTAGCCGTTGCGTTGTCGTAGGACACCATCGCGTCCTCGTCGCCATGCACCAGCAGCAGCGGCGGAGGCCGACGTCCGGCCAGCAGCAACCGCGCCGCATCGATGTCAGGCGCCCGCTCCCCGCGCATCGCGCGTGACGCCTGCGACGCGTTGCTGGCACTGAGCGGCGCGGCACCGGAATGCGAACCCACGGCGGCAAAGCGATCGGGATAGCGCAGACCCAGCATCAGCGCCATGGCGCCGCCAGCAGACAAACCGAACGCGCAAACCCGGTCGGCCAGAACCGCGTAGCGCCGGCACGCATGATCGACCATCGACATCAGCAGCGCCGCCTCCGATGCGCCGCGCTCAGCGGGCCGGAACCAGTTCCAGCAGCGCTGGGCGTTGCCTTGCAGCGATTGCTCCGGCATCAGCACCACCCAGCGCGCGTCGCGCGCCACGGTGGCCACGCGGGCGCAGGCCGCGAAGCTGGCGGCATCCTGGCCGCAGCCGTGCAGCAACACCAGCAGCGGCGCTGGCCGCGCCGCGCTGACACCGGGCGGCACAAACACGCGATAGCGGCGCTGCGCCATGCTGCCGATACCGAGGCTGAAGCCCCACAGCCCCTCCTCCCAGATACCGCCGCCCTTGCTGACCGGGGTTGGGGCCGGAGTCACTACCCCTGTGAAGGCCTGACGCGCGGCCTTGCCAACGGCACGCCCCATGGCCTTGCTGACCGCCTGGCCCTGCTGCCTGGCCACGCGCAGCACCGGATCCGTCACTGTCTGCGCCACGGTGCGCTGCAGCCGGCGCGCGCTGCGCGCCGCCTGCTTGCCCAACGTTGCCAACAGCCTGGTACCGCCCGTGCGCCGCTTCATACCGCATCGCCCTTTCGTGTCCGGTGCGGCAAGGCCATGCTAGCGCCGCGATCTGGGGGCCAGTATGGCAGGCGAATATGTCAGGAATCCTCGGCGGATGGGGTCAGAATGCCCCGCGTAGCGCCAGATCGACGCCAAGCAACAACAGACCGCAGAAAAACAGGCGACGGAAGCGCTCCGCGCTAATCCGGTGGCGCAGCCACTGCCCGAAGAACATGCCGCCGAGCGCGGGAACCAGCGCCAGCGCCGAGGCCCCCAGTACCGGCGTGTGCAGCAGCGCGCCGTCCAGCGCCAGGCTGACAGCCAGCGCAATGGTAGACACGGTGAACGACAGCCCCAGCGCCTGGACCATGCTTTCCTTGTCCAGCCCAAGCCCCTGCAGGTAAGGCACGGCCGGAATCACGAATACACCCGTCACCGCCGTGATGGCGCCGGTCACCAGTCCGATCAGCGGCGCCAGCCAGCCTTCCGCGCGCGGCGGAACGTGCAGCCTCACGGCGGCCAGCCCGACGATCGCGTAGAGCACCAGCGCCACGCCCAATGCGTTGGTGGCATGCCCGAGAACCCGGGCCGGCACCAGCGCCGCGCATATCCACGTGCCCGCGCAGATCGCCACGAGCATCGGCCAGAGGCGCTGCAGTAACAGGCCGAAACGCGGTCCGCTGAATAACTGGACCACATTGGTCACCATCGAAGGCGCCACCAGTAGCGCGGCGGCCTGGGCAGGCGGCATGACCAGCCCCAGCAGGCCCACCGCCACTGTCGGCAGGCCCAGCCCGACCACCCCCTTCACGAAGCCGGCCAACAGGAATGTCAGACCGATGAATGCAATCTCCTGCCCGATATCGAACAACGTCATTCGCATTGGCTCCGGGGATCAGGGTTGCGCAGCGTCGTGCACCGCGCGGCTGTCGGCCGGCGCTTCGTCGCGTTCGTTCATGCCGTAGTCGCGTACCACCTGCGCCACGCGCAACCGATAGTTGGCAAACACGCCGCCGCGCCCGGCCGCCTGCGCCTTGCGGTGGTCGAGCGTGTTGCGCCAGGCGATCACGGCTGCCTCGTCCCGGAAGAACGACAGCGAGAGCAGCTTGCCCGGTGTGGTCAGGCTCTGGAACCGCTCCACCGAGATGAATCCATCAATGGTTTCCAGCGTCGATTTCAGATGCGCGGCGATGTCGAGGTAGGCGTCCTGGCGCCCTGGCGCGGGCTCGACTTCAAAGATGATGGCGATCATGGCTGGGGGCTCCATTTAGTTGTTGGATGAAAAGCTGGGAATGCGCGCATTGACGGATGGCCGGTAGCGCACGCCGGCAGCAAGCCGGTCCGGGTGTACGTCGCGCGCGAGCAGCGCATCGACCGTGCACGTGGCCAGCACGCGAGCCAGCGCATCGCCTGGGCAACCGTGCCGCCCCGCACCAAAGGTCCACGCGCGCTCCTCCGCGGCGGAGGAAGGATCATGCGCCGCCGCGGCCAGCAATACCAGCACCGCATCGCCCTCCTTGACCTGCTGGCCGCACAACATCGCATCCGCTGCCATGAAACGGCGCGTGTTCTGCACGGGTGGATCGATCCTTGCCACCCGATCTACGCTCGCTCCGATATCGGCCCCTTGCCAGTCAGATCTGCCGAGATAAACGAGCGTGTTGCCGATCAGCCCGGCAGTCGCTTCGCACGACTGGATCATCAGGCCGATCGCGTTTGCCGTCAGCGTGGCCGGATCCATCTTGCTGTCACCCCCCGCCTGCGCCAGCGCGGCCAGCACGCCGATGTCTGCCGTTTCGCGATCTTCGGCGGTTTGCGCCAGGCGCGTCAGCCATTGCGCGGCAGCAACGCCAGCCTCGACATCCGCCGGGGATGCCAGCGGTGACATGGCCGCGGCAAAGGTGGCAACAAAGCCGGCCACCCGCGTCGAGACGTGACCGTCCGTGTCGCGCTCAAGCGGAAGGCCCAGCAGATCGGCGATGGCGAGCACCGGCAACGTGAACATCCAGCGATTGGCTTCGTGTGCGTCGTCGTGGTCCACGCGGGGCAATGCCGCTGCCAGCGCGCGGGCCCGACTGCGTGCATCGGACAGATCCAGCGCCGCCATCTGCCGCGCCACGATTGCCTTCAGCGGGGCATGGGCCACGCCGTCATTCATACGGATCAGCCGCCCGAACAGGTCACCTGCGGCAGATCCGGCGAGCGACGGCGGAACGGGCTGTGCGGCTGGCCGCACGCGGCCATCGGCATGGTCCAGCACTTCCGCGACGGCCGCCGCGCTGGCGGCGACCCACAGCTTCAGTGCTGGATCGAAGTAGAACGGGCGAGTGCTCGCGAGGTCACGATAGTAAGGATAAGGATCGGCGTGCGTGACGGCTGCAATCGGATCGGCGGGGGCAAGGGAAGCGTTGGGGGGCATGACCTGCTCGCATCTGGTAGATGCCACCCAGTATGGTTCGCCATCGCACTGGATGTTTCACGACAACGCGAAATGTCGATTGCACCACTAAGGCACCACCGAGGCACCACCAAGCGCGGCTAGCCAGCCACCAGCCCCTTTTGCGCCAGCCATTCGGCGTTGAACAGCCGCGCCGAATACAAGCTGCCACGATCGCACAGTAGCGTCACGATGGTGTGACCCGGCCCCAGATCCTGCGCGATCTGCACCGCGGCCGCCACATTGATGCCCGTCGACCCACCCACGTACAGCCCTTCCTCGCGCAGCAGCCGGTAGACCATCGTCACGCAACGCTGGTCATCGATGCGCACCGCATCGTCGATTGGTGTGTCCGCGAGATTCGCAGTGATGCGGCTTGACCCGATCCCCTCGGTAATCGAATTACCTTCGGCCCGGATCTGCCCGGTCTTCACGAAGCTGTACAGACCACTGCCATGTGGATCGGCCAGCACCGTTCGCACCGCCGGGTTCTGCGCCTTGAGAAAGCGGGCAACGCCCGCGAGCGTCCCGCCTGTGCCAGTGGCGCAGACGAAAGCATCGATCTTGCCGTCGGTATCTCGCCAGATCTCCGGCCCCGTGGTCTCGTAGTGGGCCTGCCGGTTGACCGTGTTGTCGAACTGGTTCGCCCAGATCGCGTTGTCGAGTTCCTGCGCCAGGCGCCCTGCCACCTTCTGATAGTTATTGGGGTCGGCGTAGGGTACCGCCGGCACGGTGCGTACTTCGGCACCGAGCACGCGCAGCAAGTCCATCTTCTCTTTCGACTGGGTCTCCGGAATCACGATCACGCAGCGATAGCCACGCGCGGCGCAGATATGCGCCAGGCCGATGCCGGTGTTGCCGGCCGTGCCTTCCACCACGGTGCCGCCAGGCTTCAGCGTGCCGCGCCGCTCGGCGTCAGCAATGATGTACAAGGCGGCGCGGTCCTTGACCGAGCCACCCGGGTTCAGGAACTCGGCCTTGCCGAGGATCTCGCAGCCCGTTTCCGCGCTGAGCTTGCCGAGCCTGATCAACGGCGTGTTGCCGACTGCGCCGATAAAACCGTTCCGCGTTGCCATCGCACCTCCCGCATGCCCGAACTGTGCCGCTCATTCCTACAGCTACAGCTTAGTCCGGGCATACGGATGGCGCGGATTGCGGGCCGGAAGCATCGTCCGGCGCACAATCGTCGGCCAGCGCCGCTACGTGAAGTCCGCGCGCAGCACGTGCTTCATCAGCTTGCCCGTGGGGGTACGTGGCAGTGTGTCGCGAATCAGGAACTCGCGCGGCACCTTGTAGCGCGCCAGCCGCTCGGCGGCGAAGGCCTTGATGCCCTCCGGGTCCGGCTGCGTGCCGGGCCTGGGCACCAGCACAGCTACCACGGTCTCGCCCCACTGGTCGTGTGGCCGGCCGATCACCGCAACGTCCTGGACATCGGGGTGCGCCCCCAGTACGTCCTCGACTTCCTTCGAGTAGACGTTCTCGCCACCGGTAATGATCATGTCCTTGGTGCGATCCACCACGAACAGGAAGCCGTCGGCGTCCAGGCGGGCCAGATCGCCGCTGCGATACCAACCGTCGCGCATGACTTCACGCGTGGCGGCTTCGTTATCGAGGTAGCCCAGCATATTGGAGTCGGCCTTGATCCAGATTTCGCCAATCTCGCCGGGGCCAGCATCGGCACCGCCCGTGCGCACCACACGCATGTCCAGACCCGGCGTGGCCACGCGGCCAATCGAGCCAGCCTTGGCGACCTGTTCCTCCGGGTACAGCACGGTGCCGGACGGTCCGGTCTCGGTCATGCCGAAGACCTGATAGAAGCGATCGCTGCGATAAAGCTGCGCAAGCTGGCGGGCGGTGTCCGCGCCGATCGGGCCGCCACCATAGATCCATGCGCGGACCGACCCCAGATCGAACGCGGTGACGTCGATCTTCATCTGCAGCGGCAGCAGGTACGACACTGGCGCGCCGAAGTACAGCGTGGCGCGCTCGTCCTGCGCGGTCTGCAGGAAATGCAGCGGGTGGTACTCGCGCAGCAGGATGACGGTGCCGCCGACGTACAGCGTGCCAAGCATCCAGTTGTTAAGCGGCGACGAGTGCCAGAGCGGCATCGCCATCAACGTGCGCTCGTCGCGCTGCATCGACAACGCCAGCGCGGCGGTCATTCCTGCCATGCACACGGCCCGATGGGTCAGCACGCAGCCCTTGGGCCGGCCCGTGGTGCCGGACGTGTAGAGAATCTGGGCGATGGCGTCGTCGGCCGGCGGCAGCGCATTGTAGGTGCCGGCCGCCGGCAATTGCGCGTCGAACGAATCGAACCCGGCCGCATCGGTGCTGGTGGCCAACAGCTTCACTGGCGTCTGCAGGCGAGAGACCACGGAAGCCAGGCTGCCGTCGAACACACACACCTTCACGCCTGCATGTTCGAGGATGTAGTCGACCTCCGGTGTCTGCAGTTTGTGGTTGACCGGCACCGCCACCGCGCCAAGCCGCCACGCCCCGAACATCGCCGCCACCATACCCGGCGTGTTGAAGCACAGCACGGCCACGCGGTCGCCCGCGCCAACGCCGTGGTCGGCAAGCACGATGGCCGCGCCGCGCGACAACGCATCGAATTCCGCATAGGTGATCGACTGTCCGGCATACCGCAGGAACGGCTTGTCCGGATACTTGCGTACGTTGCTATCCAGCAAGGCAACGATGTTCATTGGGGCGTCTCCACTTTCTCTTTTGTATGTTCTGCCGGCCTTGTGCTGGCCTTGTGCTGGCCTTGTGCTGGCCTTGTGCTGGCCTTGCGCTGGCCTTGCGCTGGCCTTGCGCTGGCCTTGCGCTGGCCTTGCGGCGTCTTACTGCGTCCAGGCGCGATCCAGGATCGCGGCGTGCGCTACGCCATCCGGCAGCATGCCGAACACGCGGCCCCATTGCGCGTCGAACCGGCTGGCGATGAACGCATCGGTCACCGCCGCCGGCGCATGTTCGCCGAGCAGACGGGCCTGCACCAGCAGCACCAGAAGCTGCGCATGGCGGCGCGCAAGCCATTCCGTCGCCTCTCCCTGGGTCCGCAGCCCCGCGACCAGCATCGTGGCCGCATCGCTCAGACGCGCGTCCTGGCGGCAGAATGGCGTCAGGTCTTCCAGCAACGCCTGCATGGCCTGCGGTTCCCGGCTGATGGCACGGATCATGTCCAGCGCCATCACATTGCCCGATCCTTCCCAGATCGAAATCACCGGTGTTTCGCGATACAGGCGGCCCATCGGGCCTTCATCCATATAGCCGTTGCCGCCAAAGACCTCCATGGCCTCGCCAGACAGTTCCACGCTGCGCTTGGCCAGCCAGAACTTGGCCGCCGGCGTGACGATGCGCTTGTAGGCACGCTGCAGCGGATCCTCATCGGCCAGCGCGAAGGCCTCGGTCAGCCGCATCATCATCAGCGTGGCCGCTTCAGACTCGAGCGCCATGTCGGCCAGCACGTTGCGCATCAGCGGCTGGTCGATCAGCGTCTTGCCGAACGCGCTACGGTGGCGGGTATGGTGCAACGCCTGGACCAGGCACTGGCGAATCAGGCCGGTACTGCCCATCACGCAGTTCAGGCGCGTGAAAGTGGCCATTTCGATGATGGTCGGAATACCACGGCCTTCCTCGCCGATCATGCGCCCCCAGGCACCACGGAATTCCACCTCGCTGCTGGAGTTGGAACGATTGCCCACCTTGTCCTTCAGCCGCTGGATCTGCACTGCGTTCTTAGTGCCATCGGGCCGGTAGCGCGGCACGTAGAAGCAGGCCGGGCCGCTTTCCGTGCGGGCCACCACGAGGTGCGCGTCGCACATCGGCGCCGAGAAGAACCACTTGTGGCCTGTGATCAGATACTCGCCGCCGCGCCCCTCGCCACGCAGCGGTTCAGCGCGCGTGGTGTTGGCCCGCACGTCGGAGCCACCCTGCTTCTCCGTCATGCCCATGCCGACCAGGATCGAATCCTTCTGTTCCAGCGGGATATCCCGCGCATCGTACGTACGCGAATAGAGCTTCGGCGCGAGCGCTGCGAACAATTCGGGTTCGCGTTGCAATACTGGAATGCACGCAAAAGTCATCGAGTTCGGGCACTGCGAGCCCGCCTCGATCTGCCCGTGCATCGAGAATCCGGCCGCATAGGCAGCCCATGCGCCGGGACGCGGATCGGCGAACGGCTGTGCCACGAGGTTCTGCTCGCGCGCCATGCGCATGACGCCGTGCCAGCTCGGGTGAAACTCCACACGGTCGATACGGCGGCCCTGGCGGTCGAACGTATGCAACTCGGGCTTGAAGTGGTTGGCCTCCTCGGCCATGCGGATCGTCTCGGCGCTGCCAAGCCGCGCGCCGTAGGCGGTCAGCTCGGCTTCGTGGGCGCCCGCCCCCGCGCGGCGCACCGCCTCCTGCAAGGGAAGATCGGTGGTGTAGACGTTATAATCCTGCAGTTCCGTCACCACGTTGGTGACCTCGTGCGTGCTCCATTCCATGGGCATGTCTCCGTTGCGCCGGCTCGTCAGTCAAGCCGGTCTTGTCGACAACCAGTATAAGAATCCGTCCACCGCAAGGTGTTCGGGTTTCTCAGACATGAAAGCAGCGCGCCCCAAAGCTCCCACCGCCCCAAATCCGCCGAGCCCGTCCGGCGCCCGACGCCGCAAGCCAGCGCAATCGCGAGCCCGCGCCACGGCCGACGCCATCCGCGACGCGTTCTTCCAGCTTCTGGCCGAAAAGCCTTATGACCGCATCTCGATCCGTCAGGTGATCGGATTGGCCGGGGTCGGCATTGGCAGCTTTTACGAGTATTTTTCCTGCAAGGACGCGCTGGCGGCGGTCTGCATCCATCTTCGCGTCAAGGCCATCGCGGCCACGATGCGCGCGAGCATCGACGCCCACCGCACCGAGCCCCTGCCCGCCCGGGTGGATGCCCTGATCGACGCCCAGTCGGCCGCGCCGCTGGCCGAACCCGAACACTGGGCGGCGCTGTTCGTGGTCGAGCGCAAGGTGTCCGGCATCGAGGCGTTCCGGAACATGTACGCGGAGTTCGTGCAGCTCTGGATGGAAACGCTGTCCGGCGGACCGGAATGGCCCACCGACGCGCCGCTAGGCCCCACTGCCTTTGCCGTTCATGCGATGACGTACAGCCTGGTATCGCAAACCCTGATGACCGCGACGCGTCCCGTCGATGCCGTGGCGCTGCGACGCGCGGTGGGCAATGCGGTCCATGGTTACCTGTCGATTCAAGCGCCGCTGGCTTACCGGATGCACCGCTTCGAGCCCGGCTGAACATCTGGCAGGCCGAATAGATTGCGCTAGATCGCGCCAGATCAAGCGCGCCCGCGAGCCGACCTTCGTCTTCGGATACGATGCCATCGTGAGCCTCTCTCTCAAACTTCCGGAATGCCGATGACCGCCACCGCTGTTATCTCGACCCGTCCCTCGACACCCCACCCACGCCGGAAACGGACATGGATGCGAGCCGCGTTATGCGCCTGGTTCATCGGCGCCGCGACGTCCGCCTGGGCGCAGCCACTGTGGTTTGCCAATGGACGCCCGACGCAAGCCGCGCAGCAGGCCGTGGCCGCGCTGGCGGATGCGGGCGCGGATGGGCTGGAACCCCGAGATTACGACGCGGACGGCCTCAAGCGGGCCATCGCGCAGGCCGACTCCGGCACGGCCCTGGCTCCGGAGTCGTTGGATCGGGTGGACAATGCGCTGACTGTGGCGATGCGCCAGTACCTGTCGGACCTGCACAAGGGGCGGATCGACCCGCGCCAGATCCACGTGAACTTCTCGGTAGCGGACGAAACACCGTTCGACCCCGACAGCTATCTGCACGCCGCCGTCGCCGCGAACCGGCTGCCCGCGGCGATTCACGAGGCGGCGCCATCGTTCCCGCTGTATCCGACGCTGCGCGACGCGCTGAGCCGCTATCGGGCCCTGGCCACCCAGCCGCTCTGGAACACCCCGCTGCCGACGCCACCGGGCAACAAGCTGGCCATCGGGCAGCCCTATGACGGGCTTGCGCAAATGGCGCAGCGCCTGGAGGCATTGGGCGATCTGCCCCAAGGCACGCCGGTTCCGAAAAAGTACGAAGGCGCGCTGGTGACCGCGGTCGAGTCATTCCAGAAGCGGCATGGTCTAGATGCCGACGGCGTCATCGGACAAGGCACGCTGGCGCAACTCAACACAACACCGTCCGAACGCGTGAAGCAGATCGCGCTGACGATGGAGCGCCTGCGCTGGACACCGTTGACGGCAGGCCCCCGCGTCATCGTCGTCAACATTCCCGAGTTCATGCTGCGCGCCTATGATTACGTCGACGGAAAGCTGGACATCAAGCTGGAGATGAAGGTCATCGTCGGCAAGGCGCTCAACACCCGCACGCCGATGTTCCGCGAGGACATGCGCTATATCGAGTTCAGCCCGTACTGGAACGTGCCGCCATCCATCGCGCGCAGCGAAGTGGTCCCGAAATCGCGACGCGATCCCGGGTATTTCACGCGACAGGGCTTCGAGTTCGTCTCGGGTGGCCAGGCGATTACCACGCTGTCGTCGGCCAATCTCGATGCGGTGCTGAACGGCCAGATGCGCATCCGGCAACGGCCCGGCCCGTTGAACGCGCTGGGGGACATCAAGTTCGTCTTCCCGAACAATCAGAACATCTATCTGCACCACACACCGACCCCGCAATTGTTCCAGCGCGGCCGCCGCGATTTCAGCCACGGCTGCATCCGCGTGGAGGAGCCGGTGCAGTTGGCGAAGTTCGTGCTGCAGGACATGCCCGAGTGGACCGAGGAGCGGATCCGGCAGGCGATGAGCAAGGGAAAGTCCAACACAATTGCGTTGAAGCAGCCTTTGCCTGTTGTATTGGCGTACGGCACCGCCATTGCCAGGGCCGATGGACGGGTATATTTTCTGCCTGATATCTACGGACAGGACAAGCTGCTGGAGCAGGCGCTGCGGCAGCGCAACCCGCCGGCCACCGCACGCGCCGGCAAGCTCGCGCAGACCACACCATGACGCAATCGAAGACTCCCCCGCGCCGCCGCTTTCTGCACCGCGCCAGCGGCCTGATCCTCGGCACCGGCATTGCAGCGCTCTCCACCGGCGTGGCACGGGCCAATACGCCGGACAACACACCTGAGAACACACCTGACAGCGGCCCCGGCAACCCGCCGAATGCCCGCTCGCTATCGTTCCATCACACGCACACGGGCGAGAACATCTCGCTGGTCTATGCGATGGGTAGCGAAGTGCTGCCACAGGCACAGCTGGCGTTGAACCGCTTCCTGCGGGATCACTATTCGGGCTCGGTCGGCGCAATCGACCCCCAGCTTTTCGGCCTGCTTTTCTCGTTGCGACGGGAGCTTGAGACAGACACCCCGTTCCAGGTCATTTCCGGCTATCGCAGCCCGGCCACCAACACCCGCCTGCGCAACACGCGTGGCGGCGGCGTGGCCAAGCACAGCCTGCATATGGACGGCATGGCTATCGATATCCGGCTGCCCGGCGTATCGCTGGCCGATCTGCGCGATGCAGCCACCTCGCTGAAGATTGGCGGCGTCGGGTTCTACCAGCAAGAGGATTTCGTGCACGTCGATACCGGCCGTGTGCGGCACTGGGGATAAGGCGCCCGGATGAAACGCCAGGGCCAGGGCTGGCGGCAGCCAGCCCTCAATATGCCCTAAGCGTCTCATCATACGGCCTTGATGGGCGGTATGCCCATCGGTCCCATGGCGTGAATGGTAGTGGTCTTGCTACACTTCGGGAAAACCCTATAAGGGAATCCACCAAGGATAACCAAGGGACCGACCAACCTGACCACGCCATCTGGCGCCCAGACCATGTCCACGCAAGTCGAAACCGTCTTCCTGCCCTACGGCGCAGCCTTCAACAAGACCCCTTCCAGCAACCAGGACAAGTCGTCGTGGTGGGGCAGTTACTGGGCCGGTGGCTGGGATCTGTACCTCGACAACGCCCGCGTCGTAGGCGAGGCGTTCAAGCCCGCGCAGCAGGACCGCTGAACCGCCGCCGGGGGCTAGTCCGCCTTCAGCCCCAGACGCTGAACCATCGCCCGCTCAACCGAGATCTGCTCCGCCACGAAACGCTTGTAGGCGGCGCCATCCATGTACATGAGCGCCTGGTCCTGCCGCTTCAGCGCCGCGAGGTGAACCGGATCGACCGCCGCTTTGTGCAGCGCGTCTTCCAGTACCCGCACAACCGGCTCCTTCATGCCCTTCGGCCCCGCAATGCCGTAGGGGGACGCCGATACGAGATCCAGCCCGAGTTCGCGCAGCGTTGGCACATCGGGCCAGCGCGTGGAACGACGCTCGGTCCAGAGGTTCAGCCATCTCAGCTTGCCGCTGTCGACCAGCGTCCCGGCAGAACTGCCCGCCGCGCACATCGACACGTGACCGCCAAGCAGCGCGGGTATGCACTCGGCATCGCTCTTGTATGGAACCGCATTCAGCGAGATGCCCGTCTTCGCGCCGATCTCGAGCATCGTGACATGCGGTGTGCTGAACTGCCCCGGCGAGCCATACGAATACTTGCCGGGATCCGCGCGCGCCGATTTAAGGAAGTCAGCCCAGGATTGCCAGGGCGAGTCCGCACGCACCACGATGCCAAACGTATAGCCCGATATCCGCGCGAGGTATGTGAAGTCGCTCGCCGGATCGTAAGCCGTCTTCTGGATGAACGGCTGGCGGAATACCGTGGCCGGAATCATGGCGAGCGTGTATCCATCGGGCTTTGCCCGCAGCAATGCCTGGGCGCCCAGCGTTCCCGACACGCCGGGCCGATTCTCCACTACCACCGATTGCCCTAGCGCCGTCTGCAGCGCCACGGCGTACTGACGCGCGACGACGTCCGTCGTGCCACCCGGCGCGTAAGGGACGATCAGCGTGACCGGGCCCGACGGGAACTTGTCTTCCGCCGCCACGGCGCTCGCGCACAAGGCGAGCGCGAGCAGAGCGAAGGGCCGAATGAATCGGGTGGATCGGGTGCTAACGCGCATCCGGCACCCGCTTGCGCAACAGGTACTTCTGCGTGCCTTCCATGACGCGCACGTCGTTCTGGTTACGGATCTCGGATTGCATCACCAGCACGCCGGTGGTGCGGCCCGGAATCAGCTCGCTGACCGTCAGGCTGCAATACAGCGTGTCTCCGACATAGACCGGCGCCAGAAAGCGGCTGCTCTGCTCGATAAACCCCTTCAGCGATTCCTCGACCATATGCGGAAACAAGCCGGCGCCCGCTGCGGTCTGGATCAGCACCTGGAAACCATGCGCCAGCATATGGGGCATGCCATGCGCGCGGCAGTACTCCACGTCATAGTGCACGGGATGGTTGTCGCCGCTGGCCAGCTGAAACGCGGCGAACAGCGCATCGGTCATCGTCCGTGAGGGCAGGTTCATCCGCTCCCCGACTTCGAAATCCTCGAAATAGCGCTGGGCGCAGAGTTCGTGTCTGATCATCGTTCGGTCTTCCTTTTCCTGCGGCGCGACGTCAGTCGGCCTTCATGTTGGCGGCGACTGCCACGGGCTTCCACTTGGCGATCTCCGCGCGCACGAACTGCGCGAGCGCCTGCGGTGTTGGATTCGGTTCCAGCTGCAGCCCGAGATCGACGGCCTTGGCCTGCAGCGCGGGCTCCTTGAGCGTTGCGCCCAGCGTGTCCGTCAGCTTGCGGATAACCTCCGGCGGCGTGTTGGCCGGCGCAAACACGGCATTCCAGGTGTAGGCCTCGTAGCCGGGCACAACCTCGGCCACCGCCGGCGCGTCGGGCGTCTGCGGCAAGCGCGCAGCCATCGTGGTGGCGAGAAGCTTCACGGTACCGGCACGGACCTGGGCCAGCCCGGTCGGCGCGCTATCGAACATGAAAGCCACGTGGCCGCCGATCAGGTCAGCCATGGCCGGCGCGCTGCCGCGATACGGCACGTGAACGGTCTTCGTGTCGCTCATGTAGTTGAGCAATTCCGCACCGAGATGCGGCGCGCTGCCCACCCCGGCAGAGCTGTAGTTGACCTGGCCAGGATGCGCCTTCAGATAAGCGATGAACTCCTTCAGGTTCCCCACCGGCAGCTTCTTGTTGACCACCAGCACCAGTGGCGCGCGCGCGGCCAGCCCCACCGGGGCGAAGTCCTCGATGGTGCGATACGGCAGTGCGTCATGGATGCTGGGGTTGACCGCGTGCGCCACCGTGGTCAGCAGCAGCGTATAACCGTCCGGGGTCGCCTTCGACACGTACTCGGTACCGACCAGCGTGCCCGCACCGGTCCGGTTCTCGATCACGATCTGGGCTTTCAATTGCCGGCTCCAGCCCGCTACCAGCGCCCGCGCGAACGTATCGGTGGGGCCACCCGCGGCGTAGGGCACCACCAGGCGGATTGGCTTCGCGGGATAGCCAGCGTCAGCCGCTGCCGGCGTTGCGGTGGCCAGGAGCGCCCCGGCGCAGATCAGCGCTGCGCCGAGCCGGTAAAGCGATGGAATCATGAGGTTGTCTCCGTCCGGTTCTGTGGTGACCGGTAACGTCTTTGCAATGTCGCCATGCCACGGCGCGAGCGATCACTATAGAATCGACAGCGCGGCTCGGGCCAGTCGAAAAGTACTGAGTCCCCTTAGAAGAATTCGAACCGCGATGCCTGAAGCGCCCCTGGCCCCTCGGCACCGACCGGCGCCGTGGCAACAGGAGACGACCTTGCGATTTGAGTTAACCGACCTTCGGGTCTTCGTGGCCATTGCCGAGGCGGGAAGCCTGACGATGGGTGCTTCCGACATGCATCTGACTGCGCCCTCCGCCAGCTATCGGCTGAAGAATCTGGAGCAGACCGTCGGCGTGCCGCTGTTCAATCGCACGCAGAAGGGCATGGTCCTGACGGCGGCCGGCGAAACCATGCTGCAGCACGCCAGGACGATTCTGGACAATGTGGAGCAGTTGCAGATCGGCATGCGGCGCCACACCGATGGCATCGAAGGGCACATTCGCGTTTACGCGAACAGCAGCACCATGTGCAACCTGCCCGTGGCCCTCAGCCGCTTCCTGGCGGCCTATCCCAACGTCAATGTCGACCTCGAGGAGCACCTGAGCGCGGACAGCGTTCGCGCGGTGCAGGAGCAACGCGCCGATATCGGGCTGGTGGCAGGCGCCATCGACCTGCATGGCCTCGACTCCATCCTCTATGGCGCAGACGAGCTACTGTTCGTGGTGCCGCCACGTCATCCGCTGGGCATGCGCGATAGCGTCTCGCTGGTCCAGGCGTTGCGCCACGAACTCGTATCGATCGGCAGCAAGAGCAGCAATTTCCTCTATCTGCAGGATATGGCAACGCGCGCAGGCATCGTCCCGCATGTGCGCGTGCATGCGCCGAATTTTCCGGCCGTGATCCGCTGCGTGCAGGAGGGCGCCGGCATCGCACTGGTACCGCGTTCCGTGGCGGCACCGGCCATCGCGCAAGGGCTCGTCGAGGGCGTGGTGCTGGACGAACCCTGGGCCATGCGCGAGCAGCGCGTGGTCGCGCGCAGCCTTCAGAGCTTGCCGGACTACACGCGTGCGTTCATTCGCTTTCTGACGGAATCCAGCGAGTCATTCCCAGACACCGTCCTGCGTTAGATGTGTTTGAAGCCGTGTAAGGAAATATCGACTGGCTTCGTCACACACGTCACTCCATACTCGGCCATCCCGGACGCCGTGCGTCCCACGCCTAATGGAGCCCGCCGTGCCCCCTGCAGTTCTTCCCCTGGAAGGCGTCACCGTCGTCGCGCTGGAACATGCCGTCGCCGCCCCGTTCGCCAGCCGTCAGCTTGCCGATCTTGGCGCGCGCGTCGTCAAGATCGAACGCCCTGGTGTCGGCGATTTCGCGCGCGGCTACGATAAGACCGTGCACGGCATGTCGTCGTTCTTCGTCTGGGCCAACCGGGGCAAGGAAAGCCTGTCGCTCGATCTGAAGCATCCCGACGCGGCAGACATCCTTCAGCAATTGCTTGACGAGGCTGACGTGTTGATCCAGAACCTCGCGCCCGGCGCCGCCGACCGGCTCGGGCTAGGCTTCGACGCGCTGCACACCCGCTTTCCAAAGCTGATCGTGTGCGACATATCGGGCTATGGCGACCACGGCCCATATCGCGACAAGAAGGCCTACGACTTGCTGATCCAGGCGGCGGCCGGTCTGATATCGGTCACCGGCGGGGAGGACGCGCCGTCGCGCGCCGGGATCTCGATCGCCGACATCGCGGCCGGCATGTACGCCTACTCGGGCATTCTCTCGGCGCTGCTGCTGCGTGCCCGCACCGGCGTGGGCGAGCGCGTGGAAGTCACCATGCTGGAAGCGCTCGGCGAGTGGATGTCGTATCCGCTGAACTTCGCGCACTATGGCGGCACACCGCCCGCCCGGCATGGCCTGGCGCATCCCTCGATTGCACCTTACGGCCACTATCGCACCGGCGACGGCGGCAGCGTGATCTTCGGACTGCAGAACGATCGGGAGTGGCAGCGCTTCTGTCTGAACGTTCTCGACGATGCGGCCCTGGCGAACGACCCACGCTTCACGACGAACCTGGAACGCGTGAACCATCGCGAGGCGCTGGACGTGGAAATCGGCAAGCACCTGAACCGGATGACACGCGACGAACTGATCGAACGTCTCGATCAAGGCGGCATTGCGAACGCACCGCTGAACGACATGCACGACGTCTGGAACCATCCGCAACTGGCAGCGCGGCAACGCTGGCGTGACGTTGCGACGCCAGCCGGATCGATCCAGGCCCTGTTGCCGCCCGCCACACTGACGAACGCGCCAGCGCGCATGGGTGACGTGCCGGATCTTGGAGAACACACTGCCGCCATTCTGGGCAAGCTCGGATACACCGCGGCGCAACTGGAAGCGCTACGCCAGCAAGGGGCGATCTAGCACCACGCAAGAAAACCGGCAGTGCCTTGCACTGCCGGTTTTTTTAAGGCTTGTTTTACAGAATGCCCTTGGCGCGCAAGTCCGCGACTTCGTCGGAACCAAGCTTGAGATTGTCGCGCAGCACCTCGTCCGTATGTTGGCCGAGCCCCGGTGGCGCGTAACGCACCGTCGTGGGCGTCTCCGACAGCCTCAGCGGACTGGCCGTGCTGCAGATCCGGTTCACGCTATCCGACGGGGGACATCCTGCCTCCCCGTAACGCTCCTGCTCAACGCGCAGTCCGCGATGCTGGACATGCTCGTCGGCAAATGCCTGGGCGATATCGTTGATCGGACCGCAAGGCACTGACGCAGCCTCCAGCAGACGAATCCATTCGCTGGTCGGCCGGGTCCGCGTGACCTCGCTCATCATCGGAATCAGCGTCCGGCGATGTGTGACCCGGGCGCTGTTGGTAGCGAACCGCTCGTCGCGCGCCCAGTCGACATCGGCGGCTTCGCAGAAGCGCACGAACTGGCCGTCGTTGCCGATGGCAAGCAACATGTCGCCGTCCTGCGTCGGGAAATCCTGATACGGCACGACGCTCGGGTGCGTGTTGCCCTGGCGGGTCGGCACGACACCCGCGTTCAGGTATCCCGCGCCCTGATTCGCCAGGACCGCCATGGCAACGTCGAGCAGCGCGACATCGATATGCTGGCCTCGGCCGGTGAAGTGCCGTGCCTCCAGCGCGCCAAGAATGGCCGTGGTCGCGTACATGCCCGTGAACACGTCGATCACGGCGACGCCCACGCGTACCGGGCCCGCGCCAGGCTCTCCGTCGGCCTGGCCAGTGATGCTCATCAGGCCGCTCATGGCCTGGATCAGCAGGTCATAGCCGGGACGTGCCGCGTAAGGACCGGTCTGACCGAAACCCGTGACCGAGCAGTAGATCAGGCGCGGATTCAGCGCGCTGAGCGAGTCGTAGTCGAGCCCGTAGCGCTTGAGGCCACCGGTCTTGTAGTTCTCGATGACCACGTCGCTCTGCATCGCCAGTTCACGGATCAGCTTCTGCCCTTCCGGCTTGGCGATGTCGATCGTCACCGAGCGCTTGTTGCGATTGCACGCGGCAAAGTAGCTCGCCTGGCTCGTGGGCCCATCTTCGTCTTGCAGATACGGAGGCCCCCAGTGCCGGGTGTCATCCCCCGCGCCGGGCTTCTCGACCTTGATCACGTCCGCGCCCATGTCGGCGAGGTTCTGCGTGCACCACGGCCCAGCCAGCACACGCGATAGATCCAGCACGCGGATATGGCTCAAGGCGCCGGTCTGCCGGGACGGCAGCGGCAGGCCGGTGGTCGAATCGGAGGGTGTCGTCATGGTAATTCGTTGGATATTCAGGCGATCTCCGCCCAGCCATGGCTGAGCACGACCTTGTCGCGCTCCAGCACCTTGGCGCGCAACTGGAACTGGTTCGGCTGAGCGGGATCGCGCCAGATCTCGGTGACAAGCGTTTCGCCCGGAAACACCGGTGATGCGAAGCGGATATCGAACGCGCGCAGTCGTGCCGGGTCGTGACCCGCGCATTGCCGAAGCAGCGCATGCGCAACAAGGCCGTAACTGGCCAGGCCATGCAGGATCGGCCGCTCGAATCCCGCTGCCGCCGCCACGGCAGGGTCCGCGTGCAGCGGATTGAAATCGCCCATCAGGCGATACAACAGCGCCGCTTCAGGGCGCGTCGGCTGCGTATCGACAAAGTCGGGCGCCCTGTCTTCAGGTGTCGGCCGCAGCGCGGGCAGTGGATCATCGCTCGGTTGCCCGCCGTCCGCCTGACTGTAGCCGCCATCGCCACGCAGGAACGACACCTGCTGGACGGTCGCCAGCAGTTCACCCTGTGCGGTTTCCAGCTTCCGCTCGGTCACCATGATGGCTCCCTTGCCGGCACCCTTGTCGGTCAGGTGCGTGATGCGGTTATGACCGACAACCTCTGCCTCTGCGGGCAGCGGACGGTGCAGCCGCAACCGCTGTTCGCCGTGCAGCAGCTTGACCCAGTCGATACCGGTATCTGGCTCGCGTGCCCAGAAGCCGGGATAGCCCAGCACCACCGCCTGCGACGGCAGCGCGCGCAGCCCGCTGGCAGCGCCTTCGTAGACAAAGGGCAATGCCGATGCATTCATCGGATCATTGCCCAGGCCCAGGCTCAGCGCGTACAGCATGGTGTCGCGCGCGGTGTAGTGCTGACGGACCGGCGCGAACGGCCGGTTCCGCAGATGCTGGTAGCTGATCGGCATCCTTCCCTCTGGTTCAGACCGGTGCGAAGACAGGGACCGGCGCGCCGCCGTCGGTCTCGGCGAACCGCACCTTCACGCGCTGGCCGATGTGTACGGTATCGAGATCGGTGTCGACGATATTCGTCATCATCGTCACGCCGTCATCGAGCTTCACATAGGCGATGCAGAACGGATTGGGGCCGGCGCGGCGCGTGATGCTGAATGAGTAGATCTCGCCCTGCCCGCTGGCGGTCTTCCACTCGGTGTCACCCATGCAGAACGGGCACAGCGTGCGCGGATACCAGTGCGGCTTGCCGCAGGACTTGCATTGGCGCACCAGCAGTCGTCCCTCGCGGGCGGCCTGCCAGAAGGCGGTGTTGTCGGGCTGCTCGTCGGGAGCCTTGTACGGAGTGGGGACGTAAGGAGTCGTCATCTGTGGCATCCCTGTTATTCGCGTTCGAGGATCAGCGTGGCGGAACCATGGCGTGAGCCCATGTAGCCGCCGGTACCCTGGGCCAGCGCCAGGTCGCAGTTCTTCACCTGCACCGCGGGGTGGGCTTCGCCGCGCAACTGGCGCACGGCTTCGATCACCTTGGTGATGCCGCCACGGTTGGCCGGGTGGTTATTGCAGAGACCGCCGCCATCGGTATTGAACGGCAGCTTGCCCACGCCGGAGATCAGGTTGCCGTCCATCACGAACTTGCCGCCTTCGCCCTTCTTGCAGAAGCCCAGGTCTTCCAGCTGCATCAGCACGGTGATCGTGAAGCTGTCGTAGATCGACGCGTACTTGATGTCTGCCGGGGTGACACGGGCTTCCTCGAAGGCTGCAGCGCCGGAGAAACGCGCGGCGGACCACGACAGGTCCACCTGGCCGCCCAGCAAACCCTTCACGTGCTCGCCAGCGCCCAGGATCTTGATCTTCGGGCGATTAAGCTTGGCCGCGATTTCCGGGCGGGCCACGATGAGGGCACCGCCACCATCGGACACCACGCAGCAGTCCAGCCGGTGCAGCGGGTCGGAGATCATCGGGGAATTCACCACGTCCTCGACGGTGACAACTTCGCGCAACATGGCGTTCGGGTTGTACTGGGCGTGATGCGACGCAGCCACCTTGACCCACGCGAGCTGCTCGGGCGTGGTGCCGAACTCGTACATGTGCCGCTGGGCAACCATCGCGTACAGGTTGACCGTCACCGGGTTGAACGGTGCCTCGAACGGCTGGTCCGGCAGGTTCGCGCCCCAGTTGCGTGCCTGCGTGCCGCTCGAACCTTCCGAACGCGGACGGCCGGCCAGCGTGATCAGTGCCACGTTGCACTTGCCGGCAGCGATGGCCTGCGCGGCGTGCGAGACGTGGGCGATGTAGGAGGACCCGCCCATTTCGGTCGAATCCACATGGCGCACATTCAGGCCGAGATAGTCGACCATGTTCACCATGCCGAGGCCCGGGGCGTCACCGGCGCAGAAGTAGCCGTCGACGTCGGCCAGCGACAGGCCCGCATCCTCGAGCGCGCCCTTGGCGCTTTCCGCGTGAAGCTGGGCAACGGTCTTGTCCGGTGCCTTGCGGGTCGGGTGCTCGTACGCCCCGACGATATATGCCTTGCTATTGATGGTCATGAACAGTCATCCGTTATCGGGTCTTGTCAGGCCGCCATGGCTTCGCCGTAGCGTTCCAGGTGGAGGTCGGTATCGCCCAGCAGGACGTCTACCATGGTCAGCGCCTTGAAATAGTCGCCAACCTCCAGTTCATCAGTCATACCCATGCCGCCGTGCAACTGCACCGCCTGCTGGCCGGCGAAGCGCGCGGCCTTGGCCGTGACGACCTTCGCGGCGGACACCTTGCGGCGGCGCTCGGCCGCGTCGGTGGCATCGAGGCCCTGCGCGGCCACGTAGGCCATCGACAGCGCCAGTTCCTTCTGCAGCAGCATGTCGGCCACGCGGTGCTGAAGGGCCTGGAAAGATGCCAGCGGCTTGCCGAACTGCTTGCGGGTGCCAAGGTACTCGGCGGTGATCTCGATCAGCCGTTCGATAGCGCCGGCCGCCGCCGCGCATTGCGCGGCAACGCCGTGATCGAGTCCAAGCTCCAGGGCCTCGAGACCGTTCGTCGTGACCAGCGTGGCGGGCACGTCGGCGAGTTGCAGGCCCGCGCCCGACAGTCGGTCCATGGTCGGATAGCCGGTTACCGCCAGCCCCTTCGCGTCGCGGCTCACCAGGAACAGCGCCAGCGCGCCGTCGAGCATCGCCGAAACAATGTACGTATCAGCCGCCGCGCCATGCCAGACCACCGACTTCCGGCCATTGAGCACATAGCCGTCGGCACCGGCCTTGCGGGCCGTCGTCCTGGCGACTTCGGGGCGATAACGCGAGTCCGGCTCCAGATAGGCCAGCGTGAAGATCTTGTCGCCACTCGCGATGGCGGGCAGCCACTCGGCCTGCAGGGCAGCAGGCGCGTGATGCGCGAGGATCGCCGTGGCGATGACACCGCTCGGGATCACAGGCTCCTGCACGAGCGCGCGGCCCAGTTCGCGCTGCACGACAACCTGGCTGGCCGGGCCGTGGCCAAAGCCACCGTGGTCAGCCGGCACGGCCAGACCGAGCACGCCCATCTCCGCCAGCGACGACCAGATGCCCCGGTCGAAGCTGCCGTGTTCGCGGGCGTTGCGGCGGCGCTTCTCGAAGGAGTACTCGGATTCGACAAAGCGGCGCAGGCTGTCGGCGAGCATCCGCTGTTCTTCGCTATACGTGAAATCCATGCTTGTCGTCCTTTCGCCTAGAAACCGATGATCATCTTGGAGATGATGTTCTTCTGAACCTCGGTCGAACCACCGTAGATCGTGGTCTTGCGCATGTCGTAGTAGGTCGAGGCAGCCGGTGCCGCCCATTCCGCGCCACTAACGGGCTGAGGCGCGCCCAGCTCCATCCAGTCCGTCGAGTAAGGCCAGCCGTTCGGGCCCGCCACTTCCATCTGGAGCATGGCGATGTCCTGCTGCAGCTCCGAGCCACGAATCTTGACGATCGACGCTTCCGGGCCGGGGGTGCCCGCGGCCTGCGTGGCCACGCGCAGCAGCAGCATTTCCAGCGCCATCAGATCCATTTCGAGACGAGCGATCTTGTCGCGCATACGCACGTCGTCGATCAGGCGGCCGCCACGGCCATCGGTAGTCTCGGCGGCGTACTTCCGGAGCAGGCGCAGTTCGCGGTAGCAGTGCCCGATGCCGGCGATGCCGGTGCGCTCGTGGCCAAGCAGGTACTTGGCGTAGGTCCAGCCCTTGTTCTCCTCGCCGAGCAGGTTCTCGACCGGTACCTCGACTTCTTCGAACCAGGTCTCGTTCACGTCGTGACCGCCGTCGAGCGTCTTGATCGGTCGCACGGTCACACCGGGCGATTTCATGTCGATCAGCAGCATCGAGATGCCTTCCTGGGCCTTGGCTTCCGGATCGGTACGCACCAGGCAGAAGATCCAGTCGGCGAAATGCGCCATCGTCGTCCAGGTCTTCTGGCCATTGACGATGTACTTGTCGCCACGGCGCACGGCGCTGGTCCGGAGCGAGGCGAGATCCGAACCGGAACCGGGTTCGGAGTAACCCTGACACCAGAACTCATCCACGGTCGGGATGCGCGGCAGGAAACGTTCCTTGTGCGCGGCGCTGGCGTACTTCATCAGCACCGGGCCAATCATCGTGAGACCGAACGGCAACATGCGCGGGGCGCCAGCCCGCAGCGTCTCGATCTCGAAAATCAGGCGCTGCAGCGCGTTCCAGCCCGTGCCGCCCCATTCCTTCGGCCAGGTGGGGGCGCCCCAACCATGCGCGTGAAGGATGCGGTGCCACCGCACGTAGTCGTCCTTTTCCACACGCCTGTGGCCCAGTACCTTGTCGCGAATATCGGTCGGCAAGTTGGCCTGGACAAAGGCGCGGACTTCCTCTCGGAAGGCTTCTTCTTCCTTGGTGAAACGCAGGTCCATGAATCTGTCTCCGGTCTGATGAACAGATTCTATGGGCGCCCGGGCCGGGCTGGTTCAAGTTTGCCGAATCCTGCCTTTGACAACGCGAAATGCACACAGCCGACCGTTTCAGCGCCTCGAAGCCGCCCCTTGCCATTTACGAATGGCGTCGGCCAGGCTTTGCGGCGATGCTGGCCGGACTTTCCCCCGCAACACAAAGGACGGCAATTCCCGTGACCACCCGGATTCATCACTTGCTAGACCGCTGGCTGACCGAGTCGCCCGATCAACCGTTCATCCATCTGCCGGACGGCCGTAGCCTGACCTTCGCCGATCTGGGCGCGCTGACCACCGCGGCCGAAGCGGAATTGCTGGCGCTCGGCGTCCTGCCGGGAGACCGCGTCCTGGTCGTGGCGGAAAACTGCCCCGAACACGCCGCGCTGATTCTCGCCTGCAGCCGTGTGGGGGCGTGGTCCTGCGGCGTCAACGCGCGGATGGCGCCGGCCGAAATCGACGCCTTCGCCGCCAAGGCAGATGCCCGGGTGATCTACTTCACCGCGGCGGCGTCACGTGCCGCATCCGCCCATGCACGCCGGTTCGACGCCGTGCCTTCCGCGCTGAACGGCATGGAGCACAGCCACGTCCGCGCCAACGCCATGCCGGAAGGGCAGCCGCTGCAGGACCAGGTGGCCGCTCTGATCTTCACCTCCGGCACAACCGGCGAACCCAAGGGCGTGATGCTCACGCACGATGCCCTGATTCACTTTGCCCGCGTGACGTGCGAGGCCCGCGCGCTGAGCCCGGTGGACCGCAGCTATGCCTTTGTGCCGATGACCCACATTTTCGGGCTCGGCACCGTCCTGCTCAGTTCGCTGCTGGCCGGCGCGCAACTGGTCATGCGCCCGCAGTTCGATCCAGCCGACCTGCTGGATGCGCTGGCGCACTGCGGCGTATCGCAACTGCAGGGGCCGCCGACGCTGTATTCGCGTCTGCTGGCGCACCTGCAACATGAGGGCATCACGACACCCACGGCGCCCGCGCTGCGCTACCTCTACACCGGCGCCGGTCCGCTGGATCTGTCGCTCAAGCAGCGTGTGGAGGCCACATTTGGCCTGACGTTGCACCACGGCTACGGGCTGTCCGAGTACGCAGGCTCGGTGCACGTGACGCGGCTCGGCGACCGGCGTGCCGATACTAGCGCGGGTTATGCGGTGGCCGAGGCCGAAGTGCAGGTCACCGACCCCGTCACCGGCACACCGTTACCCCTGGGTGAACGCGGCGAGCTGTGGCTGCGCGGCAGGGGCCTGATGCCCGGCTATTTCCGCGATCCGGATGCCACCGCGAAAGCCATGCGCGAAGGCGGCTGGTACGCGAGCGGCGACCTCGGCGAAATGCACGCGGACGGCGCGCTGTTCGTGGTGGGCCGCCTGAAGGAAATGATCATCCGCTCCGGCTTCAACGTCTATCCGGCTGAGGTGGAGACCGCGCTCAACACGCACCCCAGCATCCAGCGCTCAGCGGTGGTCGGCTGCCGCGAAAGCGATGGCAACGAGGAGATCATTGCCTTCGTGGAACTGCGCCCCGGCGCCACGCTCGACGTTGCCGCGCTGCAGAACCACCTGCGTGAACGTCTGGCCCCGTACAAGCGCCCCGCGCGCATCGTGGCGCTGCCAGAGCTGCCAACGAATAACAACGGCAAGATCCTCAAGCGCGAGCTGCAGGAACAGGCCGCATCACTGCTGTCATAGGAGACTCCACATGCAATCCCCCCGTTCCTTCGCCATGCGCAGGCGGCTTCTGGCCGCCGGCCTGCTCGGCGCCGTCGCGCATCCGCTTTCCGCGCTCGCGGCCGATACCTGGCCGTCCAAGCCTGTGCGAATGATCGTGCCGTTTCCGCCTGGCGGTCCGGTGGACACCACGGCGCGAATCTTCGGCCAGAAGCTCGGCGAGATGTGGAAGGTCCCGGTCGTCATCGACAACCGTCCCGGTGCTGGCGGCGTGATCGGGGCGACCGTCGCGGCGAAGGAACCTGCCGACGGCTACAGCCTGTTCGTGGGCGCCATCCATCACTCGGTCAATCCGTCGCTGATGGGCAAGCTGCCCTATGACATCGAGAAGGATTTCGCGCCGGTCAGCTTCGCGACGATGTATCCGATCTTTGTGGTGGTGCATCCGTCCGTGCCCGCCAACAACATCAAGGAATTCATCGCGTACGCAAAGAAGAGCGACAAGCCGCTCGCGTTCGGCTCTTCGGGCAATGGGGGCGGTACCCATCTGGCAGGCGAACTGTTCAACATGGAAGCCGGCACAAAGCTGCAGCACATCCCTTACAAGGGCAGCGCCCCGGCCATGAGCGACCTGCTCGGCGGACAGGTGCAGGTAATGTTCAGCGACGCCCCGACTGCCCTGCCGCACATCAAGACGGGCCGCATCAAGGTGCTCGGCGTGGCCAGCCGCCAGCGCTCGGCGATCTTGCCCGACGTGCCGACCGTTGCGGAATCCGGCCTGCCCGGCTACGAGGCCTACTCATGGTCTGCGCTGTTCGCACCGGCCCACACGCCGCAGCCGATCCTCAACAAGCTCAACGCCGATTTCAACGTCGCCATGAACGACCCGGCCGTGCGTCAGCGCATGGTGCAGGCCGGCGCGGATGCCGACCCGGGCACGCAGGAACAGATGCGCCAGCGACTGCACAGCGAAATCGAGAAATGGAAGAAGGTCATCCAGACAGCCGGCATTACGGCTGGGTGACGGATGACCTGGAGGGCGACGTGAAACCGGGGGCGATGCCCCCGGCAGCCATCAGCCCCGAGATCAGTCCCGAGGCGCCGCAGGCCAGCGGAACAGCGGCGGCTCCTTCTCCTTGAAGCGGCGCACAGCTTCGCGGTGGTAGCTGGTAGTGAAGGCGATGCCCTGCCCCAGCGACTCCATTTCCAGCATGGCACGCACGTCGCTGCCAAGCGACTGGTTCAACGCGCGTTTGGCCATGGCGAATGCAGCCGGCGAAGCGCCGGCCAGACCACGAGCCAGTTCGTCGGCGCGGGCATGGAGCTTGTCTTCCGGCACGATCTCGAACACGGCGCCAATCTGGCGCGCTTCCTCCGCGCCAATTTCGCGCGCGCTAAACACCAGTTCCCGCGCTTTCGCCATGCCTACCACTCTCGGCAGCGTGTATAGCGCGCCGCAATCGGGCACCAGGCCAACTTTCATGAACGGCATGCAGAAGCGCGCGCGCGGCGACGCCACGATGAAATCGGCAAGCAGCGCAATACTGAAGCCGGCCCCATAGGCCACCCCATCGACCGCCGCGACCACGGGACGATCCAGATCCAGCAGCATGGCGATCCAGCCATGCATGTCGTCCATGCGCGCGCGGCCCGCGTCCGCCTCCGTCACGTTCATCGCGCGGATGTCGCCACCGGAGCAGAAGTCCTCGCCTGCGCCGCGCAACACTACGGCGCGCACCGAGCGGTCGGCGCGAATCCGCTGTACTGCGTCGCATAGCCCGTCGCGCATGGAACCGTTCAGGGCGTTCTTCTGCTTCGGACGGTTGAGCGTCAGCGTTGCCACGCCATCCGAGATTGCCACCAGCAAGCCGTCTTCTTCTGTCATGCCTGTCTCCTTTTTTCGTCTACCACGGTCAGCTTGGCCGATCCTTGGCCATCCCGCCATTTGCATGTTTTGAATCCTGCGTTCGCCTGCGCGGAAGTACCCCCCCGTAGTTGCGCGAATAGATCGAATGGGCCCGTTGGGGGGATAATCGCTGACTATTCTGGAGACAACGTCATGCGCTTCGACCTGGTCGATCTGAATCTCTTCACGCATATCGCTGAGGCCAGCAGCCTGACCCGCGGTGCAGAACGTTGCCACCTATCCCTGCCGGCTGCCAGCACCCGCATCAAGAACCTGGAAGAGCAGGTTGGCGTCAAACTGCTGAGCCGCAGCAGCCTCGGCGTCAAGGTGACGCCGGCAGGCGCGACGCTGCTTGCGCATGCCCGGCGCGTGCTGCGCCAGATCGAGCAGTTGAGCGGTGATCTGCAGGAGTATTCGTCCGGTATCAAGGGGCATGTGCGCGTATTCGCCAATACCACGGCGATGAGCGAGTTCCTGCCCGGGGTGCTGCGTACGTACCTCGTCAATCACCCCGACGTAACGGTCGACATCCGGGAGCGCCTCAGTCCGGACATCGTCAGGGCCGTGCAGGAAGGCATGGTCGATATCGGCATCGCCGCCAGCGGCGTGAACATGGAAGGCCTGGAAGTGATGCCCTATCGGCTCGACAGACTCGTGCTGGCGACTGCACTCAGCCATCCGTTTGCCCAGAAGAAGCGGGTGCGCTTCGTCGAAACGCTCGACCAGGATTTCATCGGCCTGCCCGAGGAAAGCGCCATCCACAACTTCCTGAAGCGTGCTGCATCGGACCTGCAGCGCAACCTGCGCTGGCGCATCCAGGTCAGCAACTTCGAAACCGCCGCGCGCATGATCGAGGCAAACGTGGGGATCGGCGTGCTGCCGGAGAGCACCGCCCGCCGACTTTCCCAGACCATGGCGCTGAAGATCGTGCCGATCGAGGATGAGTGGGCCGAGCGCAAGTTGCAGATCTGCGTGGCGGACCTGGACGCGCTACCCGTCTTCGCGCGCAAGCTGGTGGAACTGCTGGTCGAGGACGGCATCGGCAATCCGGTCTGACGATTGCCGATGCCCCGAGCCGCTCATACCGCGGCTAGACCAGTTCCGCGATCATTCCCCGCAGGCGGTGCTTGTGCAGCTTGCCGCTGGCCGTCGTCGGCACCGCCGACACGCGCACGATGCGCGCCGGGCGCTTGTACGGCGAGAGCCTTTCGGCAAGGTACGCGTGAAGATCCCTCTCGTCGAACGTCTCGCCTTCGCGAATCTCGACGAACGCGATGATCTCCTCGTCGCCGTCTTCCGCCGGATTCCCGACCACGGCAGACAAGCGGACCGACGGATGCGAGTTGATGACCGACTCCACTTCGATTGGATAAACGCTGAAGCCCGAACGGATGATCAGATCTCTCGTTCTACCCACGATGAACAACGCGCCATCCTGATCGATGCGTCCGATGTCGCCCGTATTGAGCCAGCCGTCGGGACGCAATGCCTCCGCCGTCTGCTCGGGTGCGCGATAGTAGCCGCGCATGACACCCGGGCCTCTCACCCACAACTCTCCGGGGCTGCCCTCGGGCACTGGTTCGCCACCCGGCCCCACCACGCGCAACTCCGCGCCTTCCACGATTTCCCCGGCAGAGCTGTCGCTGCGCGGCCGGTCCGTGCGCGTGATGAACAGCGAACCCGCATACTCGGTCATGCCATAACCGTGATGCAGCGGCTGGCCGAACATCGCCTCGACGTTGCGCTTGAGCGCGAGATCGAGCGGGCCACCGCCGGTATAGAGATAACGCAGACGCTTCGGATGCAGCGTGGTGACGCCGCTCTTGCCCAGGTAAGCCAGGATGCGACTGAACATCGCCGGCACACCCTGCAGGATCGAGATCTCGTCGCGTTGCAGCGCCGCGCAGGCATCGGCCACGTTGAAGCGCGCAACCAGATACAGGCTGCCACCGGCCTGGAATGTGGCGAGCAGCAACGTCGCCAGCCCGAAGATGTGCGACATCGGCATGATCGCGAACGCGCAGTCTTCCGGCCCCATCCGTCGGATCTCCGCCGTAACGCGGGCGTAGTGCAGCAACCCGCGATGCGTGACCATCACGCCCTTGGGTTGGCCGGTAGTGCCTGACGTGTAGATCAGCGCGGCCACGTCGCGCGCCAGTTCAGCAGGCTCGCGCTCGCTGCCGGCATCTGCGTCGGCGGCCATCAGCGGGCCGAGACCCGGTGGCGAGATTTCGCGGGCGCGATAGCGCAAGCCATGCCGCAATGCATCGGGGGATGCGGCATGAGTGAAGAGCATCAGCCGCGGTGTGCAATGCGCGCGGATCTCCTCGATCTCACGCGCAGTCAGCCTGGCATTCGTCACAACCGGCCACGCACCGAGTTCCGACAAGGCGAAGATCAGCGTGATCATGGCCAGGCTGTTCTCCGCGACGATCAGCACACGATCGCCCGTGCCGACACCCTGCGCTTCGAGATAGCGCTGGGCCAGTTCGACGCCTTCCCAGAGTTGCGCATAGCTGACGACACGGTCGCCCTCGCGCACCGCCACATTGTGCGGGGTACGGGTCGCCCAATGGCGGGGGATATCGCTGATCCGATGCGCGATCGGTCGCTCCTGCGGCATCTGGCTCAAATCCTCATGGAGAGTGGAACACGGCCCGACCGGGCCCGATCAGGGCGCGGTCGGGTCACATGTCGAAGTCTAGGGTCAGCAATGTGCCAGCGCAATTCGCCGTTCGAAAAGCAGTACTTCGCCCGCGCGAAACCGCCGGGTGATCCGGCTTGCCCGACCTCCATTCTTCGACCGCTTATACCTCGCTTATACCTTTTACTCGACCTCGATATTCGCAGTCTTGACCACGTTGCCCCAGAGCGCGAGTTCCTTCTTGATACGCTCTTGCAGCGCGGCCGGGCCGGAGACGTTCAGGTCATAGCCGCCATCGACCATCCGCTCCCGGTAGGCCGCATCCTGCACCACGGCCTGCTGCGCCTTCACGAGTCGATCCGTCACATCGGCAGGTAGCCCCGGAGGACCAACCAGCGCGTACCAGCCCGTCAGGTCGTACTGCTTGAGGCCGGATTCGACCAGTGTCGGCACATTGGGCAGCGCGGGGTTGCGCGTCTTCGACGTCACGGCCAGCGCACGTACCTTGCCGCCCCGGATATGGCCGATAGCCGTTCCGGTGATATCGAACATGAAGGTCACCTTGCCGCTGATGACGTCGGCCATAGCCGGCGCATTGCCCTTGTATGGCACGTGCAGCATCTTCACTCCTGTCATCTGCGCAAGCAGTTCCGCCGACAGATGGTTCGACGCACCCACGCCCGCCGAACCGAAGCTCACTTCACCGGGATGCTTGCGCGCGTACGAGACCAGTTCGTCCACGTTCCTGGCCGGGAAATCCTTGTTGATCAGCAGCACGTTGGTGTAGTCGGTGATCAGGCCGACATAGCTGAAATCCTGTGCCGGCTTGAAGCTGACGGACCTCTGGATCAGCGGCGTCATCGTCATCGTCGGGCTGGCCACGAAATAGAGCGTGTAGCCGTCAGGCTTGGCGCTGACCGTCATGCCGGCCGCGATGGCGCCGCTGGCACCCGCCCGGTTATCGACGATTACCGGCTGCTTGAGCACACGCCCGAGGTAGTCCGCATAGATGCGCGCGGCGGTATCGACCGGCCCACCCGGCGCATACCCAACCAGCAATCTGACGGGACGGGATGGGTAGGCATCGGCAAGTGCCGAGCCGTTCGCAAGCACAAGCATTACCGCGGCAAGAAAAATTCGTAGCATTGTCTCCACCTGTTTTCTGCATCAGGACTTCCATTGCTCACCGGCTTTATCGCGAGTTTGTCGTGCGGTGAGTTGGGGGAGACTTTGCGGCAGACCCGCTGGGCCGGCAATTTGCATTTGTTGAAGGTGGGCTTTGAGGATGCGATAGCGGGCCGGCGCCCGTGGCCGCTACCGATAGTGCGGAGCCCTTCCAAGGGATAACCCCGACATGCGCGTGTGTTTGGAGGAAACCGCCTAAGGTTTTGATTGTGCTCGCAAAGTCAGGTGTCTTTACTGTTTCAAACAAAAAATGATTCCACCACCGAGGAGACTAGATGGAACACGGCAATCGTCGTGGGCCCGGCCGGGCTTGCGCGCATCAGGACACCGTCACGCTGAAGGCAGGGACACGCAGGTCCACAAGCGCCATCGCGAGGACTGCGGCGGGAACTGCGGCGGCCATCGCCGCAGCCATCGCCATGGCCTGGCCAGCCAGTGCCACGGCCAGCAGCGACTATGCAAAGACACGCTATCCGATCGTGCTGGTGCATGGTCTGACCGGCGCGGCAAAGATGGGCGGCGTGATCGACTACTGGTACGGCATTCCCGAAGTGCTGCGGGCCAATGGCGCCACGGTCTACGTGTCCACGGTGCCGTCGTTCAACAGCGATGAAGAACGCGCGCTGGCACTGCAGGCCTATGTACGCGCGGTCAAGCTGGAAACCGGCGCCGACAAGGTCAATCTGATCGGACACAGCCAGGGCGGGCCCACCTCGCGGATGCTGGCTGCAATGTCGCCGCAGGATGTGGCATCGGTGACGACTATCGGTAGCCCGCACCGCGGCAGCCAGCTCGCCGACGTCGTGCTGGACGTCATCAACGGCATCAGCAGCATTCCACTTGCGGGGCCGGCGCTGGTCAACGTGATTCAGGGCGTAACGAATCTCCTGGGCTGGTTCAATGGCCTGTTCAATGGACAGGCGCTGAACCAGGATGCGATTGCCTCTGCGCGCACCCTGACCAGCCAGGGCGCCACCGAGCAGAACGCGCGGCTCAACGCCACCCTGGCGCCTGGCTCGCAATCCGCGCTAGGCCCGGATTGCGACACCCCGGGAGCAGTCGCCGAGCAACGGCAGGGGCGCGATGCCAGCGGAAAGCTCGTCACCTACACCCAGGCCGCTTACTCCTGGACCGGCCGGGGCGGCCCGATCAACCTGCTGCGCTCGAACCTGCTTGACCCATCCACGGCGGCCATGGCCGCCGCTGCCGGTGTCATGGGCATGAAGGGCGCCGGCCCCAACGACGGGATGGTGTCGGTGTGCAGCGCCAAGTGGGGACGCGTGCTTTCCACCGACTACTACTGGAACCATCTCGACGAGATCAATCAGATGCTCGGTATGTATCAGGACGTCGACCCACGCACGGTGATCCTGAATCACGCCAACCGCTTGCGCAATGATCAGCTCTGAGCGAAGGCCAGGGGTCACCCTGGTCCTGGTAGTAGCCGGGCTCGTGGGTGCCGCCGTCTATTGGGCAACGGCACCCACGGAACCGGCGCAAGGTCCACTGCCGGCGCGGTCCCGCACGGACGCAAGGCCGGAGCTATCGGCATCACCCACTGACAGCATGCGCGCGCGAAACATCACCGAGATGCCGTCGTTGGCGGGCGTCGATATTCCACCCGGCCCGGAAGCCGACGCGCAAGGCAATCTGCGCCTGACGCGCGCGCTGCGCACCTACTTCGACTACTTCCTGAGCGCCAGCCATGATGCGGGTGACGCCGCGGCATTGGACCAGTTGGTGCGCGACGACATCCGCAAACATGTGCCGCAACCGGCCGAGGACCAGGCGTGGCGACTGTGGCAACGCTACCGGGCATACCTGTCCGAGATGCAGCCCAAAGCCACCGATGGACCGATGACCAGTGTGATTGGCGCGCCGGACACCAGTCAGGTGCAACGCCTGCGCGCATTGATAGCCGACCGCAACGCCGCGCGAGCGCGCCACTTGCCAGACGTCGCGGCCATCTGGTTCGACGACGAGCAAACCTACGACGACGCCATGCTCGCGCGCCTGGAGATAGCCACCCAGCCTGGACTCGACGACGCCGAACGACAGCGCCGCCTGTCCACACTGGACGCCACGCTGCCCGAATCCGTGCGTGCCGCGCGCGAAGCCGAAGCAAGGCCGCAGGCGATTAGCAAGACGATCGCCAGTATGCAGACGGCAGGACGTAGCCCTCAGGATATCGGTGCATCCCTGGCTCAGGCATACGGTCCCGAGGTCGCCCAGCGCTATCAGCAGCAGGCGCAGGCCGAGCAGGCCTGGAAGCAGCGCTACGACGATTACGCAGCCCAGCGCTCGCAGATCGTGTCGTTCGCCGGTTTGTCGGAACAGGACCGCGCGCAGCAGCTTGAGACGCTGCGGCGGCAAACATTCACCAATCCAAGTGAAGCGTTGCAGGCCGAGGTGATGGACAAGGCCGTGGGGGGGCGACGGGCGGCGCAGTGAGAGCGGTGCTATCTCCTGCAAGGTGCCTTCTCATGTCAGCCTGCTTCGGCACGGCGAATCGCGATCTCTCGGAGTCGTGCGCCCGCCCCACGCAGGCGTACCCTCCCGACATTCACGTGGAATCCACTAAGATACTGGCTTCCTGACTCACGCCCTGCTCGCCTTCTGCGCCCGGCACGCCTCACATCCCATGGCAACACGACGTACCGACGAAGCCTTCCTCGAGGAATTGACGCACCTGCTGATCACCACGGGTGTCTCGTCGCTGACCATCGGCGAGATGGCTCAGCGCATGCGATGCTCGCGCCGGCGCTTGTACGAAATCGCTGAAACCAAGGAAGAGCTGTTTGTTCACGTCTGCCGCAACGTGCTGGAAGCCAATCTGGAAAAAGGCTACGCGGCAGCCAGGCGCGCTCCCGACGCAGCGCGCGCCATCTCGGCCTACATGCATGCCACGCTGAATGCCACGGGACTGAGCAAGGCAGCCCTTACCGACCTGGACGCCATCGAGACCGGCCGCAAGGTGTTCGATGACTACCAGCTCGCGCGCGTGCGCGGACTGGAAAGCATGATCGAGGAAGGTGTGAGGCAGGGGCTGATGGCCCCGCACAATCCGCGCCTGGTTTCCGAAGCCATCCTGGGCGCGGCACACCGTCTGCGCAACCAGCAGTTCTTGCAGCAGACGGGCATGAAGATCGGCGATGCCTTCAGCGAATTCTACGAACTCATTCTGAACGGCCTTTTGGTCAGGCCGTCTGCGCCCACCCGACGGGCAAAGCCGCCCCGCGGCTGAGCAGGTATCCGTCAGGCGAGACGCGGCGAGTTTGCAAGCTCGCGTTGTTGTACTGGCGCGCCAAGTGCATGCAACATCGAAAGCACGGCTGATCCTTGCTCGTCGTCGCGCCAGATCCCGACCAGTTCCGACGGAGTCGCTTGCTTTCCCAAGGGGCGGCACGCCAGATTAGGCAAAGTAACCACATCTACCGACCGCGGCACAATCGACACACCAAAGCGCTTCGCGACCAGCGTGGCAATGGTCAGCATATGACGGACTTGGTGGCGGATATTTGGTGTAAATCCGACACTCGCGCACAGCGCAACAATCTGGTCATGGAACTCTGGCGAGAAATGTCGCGGAAACAGGACGAAGTCGTCGTGTCGCAGCTCGCGGACATCAATGGTCCTGTCGCGCGCCAGCGGATGATCCGCGGGCAGCAGGCAAATGAAGTGCTCGCCGTGCAGGGAGTGGGAGGCAATCCCGTTAGGGATCACGCGCGGATGAATAATGCCGATGTCAATATGCCTGGCCTGCAGCGCGTCGATCTGCTCGAAGCTATTCAGCTCGTGCAGCACGACATCTACGTCCGGGTGAATGGCTCCGAAGGCTCGGATGCGCTCCCCCAATGGGGTGAGGACCGCGGACCCAACGAAACCCACATGTACTGCACCAATCTCGCCACGCGCTGCGCGCCCGGCCAGTTCACGTGCATTCGCCGTTAGCGCCAGGATCTTCAGCGCCTCCTTGTAGATCTCTTTGCCCGCCGCAGTCAGCGCTACCTCTCGGGTAGTGCGTTGCAGCAATTGCACCCCTAGTGATGCCTCCAGTTTCGCAATATTGAAACTCAGCGGGGGCTGGGTAATGGCCAGTCGGGCTGCCGCACGCCCGAAATGCAACTCCTCTGCCAGCGCGACGAAATAGCGTAGTTGCCTGAGATCCATGGAAGCCTCGGGGATTGATTCAAGCCGTGTATGAATGAGCCCAATAATTGTATTGGACACTGGTGACCTCGGAGCCAAGAATGGCCACAAGCGCGTCGGCGAGTCTGTCAGGCCACAGCGCCATAACGAGAACGAGGAGACCCATTGATGAACCTGCCCCGTCGGGCCGCGCTCGCCCATAGCATTGCCGCGAGCCTTCTGTTCTGCGTTGCAAATGCTGGCGCGCAAGAATTCCCCAGCCAGCCAATCAGGATCGTGGTTCCATATGCCGCGGGCGGCATGACGGACATCGTCGCTCGCGTTATTGGCCAGAAGCTCGGCGAGCATCTCGGGCAGCCCGTTGTCATCGATAACCGTCCCGGTGCCGCAACCATCGTCGGCGCGGAAGTCGTGGCCGGAGCGAAACCGGACGGCTATACGCTGCTGGCAGCCACCAATACCACGCTCACCATCAACCCATGGCTGTATCCAAAGCTCCGCTACGACGCGGGCAAGAGCTTCACGCCAATCGCGCTGGTGGCCTCCGCGCCGAGCGTGATTGTGGTCAACCCCCTCGTGCCGGCGAAGACATTGAGCGAGCTGATGCAGCTCGCAAAGGCCCGGCATGGCGGACTGAGCTATGCCTCATACGGCAATGGTTCCACGGCGCACTTGGCTGGTGAAATGCTGGCCGCACGCGCAGGAGCCGAACTCCTGCATGTGCCATACAAGGGCAGCGCGCCCGCCAAGGCGGCAGTGATAGCCGGCGAGGTCAACATGACGTTCGAGCCAGCGTTCACTGGTCTGCCACAGATTTCTAGCGGCAAGCTGCGCGCATTGGCGGTCATGAGTAGCAAGCGCTCGGCCGTGCTTCCCGATGTGCCCACGACGGCTGAGCTAGGGTATCCCGGGATGGAAATGGCGGCCTGGGTCGGCTTGATGGCCCCCGCGGGCACGCCCACGCCGATCGTGAAAAAGCTTGCAAGTGAGGTCGAGCATGCCCTGACCGATCCGGCGGTTCTGGAAACGCTGCTGAAGAATGGCGCGGAGCCCGCCGGTTACTACGGAGGCTCCTTCGCCGCGTACCTGCGTGACGAGACCGCCCGCTACGGAAAGGTCATCGCTGACGCCCGCATACATGCCGACTGAACGCAACGTACAACCATGATCAAGCCACTTTCCCATATTCGAGTACTGGACTTGACGCGTGTGCTGGCCGGGCCCTGGTGTACGCAGAATCTCGCCGACCTGGGTGCGGAAGTTATCAAGGTGGAACGACCAGAAGTCGGCGACGAGACGCGCGGATGGGGACCACCATGGCTGCCGGCCGCGGAAGAGTCCGAACGCCGCGACTCCAGCTACTACGCCTCAGCCAACCGCGGCAAGAAGTCGATTACCGTGAACCTTGCAAGTGCTGACGGCCAAGCGATCATCCGTCGCCTTGCGGCGAGCGCCGACGTGCTGGTCGAGAACTACAAGGTCGGTACGCTCGCGCGCTACGGGCTGGGCTATGACGACCTACGAGAGGCCAATCCAGGTCTGGTGTACTGCTCCGTTACTGGCTTCGGACAGACTGGGCCATACCGGCATCTTCCAGGCTACGACTTCGTCTTCCAGGGCATGGGTGGCCTGATGAGCATTACCGGGGAGCGCGACGACCTGCCTGGCGGCGGTCCGCAGAAGGTCGGTATCGCGGTGGCCGACATTACAACTGGGATGTATGCCAGCCTGGCCATAGCCGCCGCCCTCACATGGCGTGAGCGTAGCGGCCAGGGCCAGCATATCGATATGGCACTGCTCGATTGCATGCTCGCCTTCAACAGCAATCAGGCCGTCAGCTACCTCGTCTCAGGCAAGCTTCCGAAACGGCAGGGCAACGCACATGCCAACGCCGTCCCCTATCAGGTCTTCGATAGTCTGGATGGCAAGCTCATTGTCGCCGTGGGCAACGATAGTCAGTTTGCCGCCTATTGCCGCGCAGTCGGCAAGCCGGAGTTGGCCATCGACACACGTTTTGCCAAGGTGACCGGACGCATTGTCAACCGCGAGGTGCTCCTGCCCATGCTGGTGGATGTGATGCGTACCGATTCCACCGCATCATGGCTTGCCCGACTCAAGGCTGCCGGCGTGCCATGCGGCCCTGTCAACGACTTCAGCCAGACATTCGAGGACCCGCAGGTACGGCACCGCGGCATCCGCGTGGACCTGCCTCTACCGGATGGCGGCATTTGCCCGTCGATTGCGAGCCCGATGCGCTTCTCTGCCACGCCGCTTGAACACAGTGCGGCGCCGCCAGCCCTGGGTGAGCACACTGACACCGTTCTGACGGAGTGTCTGGGCTTGCTACCTGCCGAACTTTCCCGCCTGCGCGAGGCCGGGGCCATCTGATTTCCGTATGCCCGGGACCGGGCGCGGATTGCATCCAACCTGTGCCAGTGAGATTTCCATATGTCCTTTGAACCCGACTACGCCGATTACGTTAGCCCCCGTCCAGCGCGCTCCCACCAGAGTTCGCAGCATCTCGCGCCAGACTGCGCGGGGCTCGACTTCCTTGCCCTTGACCGGGGTCTTCAGGACATGCTGCGGCTCTATCTCCCGGCCGACGCGCACGCTCACCTGCTGCCACACCTGGAACGCATGGGCAAACTGGCAGGCGGTCGACTGAACACGCTTGCCATCGTTGCGGACAAGCACGCACCGGTGCTGCACGTACGCACTCGCTGGGGCGAAGATGCTGACTGGATCGAGTATCACCCCGCCTATCAGGAGATGGAGCATATTGCCTTCGGTGACTTCCAGTTCCATGCGATGAGCCATCGTGGCGGTGTGCTGGGATGGAAAGAGCCACTGCCGGCGGCGGCCAAGTATGCATTCCAGTACTTGTTCGTACAGGCAGAGTTCGGACAAATGTGCCCGATCAGCGTGTCCGATACATCGATCCACCTGATTCGCAAGTACGGCAGCGCCGCGCTGCAGGAAAAGCTGCTGCCGCGCCTGCTCTCGTCGGACCCGGGCACCATGTGGAAGGGCACGCAATTCATGACCGAGAAGGCCGGCGGATCGGATGTTGGCGCCATCGAGACCGTAGCGCGCGAGGAGGATGGCGAGTGGCGCCTGTACGGAGAAAAATGGTTCTGCTCGCATACCGATGCCGATATCGCGCTTCTGCTGGCTCGTCCCGAGGGGGCGGTGGATGGCACGCGCGGTCTGGCGCTGTTCGCGCTGCCCCGTACCCTCGATGATGGCAGCCGTAACGCCTATCGCATCGTGCGGCTCAAGGACAAGCTGGGCACACGCTCGATGGCTAGCGGCGAGATACGCCTTGATGGGGCCGTGGCCTACCTGGTGGGTGATCCGACGCAAGGGCTGAAGCAGATGATGGAGCAGGTCAACCTGTCCAGGCTGTCGCACGCGGTGCGCGCGGCCGCCATGATGCGTCGCTGCCTGAATGAAGCCCTTGTCGCGGCAAGACACCGCCGCGCCTTCGGCCGCGAAGTCGTCGGCCATGCGTTGCTGCGCCGGCAATTACTCAAAGTCATGGTGCCGACCGAAGCCGCACTATCGATGGTCATGGCTACTGCGGACATCATGGCCCGGGCTGGCAAGGGCGACAAGACCGCGGCGCTGGCGCTTCGCCTCCTTACGCCGCTGCTCAAGCTGCGGACCTGCCGCGATAACATCGAAGTTGCTACGGGTGCGATGGAGGTACGAGGCGGCAACGGCTATATCGAGGACTTCGTCAATGCGCGTCTGGTGCGTGACGCCCACATTGGGGTGTTGTGGGAGGGGACCAGCAACATCAATGCGCTCGATGCCATCCAGCGTGCGGTGCGCAAGGATGGTGCGCAACACGCGCTATTGGCGTTGATGTCGGCGCGGCTCGAGCAAGCAACGCATTTGCCGGCGGACCTGAGAGCAGTCTTGCAGCGCAGCTTGAGCCGAGCGATCGCGCTGGCCGAAACCGTTGCCGGCGATGCAGCGCTGGAGGCAGAAGTCCGCCGCGCAGCAAGCGCGCTCTACTACGCGACGGCAGCAACCATCCTTGCCTGGGAAGCCACGCAGCCCGGTGTGGACGGGCGTCGCCTGCTGCTCGCGCATGCTGTCCTCGAGCACTATCTGCTGCCCCGCGATCCGCTCGGTTCGCCGGAGTCCAAGGGGGAATCGGAGGCAGACCGGTTGCTCCTGCAGGGTGAACCGGTGAGCCTGGAGGCCGCTGGCGTCGCGTTGACCGGGCGATAGCCTGAAGATCGTCGTCGTGCGTGGCAGATCTGCATTGCCCTCGCGGTGACATGACTGCTGGAACGCCGCGACAAGGCCACGGCCAAACGCGCCTTCCTGCGGGGGCTGAACGGATACCCCCGTTCGCCCCACGCAGGGAAGGCGCCGAGTCGACGCTCGCCGCCTACTGCGGCGGTATGTTGGCGGCTTGGATGACGCGCCCCCATTTCTCGTATTCCTCCCGCACGAAGCGGCTGCTCTGTTCGGGGCTCTCCACAATGGGGATCAGCGCTGCAGCATCCAGGGTCTTGCGCAAATCGGGGTTCTTCTGTGCCTGATTGATGACCTGGTTCAGGCGCGCGATGGTAGGCGCCGGCGTGCCCTTTGGTACGAATGCCGCCATCCAGCCCACGACTTCAAACCCTGGCACGCCAGACTCCGCCACGGTCGGCACATCGGGAAGCTGCGGCGCGCGCTTGGCGGTAGTAACGGCGAGCGCCCTCACCTTGCCGGACTGGATCTGAGTGACCGCTGCGCCAATATTGGCGAACAGGAAATCGACGTGCCCACCCATGAGCGCGCTCATGGCTTCGGACGGACCGCCATATGGCACATGCGTATAGTCGAGGCCCTTCACGTCCTGCTTGAGCAATTCAGCCGCCAGGTGAGCGGAACTGCCGACGCTGCCAGAAGCGTAGTTGACGCGGCCAGGGCGAGCTTTCACGTACGCCAGGAACTCGGCGAAAGTCTTCGCCGGGAACGAATTGCTCACTAGCAGCACATTGCCATTCAGGCCGAAGATCGCGACAGTCTGGAAATCCTTGAGCGGGTCATACGGCGTGGCGGCGATCAGGCGCGGGTTGATGGCATGGGTGACGTTGGTACCCAGCAGCATCGTGTAGCCGTCAGGTGCGGCATGGGCAACGAAATTGGCGCCGATGGTAGCGCCAGCGCCCGCCTTGTTCTCGGTAACGAGCGGCTGCTTGAGGGCATCGCCCATGTACTTGGCGAAAGTACGCGCGGTCAGGTCTGTCACACCACCGGGCGCGAACGGCACGATGAAGCGGATCGGCTTGGAGGGATAGCTGTCCTGCGCGTGCACGGTAGTGCCGGCAAAGGCAAGCGTCAGGGCGCACGCGCCCAGCAGTTTGCGGGTCAAACCCATGATTGTCTCCTTCTATTTTTTGGATGGCTTTGCGCGACACCTTCATGGCCGGTGTCGCTGCGACTTCAGGCTACTTGTCGGTCTTTGCCGTTCCAGTAGCTGCCTCGGATGGCCTTTCGGTCGATCTTGCCAAGCGCCGTCATCGGCAACTGCTCCGCGAAGATCACCGTCTTGGGCGCATTGACCACGCCTTTCCTGCTCTTGACGAACTCGATAAGCTCGTTCGCATCTGGTGTCTGTCCTGGCTTCGGCACCACAATGGCCGTGACGGATTCGCCCCACTTCTCGTCGGGCACACCGAACACCGCGGACATGGCGATGGCCGGGTGTTGTGCCAGGCAATGTTCAACTTCGCTCGGATAAACGTTGAACCCGCCCGTGATGATCATGTCCTTGGCGCGATCGACGATGTAGAGATAGCCCGCCGCATCGCGGCGCGCCATGTCGCCGGTATGCAGCCAGTCGCCAGCGAATACTTTCTCGTTCTCTTCGGGCCGGTTGAGATACCCGTCCATCACCAGCGGACCGCGCACGCACAACTCGCCGACTTCGCCGACTGGCACTTCGCGCCTCGCACTGTCTAACAACTTGACCTGATTGCCGACCATGACCTTGCCGCACGAGCTCAGCAGGTGCGAGCGAGACAAGTCATGGTCGCGTCTGGACAGATAGCTGATGGTCATCGGCGCCTCGGCCTGACCGTAGACCTGGCCGAATACCGGGCCAATCCTGTTCAGTGCTTCCTGCAGGCGAGACGGCGCAATCGGCGAGGCGCCATACAGCACCAGCTCCAGACTGGACAAGTCCGCCTCCGCAAGGCCAGCGTGATCCAGCAATGCGTAGATCTGCGTTGGCACCAGGAAGGTCAGATTGATGCGCTGCTCGGCTACCCGCGACACAAAGTCAGAAGGGCTGAACTTGTCGCACAAGTACACGGTACCGCCGCGCAAAAGCGTCGGCAGGATCAGGCTGCCCGAAGCATGTGAAATCGGCGTGGTCACCAGATAGCGGATCTGCTGCGGCCATTCATACGTCGCCAGCATGGCCTGCAGCATCGTCACCACCGTGCGGTGCGTGTGGAGGATGCCCTTGGAGCGACCCGTGGTACCGCCGGTGTATGAGATCTTGCTGATTTCAGCGGCGTCGTCGCCCGGTTCCAGTTCCGCGTCGTCCATGGCCGCCGCCTGACTGGCGAGACCCGCACCTAGCACGCCGTCGTCCAGCGGCATCATCAGCACGTTTGCGACACGCGCCAGCAGGACCTGCGCGCGCGCTGCGAAACGCGCATCGTCGACTACCAGCGCTTTCACACCGGCGTCGGCGAGCACGAATGCGTGGTCCTCTTCCGACGCCATCGGATGCAATGAAACCGCCTTGAGTCCTGCAAGCTGCGCCGCGATGATCGCCACGACTGCCTCGACTCGATTGCCCACCAGAAAGGCCACGACATCCTGACGTTGAAGGCCGCGTGCATGGAACAACCTGGCCATGCGGTACGAGCGCCGGGCCAACGCCTCATAGGTGAGTGTCACACCGTCCTCGACCAGCGCCAGAGCCTGGGGACAAGCACGAAAAGCAGAGGTGTAGAGCTGCGCGATTGTGGCGCAGCCGTATCGGGCGGATGCCTGGGGGGCCATTCTGTCTCCATTGCCTTGTTTTAGGTCTGAAGGCAATGTAAGTCCCATTTCGGTACCATGTCAATCATATTGGTACCGAAAATTCCGGTGGTATCGCCCCCTGCCTGGCTCGCCTGATGCGGCGCCGGCGAACAAAAAAGCCGCCCAATTGGGCGGCTCCATGGCTCGACTCCATCGCCAGACTCCGGCCAGTGCCAGAATCGCTGCAACGCAGCCTTCAATGTTGGACAGTCTCTGGAACGCTTTCGTGTCGACCAGGTACCAAAACCTGCCCGCCCACCAGACCGACGTCGCCTTCCATAAATCGGTCGCCGGGCCGCCCTGTCGAACCCCTGCCACATCACTCACGCATTCGCAGCAGATCCGCGTAAGAGACCAGCTTGTGCTTCTCCTGTGCAAGCGTCTTTGGCTTTGACTCCGGGCGGGTTGGTTGGCCACGCTCGAATTCGACAATCGCGCGTGCGTCCTCCCGCGCGTAGGCTCGCGCGGTCCTGGCTTCCGCTTGCCGGCGCACTGTCTCCTGCCGCGCAGCAATACGTTCCTCTCGGGCAACGTCTTGCGCCGCCGACAGGATTTCGGCTTTTAGCAGATCACGCCTTTGCTTAGCTGCGGCACGGGCAGCTTGCAATTGCTCTTTCCGTTGCCGAATCCAGTCCTTCATGTTGACCGGGGCCGGCCTGGCCTCTGGCGGCACGCTCAGGCGCAAAGCCCTGCTGATTGAAACTCTGTCGGCCCGCAGCGCGCGCTGCGCGTCCTGTTTGGCATCACTCACACTGCCTCACTCTCTTCGACCAGCACAAAAGTGCTCGCCTATGCACCACATTTTTACGTCCAGGAACTCATCGTAGCGACCTTACCATAGCACTCCATTTCGAACCTCGATGACCGAGCTCCAGACGCGCCGCACGGCCGACAGCTCCCGGCAACAGCCAGCGCTGAGGAGCGCAAGCGCGAACAGCCAAATAGTGAGAAGCAGTCAAGTGTTTGCCGCGGAGTGTAGCCATACGCAATCCAGCGGCCGTCGGAAGGACGCAGCGTCGAGCACTCTGGCCGACTGACGACGCTGGGATGCCGCTGCAATTCCGTCCGATTGCGCCTGCCAACAATCGGCAGCACGGGACCGGACGGTATGTGTTCCAGTGCGTCAGAATTTGTGACGAACGCCAACCGACACACCCAGCATCGACGAGTTGCCGTTGCCAAGCACATAGCTGTTACCGAGCGAGAGGCTATTCGCATAGGCAATCAGCGCAGAGTCAAGCATCAACCCTGCATTTTTTGCGTAGGCTGCCGACAGGTACACATCCGTGCGCTTCGAGAGGCTGTAATCGGCAATCAGGTTCACCTGCCAAGGATTGGCGACGCTCGTGTTACCGAATACATTCCGGACCTTGTCATAGTCGTACTCGAGCGTGAGACTGAGCGCCGGCCCTACCTGATATATGCCACCAACCCAGAAGAAGTCATCTCGCCCGATTGTCGCGCCCGCCGGTGTCTTGTTTTGCCCCCAACGATAGCCACCCATGATGCGCCCCCAAGGCAGGCTGTAGCTCAGCGCCGCCGTTGCCTTCTTGAAACTGCCGCTGCTCGCGCTGGTTGTCGTGCCAATGGTGGGATTGAACTGGTCGTACGCGATGGCTGCCCACAGCGAACCGCCGGCGTAGGACAGAGACGCGCCATAAGCACTGTCCCTTCGCGCCTGACCCGGCACTTCGCCATTGCCACCGATCGCCAGGCCTGACTGCACGGTCTGCGGCAAAGCCAGACCAGTGCCAAATGAATAATGCGCAACGCCGGTGAACTGGCCCGCATTCAAGGTGTACTTGATCGTGTTGTCTTCACGGAAGTTCGCACCGGCAAAGAGCGTGATCGGCTCGTACTGCGTAGCAAAGTATGCCGGTACAAAGTTGACGATGCTGTCGAACAACGAGGTGTATTGGCGCCCCAGACTGATCTGGCCATAGGTCGCGTTCTTTATCCCCACAAACGCCTGCCGACCGAACAGTCGGCTCGACTGTTGCATCGTGCCGGTGTCGCCGCTGAATCCATTTTCGAGCACGAAGACAGCTTGCGTCCCTGCGCCGAGGTCCTCAACGCCGCGGATACCCCAACGGGAACCGGACAAGCCGCCCGAATTCATGCGAACGACGTCATGCCCCGGCCCTGGATTAAAGCCATTCGCCGCTGTAGGCACCGCGCCCACGTGGTTCACATACTCGATGTTTGCATCGACCACCCCGTAGAGCGTAACGCTCGACTGGGCCAATGCGGAACCCGAGCACGCGGCCAGGGCAACTGCTGCAAAACGATTCAATTTCACCACTATCTCCTTTGTTGTCGTGATACATCTGGCTTGCAGGCATCTTCAGCCTCGTCGTCGGGACGAGCGCAGGCCGCACGCCGAGGGCGCGCATATGCCATAGGAAAAAATCTGGAAAGCTAGGGGGTGCTACCCGTGCGCTATTTCGATTCCGGCGCAGCGGGAACAAGAGGAATCCACAGGAGATCGCGACCAACGATCACCTTCCCCGAAAAGCCTTGGCTGGCTGCTGCCCATCGGTGGGGATCACTGTCGGCGGGGGCCAGATGCGACAGGACGAGGGTCTTGACGTGAGCCGCTTCGGCGACGGCTCCGACATCCGATGCGGCGGTATGCGCATGAACAAGATGGTGCGCCTTGGCTTCCTGTGCCGCGCTCCGGGGCTTCGGGAACAGGGAATCCACCCAGGCGGTGTCGATCACCTCATGCACCAGCACATCGGCACCTTGCGCCAACCGAATCAGATTCCGGTCCGGGCTGGTATCGCCTGAGAAGACAACAGACCCAGTCGAGGTGTCGAACCGAAACGCGAATGCCGGATAGACCGGGGCATGGTTCACCAGTGTTGCCGTCACCCTGACGTTCTCGTCACGGTAGATCTCGAACGGAGCCATCGGCGGCGCGGGATCGCGATCGGGATCAACGTCAAGGCCTGCAGGCAGCGTGATATCCATCACGTCGACGCGGCTATGGGGATTCGGCTTGCGGCTATCCAGAATGTTGTCGTTGATGTCCGCGGCGAACGCACGGTACAGCGCTTCGGTCATGGCAACGGTGCCAGGCATCGGCTGCTCGGGCGCCACGACGTCCGCCACCCCGTCGTTGCCGCCGCTCGCGGGCGGGAGTTTTCCGCGTGAGCCGGGCCCGATCACCTTGAGTTTCTGACGCCGCTCGGCCAAGCCGTCCGACGCGCCAAACAGGACGAGCGACGGATAGTCCACGATGTGGTCTGCGTGCAAGTGCGTGATAAATGCCGCTCGTAGTGTTTCGAGGCCCTGTCCTGGTGGCGGCGCGCCCAAGCCCGCCTGGAAGTAGCGTCGCAGCCAGCCCGCGCCGAAATCGACAAGGTAGACCTGACCATTGACCACTACCGCGGAGGCGATTCCCGCAGACTGCGAACCTCGCCAGGAAGTCCGGCCGCCGGCCGTTCCCAGCAGTACGAGGTTGGCGCCGGACTGCTCCGCCGAGGTACTGTGCGGCTGTCCGATCGAATCGGCATGAGAAGTTGAAGCCAGGACGGCGAGCGCCGCGCATGCCCCCGCACAAAGCAGGCGGAAGCCATTGACCGGGCCGGCCCCTGCCCGGGAAAAAAGATCACGCATGTGTTCTCCAAGGGAAGGTCAGCACTGGATCGGCATCATTCCGGCTTCACGCCGGCGTCCGAAATCACCTTCTCCCAACGGAGCTTCTCGGCCTCGATAAATCTTGCGCCTTCTGGCCGCGACATCGGCATTGGATACGTGCCCAGATCCTTGAGCCGATCGACAAACGGCTGCTGCGTCAACGACTGGTTGACGGCGGCGTTGACGCGATCCAGCACTGGCACTGGCGTCCCCTTGGGCGCGAAGATCGTGAACCAGCCCTTGGCGACAAGACCAGGCGCGATGTCCTTGGCCAGCGGAATACCCTCCATGCCCGGCAGGTTCACATCCGAAGTCACGGCAAGCGCCTTCAGGCGACCGCCACGCACCAGGGGCACGAGCGGCGCGATGCCATCGACATAGACCGGGATGTCGCCCTTCACCACGGCCTGGATGGCTTGAGTCGTGCCGCTGAAACTCACCTGCCGAAACTTTGTCTTTTGCAACTGCCCCATCATCTCCGCCGTGAGATGGGGAACGGAGCCACGGGTCGGACTCCCGATTACTACGTCGTCAGGACGTGCCTTGGCATCCTTGATGACATCGCCAAGACTCTTGTAGGGTGTCGCGGGACCGGCCACGAACATCATCGGCGTGTACGCCAGCGTCGCAGCCACTTCAGTGTCGCGCTGGATATCGAATTTTGCTTCCTTGTACATGACGGGCGTCGTGACAGCCGCCGCTGCGTGAAACAGCACAAGCGTGTACCCGTCGGCCGGCGCCTGCTTGAGCGCGCTCATCGCGACGATGCCGTTACCGCCAGGCTTGTTCTCCACGATCACCTGCTGCTTCCAGGCGCTGGTCAGGCGTTCGGCAACCTGCCGGGCGATGATATCCGGCGCGCTGCCCGCAATCGATGGCACGAGGATCCGGACCATCTTGTCTGGATACGTGCTGGCAACGGCCGGCAGGGCCAAGGCGAGCAGCGTCAGCGCGAGGAAGGGGCGTTTCATGTTGTCTCCACGTCTGGCGTACCGGCGACATCATCGTCGCGGCACTTATTTGATATACCGTCAAATAAGGATTGTAGTTTTATTGACTGCATCTCAAATAAGTAGATACCACTAGCGAGGAAACATCGAGACAATGATGGTCCCCGCGCTACCGGTTACGCGGAACGCGCGCTTCTTTTCTTCGCAGGTTTTACGTCGCGCTGCCAGGCAGCGATGCCATCGAGCGTAATGCGAAGTCCTTCTTCAAAGGCGGTATCGGAGGACAGTTGTGAGAACGATCGGCTGACAAAGCGTGCACCGGGATACTGCTCGGCCGATACCGAATCCAGCTTGTTCTGAATAAATGCCTGGTGATAGGCGGGCAGTTGGCGCGAGGCTTCCGCCATGCTTGCCGCGACGAGGTACTGCGCCAGCAAGTGATAACCCAAGGCGACTTGCTCAGCGGAAAAACCGCCCTGCATGATCGCCGAAGTCATCCGGTTGAAGAACTCCAGGCCATAGTCGGTTTCGCCCGGCTGCACATCCTGAAACAGCCGGTACCGGTTATGCGACGCCACATAGTTGCTGACGCCGGGATTTTCCACCGCCACCTGGAAGCTGAGCCGAGCGATGCGCTCCACGTCCGCGCGCCAGTCGCCCGTCAGTGGCGGGATCCGCAGGGTGCGCTGGCGATAGTAATCGTTCAGTACACCTGACACCAGTTGATCGCGACCACCAAGGTAATAGTGGATCAGCCCCGGCGCCACGCCAAAGTCCTTGGCAAGCTGGACCATCGAGATCTGGTCCAGCGGCAAGGTCTTTGTCAGCTTGATCGCATGCTGCAGGATCGTCGTGCGGCTGAGCATGGGCTCGGCGCCGATCGGGGACTCCGTTTTCGGTGGTCGGCCGCGTCGGCGCGGCACCGGATTGGGCGAGGGCTGTGCGGCAACCTTGGCAGCGGGCGACTTACGGGCGGCAGGCATGGGCGTTGGACGATCAGACCGACTGGAAATTGGTGGTATGCCAATTCTATCCCCGATCGCCCCACACGCCATCCTTCGCGTCCACCTAGGCAGACGCCACCGCCGTTGCGTCCTTCCCTTCCGCGCCGGCTCTGTAGCGTCCGAGAGACAGAACCAGCGCGGCGGCTGCCAGCAGCATCCAGGGCAGGACCAGCAACGGCACATCGTAGCTGCCATGCCGATCGAACCAGGCGCCCAGCCCGATCGGACCGATGACTGCACCCAAGCCGTAGCCAGAAAAGGCAATGCCAAACAGCGAGCCAAACGAGGTCAGACCGAAGTATGACCGGACCAGGTAGGAAATCAGGTCGCCCTCCGCCCCGATAGTCAGGCCAATGAGCGTGGTCGCCACCAGCAACGCGGCGTAGTCGTGAGTCCCACGCAGCAGGAATACCCCGACCGCGCCCCCGATGAAGAAGACGCTTGCCACCAGTGGCGCATGGATTTTGTCGATCAGTAGCCCGGTGAGCAGACGCCCGACGAGAAGCCCAACGCCGACCATCGAGGCACTCCGCGCTGCCATGGCCGCATCGAAACCGCGATCCGCGAACAGCGATGGGAGATGCGGCCCTAGCGACAAGGTGGCCGCAGAACTCAATACGAACACCAGCCAGATCGCCCAGAGCCGGTAGCTACGCATCGCCGCTGCCAGCGCTACACCTTGCGGCACATGCTTTGCCCCACGGCTGCCGGAGAACCGCTCCCGCAACAGCCCGCAGGCCACCAACGAAAGCACGACCGAGCCAACGCCCAGACCTACGTAGGCCATACGCCAGCCAAATGTCGTGACCAGAAACTGCGCCGTGATCGGCAGGATGACGGTGCCAGCCCCGAGGCCGCACATCGCAATGCCCAGCGCGAGGCCCAGACGACGATCGAACCACTGGGGCAGCACTGCAAGGTAGCCCAGCACCGAGGTCGCCGCGCCGGACACGCCGACAACAACCGAAAGCGCCACCCACATCAACATGCTGCCGTTTTGCAGTGACATCGCGGCAGTGGCCAGGCCAAAGACGATCGCCGAACACACGATCACCCGACGAATACCGAAACGGTCCATCATTGCGCCAACGATGGGACTGACAACGGCCAGCCCGAACATCGACGCCGCATACGACAGGGACGCCTGCGAGCGTCCCCAACCGAACTCAGCGGCCAGCGGCCTGACGAAGACGCCAGCCGTGGCGTTGAACAAAGGGGCGTATCCGGCCAGCATCCCGAGGGCCGCGCCGAGGATCACGCTGACGTAAATCCAGCCGGCGGCACGGGGCAATACTTGGGGGGCGTCATGCATATCACGGTCTCCGTGGTCGTGGCGGCGCCTTCCGTGGGCGGCCGCCTTATGGTTTGCGCAGAGGCTCAGCGCAGTCCGGTCTGGCTGCCCAGATAAGCGCCTGCGCCCGGCGCCTTGGCTTCCAGGCCGAGCCTGCGCAGCATCTGCCGCACGGTGCAGGCCGCCGTCGACGTCACCGGAATGCCAAGCGCTTGCTGGGCGGGCTCGAGCGCCGCCAACGACGGCATCTGCACGCAGGCGGACAGGACCACGGTGTCCACACCCTTGGTGTCCAACCGCTTCACGTCTTCGAGCAGTCGCAGCGGGTCCCGCTCTCCAACCTCAAGGTTGTCGAGGATCGAGAAGTTGATGACATCCTTCACTTCGATGCCTTCGTGCTCGATGTACTCGACGACGGTTTTCGTCAGGGCATCGCTGTACGGGGCCATCAATGAAATGCGTCGGGCGCCGAAGTCCTTCAGTTCCTCCACCAGCGCGCCGGCCGATGTCATGATCTGCGGGCGATACGGCGCGTCCCCGATAGCGGCACCGAGCTCCTCGATGACCTGACGGTGATAACCGTTACCCATGCACATGGTGGCCACCAGGCACGCCGTGCTCATGACATCCACACGGGCGTCGGCCAGTTCCAGCGCGCAGCGGCCCATGTCCCGGTTCATCCTCTCCAGTTCCTCGGCCACCACGCGATGCATGCGCACGCGGCTCGCGTGGAAACTGAATTGCTCGGGGAGCACCTGCATGCGGGCATTGAAGATGGCGGGGACTTCGCGCTCCATCGTGATGTTGGAGCTGGGCACGATTTGCCCGATTCGGTACGTCGACATTGATATTTCCAAGAAACGATTCAGAGCGCTGGCGACAGGAAGCGGTTCAGCACCGCGCGCAGCGAGTCGGGAATTGGCGTCCCCTCGCGCCGGTCCAGCCGCACGCAGATCGGCGAGAACATGGCGTCGAAGACCGGGGCGCCGTCAGGTCGGCGGGCCACGCAGCGAATATCGAACGATCTGGTCCGAATGGCTTCGACCGCGCACGTGATATCGATCACGTCATCCGGCCAAAGCGTGCCGATGAATTCGAAACGCATGGCCTTGCATGGGGTACCGACGCCGTGGACCTCTCCCAGCCGGCCGTCGCCGCCCGCCATGTGCGCGGTGTAGAGACCGACCGCTCCAAGCAGATAGTCGGTGAACCGGCCTGTGTAGACGACGCCTGCCGGGTCGCAATCTCCCCAACGCACGGTACGCCTGACCACGAACGGACTTTCGCTCAGCACGTACTCCGTGGCGCGCATCATGATTGCCCTTCTGCCGCCACGGCTGCCACCCCGCCGGCAGCCAGCTCGGCCATCAACGCCGGAAACTGAGCCCGCAGACGTTCCGCGTCAATACGGCCGGTACGCGTCATAAAGCGAAACACGAACTCGTGCGGCGTGGGAAGATCCATCCATTCCCGAATGCGCTCGTACCAGTTATACGACGCCTCTGAAGCGCTGATCAGCTTGGCCTTCTCCGGTTTGCGCACGGCTTCGTACTGCTCCAGCGCAGCCGGTACATCGTCCGGGTGCGTCACGATGGCGTCCGCCAACGCCATGGCATCCTCCATCGCAATCCGGGTGCCAGATCCGATCGAGAAATGCGCACTGGTCAGTGCATCGCCAATCAGGACCTGCTTGCCGACATGCCAGTTGGCATTGAGGATCACCGGGAACTGTCGCCAGATCGAATTGTTCGAAACCAATCCGTGGCCAGTCAGCTCCGGGGCAAACACCGTCTCGAAGAGCGCTTGCCGCGCTTCGGCGCTCATGTCTTCCATGCCGAAGTCGACCCAGGTCTGGTGGTCGCACTCGGCCACGAATGTGCTCATCGAATCGGAGTACGGGTAGTAATGGGCCACAAAGTAGCCGCCCTCGTACTTGCGAAACACCAGAGCCGGACTCGCAAAGGGCTTTGCCACGCCGAACCAGGCGAAGTGATTCGTCAGTGTGCGGCGCGTCGTGCCAAAGGCCGCTTCATTGGCGGTACGCAATTGCGAGCCGATGCCGTCCGCCCCGACGACGAGGTCGGCATCGAGCGCATCGAAATCGGCAATGCGCTTGTTGTACGTCACCCGTACGCCAAGCTCTTTTGCGCGCTGTTGCAGTACAGACAGCAGACTGATGCGGGGAATGGCACCACCACCTGCACCGGGCTTCCTCATGACTATGGGATGCTCGTGACTGACGATCGAATGCTGGTCGTTGAACCGCATGGCCTTGGCCAGGCGGTCCACCACGATCGGCGAAGCTGCCCGAAGATTCGACAGGCCTGTGTCGGCCAGGACAACGCCGAAGCCAAACGTCGCATCCTCCGGGTTCTGCTCGAACACATCGATGTCGACCTGCGCCATCCGCTCCTTGAGCAGGATCGACAGGAACAGCCCCGACGGTCCGCCGCCAATGATCGCCACCTTCATTGCGTATCTCCCGGAGCCACCACGAGCGCATCCATGTCAAATTGTCGAATGCTGCCTGCCAGGCCGCCGGTCAGCGCCCCGTACCAGACCGCCGGCTTGAAGCCGAGTTCCTTGCGCCGGAACTGCAATGTCGGATTGCCGTCGATGCGCACGTAGCCATTGCCAATGGCAGTGGTCTGATAGCCAGCGGTCTTACGGGCCACGTCGATTAGCGGCGCAAACTCGGGCACATCGAGTACATAGACCGAAGCCTTTTCGCCATTCGGCACGGCGCGCTCGATACGCTCCGCCTTGCGCTGCCAGACCGGCTCGATCGATGCAAAGGCGGCACCCTTCTCCCGTGCGCGTTCGAGTTCGATGGCGGAATCGATCGTAAACGCGGCATCCTGCTTGTCGGCGTCGCTGAACGGGCGCACCTGCCAGGTGATCTCGATCGGGTATCCGTTCGGATCGTTGAAATAGATCGACTCAATGACCTCGTGGCGAATCTGGTAGCGCAATGGAATGCCCACCGCCTCCACGCGCTGGCGCCACTGCAACAACTCCGCTTCGTCGCGCACTCGCCAAGCGGTGTGCGTGGCGCGGTCCTGGTAGTGCTCGCGCACGGTCAGCCAGTCGGGCCGCTCGGTACCGATGTAGTAGAAGAAGGCGATCGTGCTGCCATTGCCGCTATCGAAGAAGAAATGCAGGAAGTCCGCGTGATTGTCGGGTCCCCACCCTTTCGCCGAAATCGCATGCACGAGCGGCAAGCCCAGCAGATCGCGGTAGAAGTGCACCGTTTCCGCAAGTTTCCAGGTGGGCCGCGCAGTGTGATGTACGCCGTGCAGTGCAACGACGGGAACGTTGACGTGGGCGCCTTGCGTGGATTGGTTCATGTCTCTTCCTTCTTCACTTTGCTTGGTGGACAGTGTCGTTTTCCGCTTCGGTGCGCAGCATCTGGACGATGCGGTCACGCAGCAGGACCTTGCTGAGCTTGCCCGATGCCGTCAGCGGAAATTCCGGGATGACTTCGAGCCTCTCCGGCCACTTGAACTTGGCGAGGCCGACCTCCTGCAGGTATTGGGCAAGTTCGGGAAGTGTCAGGCCCGACGCCGCTGCCGGCTTGAGTAGCACAAAGGCGCAGACACGCTCGCCGTAGACCTTGTCTGGCATGCCAACGACCGCTGACGCCAGGATCGACGGGTGCTGGTTGATGACGTTTTCGAGCTCTTCAGCGTTGATCTTTTCGCCACCGCGATCGACGACATCCTTGATCCGCCCGAGGAAGAAGTAATAGCGCTTGCCGTCGACCACTTGAGCGGACATCAGGTCACCGGAGCGGTAGAAGCCGTCGGCAGTGAAGCGCGTAACGTCTTCCTTCTCGGACTTGTAATAGCCGCGGATGGTGTACGGCCCCCGAAACAGTGCTTCGCCGACCTCGCCATCGCCCACGGTGTCTTCGGTGCCGGGATGGACGATGCGCACTTCGTCGGCATCGGATACCGGATAACCGATCGATTGCTCGCGAATCTCCGAAGGGTCTTCCGGGCGCGTGAACATGATCACGCCTTCGGTCATGCCGAAAATATGATGTGTCGGCGATCCGGTCAGGCGCGTCAGGTTGGCAGCGTTCTTCGGGGCAATGAAGTTGCGTCGCGCCTTGTCCGACGCGGTGCCGCGCAGCAGTTCCGGCGCGATGCGACTAAGGATCGGCCCGGCAACGCCGAACCAGGTCGGTTCGTAGTTGCGAACGAGAGACTGCAGCGTTTCCTCGCCGATATCCGGGGCTACCGTCACCTTCGCGCCGCACAACAGAAACGGGCCGAAGAAGCAGCCCATGTTGAGGTTGTGCATGTACGGCGTCGGGAAGAACAGCACGTCTTCAGCGGTATATCCGTTGCATGCAGCCACTGCGCGCATGTTGTACAGATACTCGTTCTGAAAACGCGGGATGATTTTCGGCACACCGGTGGTGCCACCCGACAACTGGAACACAGCCGCCTGGAACGGCTCGTGGTCGACTTCAGCCAACAACGCCTGGGCGCGCGCCAGCGGCATATCGCGGATCAAGTCCGCCAGCAATACGGCTCGTCCGCGGCGCTCACCGCGCGCCTGAAGGATGAACTGGAGACTCGGCACTTCCGCCTGCATCTCCTCGGCAAACGCCACGTCGTCGAACTTGGGGTCATCTCCCTGAACGAAATGCAGACGTGCCTCGCACAAGTTGCCCAGGTAACTCACTTCCAGCTTGCGAAATGCCTGTAGCGAACACAGCGGGATGATGCCGGCCTTCAGGCATCCGAGAAATGCGAACAGCAGTTCATTGCTGTTGCCGCATTGAAAGACCGCACGGTCGAGCGGCCTGAGACCCAGCGCCAGCAGCGCCGCCCCAAGACGGTCAGTCCGTTCGTCCAACTCCTGATAGGTAAACTCGCCCTCCGGCCCCACCAGGGCCAGCCGATCATGGTGATCGCGGAACGATTGACGGAAGGCGCCAACCAGCGTTTCGCCGGTCAGGTAACCGTCGCCGACATAACGGCGAAGGCGGTCTTCATCGGGATAGCGCACGCCATCGAGCAACACGGATGGGCGTACGTGGGTGGGTTGCAGCATCGTTGTCTACCTCTGTAGTTATATAGTTCGGCCGCGGTGCCGCTCAGGCCATCGATTCCCGCAGCCATTCGACGATATGACGTCCTGCAATGCGCTGCCCGGGCTCCTCCTCGCGGCTCAACGCCATGCCGTGGTGGTTGCCGCGCACACGAATGTGCTGCTTATGCGCCGCCGGGATCTGATCGTAGATGGCCTGGATATCCGCCGGAAACGTGCATTGATCGCCGGTGTATTCGAGCAGCAGCGTGGGCTGATGCAACGTGCCGATCGTCTTGTCCAGCGCCGCGTTGGATGACAGCCCCGACCACGTGGAGAGCCAGGATTCCGGCGTGACGACACGTCCGAAACCCACACTTCCCCAGTTGGACACGAAGGGATCCTTGCCCCAGAGCGAACCGGTCTTGCGGTCGGACGGGTCCAGCGAGATGTCCCATGAGCGCAGGTCGGCGTCGGTACGCCAGACCTCGAAGATCGGTGCATGGGCTGCGAGCCGACGGTCGGAATCGGTGCCCGCGCCGGCCTTCACTTTCTGCCGCGCCTCCTGCTTGGCCCGAAGCATTGCCCTGGCGCGTGCGTCGATGCGTGCAACGCGTTCGGTCTGTGCAGCGCGATATCGTTCGATGAAGTCGGGCGCGTATCTGCCCTTGCCGGATTCCACATCGAATCCGTTGGCCTTTGAAAACGGATCGAGCCTCGGGTCCGTCTGCATGGGATCGTCTTCATCAGCGACCGACGGGTCAATGCCGCTCATCAGGAGTTTGCCCTGCCCCGGGTGGGGCGACACAAGGATGAACGCATCGACTTCCGGCATATGCAGTTCACCCAGGTTCGTCGGGCGGCCACCCGGCGTCCGGGCAATACGCATTTCACGGGGCGTCAACGACTGCTGGTTGTAGAACGTGTACAACCCCGCGCCGCCCGAATTGCCGAGCAGCACGATCTTTTCATAACCAAGATCGCGCAGGTGCGTCATACCGGCTGCGACATCGAACAGCGCGATCTCATGCTCCAGACGCAGGTCGTTGCCGATCGAGCGTGGGCCCTGCACCCAGCAAGCACATCCGGCATCGAGCACGAACGGCACCAGATAGTGGGTGATGGCCATTTCGCGCGGGTGCATCAGGGATACAACCGTCTTTTCCTTGCCAGTGAGGCTGAACAGAAAGCCGAGCGTGCGCTGCCCATCGGCCGTGCCCAATGCATAGGGCACCATCTGATAGGGGCGATCCATCAGCCGGGCGTCCCATGAGGCACCTCGCATTCCTGCCGTCACTTGCGGCTTGTCTTGTTCGCTCACGCTGTCTCCTTCGTAAATGCGACCGTCTCAATAATCTAGTGTTTATTTGATATGCTGTCAAATAATTCCGGAGACCTCGCGAACTGCGCCGCGCCGGAAAGGAAGGTCTGGCGCGAAGGCGACACACCCGCACGACGCGCCCTAGCCGACACGTCCAGTCGACAACGATCAGAAGTCGTGCCGCCGACCAACGACGGCGCCCTGCGCAGGGCAACCCTTGTTCAAGGTGTACGAGGACGTCAAGTTCTTGTGCAGACTTTAATGTCACCGCCCATCAGGCTGAACTTGCACATCAAAGCCCTTGCATCGGCGCCGCTAAGTCATTGATTTTGTTAGGCACCGCTTTCGCCTCAAAAGGCGAAAGTCCTTGCAAGCCGGTTTGGGCCTAGACATTAAAGTTCTGTCCAAATGTATGCTCGGGGCACCGGCCGACCCTTGCTCTGTCCCTGCAGACTTCACGCATACATCGCCCTACCTCCAGGAGGATCGCAATTCAGCCGCGATCCAACTGCTTCCGGGATGCTCAACGCTTACGCCACAGAAGGGCCGCTCCCATGAACGGCCCTTTCCAGCTGCGCCGGCCTGACCTCCGACGCTACATCGAACACTTAGCCTTCAGCTTCCTTGCCCCCATCAAGGTATGGCGAGAAGGTGCTCCACGGCTTCCCACTAAGACGAGTCAAAGTCGCTATGGTTTTGGGAAAGTGACGTATGGAACCCTTTGAGAAGTAGCTGAATTCGAGCGCCGCCTCCTTTAATAGTGCACTGACTGTCGGACATTCCGCTCCGTCCATTCTTTGCAATCTTGCTGCCGCCGCTACAACGGCCTCTGTGTACTCCTCATCGCGTGCAGGCCAATTGGCTCTCTTTTGCGAATGACCGTATTTTTGTCGATACGCTTTCATCGTCTCTTGAAACCACTCCCTGTCCTCACTCAGAAGTCGAATGTGCAAGCTGGGGTACCTCTTGGTCGCCAACTTCGGCGGGCCGGGCGCGATTTTCTCGAGAATTGCCACCCATTCTGCCCTGCGAGCTTCGCTCTGCTCTGAAGACATCGGGCTATATTTCGGCCCCCCTTCGCGCGACCAGTCGAACGCCGCCTGATACTTAACCCCGAGCGCTGCCGCAACCTCATCCAGCGTCTTGCCCTCTGCACGCAACTTTAAGCACTCCTTAACCCAAGACGGTCCATATCTTGTCACCTTGATAACGTCGGCCAAGCCGATCGCTTGCTCCGCACTGGTCTCCGGCACCAATGCCGTGAATCCGCACTCGCACGAAAGGCTTGCCACGCCAGGCATACTCGGACGCCGAATCGACTTCCTGACCGGAGTCTCTGCCCCATGTTCAGCATACGGATTGGGGCAATAGAAAACGGGCGGACGGCGCCGGCCGGGTATCTCCATAGGCAGCTCATTGAGATCAATACCGAATCGGTCTTGAAAGAAGATGTCAAGCATCTCCCGGCCAACCGGTTGGTAGATAACTTCCTTCTTGGTGAACTGGCGACGAAGCCAGCCTGTGCCGACGACTTTCGTACGAAGATGTTGACTATCGATGCGATCGAGCACATCCCCCCAATACCCAGAAAACGCCTCATACAGCTTCGGATAGTCAATCTTCCCAGCCGTCTCGAAGCCGCTTCGTGCGGCGGCTTCCCTGAAATTGGGATGCTCTGGTCGATACGCAAAGTCGCCGCTGTTCAGTAGCCCTACCAAACGCGTTCTCAGCATTGCTTCCATCGAGCTGCAGTTGCGCTTCGCTCGAAAACGATGGGCATCCTCCGGAATGACAACATCAGCCGCACGAAACGGTTCCGACGACGAAGCCCGCGGAATCGCCGAATCGATAAGGTCACACCGATGTTTCTCACATTGCCAGACACCGGGAAGTTGGTGGGCCCGGCGCCAGTACGCCTCGCCACATTCAGGACGGGCACGATCCTCTGTCACGCAATCCGGGCACCACCGCATGAATCTAGGAGGAAAAACACCACGAAGGACCGCCAGCATCGGCCTGTTCTCATGTCCGTAGTACGCGTAATCCATTGCGAACGTCCGCGACTTTTCAGGGAAGTACGCGCAAAGGAATGGATACATTGAGTGCCGCCAGAATATTTCTTCCTTTGTCATCGAAAGGGATATCGCGGTTCGCTCAGAAAACTCTTGCAGGTTCCTCGGCAAATGCGGCGACAGATGCAACTCCGCGCCGAACATATCAAGCATGAGCTTGTTGCGCCAAACCATGGGAAATTCCGACAGATACCGTACGCAATGGCTGTACAGCAGCTCATCTTCATACAGAGGAGATACGAATACGTTCATTTCGCAGACTCCTGTTTCTTGAGCGTCTTCTCATCCGCCGCAAGCAAAGGCTTACTCTGGCGCCACAAGTAGCGCGCTGTGTTCTCTGGTAGATTGAGCTCCTTTGCTACCTGACTCAAGCCCTTGCCCTCGGCCCGCAGCTTCGCACATTGCTCTGGCCAGGTTGGTCCAAATTTCCCGACCTTGATCACGTCGGCCATCGTCATCGTCTTTCCAGCACTAGCCGCAGACACCATCGCGGTGAAGCCGCACTTGCATGAGATATCCAGGATGTCAGGATTGTCCTTGCAACGGGTCACTCGTTTGACTTGTTCGCCCCGCCCATGGGCGGCATACGGATTTGGACAATAGAAAACAGGCATAAATCGCTTATAAGAGGATTCCAAGGGAGGCATCTGATAGACGTCGAGACCGCACCGATCACGGAAGAAGATGTCAAACAACTCCCGAACAACCGGTTGGCCCATGAGACCTCTCGCGTTGAACTGGGCGTGTAACCAACTCACTCCCGCCGGTCTTGTGCGATACCGTTCATCAAGCCGCTCCAGTACATCACCCCAGTATTCGGAGAACGCCTCATACAGCTCGGTATAGTCAATCTTGACTGTGGGCCCGAACCCCGCACGCGCTGCCGCTTCCCTGAAGTTCGGATGCTCCGGCCGATCCTCGAAATGTCCAGCCTTCAGCAGTGCTACAAGATGCTTCCTCAGCAAGGCTTCCATTGGTGAACATGGACGCTTCTTGCGGAAGGGACGTACGTTCCGAGGTATCATCATCTCTGCAGGGTGGTCCGAGGTCACGGACGCGAATCGAGGTACCTGAGAGTCGACCAGGTCCGTACCATGCTTATCGCATTGCCAGACCCCCGGAATCTGATGCGTCCGTCGCCAGTACGCTTCACCACAGTCCGGCCGCGCTCGGTCCTCAACCACGCAATCCGGACACCAGCGTAGGAATTTCGGCGGTTCAATGGCAGCCAGGATCCCTGGCATCCTCCTAACCGCGCGCCCATAGAAGGCGTAATCCCTGGCCTGGGCGCGCCTCTCGCTGGTCTGGTATGCACAGATGAACGGATACATCGAGTGCCACCAAAACATCTCCTCCTTCGTTTTGGCGATTACCTGACCCGTCCGCTCACAGAACTGGTGCAGATTTCTTGGAAGGTGGGGCGACAATACGATATTCACACCGAAGACGTCCGTGATGATTCGCTCGCGGGATACCGTCGGAAACTCCGCCAGGTATCTCGTACACACGTTGTAGACGAGCTCATCGTCATACGCAGGAGACATGAAGACGTTCATACGGCAGTGCTTCCCATAAGCGTCCTCTGGTCTTGCTCCATCTCCTGCGCAGCACGCATTTCGAGCGATTGCGCATCCGACGCAGCAGGAGCCTCGCTCTCCCAGGCCAAGTACTGCTTCACCAACCAAGATGCATCAGCGTCAGACTTCTTCATCGCAAGTTCACGAAGCTTCTTGACGACCGTGTCTTGCTTCTTCCCGAGCATGAGCAAAGATGTCACTGCATCCGTGATCGCCTCGTTCTTGATTCGCAACTCAGCCATTTCACGCAACTGCACACGGCTAATTGCACTCTCATTGGCTTGCTTGACTGACCTTGCCCCTGTTCCACGAATCCCATAACCGAGGGAATTAGGCAGCCCGGTGTTGCTGAGCTGCGGACCAGTTTTTCTCGAACGTCATGGGGCTGACGTAGCCCAGCGTCGAGTGGAGTCGGCTGGCATTATAAAAGCCAAGCCAGTCAATTACCTCGTCCATTGCGGCGCGGCGGGTAGCGAACTGGCGACCGTGCAGGCGAGCGACCTTCAACGACCCCCACAGACTCTCAGTCGGCGCGTTGTCCCAGCAATCGCCCCTGCGGCTCATTGACGAGCGCATGCCATACGCCTTCAGGGCGTCTTGAAACAGATGGCTGCAATACTGGCTTCCCCGGTCGGTGTGCACAATCACACCGGCTTCCGGGCGGCGCCGGAACCAGGCCATGCGCAGCGCGTCCGTGACCAATTCGGCCTTCATGTGTGGTTGCATCGACCAGCCAACCACCTGCCGGCTGAACAGGTCGATGATGACCACCAGGTAGAGCCAGCCTTCGGCGGTCGCCACATAGGTTATGTCGCTCGTCCAGACTTGATTGGGTGCTGCTGGGCTAAAGTCGCGTTGCAGCAGATTGGGGGCCACCGGCAAATCGTGGTTCGAGTTGGTTGTCGCGATGTACTTGCGCTTGTGGCGGGCACGGATGCCGTGCAGCGCCATCAGCTTGCGAACACGCTCCTTGCCCACCCGCACCCCACGCGCCAGCAGTTCCTTCCACATGCGCGGCCAGCCGTACTCCCCCTTGACCCCGGCGTGAATCGCCTTGATGTGGGCCAACAAGGCATCGTCACTGAGTCGGCCTCTATCTGGCCTGTCGGTGCTTACTGTGCGTTGCTTGCGCTGGTGATAGCCGCTGGGGCTGACCCCTAACAGCTCACACAGGACCGAGACCGGCCAGTAACGTCGGTTTCGCTCGATGAACGCATACCTCACACCGACTCCTTCGCAAAGTATGCTGCGGCTTTTTTTAAAATATCGCGCTCCATCTTCAAGCGCGCCACCTCCGCCCGAAGCCGGGCCAGCTCCATCTGCTCCGGGCTGACCGGCTTCATACCCGCACCAGTCAGCTTGCCTTCCCGCTCCGCCTTGACCCAGTTATGCAGCGTCTGCGCTCTGATGCCCAGGGTCGCGCTAACCACTGCCATGCTCTGCCCGCTCTTCACCAGCCGTACCGCTTCCAGCTTGAATTCCAGCGTGTACTGCGCCCGCTTTGTCTTGCTTGTCATCACATCTCTCCTTGCTTCAGTTTAACCTCAGCAAGGGATTCGTTTTGCGGGGGCAAGCTCACTCATGGGCAAGCGCCACACTGTGGGTCTGATCTTTCACGATGCAAGGTGAGCATGGGAACGCTCGAACTCTTTGAGGAAACTGCGGAGCAACACCGTCTCGGTCCTGCCGCAGTGGTGCTGCGCGGATTCGCGCTGCCTTATGTGCCCGATCTGATGCCTGCCATTGCGGGCATCGAGACGACTTCGCCCTTTCGGCATATGGTCACGCCGGGCGGTTTCACCATGTCGGTGGCGCTAACGAATTGCGGCGCGTTGGGCTGGACGACCGACCGGCGCGGCTATCGCTACACCACCGTTGATCCCGATACGGGAAAGCCCTGGCCGGTCATGCCGGAGGTATTCTTTCGGCTGGCAAATGAGGCTGCTGCTGAGGCGGGCTTTGACGACTTCGAGCCCGACGCCTGCCTGCTCAATCGCTACCTGCCTGGCAGCAGACTTGCGCTGCACCAGGACAAGAACGAGCAAGCCTATGAGACGCCGATCGTTTCGGTATCTCTGGGCATGCGGGCTACGTTCCTGTTCGGCGGTCATGCGCGCACCGCCCCCACGATCAAGGTACCGCTCCACCACGGGGACGTAGTGGTGTGGGGCGGCGCCGATCGTCTGCGCTACCACGGCGTAATGCCGATCAAGGATGCACCTCATGCGCTGCTGGGCAGCCAGCGCATCAATTTCACTTTCCGAAAAGCGGCCTAGCTAGCTCCTGGAATTCAACCGCAAGAGACGGAGTTTCCTCCCGCGGTGGATTCACTAGAGTGACAGTAGCAGCCGAGGTTTCCTATGAGCAGGATTTCCGCGGAACCGCCGGGCCAGTTGGCTGACACGCGCCGCCAAGTCGAAGCCTATTGTCAGTCGTTGGTCGATACCGGCGAAGCGCGATGGCGGATCAACAATGACGGTGATACCGAGCTGCATATGAAAGGTGGCGAGGCTTACCTCTTTGGCAAGTTCGGCGTGACGCGGCTGAAGTGATCCACGAACGAGCGATTCGATTCATTCAAGAAGGAGTACACCGTGAAGATGTTTCTCAGCCAACTGGATTCGCCGCTGGGTGCCATGCTGCTCGTGACCGATGCGCGGCGGGTCGTGCGTGCGCTCGACTTCGCCGACCACAAGTCACGGCTGTATCGCGGTCTGCGCGAGCACTATGGCGAGGTGGAACTGACTGAGATCCCTGCCCCGGCCGAGATTGCCGATGCACTGGCCCGCTACTTCCATGGCGAGCTGGAGGCGCTGAAGGTGCTGCGGACTGCGACGTCTGGTTCGGCGTTGCAGCGCCGGGTCTGGGCCGCGCTGCGCCGCATCCCTGTGGGCACGACCACGACCTACGGCAAGCTAGCCAAGGCGCTGGGTTTCGACGACCCGCGCGCGGCCGTCGAGATCGGCGCGGCCAATGGCGCCAATCCGATCGCCATCGTCGTGCCGTGCCACCGCGTCATTGCGAGCAATGGCGACCTCAAGGGCTATGCCTGGGGCCTGCACCGCAAGCGCTGGCTGCTGGAGCATGAGAACGCGATGGTGGCAAAGAAGATGCAGCCCGAGACGCAGACCGCCATGCTGCCGGGGTTTTGATCTTGAGCGGAATTCATGCGAAGACTATTGCCGCCGACCTGTCACCACTCGCCTACCGCCGGGCCGTCAAGTTCCTGTCCGAGTTGGACGAGGACTGGGCTCTCCACATTGCCGCCATCGGACCATGTCGCCATGAGGCCAAGCCTGCACGCGAGCCCTATGAGGCGCTGGTGCGGGCCATTGCCTATCAGCAACTGCACGCCAGGGCGGGAGATGCAATCCTGGGCCGCCTGCTGGCGCTCTACCCCGGCGTGTCTTTTCCGGCGCCAGAGCAGTTGCTGGCCAGCGACCCTGAATTGCAGCGCGCCTGCGGCTTCTCGGCAGAAAAGCTGGCTACCATTCGGCGGATTGCCCAGGCTACAGTCGAAGGCCTTGTGCCGAACCTCGAAGAGGCCCGGCGTCTGCCTGACACTGCGCTGATCGAACGCCTGACGTCCCTGCGAGGTGTCGGGCGCTGGACGGTCGAAATGTTCCTGATCTATTCGCTGGAGCGATCCGACGTCCTGCCAGTGGACGACTTCGGCGTGCGGGAGGGTTATGGACGCCTGAAGGGTCTGGAGAGGGCCCCCACGCCGCGTCAGATGCGCGAGATCGGAGAGGCCTGGAGCCCTTTCCGGACGGTGGCCGCCTGGTATCTGTGGCGCCTGCCCAGTCGATAGATATCGGCCGCAAGAATCGGAGTGCTTGCGATGGAAAGCCCGCGTATTCTGGCTGTGTGATTGATGATGACGAGACTTCTGCGATGAAGACGACCATTGCCTACGAAACGGAAGACGACCGCTGGACGGCCGTACAGGCACGCGATGCTGGCGCCGACGGCCATTTCGTTTACGCCGTGCGCACCACGGGCGTGTACTGTCAACCAAGTTCGTCGGCTCGGCTGCCCAAGCGCGAGAACGTGGAGTTCTTTGACTCGGCCGAAATCGCCGAGGCTGCGGGCTACCGCTGCAGCCGCCGTGCTCATGGTGACCAGACCAGTGCAGCAGCCGAGCGCGCTGCATTGGTGGCCCGAGCCTGTCGCATGATTGAAGCATCGGAGACGCCCCCTCAGCTCGATGACCTGGCGACTGCAATCGGCATGAGTCCGTTTCACTTCCATCGCCTCTTCAAGGCTGAAACGGGCTTGACGCCCAAGGCCTACAGCTCGGCCTATCGCGCCCGCAAGCTGCGCGAAGAACTGAGCAGCCCGGAAGCGTCCATCACGAACGCTATCTACGACAGCGGGTTCAATTCAAACAGCCGGTTCTACGAAGCCTCCGACCAGTTGCTGGGCATGCGCGCGCGGGATTATCGCTCCGGTGGTGTCGGTGCTGTTATCCGCTTCGCCGTGGGCCAGTGCTCCCTGGGCGCCATTCTGGTTGCGCAGAGCCAGCGCGGCATCTGTGCAATCCTGCTGGGCGACGATCCCGACCAGCTGGTGCGCGACCTCCAAGACCAATTCCGCAAGGCGGAGATCGTCGGCTGCGACGGTGAGTTCGAGCAGTTGATTGCCCAGGTGGTGGGCTTTATCGAAGCGCCTGCGATGGGATTGCACCTGCCGTTGGACGTACAGGGCACCGCCTTCCAGGAGCGCGTCTGGCGCGCGCTGCGCGAGATCCCGCCGGGTACGACCGTGAGCTATGCCGAGATCGCCGAGCGCATCGGTTCACCCAAGGCGGTACGCGCCGTCGCCCAGGCGTGTGCCACGAATCACATCGCGGTGGCTATTCCCTGCCACCGCGTCGTGCGGCGTGATGGCGATCTGGCCGGCTACCGCTGGGGCGTGGATCGCAAGCGCGAGCTGCTGCGCCGCGAAACCCAGGTTTGATGGGAAGGTGTCCCATGACTGCGTTCGACGCAACCCTCGATCGCCTGAATTGGGTGGACATCGGCCTGCAACTCGATGCCGAAGGCTATGCCGTGCTGCCTGGCCTGTTAGGTGCAGATGCGGCGCGCGATCTGGCGCGACTGACCTCTGCGTCTGGTGCCGATCGAGTGGCTTTGGCATCCAGTGGCCTCGGGCGCGGTGAACTGCTGGTCTTCGGCACGGGTCTGCCGGCGCCGCTAGAGCAGTGGCGCACAGCCCTCTATCGTCGTCTGGTCATCGTTGCTAACCGTTGGAACGAAACCATCGGCGTGGATCATCGATATCCGGCCGAACTGGAAGACTTCTCGCGGCGCAATCGGAAGGCAGGCCAGACGCGGGGGCAATCCCACCTCAGTCGGCTCAGCGTCGAAGATCATGTATTGCTGCATCAGCGCAATGAAGGCGAGCAGGTGTTTCCCATGCAGATCGTCGCCGTGCTGTCCGAGCCGGGCGTCGATTTCCAGGGGGGCGAGTTCGTGTTGACTGAGCAGCGCCCGCGCATGCAGTCGCGCCCGGCAGTGTTGCCGCTCTGGATCGGCGATGTGGCTGTCATCACCACGGCGGAGCGCCCCTTCAAGGGTACCAAGGGCTACTATCGCGTCAATCTCAAGCACGCCATCAGCCGCGTCCGCAAAGGCGAGCGCATTGGACTGGAACTGTCGTTCCACGATGCACCGTGATGCAGAAGAGGTGCCGCACATGCCGACCCTGGACAAGACATTCATGCTGATCGGATCGGATGGCAAGCCGTACTCCAGCGCCATGCCCGGCATCTTCGGAGGCCATCGAGACAGCAAGTTATACGGCCGCATGGATTGCCGCGCTGCGCTGCAGGCGATTGCCCGTGGCGGGTACGTGAAGCACCGCGTTTTCTTCGCCGACGAAGCCACGGCCATCGCCGCCGGCTACAGACCGTGCGCCATTTGCATGCCCCAGGAATATGCGACGTGGAAAGTGAACCAGCCCACCAAGTCCTCGGGCAATACCCGAAAGGAGGCACGCTCATGAGCGCACGACTGCCCATCTCCGCTAGTGCGGACAACCTCATGCCGCACGACCTACCCGAAGCCCGTATTGCCGCAGCCGACTGTACTGAGACAACGAGAAGCGTGCTCCCTGACACGCAAAGCGCTTTGCATGCTCTCGCCCCATCGGCAGATGGAAAGAGCACCGTCGGCCGTGTTTCTGCAGTGGCGTGCGCGTACGGACGCGACGCTTTCGCTCCGTGGTCTCAAAACACTCGACAAGCACTATGTCACCCCGGCCTCCCTCGCCAAGAGCACAAGGTATCGACACGCCATTTTGATAAATCCGGCATTGCCTTCTCATCTCAATAGCGAGATGGCGCACGAAACTCGCGAAGGGCCAATCCCACAGGACGGCGTTGTCACGTTGGCGCACTTGGGCCGTAATCAGGTGAGGAGTGAACCACCGCTTCATGCGGCAGACGGAACTTTGGTGACTTCGATAGGCCAACGTGACAGTGCCGAACGATGCGCTTCGCGCCTACGCCAAGTCAAAGCCGATGCTGCCTCGATAGAATTTTTCCGCACATGTGTCGCCACAGATAGTTGGCACCATCTGCGCCCTACAAATTCCTGACGCATCTTGTACCCTGAAAGGGCTGCACTCCTGCAGTCGGAGGTACATGTGATGAAGAACAATCGAATGCTAGCAGTGGCATGCGGCACATTCATTGTGGCGCTGAGTGCCGCGCATGCGCAGCCTACGCAAGCCCCGAATTCGGGGGCGAATCCGTCTTACTCAAATAGCCAAGGGAAGTTCGATCCGTATACCCAAGGCGCAAACACTGATAGCACCAAGTCCAACCTCAGTCCTTCGGCCACGCCGAGCAGCCCGATGGATCCCTCGACGCCAATGCAAGGCACGAGCCAGGTGAACCCATATCCCCAGGGCGTACGACAGGATCCGCAGTTCAACCCGGGCGGCCATGTGTACGACGTTCGTAATCCGTTCTTCATGGGCAGCTAGACGGCACTGTCACGTTGGCGAGGTCGCGTAAGATGGGGCGATGAAGAAGACATCGCTCTATCACGGCCACCGCTTTCCGGCAGTGGTCATCAGTTGCGCGGTACGCTGATACTTCCGCTTCCACCTGAGCCTGCGCGACATCGAGGAATTGCTGTTCGAGCGTGGCGTGGTCGTGAGCTACGAGACGACCCGCCGCTGGTGCGACAAGTTCGGCGGCAACTTTTCCCATCGAGTCACGGCAGTGCGGCGCCGGCCTGGCAGCACGTGGCACCTCGATGAACGCCCTCGAAAGACACTAGGTTTCGATACACCGGCAGAACGATTCCATCAACCCGTTGCGTTGACTGGTTGAATCCGCAGTCGTAAGCGGCCCCCCACCAAATCCCCATGGCCGAGTCCGGCCATCTGTTAGCAGTTGAGTGCATGCCATTCGAGGCCGTGTCGGCGGCGCTACAGGTGCGCGGCTGGCGCAGAGATGAACAGGTTCAGCCCCAATCGTTCCGACAGGAAGCGCATGACAAGCTGCCCGCGCACGCTGTTGCCGGCGGCATCCAGTGGCGGCGAAAAGGTCGCGACCGCGCCCTTGCCGGGGGCGATCGTTAGTATGCCGCCGCTCACGCCGCTCTTTCCAGGCAGGCCCACGTCGTAGAGCCAGCTCCCTGATCGCTCATAAAGCCCTGCCGTCGCCATGACCGCCAGTACTCGCTGGCAAGTCGCGGCGCTCACAACCTGCTCGCCGGTGAGCGGATGGACACCGCCGCCGGCCAAGGTTGCGCCCATGAGAGCGAGGTCCCGCGCACTGACCAGCAATGCGCACTGGCGAGTGTAGACCTCAACCGCCTCATCCGGATCACAGTAGAGACGCCCGTGCCCGCGCAGGAGGTGCGCCAATCCGGCGTTGCGCTGGTTGTTGGCCGCCTCGGACTCGTACACGTGCTCATCGCACGCCAGCTCGCGGCCCGCGAAGCGAGACAGACCCTGGCGAACGTGGTGCCAGCGGTCATCTGCACCAAAGCCGGGTATCAGGCTAGTGGCAGCGATAGCGCCGGCATTGACCAACGGATTGCTGGTGCCGTCGGTGCGCAGTTCCATCGCCATGATGGAGTTGAAAGGCAGCCCTGTAGCGTCTACACCGAGCCGCGTTGCGGCTTCGGCCGCCCCGAGGGCCTCGCATACCAGTGCGAACACAAATGGCTTGGACACGCTCTGGATCGAGAAAGTCTCAGCCGCCTCGCCGACCATGAACGCGTGGCCCCGAGTATTGGCGACACAGATGCCAAAGGCGGACGGGTCCGCCTCGGCCAGGGCCGGGATGTAGTCAGCCAGTTTTCCGCCCGCTTCCTCCCGAAAGTTCTCATAGGCCGCTTCGACCAGCGAGCGGATCTCCTCCGGCCCGGGCAGCGTGCCAGTGGAGACGAAACGTGCTGTTGGAGTGGATGACGAGTTCATGCCTTGGCCAACCGATATGGGATGAAGCGGGTGGGCTGAATAAGTCCCGGATTGATCATGTCTCCTCCCCTATTAACACTTCCCTGTGTCAGGCGTGCGCCACCAGGTGGCGGCTCTCAGAATCGCGAACGCCCTTGGAATCCCTATGATTCTCCACGCAGCGCCGAATCTTTTCACGCAACACATAGGCGTTCGGGATGCCATGCAAGTGGATGTCCGGCGAAGCGCCATTCGAACTCACAATTGCTATGTTGGCCAGTTTTAGCAGCCACAGGAGCAACGGCTGCGTCAGTTGAATGTCGCGCACAAGGGACAACTCCACTTCATCGAGTTTCATGGACATGATGCCACTACGTACCGTCACGCGCTTAGTGGTTACCTCTATCCTGGTCGTCTGAATTCTCAGGTAACTGAGCGCTGCGATGATGACGGCCGCAGGTATGAGAAACGGTATGAAGCACATTACGACGCAAAGCACAAAGACAGGAAGGTTAGCGGCCTGCGACGGGCGTCCAGACCACAAGAGCGCTTCGTTGGACATTTGAACTCCGTAGTTTCAGAAGGGGGCTGCGACGCGCGAAGTTCCAGCGCCTGCAGAACTCACTCCGAAAGTAGGCGTAACGCGGGCGCACGACTTTTCCTGAGCCGCCCCCGACTTTGCATTCGGCGCCAGTTGGCGACAAGAGTGCCCTGGCATCCACACTACCGAGTACCGTGCAGCCGAAAGGGGTGAAGCCATCTGCACGTTGGTCGCAAATGCCACTAGGCTCCACCACCTCGAAGAAGAAAACGACGAGCCCATCCAACAAGACCTGCCCCCCGAAACGGGCGTGCCGCACAAGCAGCCTTACGAACAGTCTTACAAGCTGCCGTACACGCCGACCGTCTCGCCAGGCAAGCTTGCGCCGCCCTGCACGGCGCGATCGGCGTGACGGAGGAGTTTGATCTGCAGTTGCTGACGCGACGGCCTCACAAATGGCGAACCGCGCACGGGTCGGAGGCTTGCTGGGCTGCCGTGATCGGCGATGCATCGCTAGCGGACCAGATTGCGATCGTGGACTTTGCCAGAGGGCTCACGCCGTAACGAAGGAACAGTGCCCTCCAGTCCGCGCGAAACAAATATTACCCGGGCATAAGCGCAGGGAAACCGTGGAAACCGCCACAACTTCTGGATGCAGAGTCCGGATCAGCAGGTCGCCGTCAGCGTCGTATGCGCTCCCGACGCTTCGTCGCCAGTTCGGCGAACGCTGCGTGCGCAGGAGATAGCCTCTCGAAGTTCAAGGCATTAGCGCGATGCCCCTCGGCAGCCAGGCGCCGCCTTCAGATCATTGCAATGCGATCACATACCAACAGGCGCAGCTTGTCGCGCGCTAACATTCAACGCTGACGGCACACGCCCACCCTCGAGCCCGAGGCACTTGATTCACACGGCATCCCCATGGTCGTGCGTGAGATGCGGCTGGAGTTAGGCGTAACAAGCCCACACTGGGCCTTGAAAACGCCAGCGATCACAGTGCATTGCATCGAGCGACGCGGTGAGGACGGCTTTGGCGAAGGCAATTTCAAGGCGCTGTTCGAATCCTGGGAGCAGGGTCAGGTTCGGCGCGGCCCGCTCACCGGTTCCCACATCTTCAAGGTACACATCATGCAATCCAAGACGACAATCACCCTTGCGGATCCGCACCCCGTTCTCGGCAGCACCCAAGTTTTCAAGACTTTCAACTACGCGCCGGCTGTTGCGGCAGGTGGCCTGCTATTCATCGCTGGCCAAATTGGCATTCGCGCAGACGGGACCGTGCCCGAGACTGTGGAGGAGCAGATCGATCTCGCGTTCCAGAGGCTGCGCGCGATTCTGCAGGCGGCTGGCCTTGGATTTGAGGATCTGGTTGAGCTGGTCAGCTATCACGTAGATGTCGACAAGCAACTCACGGCGTTCCGTGAGATCAAGGACCGATACATCAAAGCGGATGCACCGGTCTGGACGATACTGGGCGTGGCCGCGTTGGCCAGGCCGACGCTATTCGTCGAAATCAAGGCTGTTGCTGCAACGCGCGCCGTGTAATTGGTCAATCGGGGAACGCTGCGGATTCAACCAGTCGACTGCACACTCCGTGGAGGCGACGAATGACGCCATCCTCCCCTCCGTCAGTGCAGCGTGTAGAGAGTCTGTCGCCCCTTGGCATAGAGGTCCATGGCGATCTGCAGGATCTCATCGCGATGCCGGTCGAAGGAGTCCAGCATCCTCGCTTCACCGGAACCGAGAGCGGGGTCGAAACTCATCAGTACGCGATCCTCCACCAGGAAGGTAATCTCGCCTGTGTTGTCATAACCCCAGAACCACACGCCACGCTTGGCCTCATCATAGGTGCGGCTTGGATTGGGAAAGGTAAGTGTCATGTGTCGTCCTGTGTCCAACGCCTTTGATTAACCGCGTTGCGCGCACACTACCACCGCGATGCGCCCCAACTAATGCGTATCGCGTTTCATGCTCTCGGCTTCCATCGCGGCATGCAATTCCTCATATGCCTCGACTGGCTCCATGTCCTGATCCACGAACGCGGCTGCGCGCTCTGCTGCGGCTAATGCGTCGCGTGGGATGTCGGTCTGGCTGTCATCCTCGGTACTTGGCGGCAGCAGCATATCCTCAAGCATCCCCCGCAACTCCGGCGTATTCCATGGCTTGCCCAGCCTGCTCTTCCTGTTCAGGTAGTGACGGATTTCCGAGTCTTGCTCGGCGGTGAGCGGCAGCCCCCGGAAAGTAGGGTCAGTGTTGTGATGGATCATGATGCGCCTCCCGAAGCGGTGTGCGCCCGCAATATAGAGATATCGACGCCCTGCGGTGTACGTTACAAGTTACGCATGATCACTGTGCCGCGTGTCCGCGGCACAGTGATTTACGTCTTCCTCTTGGCGACACCTTCGTTCCCAACGCGCGAATGCGTCGTGCCAAATGGGGTTCCCGGCACGGCTGGCTTCTTGGGCTGCTTGGGTTTTTTCGCTTCGCGAGTGCTGCGTAGTTGACTCTTAGCCATGGTATTGCTCCTGATTACCTTGCTTGCCAAGGTGCGGCAGTACCAGCATACGCGCTTGGAAGCGCCAGCAGGATGATTCTCTTGACGCTAGAGAGAAACAACGGATTCGCCCGCTACCAGTCCGTTGATGATGTCTTCGCCAAACTGCACCGCTCCCCTACGCGCGGTACCGATGTTCTCCCAAAGCGCATTTTCAAGCCGGAAAACGCGGGTATGTTCGCTACCGGGGCGATACCCTGCCCGGCAGATGACGATCGACGCATTGAACCTGCCGTCCGGCTTGACTCGCGGCCAGGTCTGAACAGGCTGGTTCTTGTAGACCAGAGGATAGAGGTCGAAGCCCTTGTAGAAGGCGAAGGGTGGGGCGTTACTGATACTGGCAATGCTCACGACTGCTCCATGCGGCGTGGCGCCGCTGTTGCCCAGTTACGTCATGGGCTGTGTTGAGAATGCCTGTTGACGACAACAACGCTCAAAGTGAAACAACGGATTGGCCGAGAATTGCGCCGTTGATGATGTCCTCGGCATAGCGAAGCACAACGTGCTCACCTCCGGCGAGGTCCGTCTTCGCGACAGATCAACACAACGGCGTTAACAATCGGTCTGGCCTGTGCCCCCGTCGGGCAGGCTCCGTTGCCGTTACGGCTTCCATTAGCCACTGTACTCTACTGGTGAGGCGAGGAGTGCTTTTATTCCACCGGGGAGAACAACTGCGCGACCGGCGAAGAAGCGAATCAATCGGCCCCGCAACCTGACCTTCCTCCCTCCTTAACGTACCGTATGACAACCGTGGCGAACCGGAGGCCGCTCTGCCTTGAAAGCCGCCATTGTGTTTGCACTGGGTCGATTGGCAGTTCAGGGGCGGCGCCGACCTCCTGGGACCGGCGTAGCGGAACTAGGATTCGACAGGCGCTTGCCCGCCAGAAGCAGGCGTAAGAAACCACCGTACACCGTGTGCGAATCTCGCTCCAAGCAGTAACTATTGCCTGGACGCCGATTGGAGTTGGTCGCACGCGCGTAGATTCAAGGCAATGAACTCTTCCCAAGTGTGCAGGCTCGCGTATCGCAATACATACATCCGATCTACCCGGCAAATGTCCGGGCGTTCGCTGTAGATGGAACAGGCTTTGCTCGCTGCCTGGTAGTGCCTGCACGTTCCGTCACCACGATCCAGGAAGAGTGTTTCGTCGGATAGATGAACGTTCTCACAGCAACGCCCGCACTGCGTACAGGGAAATGCGCGCGAAATCGGTGCGTTCACTTCGCCAGGGACGCTAGCCATTTACGTGTGCTCGTCGCGCTGCCCATTTCATAGGGCAACTCAATGCCCTGCCTGGCGATTTCATCTTTCAGAACGAGACCGCGCTGCATTTCATCGTTACAAGCGGACAAGTCGCGCGAAAACGCTGCCAACTCGTCGGTGTCCATGTTGAATTCCTGACGCGCCAACTCGGTCAGGTAGCCATCCAGCTCGGCATTGATGGCTTGGTACTTCTTCACCGTATCCGCATGCGGCATCATGGATTCGAGATAGGCCCAAGCCCGTTGCGCCACGCTGCCATGCAACAAGACGTACGTGAACCCAAGCGTTGCCAAGCCGGTTACCAAAGCGCCCACAAACGACGCCAGTTCAGCGCCAAATGGAAAACTGCACAACGGCAGTAATTGCGCATGGGCGATCGAGCCCACCGTCACGCCTGCGGCCGCCGACAGGACGCCCATGACGGCTTTGCACAGATCAGCAAAACCCAGCTTCTCAGGGTTGAAGAAGACCAGCTTGAACGCCTTGCACAACTGTCCCCAGATCTCCCGAATGATTTTGATCGTTGCCTTCTGTGTGGTGGCAAAGATGTTGAAAACCGTGGTCGTCAGGCTCGATACGATGCCACCAAAAATGCCGTCCTTGAAGCTGGTCAGGAAGTCCTTGAAGCGCAACCGAATACGACGCCAGATACCCCGAAAGGTGCTCTGGATGTCTTCGACGAACTTCTCGAAGCTGAACTGTCTTTTAAGGGTGTCCAGAATAATCGGAACTTGCGCGCGTAGCTCGAACCAGACCTCCGCCATGACCAACCCAAGCATTTGGCGAGTGCCCATCTTGAAGCCAGAAAGACCCGCAGCAAAGCCGGTTTGCTGCATGAACTTGCTGCCACCGTAATAGGCACGATCGATTGCTCCATCGTACTTCTTTCGAGCCTGTTGATCTTTCTTCCGCATTGCCTCGGCATCGATAGACTTGAGTCCCTCTATCTTCTTCTGTGCCTTTCTGACTTTTTCTTCGAGAGCTTCCGCCTTGTGCCGCTGCTCGGGGGTTTCGCGCGGCAGGTTGCGTAGTTTCTCCTGCTTTCTGGCCAAGTCCTTTTCATGACCTTCGACGAGCCTGGGAAGATTCTTCAGATAGTCATCGATGGGGGATTGTTTCTTGGACTTGTTAATCGTTTCCAGCGTCGTTTGCAGGTTACTGCCCTGGTTGGCCAACTCCACGCCGTCGAGTTCTGCCAACACCCGGCCAGCGTCGTCGTGGATTTCCTTGGCAGAAATAATATGGTCGAGATTGCGTTGCTCGTCCATTGCCATGACCTGACCGCGATAGGCATCGTTCAGTTGCCCAGTTTGATGCAGGGCCTTGTCTTTTTTGCCGGTCGATATGTAATTCGGATGCGTGTGATACGCCGTGCCATCGTAAGCCCCGCGCTGCTCGTAGGCTTGCTGTTCCTTTTCCGTGCCCCAGATGCCCTGACGCACGTTATGGACTGTGTCCACGTCGCCGCCAACCTTGTCCTTGAACAGAAGGAAATCCAAACCAAACGTGGTGACCAGACTGTTGACCACGGTTTTCTCGAGCTCTTCGGCCCAAGGGTAGTTGGCGACTGCGGTGGACATGTTTTCTTGTGATTGAGATGAACGAATCGTGTGCCGCGCCAATCGCGGCGCACGCAATTCAGGAACGAACCGCCTCGATGTTTCCTGCCTGAGACTCGGCCCGGCGCAAAGCCAGATCCAGTTCGGCATCGTTGAGGATCATGGAACCATCGGCATCCTTCTCCATTTCGGGCACACCGTCCTTGTTATGCACGACCTTGCCATTGCTCTTTGCAGGTCTGAAAATTGGAACGATGATGAGATTCACCAGAATTGCCGCCAGCGCAAAACCGTTCTCGATGACCCGGAGAACATCGTCGCCAAGTTTCTCGATCTCGGCGCCTACGTCGACGTTCCGGCCCTTGATGTCATCAATAAAGCGGTTGATGCCCTTGAGGGTGTCGAAATACTGCTGGAACTGCCCAGAAATCGTGGTCAGTTCACTCTTGATCTTGCGAGCATAGACTTCAGTCTTCGCAAGCTGCTCGCTGGCTTTCATCAGCTTTTCAACGGCACGGCTGACTTCATCGTTGGCCTTGCGGGCATTTATGAGGGCTTCCTCGCCGTGACTATCGTAAGCCCAGCCAGCAATGGCGAGCACCGGCGCTGCCACGGCTGCGCCCAGAATGACCGTGCCGCCGGCCATACCCAAGCCGCCCGCCGACAGCGCGCCGCCGCCCAAGGCCGCCAGGGTGGCATTGGTGGCAGCCACACCAGATAGCGCCGAGATGGCAGTTCCGGTGGAAGCTGCACCTAGCGCCATGACACCGCCATAGACGGCGAAGCCCACAGCAGCACCTGCAGCACCCGCCCCAACCGCCGTGCCCAATACACTGATAGCTGTGATGCTGTAGTTTTCGATCTTTTGGAGCTCATGCTTGGGAATGCTGATGTTCAGCTTGTTGTCCCGTCCGGCATTGAGCTGCTGCAGGAGCTTGTCGGCCAGAGTCTTGAACTCGCCAATGCTCTTGCCGATTTCCAACTCTTTCTTGCCCAACAGGTCGAGCGCGAGCGTCGTTTTCTCTTCCTGGGCGTCAACCGCAGATTTTCTGCGTTCGTAACGGGCCTGAGCATCCTTGACGATCTCGTCAGCTTCTGAGTGCTTTTGATAGCCGTCATAGCCTTTCTTGGCACCATAAGCGGCGGTGACAAGTGCGGCGGCGCCGATGATGAATGGCAGAGGCATGATTTGGGACCTTTCAGGTTTAGGTGGTATCACGGAAATGTCCGCTTCCGCGGACACTTGGCATTGAGCGCATGGCGCTCAGCAGGTGGTGCTTCCAGTCTTGAAACTCCTCGTTGCTAAGCGCACCTTGCTTGTGTAGTTCATAGAGCTCGCGCAGCTCGCCGATATAGCCCTGACACGAAGGAGCCGGCTCCTTCGCGCTCCCGGACTCGGGGGTCTCCGACGTAATGGGCGCAGGCAATACCGCCGGCGCCTCATCGTTTCGCCCATTGTTGAGCAGCCGCGCAAGCCCACGTTGGATGGTCTGCACGCCCGCTGAAATGCCATACAGCACGCAGACAATCGCAAACAGGCCTAACAGAAACATGATCATTCGCATCACGCGCAATCCCTTGCCAGAGAAGCAATCGTCCTACTTTCTGTTCTTTGATAAGTAGTAATTCGAGCCCCTGGTCGCCAGCCTTGTTCTTGAAGCGAAAGAAAGCACCTGCCCTTCCTTCACCCAGCCGACTTTGGGAATGATCCCTGTCCAGATGGCATATCGACCCATTACCCGATACTCGATACCCCTCTTTGGAATGGCGGGATAGTTGGGCCAACAGGGCACCAAATATCGAGTTGACCTTGATGCTATTCGTCAATCTGGTCAGATGGTGTCCATATTGTTAGCATTGCATCCACACTCAGTGAACGCCCCGCCATGAAGAGGAACAGCACCCACGCGCAGCCACTCAGCGATCTCGCAATCACTACCCTCGAACTGATGGCGAGCCGCCCCGACGGATATCCTTCTGGCGAGTTGCAAAGCGCGCTCGAAGGACACGCAGACAGACGAACGATCCGACGCGCCCTTTCTGAGCTCGAGACCTGCGGTTTCGCGAAATCGGATGGCGCAACGAAGGGACGCGTCTGGAAGGCGTTGTCGCCAACGCCTGGCGGGCGCCGACCGTCTGTCAACGAGGCCATCGCGCTCCTGACACTGCGGCACCTCGCTTACCGCCATCTTCCCGCCAGCGTTGTCGGAGCATTGGAGGCCGACTTCATCGCGGCAGCGCACGTCCTCGACGAGCATCCCACCGCGTCGAATCTAGCGGCCGCGCGCCTCTGGCTGGACAAGACCGCTCGGCTTCATGCGGGCTATCCGCTCGTCGCGCCCGCGATCAAAGATGAGCTGTTTCAGATCGTCGGTCACGCGCTCTACAACGATGAGTCGCTTGATATCACCTATCGGACATCGCGCGAGTCAGCGCCCAAGCAATATCGCGCGCTCCCCCATGCCTTGATCGAGAAAGGACCGCTTTGGTATCTGATCGTCAAGAACAAGCGCCGCACGGCCGAGGGTTCAATGTTTTCACTACGAATGGACCGCATCATCGATGCCAGGCCCGCTGGCATCGATCTGACCCGCGACCGAACATTCAATCTCGACGCCTATATCCGGAAGGATAAGAGCATGGAATTCTTTGCAGGCAAGCCGGTCCAGCTTGTTCTGCGAGTCAACGAGATGATTGATGCCAAGCGGATTGAACACGCTTTCCGCTCATTGCATCTGAGTGATGATCAGACCATTGTAGAAGAGGATGGCGGCTTCCTGCTGGTGGCGACGGTGGTGCCTTCGGTACCGCTAACCAATCTGCTGTTGGAAAAGAGCACCACCGTGGAAATCGTCGCGCCGCCAGATATGCGTGAAGGCATGATTGCTCATTTGAAGCGCGCTTTGTCGCGCTATGAGCATGGTTCAGCGCCCGTCGAGAATCTGGACACCACCGGCCCACATTAGTCCCTACCATTTGGATCGTTCTCACTATGGAGCATGCAATGCGCCTCGAAACGATCCGCGATCCGCGTAGCCTGGTCATGGGCTTCATCGCCACGGCAGAGCATGGAGTTGGCGTCGCCCACGACACCCATATGAAGGTGCTCGGCACATACAGCGTCGAACGAAACTTCACATACGATTCACTGGGTTGCCCGTTCGCCCGTGGCAATAGGTTGCTCGCGTTGGTTCACCGCAGCGCCGACTGAGGCCTGTCACCATGTGGATGCCTTGCCATGACGAGTTCAACCTCATGTGGGCGGACAAGCCCGGTACCGGCCACTATTTTGCGCCGCCGATTCACCCCGACCCTCACATGTACAAGTACGTCTGGTGGGTCTGGACCCGAGCATCGCCGTGGGACGGAACCTCCTTTTTCACGAATACGCCTGCGCTATCTATGGGCGAGTTTCGTCAGATCGAACGGCAGTTGATCGATGCGCGGGAGCATTTCTTTGTCTATGGCATTCAGCGTCCGCGCCGTGGTAGTGCGCTGGAGCGATCTACCCCTCAATGGGCGCACCCTATATTTGCCCCCGCGTATGACGAGGATGAGGACATCGCGTGGCAAGGTCACAAGTAGCGTCTGGAACGCGAAGCCATAAGGCACATGGAGTCCGGAGAAGCGAGTAAGCTCGCGGCTTCCCTTCGCGTCCCAGATTCATTCGGGAACCGCTAGCTCATTTTGGTCTTGGTCGCGCTGCGGCAGGATGGGACCGCTCATTCATTTGATTCTCTCGAATCCAGGGACTTACGCTGAAGATGGCTGTCTGGTGCGCATCGCGCTACGAGGTCAAAACCTGGCTCGGCGAGTCGGACAGTGCAAGGCGAACAGGTAGCCGTCTGGCACAATATCAAATCATATGTCCCCAACCCACAAGCCGATGCCAGAACCTACCGAGGTCTTCACGCTGCCGCGCTGGAAGATAACAAGATGGCTAACGGACACAGACAGAGACGTCCCTACTGACATCAAGCGTGCGCTTATCGGAAGCTTGTTCGGGACTTTATCCATCTTCGTTGGCGGGGTCGTCAATACGCTGTTAGTCGCTGCGTTAATAGCCTGGCATATCCAACGCCCGGCATTCTTTGCATGGTTCGGATTGGAGTGCCTGATTTGCATCGCTCGAATCAGCATCTTGGTTTCGGCGCGGCGACGAGCACGTGCTGCACGGTCGACCCATACCGACTTGCACCTGGCGCTTAGTCTGGCTTGGGCCTTTAGCGTAGGATTGGGAACCTACTTGAGCATTACAAGCGGAAACTGGCTTGCTGCCGCCCTAGCATGCCTTTCGTCCGCTGCAATGATTGGTGGCATTTGCTTTCGGAACTTCGGGGCACCCAGGATGAGCGGGCTAATGATTCTGCTGGCCCTGGGTCCATGCTGCCTTGGTGCAATCGTCGCACGTGAGCCGCTGTTCCTTCTGACACTGATTCAGTTGCCCGTCTACGTGGCCAGCATGACGAGTGCATCCTTTCGCATGCATGCGATGCTGGTTGCGACAATGCAGTCGGAGCGCGAGAACGCACACCGCGCTCGCCACGATTCAATGACTGGACTTCTGAATCGAGGCAGTTTGCTGGCTGAAATCAGGGCGACAATGGAGTGCAATGCCATTTCCCCACTGCGCTCTGCGCTCCTCTATCTGGACCTGGACGGCTTCAAACGCATCAATGACGTACATGGTCACGGCTGCGGAGACGAACTGCTCCAGCAAGTGGCGGACCGAATGCGAGCGACGGTGCCCGAAGGCACTCACGTCTCTCGCATTGGAGGAGATGAGTTTGTCATCCTGCTGAACCTCCATGAGAGTGATGACGTGCAAGTGCTCGCGCAACGGCTGCTACGAGACATAGCTGTACCGTATCTGCTGGCCAATGGAGAGACGGTGGCGATTGGCGTAAGCATCGGCATTACCCATATCTCTCCCAACGGACAAAGCGCCGATGCAGTCCTTAATGTCGCCGACCGCGCACTATATGTCGCAAAGGCGCGCGGCAAGGGATGCTTCCATTTTTCGGAGGCGGTCCAGGCGCTCTAGGCGCCCTAGTCGGTCATCGGACACAACGCTGCTTGTTGGTTGTTCGTATGAAGTCGCGACATTCCCGCTAGCCTCAACCAAGTCGATGGTCTCAGCCAGCCCCATGCTGCGTAGCGCGACGGGCCACCTCAGTCGGGTCGGCTGCTCACTAGCAACTCTGGGCTCAAGACCCTGTCAACCTGGACGATACAGCCCGTTATTCCCTGAGACGTGCACTGTGTCTCGTGGAAAAAACAAGAAGGCTGCAAGCCTTGCTGGACAAGGGTTGCAGCCTTATTCTTGATGTGCTCAACAGCTGTAGTTTGTGCTGTTTGCAGCTATGTTTTTTCATTGCCACCCGCTCATGGCGAGCGGAGCCCCGATCACCTCAAATACTGAAACAGGTTCATCCCCTGGATCTGCATGAACGATTGCTGGGCGCCCTGGAGTGCAGTCTGGCGCTGGTAGTACTCGGTGATGGCCGACGCGTAGTTCAGGTCCTGCAGGTCGGACAGCGCGGACTTGCTGTTCAGGTCGCGGTTCTGGCCGATCGTGTCCAGCGCGTCGAGTTCCTGCATGCGCGAGCCCACCGACGACCGGACCGTCAGCACGTTGTCGAGTGAGTTGCCCATCTGGCGAATGCCGGTAGCCAGCACGTTCTGCAGGTTGGCGTTGGCGGCATCCGTGTTCGCGCCGGTGTCGATCGGCTTCTTCAGCGCGCTGATGACGTTCTGCAGGTTCGCGAAGATGTCCGCGCCGGCCTGTTGCGCGGGCACGGCCGTTAGCGAATCACCAGCGGCCGGCGTGCCCTTGACCGTGAACGACACGCCGCCCACGTTGATGGGCGTGCCATCAGAGTAGGGCTGCGCCGTGCCAATCGCGGTGCCCGTGGTGGCGTTCGACACCTGGTACTCCATTGCCCCGGTCGTGGCATTGGGCTGGAAGGTCAGCTTCAGCGGCGTGCCATAGAGCGGGTTGGTCGGATCCGAAACGGAGATCGGCCCATACGTGGCGGTACCGGCGTTGCCGGCATTGCCATTGAGCACGTAGCCGGCGTTGGTCGTCACGCTCATGAAGACCTCGGCGCCGGTGTTGCCCGATTCCATCTGGCGCGCGACGTCAACCTGCAGCAGCTGATGGCTGTTGTCGCCCTGATACACAGCCGCGCCGGCGGCGTTCTTCGCAAACGGTACCGTGTTGGCCTGCAAGCCCGCGAACAGGTAGTTGCCATTGCCGTCGTCGGCGTTGGCCAGGCCCATAAGCTGATCGTACTGCCCCTGCAATGCCGTGGCCAGCGACGCGCGGTCGGTGTCGCTCATCGTGCCGTTACCGGCGTTCACCAGCAGCGACTGGATATTCTGGATCGTGGTCGTGACCGACTGGAGCGTGTTCTCCTCCAGGCCCAGCGATGCGTTCGCCTGCTTGCGGGTCGTGGCGTACTGCCCGTTCACGGACTGGGCCTGGGCGACACCCAGCGCGCGCGTGGCAGCCACGGGGTCATCAGACGGTGTCAGGATGCGGCGGCCGGTGCCAAGTTGCTGTTGCACATACAGCAGCTTGGACTGCTGGTTGTTCATCGAGGCCAGGCCTTGCTGGTACAGGGTGGAGGTAGCGACGCGCATGGCGTGATTCCTTCGTATCCGTTTGAACTAACTGTCAGTGGAGAACGTGGCCCGGTCAGCCGATGCTGAGGAGCGTGTCGATGATCGTGCTGGCCGTCTGGATGACCTTCGCATTCGCCTGATAAAGCTGCTGGAACTTGAGCAGGTTCACCGTTTCCTCGTCCATGTTCACGCCGGACACCGACTGCTGTGCCGACGTAACCTGCGTAGTGATGCTGTCCTGCGACTCCGAGGCAATGCTTGCCGACTTGGCATCGCTGCCCACCTGGTTGACCAGCGACGCATAGGCGTCGTTGAAGCTGGACGTGCCGTTGATCGTCTTGGCGGTCTGCAGCTTGGCCAGCGCCAGGGCGTTGCCGTTGTCAGCCGTCGCGCCGGAGTTGCTCGACAGCGTGAACGTGTCGCCCGCCTTCGGCGTGCCGTCGAAATGGAAGGTCAGCCCACTGAAGGTGTAGTCGGTGCCGGTACCGCTGGCGGCAGTGCTGGTCGGGGTCACTACGTTACCCAGGGCATCGGTGAACGTGTAGCCGGCGCCCGTGTATTTCGCCGTGATCTTGCCCGACAGTTGCGTGAAGCCCTGCGCCACGCCGCTGAGCTTGGCCGTGCCGGATCCGGTGTTCTGCGTGCTGGCGTCGGCGCGTGCCGGCGAAGCGGCGGCCACCTTGGCCGGGTCCGTGATCAGCGTGCCGAAGCCTGCCGCGGCATTGCGTGTCGGCTGGATCAGGAACGAATCGTTGGCGCTCATCGGTCCGTTGAGACTGACGGAAATGCCGTCCGCGGAGATGCCGCTCAACGAGGTCGACGTCGCCACGACGGTGTTGTCCGACAGACGCGTCAGCGAGTAGTTCGTGCCGTCGAACTTCAACGAGTAGTCACTGGTAGTCAGGCTGCCGGCGTTGGTGATCGTGGCCGTGGCGACCGCGTTCGACTTATTGTTCGCGTTCGCGTACGTCGTCGGCTGGCCCAGCGAGAAGAGATCGGTGCCCGTTGCGCCGTTCAGGTCGATACCGAGCTTGTGCTGGTTGTTGAACACCTGGCCAATCGCCAGCGACAGGCGGCCGATGGCGTTCTGCGCCTGGTCGAGCGACTGGCTGCGGAAGCGCAGCAGCCCGCCGATCGAGCCACCGGTCACCGAACCGTCCTCCGACTGCACTGTGTTGCCGTTTGGCAGCGTGTAGCCGATCGTGATGCGGCTCGGGTCCGCCGCCGACGGCACCGCGGTCATATCGTACGATTCGGAGCCCATCACCAGCGGCTGGCCGTTGCCGACGAAGACGTTATACGTATTGCCATCCTGCACCACGACCTTCGCGCCCACCAGCTTGGTCAGCTCGGACACGGCCTGGTCGCGCTGGTCCAGCAGGTCGTTGGGAGGCTGGCCGCCCGATGCGGCGGTCAGTTGCGAGATCTGCTTGTTCAGGCTGGCGATCTGCTTGGTGTAATCGTTGACCTGACGCACCGACGACGTGAGCTGCGTGTTGATGCCGTCCTGAAGCTGCTTGAAGTAGTCGCTCGACGCCTTGACCTGGCCGGTCAGCGCCTGGGCGGCGGACAACATGCCTTGCCGCGCCGCGGTGTCGCCCGGCGTGTCCGATACCGTCTGGACTGCGGCAAAGAACTTCTGCATCAGCGGGGCCAGGCCCGCGTTCTGATCAGCCAGCAGGTTGTCGATCTGCGAGATCTGGCTCGAGAACGTGGACAGCTCGCTGCTGGCCGATGTGGCCGTGCGAAGCTGGCCGGTCAGGAAACCGTCGTAGACGCGCTGCACGGTAACAGTGCTGGAGCCCTGGCCGAAGAATCCGGAGCCCGTGAACTGGCCGCCGGCCGACGCGATGATCGTGCTCTGGCGCGTGTAGCCCGGAGTCGCGGCATTGCTGAAGTTGTGGCCAGTGGTCGTCAGCGCGTTCTGCGCCACGTTCAGGCCCGACAGACCGATATTAAACAGAGACATGTTTGTCTGACTCCGGATCGAATGGCAAGCCGGCGGCACACGGCCGACGGCGGTGGATGTGCTGAATAACGGCCGGAACGCCGCTCAACTTTAGCGCGGCAAATCGTGAAGATGCGGGGTAGTTGTGAGCGCGCACTCTCGTGAAGAATTGCTTCCACAAACGCCAATAGCGCGACTGACAAGCGCCGCGCCATGCAGGTTCACCGATTGTTTTCTCCCCTCGCCCACAACGCGGCATAGGGGACCAACCCGCTATCGCGATGCTTCAGGTTGAAACCTTCTTCATGATCCGGACGAGCTTCTCGCCGTAGGCCGGATCGGTGGCATATCCCGCGCGCTGCAAGCCGTGGGCGGCCTCGTCGGCGCTGTTTGCCGCCACCACGCCCGCGTAACGCGGATTGGAGGTCAGCAGCCGCGCATAGTCATTACAAGCCTCTTCGTAGGAGCCATAGGCTCGGAAGCGGGCACGCACCTTCTGCGGCTGGCCATCGACGTATTCGGTGGTCAGTACCTCCGTCGTCGGGCCCTTCCAATTCGCACCGGCCTTGATACCGAAGACGTTGAACGACGTCGAGCCATCCGAATTCAGGATCTCGCGGCGTCCCCAGCCCGATTCGAGCGCGGCCTGGCCAACGATCAGCTTGGCCGGCACGCCCGATGCGCGCGACGCGACCATTGCCGGGCCTGCCATGCGGTTGACGAAGCTGCTGATGTGTTCGGGTGTGTCGTTGGGCAGTTGTCCCAGTTGGGCCTGGCCATTGCCCTGCCAGTCGGCCTGGTTCTGGTACTGGCGCACGCCGGCGGTCGGGTTCCACGCCGGGCCGGGCAACGTCGTGCCCACCGGCAATGCCGGGCCATCGGCATCGGTCGCGCCACGGCCGTCAAGCAGCCCGGCCATCTGGGCGTCCTGGATGCTTGCCGCGGTGACCCCGCCAGCCGTAGCCATGTTCGGCGGTAGTTGCTGGCCCGTGGCGCGCGCAAGCTGGCGGATCATGACATCGGCCAGGCCGATACCACGTGTGGAGAGCTGTTGCGACAGCTGCTGGTCCATCATCGACATGTAGAGCTTGGTCTGCTCGTTGTCGAAGAGGCCGTCAGACGGCGTCGCGTCGCGCATGCTCTTCAGCACCATGTTCGTGAACACGGCTTCGAACTGCCTGGCGGCGGCCTGCAGCGAACCGCTGTTGTTGCCGGCGCGCGCCTGGTTCTTGAGCGCCTCGAACCCTTGCGTGTCGAGCGCGAAGCGCTGCGAGATATCGGACTGCCCGGAGAGCGTCGCGCCCGTCATCAGATGATCTCCAGCTCGGCGCGCAGGGCGCCCGCGGCACGCATGGCCTCCAGGATCGTCTGCAAGTCGGCCGGGGTCGCGCCAAGCGCGTTCAGGCCCTTCACCACTGCCGCCAGCGATGCGCCGGCCTTCACGATCTGGAGTGATCCACCGCCCTGCTTCATGTCGATCTGCGACACCGGCGCCACCACGGTCTGACCCTGGCTGAACGGCCCGGGCTGGCTGATGACCGGCTGCGTGTTGATCACGACCGACAGGTTGCCGTGCGCGATCGCGCAGTCTTCCACGGTCACTGCCTGGTTCATCACGATCGAGCCCGTGCGGGCATTCAGGATTACCTTGGCGGCGGCCTTGGCCGGCGTCACGTCGAGGTTCTCGATCCGGGCCATGAATCCCACGCGCGCCGATGGCGCCTGCGGCGTGCGCACCTGCACCACGCGGCCATCCATGGCGGCAGCCGTTCCCGCGCCCAGATTGCGGTTGATCGCCTCGACCACGCGCTCGACGGTGCCGAAGTCGGTGTCCTTGAGCTCGAGGTTCATGAAGCCGCCTTCCGGCTGGAAGGAAGGCACGGCGCGCTCTACGATGGCGCCGTTGGCGATGCGGCCCACGGCGAGCTGGTTGATCTGCACCTTGCTGCCGTTGGCCGATGCACCCGCGCCGCCCACCAGCATGTTGCCCTGCGCCACGGCGTACACCTGCCCGTCGATACCCTTGAGCGGCGTCATCAGCAGCGTGCCGCCGCGCAGGCTCTTGGCGTTACCCATCGACGACACCACCACGTCGATCTGACTGCCAGGCTGTGCGTACGCCGGCAGCGCTGCGGTCACCATCACCGCCGCCACGTTCTTGAGCTGCATGTTCTTGCCCGCTGGCAGCGTGATGCCAAGCTGCGACAACATGTTCTGCAAGCTCTGCGTGGTGAACGGCGTCTGCATGGTCTGGTCGCCGGTATTGTCCAGCCCCACGACCAGGCCATAGCCCACGAGCGGGTTGTCGCGCACGCCCTGGAACGTCGCCAGGTTCTTCAGGCGTTCCGCATGTGCGTGGCCAAAGCCCAGGCCCAGGAAGAGCGCGAGCAGCAGGCCAGCAAGAAAGACCGCACGACCTGAGCGGGAATGAAGGCCGGGCGGGGTGCCCAAAAGCGAGCCTGGCTTGTGGAAAGGCATCGGAGGCAAAAACATGGCGAAATCAGAACGGAAGGACATTGAGGAAGAAGCGCTGCAGCCAGCCCATGTTCTGTGCTTCGTCGATATACCCCTTGGCGGTGTACTCGATACGCGCGTCCGCCACCTGGGTGGAGAGCACCCCATTGTCGCCAGTGATCGTGCGCGGATTGACTACACCCGAGAAACGAATGAACTCCGCGCCCTGGTTGATGGCCATCTGCTTTTCGCCGGACACCACCAGGTTGCCGTTGGGCAGCACCTCCAGCACGGTCACCGTGATGGTGCCGTTGAACGTGTTGTTCGCGGAGGACCCGCCGCTGGCCTTCAGCGTGTTGGTACCGCCGATGTCGGCGTTCGAAGCGGAGCTGAACAGCCCAGCCAGCGCGCGCGGCACCGCGTTGAAGCTCAGCGTGCTGTTGCCGGCGCGGCTGGCGTTGGAGCCCGAGTTCTTGCTGGCGTTGATGTTCTCCGTGATCACGATGGTCAGGATGTCACCAACATTACGTGGCCGCCGGTCCTCGAACAGCGGATTGCCCGCCGCGTAGGAAGACGCAAAGATCGAGCCCGTGGGTGCGCTCACCGGGCGCGATTCGGCGCGCGCTGTGGTGGGCAGTTGCACGAGCGGCTCCTTGGGCATCATCGCGCAGCCGCCGCTGGCCAGCGCGGCCAGGCCGACGATGGCGTGCGCGACGAATGCGACGATGCGAGAGCCAGAGCGAGTGGCGGCCATGGTCATTGCCATTTATCCCATCTGGGTCAGACGCTGCAGCATCTGATCCGACGTCTGCACCGCCTTGCTGTTGATTTCGTACGCGCGCTGGGTCTGGATCATGCTCACCAGTTCTTCCACCACGTTCACGTTCGACGCTTCGACGTAGTTGTTCTGCAGCGTGCCCGCGCCGTTCAGGCCCGGCACCGTGGTGTTCGGCGCGCCCGAGGCATCGGTCTGCACGTACAGGTTCTCGCCCATGCTTTCCAGCCCGGTCGGGTTCGGGAAAGTGGCGAGTTGAAGCTGGCCCACCGTGGCTGCGTTGGTCGAGCCCGGCTGCATCACGGTCACCGTGCCGTCACGCGCGATGTTCACCGAGGTGTAGTTGGCCGGCAGCGTGATGGCCGGATTGATCACGAAGCCGCTCGACGTGACCAGCTGACCGTTCTGGTCCACCTGGAACGAACCATCGCGTGTATAGGAGGTGGTGCCGTCTGGCATCGTCACCTGGAAGAAGCCGTTGCCGATGATGGCCACGTCCTTGGCGTTGCCCGTTTGCTGCGGGTTGCCTTGCGTGTGGATACGCTCGGTTGCCACGGGACGCACACCGGTACCGATCTGCATGCCGGACGGCAGCACCGTCTGGTCCGACGACATCGCGCCCGGTTGGCGGATCGTCTGGTACATCATTTCCTCGAACACGGCGCGGCTGCGCTTGAAGCCCGTGGTGGACACGTTGGCCAGGTTGTTCGAGATCACGTCCATCTGCGTCTGCTGCGCATCAAGACCGGTCTTGGCAATCCAGAGAGAGCGGATCATGGTGTTCCTTGTCTTAGCTTTTCCGCGCTGGCTTCAAGCCCGCGCGCTTCAATTGTTGGAGAGCAGCGCGTTGGCCCGCTGATCGTTGCTGTCGGCGCCCGTGATCATCTTCATCTGCATTTCGAAGCGACGCGCGTTGGCGATCATTTCCACCATGGACTCGACCGGGTTGACATTGCTGCCTTCCAGCGCGCCGGAGATTACGCGGACGTTGGGGTCCTGCTGAAGCGGGTCCACGCCCGGACGCAGGCGGAAATAGCCGTCGTCACCGCGCGCCAGCCCTTCGGGCGGCGGCGTGACGACGCGCAGCTTTCCTACCTGGGCCAGGCCGTTCGCGGCCTCGCCCGGGCCACGCGCGGTCACGGTTCCATCGGTGCCGATCGACACCGTGGAACCGGGCGGAATCCCGATCGGACCGCCGTCGCCCATCACCGGCAGGCCCAGCGAGGTCTGGAGTTGTCCGTCCGGCGACACCTGCAGCGATCCCGCTCGGGTGTATGCCTCGGAGCCGTCCGGCATCTGCACCGCCAGCCAGCCGTTGCCCTGCAGCGCCACGTCCAGGTTGCGGCCCGTGTAACTGAGCGGACCGGCTTTCATGTCGGCGCCTGGCGTCGAGGCCAACGTGAAGGCGCGTGTTTGCGTCTCCTGCCCCACCACCGGCACGGCGCGGTACATGTTGACCTGCGCCTTGAAGGCCGTTGTGGAAGCATTGGCCAGGTTGTTCGATACCGCGGCCTGCTGGTCGAGTATCTGCTTGGCGCCCGACAGGGCGGTGTAGATCATGCGGTCCATGACGCTGCTTGAAGTTCAGGCTGAGATCAGAGGTTCACCAGCGTCTGCATGACCGTGTCCTGCGCCTTGATGGTCTGCGCGTTGGCCTGGTAGTTGCGCTGGGCGACGATCAGGTTCACAAGCTGGCCGGACAGGTCCACGTTCGACTCTTCCACCGAGCCCGACTGCAGCGTACCCATCGAACCGCCGGCCACGCCGAGCAGTTCCTGGCCCGAGGCGCCGGTGGCGGACCACACGTTGTTGCCTTCCGGCTTCAGGCCTTCGGCATTGCCGAACGCGGCCATGGCGATCTGGCCCAGCGACTTCGTCTGCTCGTTCGAGAACGAACCGAGGATCGTGCCGTCTGACTGCACCGAGAAGCCCAGCAGCGAGCCCGACGTGAAGCCGTTCTGCACGATGCTCTTCGGGTCGTTGTCCGCGCCGAACTGGGTGGTGCCCGACAGATCCAGCGTAGCCGTCATCGCGGCGGCGCCATTGGCGGCCGGCAGCGTGACCGTCGGCATCGTGGTGGCGCTGGGCGCCTTGAGCATGCCGTTCGCATCGAAGGACAGCTTGACCGTCTGCAGCACGTTGCCGGACGCGTCGGTCACGTTCATGTCCCAGTCCGTGCCGCCGAATGCGTTGGGCGGTGCCGGGGTCGTCGCCGGGATGCTCTTGCCGAAGTACGCGGTGAGCTGCTGCTTGTTGCCCAGCGAGTCATACACCGTCATCGCCGTGCTGTAGTTGAACATGGTCGAGTTCGGCAGCACGGGCGGCGTGGCGCCCGGCGTGCTGACGAACGCGTTGGTCGGTACCGTGCTGCGCGAATCGAGCTGGAACTGAGCCTTGATGTTCGTGGTGGCCTGCGGCGGCATCTGCGCGTTGCTGATCACGATCGGCTGCGGCGCCACACCGCCGGCCGTGGTGCCGGCCGGGTAACCGGTGACCTGCAGGCCCGACGCATTGACCAGACGGCCATCGTCCAGGCGCTGGAACTGGCCATTGCGCGAGTAGTACACCCCGCCGTCCGTGCTGGCCAGACGGAAGAAGCCGTTGCCGTTACTGATGGCCACGTCGAGGTTGCGTCCGGTCGACGAGATATTGCCGTTGGTGAAAGACTGCACCACCGAATTCACGCGCGTGCCCAGGCCGATCTTCGAACCTGCGTAGACATCCGCGAACTGCGCGGTCGATTGCTTGAAGCCAACCGTGTTCGCGTTGGCGATGTTGTTGCCGATCACGTCCAGGTTGGACGCCGCGGCGTTCAGGCCGCTTACCCCTTGACCAAAACCCATGATTAACCCCTATGTAGGCTGTCGTTCGTGAAATGCCCGCGCGTATGCCGGACCGGGTGATATGTGAATGCGTTCAGGAAATGCGGCGTACGTCGTCGACGCTGGCAGTCTGGCCGTTGCCGAGGTCGACCAGCACGCCCGAACTGTCGCCGCTGATCGCTTGCACCTTGCCGTAGACCAGCGCCACCGGCTTCACGTCCTTGCCATTGGCTGTCGCGGCCACCTTGAAGCTGTAGTCGCCATCCGCGACCGCGTTGCCCTGGTCGTTCTTGCCGTCCCAGGCAACATCCTTCACGCCAGCGGTCTGGCCCTTCATGTCGATCGTGCGCACCACGTTGCCGCTGGCGTCAAGCACCTGCACGGTCACGCTGTCGGCGGTCGAAGGAATGTCCACGCCAATCTGGCCCGGCACGCCGCCGGACACGCTCACGGCAGAGCCCGGCACCATCACGGTCTTGCCGATCAGGTTGGCGGAGTCCATCGCACGGCTGGCAGCGGTCTGCTGCAGCAGCTGAGTCATCGTGGTGTTCATCGTCTGCAGGCCGCTGACGGTGCTGATCTGCGCGAGCTGCGAGGTGAGCTGCGAGTTGTCCAGCGGATTGAGCGGGTCCTGGTTGTTCATCTGCGTCACCAGCATCGTCAGGAACTGGTTCTGCAGATCGGCGGCGCTGGCGCTGCCGTTCTGCAGCGCCTGGTTCACGGCCGAAGTAGTGCTGCTGCCAACGTTGGAAGTGGTGGTCATGGTGGGTTCCGGCTAGTCCTGGAGATTCGGAAGGTTGGGCTTCACTGACCGATGGTCAGCGTCTTCAGCATCATGTTCTTGGCGGTGTTGAGCACCTCGACGTTGGCCTGGTACGAACGCGATGCGGAGATCATGTTGACCATCTCTTCCACCGGATTCACATTGGGCATCGTCACGTAGCCGTTGGCGTCCGCGAGCGGATGGCTCGGGTTGTGCACCATGCGCGCCGGCGCGGTGTCTTCCATCACCCCAGCCACCTGCACGCCGCCAACATCGCTCTGGCCGGGCGTGGGCGCCATCTCGAAGATCACCTGCTTGGCGCGATACGGCTGCCCGTTCGGGGCCACCGCGCTGTCCGCGTTGGCCAGGTTCGAAGCCGTCACGTTCATGCGTTGCGACTGCGCGGCCATCGCCGAGCCCGCCACATCGAAAATGCTCATCGTTCCCACGGCAGTCTCCGTCAGCTCTGGATCGCGGCCAGCATCGTCTTGATCTTGGAACTCATCACCGTGAGGCCCGCTTCGTAGTGGACGGTGTTGTCGGCAAACGCCACGCGCTCGGTATCCATTTCAACCGTGTTGCCGTCGATGCTCGACTGCAGCGGAATGCGGTAGTCGAGTTCATGGCCGGTGGACGTGGGCGCCTGCCCCGGCAGGTGACGCACGGACGTGGTGGACAACGACGTGCCCTCGCTGCGCTGGCCGCGTTCCACCGACTGGGCCAGCGTGCTGGCGAAGTCGAAGTCGCGGGCCTTGTAGCCCGGCGTGTCGGCGTGCGCGATGTTCGAGGCAATCACCGATTGCCGCTGTGTCCTCAGGCTCAGGGCGTCCTGCTGGAAGCGGAACGCTGCGTCAAGTTTGTCCATGATGTCTGCCTTTCCTGCGTGGCTTCAAATGGCTGCATTGCGGGGAGAACGCCGTCGCGTGGCCAGGTATACGTGTCCGGCGCCGCAGTCGGGCTTCTTCAGGGTTGCCATCTTAGGGGTCGGGTTGTCACGCCAATCGCTGGAATAGGGACGGGAAACCCGCGCATTTCCGCTGCGGTCTCTCGCGACACGCTGCCTACAATGAGCCCCACTGAATGACAACGGCGCATCGCGCACTGGCGGCGCGCCACACTTACATCCTTGCTGGGATGAACGCCATGAATCTCTATCGCCAGGCCGCCGCGCTGTTGGCGCTGGCCGGCATTGCCATGAGCCAGCCAGTGCTGGCCGCGCCCGCCGTTGCCACGCCTGTGACGGCACAAACCCCATCCACACCGTTTGTCGATGACCCGGCCCGCGTGGCCGTGGAGCAGTTCCTGCTGCGCCAGGCCGGCGGCCTGCCCGGCAAGGTCAGCGTCCAGGTGGGAACGCCCTCGGGCGGCCGCGCGCCGGAGTGCGTCGATCCGCAACCGTTCCTGCCGCCCGGCGCGGCACCTTATGGCCGCGTCAACGTGGGATTGCGCTGCGGTGGCGACCGGCCGTGGACCCGCTACATGCAGGCGCGCGTGTCGGTGCTCACTGACTACTATGTGGCCGCGCGCGCGATGGGCCCGGGAGAAACCATTACCGCCGCCGATCTCGAGGTCCGTCAGGGCGATCTGGCCATGCTGCCGCGCGCCGTGGTGACCGACCCGTCGCAGGTGGACGGCGCCGTCTCCGCCAATCGCATCGCGGCCGGTTCGCCGATGCGCACCGACCTGGTCCGGAAGCCGATTGCGGTGAAATCGGGCCAGACCGTCAACGTGACCGTGGAAGGCGATTCGTTCCAGCTCAGCAGCGAAGGCAAGGTGCTGACCGACGCCGCCACCGGCAACATGGTCCAGGTGCGGCTGCGCAACGGCCAGGTCGTCAGCGGGCTGGTTCGCAGCGGCGATACGGTCGTGCTGCAGCAATAAGTCGATGAAAATTGCGGCTTCGGCACTTTTCGCCGTGGCCTGAAGTCCCCGGAAGTTAGTCGTCACACGGGCTGGAGGCCTTGGCACAACAGGAAAATGGCAGCGTCACAACCGGCACGGGCCGGGCGTGCGAAAATGCCGCGGAACTGTCAGGCGATCGCGCCGCACCACACCGGAAATGCCTAAAGTTTCCGGCGGCGCATCCGATAAGCCAGAGGAACCCAGCAAGGATTTCACCGTGAAGATCAACAATTCCCCCTCGTCCCGGCCCACCGAGCCGTCGGCATCCGAAGGCGGCGCCCGTCCGGCCGCCAGCGGTGCCGCCGCGTCGTCGGATCCCACCGCCCTGACCGGCGTGCGTGTCAGCCCGCTGGCCGCGCAGGTTCGGGAAATCGGCACGCGCCTGCTGCAGGACAGCGACAGTGATATCGATGTCGCCAAGGTTGCGGAAGTGCGCAAGGCGATTGCGGAGGGCCGGATCCAGATCGATCCCAGCAAGATTGCCGACGGCCTGCTCGCATCGCTTCATGAGCTGAGCCAGGGCGGCAGCAAACCCTGAACTTCACATGACCCAGGCAGCCCTGATCCAGACCCTTTCGATTGAAGCCGGCGCCATTGCGGCCTTTGGCCGCGCCCTTGCGGATGAACGCGAGGCCATCAAGCGACAGGACTTCCAGGCATTGACCGATCTGCTCGGCAAGAAGATGGAACTGGCTCAGGCGCTGACCCGCGCCACCGCCGCGCGCGAGGCGCAGATGATCGCGCTGAAGCTGCGCGTGGGCGCCGGCGGACTGCTGATCGGCGGCCCGCTCGAACCCGGCGTGGCCGAAGCGTGGCGCAAGGTGGTGTTCTTTGCCCACAAGGCCCGCGACGCCAACGAACTCAACGGCGCCATCGTCAACGCGCATCTGGAATTCACGCAGGAAGCGATCCAGGTACTGCGCCAGGGCGGTGCCGGCCCGAACGAAATGTACGGCCGCAATGGCAAGGCAAGCGCCACCGCGGGCGGCGTCAGTCTGGCCGCCGGCTGACACACACCCCGACCGCGACGGGTGCGGCCCCGCACCCAGGTATTCCTGCGCCGGGATGTAAACATTGCGGAACCCGGGTTCCGCTCTATACACTCGAAGCGTTCACTTCTCGGTGATCGCCATGTTCGAGGCCCTGCGAAAGACAACCAGCGCGCTGTTCGACCCCGACCGACGATTCCGGCAGGCCCGCATCTTTCACGCCGTGCGCGTGGCGCTGGCCCTGCTGGTCTCGATTGCCCTCACCACCGGCATTCACATCCCGCACGGTGAGTGGGCCACCATCACCGTTCTGGTCGTCATCGGCGGCCTGCAGCACCACGGCAATATCCGCCGGCGCGCCGCCGAGCGCGGCGCCGGCACGGTGATCGGCGCATTCCTCGGGCTGCTTCTGATCCTTCAGGAAGCCTATTTCCACATCCCCGTACTTACCTGGCTGCTGCTGGCCGTGATCTGCGGCTACTGCGCTTACCACGCCGTGGGCAAGGGCGGCTACATCGCGCTGCTGGCGGCCATTACCGTCGTCATCACGGCAGGCCATGGCAACCAGCATGTCGAGGATGCCCTGTGGCGCACGCTCGATGTGCTGATCGGCACGGTGATCGCGCTGGCCTTCTCGTTCGCGCTGCCTGCCTATGCGTCCTACTCCTGGCGCTTTAAGCTGGCCGGCATGCTGCGGAGCTGCGCGGCCGTGCACGCGAAGATCGCGCGCGGGATGCGGGACGAGAAAGAGCGGCAGCAGGACATGATGAAACTCTCGGCGTCGCTGGTGCAGTTGCGCAGCCTGATCCCATCGGTCGCCAAGGAAACCGGCGTGCCGACGGCCGATCTCGAAGAGGTACAACACAGCGCGCGGGTCTGCATCAGCGCGCTGGAAATGCTCGCGGCCATCGACCCCGTGGCGGCCGAGCCGACGGACGAGGAGCGCCACATCCGCGATCTGCTGCTGGAAATGGCCAGCGCGCTCGAGTCCGGCGACGAATCCATGGTGCAACTGAACCTGCCGCTGCCCGAACCGCATCCGGATGACCCCTCGATCGGGCACAGCTCCCATACCTTCCTGACGCTGCACCTGGCCGCCGAGATCGGTCATCTGCGCGATCACCTTGCGCAAATGGCCCGGCAGAGCCGCTTCCCGTACAACGGCACGCACTGAGCGACCGGCCCGTGATGTCGATTCCAGTGAATGCGTCTGGCCGCCCATCCAAATCTTAAAAATGAATTTTGAGTCACATGGATGAGGTGTTATTCCCGAGTCCGCCAGTCGGACTCTTCTATAAGATATAAGAATGATGGTTTTTCATCGATTCCTGTCATTGGCTAAATCGATGATTTTGAACGCAAATGGCAGCATGAAGACGGGGTGATAGCCAGACCGATGGTGAATGCGGCTGCATACATTGCGTAAATTTCACATGAAGGATTGCACCTCCGCCATGCAAAATCAGGCAAAATTCGAGTCTTGCCTCGAACCGCGACCCGGAAGAGGCATTTCCCAACCCGAATCTGATGCGAGATAAGCGATGAGCAACCAGCAGCCAACCATCATTTACACCCTAACCGACGAAGCTCCGCTGCTGGCCACCAGTGCCTTCCTGCCCATCATCCGCACGTTCGCTGGCCCGGCCGGCGTGAACGTCGTGACCAGCGACATCTCGGTCGCTGGCCGTATCCTGGGCGAATTCCCCGAATTCCTGACCGAAGCACAGCGTGTGCCGGACAACCTGGCCGAACTGGGCAAGCTCACGCAAGACCCGGACACCAACATCATCAAGCTGCCGAACATCAGCGCCTCGGTGTTCCAGCTCGTCAGCGCGATCAAGGAACTGCAGTCGAAGGGCTACAAGATCCCCGACTTCCCCGAAGATCCGAAGACCGAAGAAGAGAAGGCCATCCAGAAGCGCTACTCGAAGTGCCTGGGCAGCGCCGTGAACCCGGTCCTGCGCGAAGGCAACTCGGACCGCCGCGCGCCTGCCGCCGTCAAGAACTACGCGCGCAAGCACCCGCACAGCATGGGCGAGTGGAGCATGGCCTCGCGCACGCACGTCGCCCACATGAAGCACGGCGACTTCTACCATGGCGAGAAGTCGATCACGCTGAACGGCGCACGCGAAGTCCGCATGGAACTGCTGACCAAGAGCGGCAAGACCATCGTGCTGAAGCCGAAGGTCGCGCTGCTGGACGGCGAAGTCATCGACAGCATGTTCATGAGCAAGAAGGCCCTGCTGGACTTCTATGAAGACCAGATGGAAGACGCGCGCAAGACCGGCGTCATGCTGAGCTTGCACGTGAAGGCGACGATGATGAAGGTGTCGCACCCGATCGTGTTCGGCCACGCCGTCAAGGTCTTCTACAAGGATGCGTTCGCCAAGCACCAGAAGCTGTTCGACGAACTGGGCGTGAACGTCAACAACGGCCTGGTCGACTTGTACACCAAGATCGAAACGCTGCCGGAATCGAAGCGCGAGGAAGTCATCCGCGACATGCACGCCTGCCACGAACATCGCCCGGAAATGGCGATGGTAGACTCGGCCAAGGGCATCTCGAACCTGCACGCGCCGAACGACGTGATCGTCGACGCATCGATGCCGGCCATGATCCGTATCGGCGGCAAGATGTGGGGCGCGGACGGCCGTACGAAGGACACCAAGTGCCTGATTCCGGAATCGACTTTCGCCCGCATCTATCAGGAAATCATCAACTTCTGCAAGACCAACGGCGCGTTTGATCCGGTGACGATGGGCACGGTGCCGAACGTCGGCCTGATGGCCCAGAAGGCCGAAGAGTACGGTTCGCACGACAAGACGTTCGAGATTCCCGAAGACGGCGAAGCCCGCATCGTCGACAACGCCACCGGCGAAGTGCTGACCGCCCTGACGCAGCAGGTTGAAGCAGGCGACATCTGGCGCATGTGCCAGGTCAAGGACGCCCCGATCCGCGACTGGGTGAAGCTGGCCGTTACGCGCGCCCGCAATTCGGGCATGCCTGCCGTGTTCTGGCTGGACCCGTACCGTCCGCACGAGGCCGAGCTGATCAAGAAGGTGGAAACGTACCTGAAGGACTACGACACCAACGGCCTGGACATCCAGATCATGTCGCAGGTTCGCGCCATGCGCTACACGCTGGAACGCGTGATCCGCGGCCTGGACACCATCTCGGTGACCGGCAACATCCTGCGCGACTACCTGACCGACCTGTTCCCGATCATGGAACTGGGTACCAGCGCCAAGATGCTGTCGATCGTGCCGCTGATGGCAGGTGGCGGTATGTACGAAACCGGCGCGGGCGGTTCGGCACCGAAGCACGTCGCGCAGCTGGTGGAAGAGAACCATCTGCGTTGGGACTCGCTGGGTGAATTCCTGGCCCTGGCCGTGTCGCTGGAAGAGTTGGGCATCAAGTCCGGCAACGAACGCGCCAAGATCCTGGCCACGACGCTGGACGCCGCCACCGGCAAGCTGCTGGACAACGCCAAGAGCCCGTCGCCGAAGACCGGCCAGCTCGACAACCGCGGCAGCCAGTTCTACCTGGCCATGTACTGGGCCCAGGAACTGGCCGCGCAGAAGGGCGACGCCGATCTGGCGAAGATCTTCGCGCCGCTGGCCAAGACGCTGACGGACAACGAGTCGACCATCATCGGCGAACTCGGCGCTGTGCAGGGCAAGCCGGTGGACATCGGCGGCTACTACATGCCGGACGCCGCCATGCTGGAAGCCGTGATGCGCCCGAGCCAGACGCTGAACTCGGCGCTGGCGGCAGTGAAGGCCTAAGTCGCGCTCGCCTCGCCGCTGGCCCGGTAGTTCTGGCTGGCGGTGGTGGTTGAAAACAGAAAAGCCCCGGAGCAGGAATGCTCCGGGGCTTTTTCTTTGATGCTTTGCCGACTTAGGGGCGGGCTAACGCGCCATCGGTCCCCATCTCGCGATCACGCCATCGCCGCCTGAATGGCCTCGGCGCAGATTGCCTCGTGCCGATCCGCCGAGCCGAAGATCAAATCCGCAACAATGGCGCGCTTGTAGTAGTGGCCGATCAAGTACTCGTCGGTCATGCCGATGCCACCGTGCAACTGAATGGCCTGCCCGCAGACATACCGGGCAGCACGGCCGACAAACGCCTTGGCCTGGGAAACCCGATGCAACAGCGTGGCTTCGTCCTCATGGTCGATGGCTGCCAGTAGCGAGAACAGCATGGAACGCGCCAGCTCCATCTCCGCGGCCATGTCGGACATGCGGTGTTGCAGCGCCTGGAAGCTGCCGATGGGCACGCCGAACTGCTTGCGCACCTTGAGGTAATCCGCCGTGACCTCGACGGCTTTCTCCATGCCGCCGACAAGCTCCGCGCACAGCGCCGCCGTCGCATGCGCCAACCCGTGGCGCAATGCCCGCAAACCTTCGCCCGGCTGGCCGAGCATGGCCGAAGCCGGCACGCGCGCCCCATCGATCTCCAGCTCCGCCGCCCATGTGCCGTCATGTAGTGGCAGCGCGTGGCACGTCAGACCCGGCGTGCCGGCGTCGACGAGAAAGAGCGTGATCGCAGACGGCTCCCCACTATCGGCAAGGCGCGCCGACACGATGAAGGCATCGGCGTCCACACCGCCCAGCACCAGCGTCTTGGTGCCACGCAACGTGTAGCCGTCCGTGCCAGCCTCGGCAGACGTCGAAAGGATCTCCGGCATTCCACGCGCATCGGCCTCGCTGTACGCAAGCGCGTAACGTCGTGTCCCTTCGGCCAGTGATGGCAGCAGTGCCTCTCTCTGGCTCGGCGTGGCTGCGGCCAGCAGCGTCTGCGTGGCCAGCACGCCGCTACCCAGAAATGGCTCCAGCACCAGGCCACGCCCGAGTTCCTGCGCGATCAGGGCGGTGTCGATCACCGAACCGCCCAGGCCGCCGCAAGTCTCCGGCAGCGCGGCGGCAAGCCAGCCGTTCTCGGCAAAGGTCTGCCAGTGACGGGTACCGCCAGTCTGGCCCGCCTGGATCAACGCGGTGCGGGCTTCGAATGCATATGCCTTCTCGACGAAGCGGCGGGCGCTGTCCTGCAGCATTTGCTGCGCATCATTCAGCTTGAAATGCATGGATATGGAACACTCGTGTCGGGTCAGAACTGAAACAGCGACTTGGCGATGATGCCGCGCTGCACTTCGCTGGTACCACCGTAGATCGTGGTGGCCCGCCGGAAGAGCATGTCGGCCGCGATGGACTGCGCCACCTCCTGCATCGGCAGCGACCGGGCGCCTGCCGTGGCCGCGTGCGATCCCGGATACGCCACCGCGCCATGGTCGCCGAGCGCCTCGACAAGGAACTCGCTCATCTTCTGCTGCAGCTCGGTACCTCGCACCTTGAGGATCGAACCCATCGCGTGAGCGGCGGGACTATGGTCCGCCTCCATGGCCGCCACACGCTGCACCATCACCGTGATCGCCTGCAACTCGGCCTCCAGGCGCGCCAGGCGCAGGGCAAATTCGTGCCGGCCGATCAAGGTCCCGCCGCCCGCCCCCCGCGTGGCAGCCAACGCACGCAATTGCCGCTGGAATCGCTGCAGCGTCGGCAGGTCCGCCGTCGACGCGTGCTCGTTATTGAGCAGGAACTTGGTGAGCTTCCACCCCTCGCCCTCGGCGCCGACGAGGTTGCTCACGGGTACCCGTACGTCCTCGAAGAACGTCTCGTTCAGATGATGCGCGCCGTCGATGCTGATGATCGGCCGCACGGTGATGCCTGGCGTCTTCATGTCCACCAGCAGGAAACTGATCCCGGCCTGCTTCTTCACCTGCGTGTCGGTACGCACCAGCAGAAAGATCCAGTCGGCCTCATGCCCATAGCTGGTCCAGATCTTCTGACCATTGACGACGTAGTGATCGCCATCGCGCTCGGCGCGGGTCCGCAACGAAGCGAGATCCGACCCGGAACCCGGCTCGGAGAAGCCCTGACACCACATCCGCTTTCCGGCGAGAATCGCCGGCACGTGGGCGGCCCGCTGCTCCGGCGTCGCGAAATAGTTCAGCACGGGCCCCACCAGCTTCTGCGCGAAGCCATCCTGCGTCGGCGCGCCCGCGGCGCTGCACTCCTCGTCGAAGATCAGCCGCTGCGGCACGGTCCAGCCGGTACCGCCGTGCTCGCTGGCCCAGTACGGCGCGCCCCAGCCCTTGGCGTGCAGGATCCCCTGCCAGCGGGCCAAATCCGCGCGTGGGGAGCGAAAGCCACCCTTGCGGCGCGGCAGGTCGGGGGGAAGACTCTCGCGCAGGAACTCGCGCACCTCCTGCCGGAATGCCTGCAGGCTGGGGTCGGGTCGGAAATCCATCTGAAGCTCTCCTGATCAAGCCAATGGACTTCACAGTAAGCGGCCAGACGTTGAAAGACAGCCCCCCGCTACTGGTGGGGGGGCCAATATGCGCCAGGCCCCGTCGCCACATGACTTCGCTATTCCATATGCCGGGTCTCGCCGGAAGCACTACACTAATCCTCACCCGCAGACTCTCCAGACGAGGCCCACCATGCAGGCTCCCGACACACGGCGTTCCATTCGCCTCTACGTCCTCTGCCTTTGCATCCTTGCCTGGCTCGGCGGCTGCGCGGCGCTGACGGGTCAGGAACCGCTGCGGGTTGCCGTGGCTGGTGTCGAACCGATACCGGGCGAAGGGCTGGAGATGCGCTTCAACGTCAAACTGCGCATCCAGAATCCCAACGATGCGCCGATCGAATACAACGGGGTGTCACTGGAACTGGACCTGAACGGCCAGTCCTTCGCCAGCGGTGTCAGTGACCAGAGTGGGACCGTACCCCGGTTCGGCGAAACGGTGATCGACGTGCCATTGACCGTCCCCGCGTTCTCCGCCGTGCGTCAGGCGTTCGCCTTCGCCGGCGGTGTGAGTTCGGGCAACATTCCATATGAAGTGCGCGGACGACTGGCAGGCGGCTTTGCTGGCGGCACGCGCTTCACCGATCATGGAAAGCTGTCGCTGCCGACAGGGGGCACTTGAGTGCTGATCCCACAAGTCAAACGCCCCGAAGCATCGCTGCTCCGGGGCGCCGATCAAGCACGATTATCTTCCGCTGATCACCTCAGGCAAGCTCCTGCACCAGCGTCTCGCCTTCGACTTCCTCGTCTATCGCATCGACCTCGCGGCCCGGCAGGCACAGGTTGAGCACCACGGCCACCAGCGCGCCGACGGTGATCCCGGAACCGAATACTTCCTTCACGAACGCGGGCAGCTTGGCGAGCAGATCTGGACGGATCGTCACGGCCAGACCGCAGCCGATCGACACGGCGATGATCAGGCTGTTGCGCTTGGTCGGTGCGGAATGGCCCAGCATGCGGATGCCGGCCGACACGATCATCGCGAACATCATCAGGCCCGCGCCACCAAGCACGGGCTGCGGAATCGTCACCACCAGCGCGCCGAGCACCGGGAACAGCCCCGCAAGCACCAGCATCCCGCCCGTCAACGCCACCACATGGCGGCTGGCGACACCGGTCAGCGAGACCACGCCCACGTTCTGCGCGAACGTCGAGACGGGGGGGCTAGACAGCAGCGCCGCGAAAGCGGAGCCGACACCATCGCAAAGAATGCCGCGCGCCAGCGTCTTGCCAGGCATCGGCGTGCGCGTCGCCGAACCTAGCGCCATGAACGTGCCAGTCGTTTCAACGATGGTGACCAGGAACGCCAGGGACATCGCGGCGATACCGGAAATCGGGAACTTCATGCCGAAGCTCGCGGGCTGCGGCAGCGCGAAGACCGGCGCATCATGAAGCTGCGAGAAGTCCACCATGCCAAGCGCCAGGCAGATGAGGTACCCGATCATGATGCCGAGCACCACGGCCGACGCCGAAACGATGCCCTTGCCCCATTGCACGAAGCCGATCACGAGCAACAGCACGATGCCTGCAATCGCCAGTGAGCCGGGCGCCGCGTAGTTGGCGCTACCCGCGCCACCCGCTGCCCAATCGATTGCAACCGGTGTCAACGACAGGCCGATCATTGTGACGACGACACCTGTCACCGTGTGCGGAAACAGCTTGCGAATTGTCGGCATGAAGAAGCTGCCCACAATCATCACCAACGATCCGGCCAGCGATGCGCCGAGAATGCCTGGCACACCATGCTCGAGGCCAACACTGATGCCGGCGCCAACAAACGTGAAGCTGGTGCCCATGACGCAGGGCAGTCGAATGCCGACGGGACCGACACCCTTGCATTGGATGATCGTGACGATGCCGGAGCCAAGCAACGCGGCATTCACAAGCGCGACGATCTGATCTGGGGGAAGTTTGAGCGCGCCGCCCAGAACGAGCGGTACGGCGATGATGCCGCCAAGCGCGGCGAGCAGATGTTGTGCGGCAAGCAGCACGGTCGTCAGGATCGGTGGACGATCCTCGACCTTATAAAGCAACGTCTCCATGCTTCAGGGTCTCCTCGGTTGATCCGGTCATAGCCGAATTTGTCCTCGGGTTTTTATCACAGAACCTGTCGCTTTTGCATACAATTTTTGTAATACAAATTATGCATCCTAATGGCGGAAACGAAATCCTGCATCGGCATCGCCTTGCCAAACAACCACCCTTGCGCGTATCGCACGCCGCGCGCCATGAGATAGTCCGCCTGTTCCTGGGTCTCCACACCTTCGGCAATCACCGCGACGCCGACGTCCTTCGCCATGTCGATGATGTGCGCCACGACATGCCCCCTGACCGAGTTCGTGCCGATGGCCGACACGAACGATTTGTCGATCTTGATGTAGTCCACGTCCAGTGAGCCAAGGTACGAGAGTGACGAGTAGCCCGTGCCGAAATCATCGATCGCCACGCGGATGCCAAGCTTGCGTAACCGCTCGATGTTCGGGATGACGCGGCTGGCTTCGAGCAGCACACCTTCGGTGGCTTCGACCATCACGCCGTCAACGCCACACGCTTGCCTGACATCGGCAACGCGTTGCGCGATCGCGCAAGCGGCCAGATCCTCCGCAGACAGATTGACCGAGAAGTACATCGCACGGGCAAGGTCCCGCGGTAACGCCTGTGCGTCGGCGACGAGCAGATCGAGCATTCTGTTCGTGAGCTTCCTGATGCGGTGATGCCGCTCCGCCAGCGGGATGAACTTGTCGGGCGCGATCCACTGCCCGTCGTGGCACCAGCGCATCAACGCTTCGGCGCCGATCCATTTCCCGCTTTCCAGTTCGACAATCGGCATGTACGCGAGGGACAGTTCATCGTCACGTAGTGCGCGATCAAGCTGCCGCAGCAACCCATGCCGCCGACGCAGCCCCAGGCGCGCGAGCGCCACGAGCGCACCGCCGAGCAACGCGCCGAACGGTACCAGCCACGTCGCGACATTCCGCCAGTTGGCGTGGAGCGCGCTGGCCGGGGACATCACGACAGCTGCATAGTCACGCGAGGGAGAGAGGCTGACCGACCCCGTGGCGCCACGGTGCTGCCACGTGATTGTGCCGCGTTCCCGAATCAGTGGCGGCATGCCGCCAAGGTCTATCGGGTCGCGTTGCACGACGATCTGTCTGTTGGAAATGGCGACCAGCGCGATCGCGAAGCCGTGACCGCCGCCGCCGGTGTCGAGAAGCATGTCCGGCAGCGCCAAGCTCGAATAGCCGGTGACCGAGTCAGTCAGCGCAATGTATCGCCGGCTCTCATCGAACGGCAACTTCACGGACGTCCGCACCCAATTGCCAAGACGGCTTCGGTAGGCTGGCGGACCGATCGGGATACCCGCGTCCCCGTCTCCGTACCCGTAGGACGAGCATTGCAGCACGTTGCCTTCGACATAGCCCACCACCTGCAGATAGCTTGCGCCGACGGCGAGGTTGCGCATCAGCGCAACGTTGTCCGGGGAACATGGAGATGTGGCGCCATGCCGCCTCAGGGCCGCATTGATACGCAAGTTCTGCTCGCTGAAGACGTGGACCCGGTACAGGACCTCCGCAGCAAGGATGCCGGTGTGCAGCTGCTGCTCGCTCAGCGCGAGGCGGTAACTCATCCAGACAGAGGCACAGACGGGAAGCATGAAGGCTAGTGCAAGCGCCGCATAGGTCACGATCCTTGTTATCAGCCCCCTCATCCGCACCTCGATTCGTTTTTTTTGAGCCGATCAATCTATGCACTACGGCGGTTCGACGCTTAACCACTGGGGACAATAGCTTGACGGCTCGGGACATGACACCGCTGCATTTGAGAAATGACATATTGATGCTCAATAAAGTCCGCCCGGCATCCGTTAGCGCTTCGGATCGGGATATGGGGCGTTCCCCCGGGGCTGCTTCTTCGCCCGCTCCCGACAGTCAATGACAACAATCGAAGACCACACAGGAGGACCACAATTCATGCGCCTGCTTCGCGGTATGACAATTCAACGCAAGCTCATCCTGAGCACAATCACCTGCCTCCTGCTCGTTGTGACAATGACCGCGATGCTCATCCTGTGGCAGATCAGCAAGGGGCTGCAGGAGCGCGTGGTCGATCTGGAATTGCCGGCGATCGTCGGCGAGATTCGCAATGACATGCTGCATCAGATCGCACGCCCGTTGGCCGCCGCGCAGGCAATGGCCGGCAACACGATGCTGCGTGACTGGGAGAGCAACGGACTCGCGGACGACTACGTGCCGACGTGGCGTCGCTACGCTGCGGAGATCAAGTCACGCAATCAGGCGGACGCGGTCTTCTGGGTATCGGCCAGCCAGGGCAAGTACCTCACGGAGAAAGGCGTGGACCGCACCGTGCAGGCGGATTCCGCCGGGGACAAATGGCTCTTCGACTTTCTCTCACGCGGCAAACCCTACGAGCTGTCGCTGGACAAGGATCGCAATTCGGACAGCTACATGCTGTTCATCAATGCGCGCGCGGAAGCCGGTAATGGCAAGCTCGCCGTGGCGGGTCTGGGGCTTTCCATCAATCATCTGGCCGAGACGATCAACGGATATCGCCTGGGCAGGACCGGCTCGATCTTCCTGGCTCGCGCCGATGGCAACGTACTGATGCATCGCGATGCGAGACTGGCGGAGGCCGGCACGCCGCTGGCGGACCTGCCAGGCTTCACCACTGATGCCGCGCGGACGCTGCTCGCGCGGCAGCCGTTCGCGCACACGGAGGTTGATGCCCCGGAAGGCAAGCGAATCGTTGCGGCATCCTATGTGCCCGAGCTGGACTTGTACGTGGTAGCGCAGGTGCCCAAGTCCGAGGTTCTCGAAGAGATTCGCCACTCGTCGATCATCGCGGCCGTGACCGCGGGCCTGTCGGGCAGCCTGCTCGGCGTCATCGTGCTCTATTTCGTGATCCGTGCGCTGGTGGCGCCGATCGGTCGCGTGGCCAGCGCGCTCGACGCGATCGCCACGGGCAACGGTGACCTGACCCAGCGGCTGCCGGTGGACTCGCAGGATGAGGTTGGCCGGCTTGCGGATGCCTTCAACCGCTTCGTCGCATCACTGAATCGCACGATCGGAGATGTTCGACAAGGCGTGGTGGCCATCGCGGATGCGACACGCGAAATCGCGCAGGGCAATCACGACCTGTCCACCCGCACGGAGAATCAGGCGGCGGGCGTGGAGGAAACCGCCTCCGCCACCGAACAGCTCACGGCCACCGTGGCCACCAACGCGGACACCGCGCGCCGCGCGAGCGCGCTGGCAGCCTCGGTATCCATGGACGTGCGCCGCAGCGGCGAGATGATGACCAACGCGGTATCGACCATGGAAACGATCACGCATAGCGCGGGCCAGATGTCGAGCATCATCGACGCCATCGAGGGCATCGCATTCCAGACGAACATCCTGGCGCTCAATGCAGCCGTGGAGGCCGCGCGTGCCGGCGAGCATGGTCGCGGCTTTGCCGTGGTGGCGGGAGAAGTACGGGGACTGGCACAGCGCTCGGCAAACGCCGCCAAGGACATCAAGACGCTGATCGTCGGCACCGAGGAAGCCGTTCGTACCGGACGCTCGCTCGTCAATGAAGCCGGCGATGCCATGCAGCAGATCGTGCCGGCGATGCAGCAGGTCAGCACGCTGGTGGAAGAGATCGCGGAGGCCAGCGGCGAACAGAGCCGCGGCCTGGGCGAAATCAATCTTGCGATTACCGAGATGGACAGCACCAACCAGCAGAATGCCTCGCTGGTGGAGCAGGCGGCCGCCGCCGCGAAATCGCTCGAGGATCAGGCGACCGTGCTCAATCGCGTGGTCGCCGTGTTCAAGCTGGACGAACGCCTGCTGCAGGCCTGATCAGCCGGCCCTGCGCTTCCATTCCGCGTAAAGATCCGGGCACGATGCCGGCCGCACCGGCATGTACCGGATCTTCATCGACTGCTCGGCGAACGGCTTCGCCAGGTCAGCATAGATGGCCGCGGTGGAAAGACCGTATGGCTCGCCATCGTCGTTCGAATAGGCGTAGGTCACTTCCTTCACGCCCGCCATCCGCATCGCCGCCATGCACATTGGGCAAGGATGTCCGCTGGCATACACGGCACAGCCATCCAGGCTGGGGCTGCCGAGCTTCTGGCTGGCGGCGCGGATGGCCGTCAGTTCCGCATGAGCGGTGGGGTCGTTGGTGCTCAGGATCTGATTGACGCCGGTGGCGATCACTTCACCGTCCTTCACGATGACGGCCCCGAACGGCCGGCCGCCCTGTTCCAGGTTGGTGCGAGCCAGCTCAATGGCTTCGCCCAGATATCGTTCCGCGTGATTCGTGTTCATGTTGCTTCCTGCTCTTTATGGATTGCCGCTCTGGCGGCGGGCCAATGGTAACCGCGGACGACGCATCCTCGCTTCGTTCGCTTATCGCACATTTGCATTGCAGCGCATCCGTTTTTGACCGTCGTTGACACGCCATTGCGTGGATGCGTCCCCGATAATGACCCGCGCCGATCCCATCGGCTGCATATGTTCCGCCATGCGGACGCAATAAAGAGAATCAAAGTAGGAGATGACGTCTTGCGTATCAAGCATCAAGCCTCGCGCATTGCGCGCGTTGTAGCCATTGCCGTTGCCGGCCTTTCCATCCACCACGGCGCCATCGCCGCCGACGCATGGCCGGCCAAGCCGATCAAGGTGATCGTGCCCTATACCCCGGGTGGCTCCACCGATACCGTTGCGCGCGTGGTGTTCGAGAAGGTTTCACAAAGCCTTGGCCAGCCGATCGTGATCGAGAACAAGCCGGGCGCCAACAGCACGCTGGGCGTCGGCGTGGTGGCCCGTTCGGCGCCCGATGGCTACACCTTCGTGTCCGTGCTGGCCGCGTACAGCGCGAACATGTCGCTGTATTCGAAGCTGAGCTACAAGCCCACCGACCTGGCGCCGGTCGCCGAGATGGCTGAACTGCCGCTGTTCCTGTTCTCCAGCAAGAAGCTGCCGGTCAAGACCGTGGCCGAACTGGTCGACTACGGCAAGAAGCATCCGGATACGCTGACGTTCGGCTCCAGCGGCATCGGCAGTTCGGCGCACCTGACGGGCGAGCGGCTGGCGATGGAATCGAAGGTCAAGATGACCCACATTCCGTACAACGGCAGCGCCCCGATCCTGCCCGCGCTGGTCTCGGGCGAGATCTCGATGGCGTTCGATCCGCTGCTGGTGCCGATGCCCCACGTGAAGTCGGGCAAGATCAACGTGCTGGCCGTGGCATCGGCCAAGCGCTGGCCGAGCGAGCCGAACATCCCGACGATGGAAGAGTCCGGTTTCCCGGGCTTTGTGATGAGCTCCTGGACGGGCCTGCTGGCACCGGCAGGCACGCCGCAGCCCATCATCGACCGGATGGCGAAAGAGATCGCCGCCGCCACGCGTAACCCCGACGTGACGAAGAAGCTGACGGAGCTGGGCTTTATTCCAGTCGGCGGCACGCCCGAGGAGTTCCGCAAGCTGATCGAACGCGATACGTCGCGCTACGGGCAAATCGTGAAGGCTGGCAAGATCACGCTGGACTGACGACTGACAGGTACGGGCGCCGCCACGGCGCCTGTGCTTGTGCCTGTATCCGCGCAGCGTGGGCAGTCTCTCCGCGTCGCGCGCTGTTTCAATCACCCCACCCTACTCGTTCCGGCCCCACGCTTCCGGCCAGTCTCCCTGCCGGCCGACATAGTCATCCACCGCGCTGCCCACCGTCGGGTGAAAGCGGTCCTCGCCGATCACGTCCATCAGTTCGAAGCGCCGCAGCTTGTCACGGACCGGGTCCTTCATCTCCGCGAAATGCAGGGCGATACCGTGCTCGCCCAGTGTGCGACTCAGCTCGCGCAGCATGTCGGCGGACGTCACATCCACACTGGTCACCGGCTCCGCGGCCACCACCACGCGATACACGGGGGCTGGAGACTCGTCGATCGCCTCCTGCAGGCGTTCCTGGAACAGCTCGGCATTGGCAAAGAATAACGGGGCATCCCAACGGAACAGCACAAGCCCGGGAATCCGCTTGCCGTGCGGATAGCGCTCCAGGTCATGGTAGCCGCGCAGGCCCTCGACTTGTCCGAGTATCGCGTAGTGGGGTCGCCAGCCGTCCCAAAGGAATTCGATAATGGCGAGCACCACCGCAAGGCCGATGCCGGGAATCGCACCGAACACGGCAACCGCCACGAAGCAGACCATCGAGAGCCAGAACTCCCATTGCTGGATGCGATAGATCCGCTTCAGATCCGCGAACTCGAACAACCCCAGCGCGGCGGCAATCACCACTGCCGCGAGCGCGCTGTTTGGCAGATAGCGCATCAGGTCAGGCGCCACCACCAGCAGCGCCGCGACAGCCAGCGCGCCCACCACGCCAGTCAACTGGGTCCGCGCGCCGGCCGCCTCGGCCACCGGCGTGCGTGACGCGCTGCTGCTGATCGGGAAGCCCTGGAAAAAGCCCGCGGCGAGATTGGCGGCGCCAAGGCCAACCATCTCCTGGTTCGGGTCCACGCGGTGATGGTGCCGGGCCGCGAAGCTGCGGGACAGCACACTGGTATCCGCGAAGGCGATCATTGCCACGGCGCAGCCACCCGCCACGATCTTGACGAAGTCGAGACCGCTGGCCCAGGGCACCGCGAAGGCCGGCAAACCCTGCGGGATCGAACCCAGCACCTTCACACCCATCTGGTCCAGGTCGAACATGATCACGCACAGCGTTGCCACGATCACCGCTATCAGGATGCCCGGCACGCGTTCGAAACGCTTGAGCGCGAGGATCAGCACCAGGCTACCTGCCCCAACCGCGGCGCTATACCAGTTGACCTGGCCAGCAACCAGCGCCTGGCCCAACAGCACCAGTTCCCGCAACGGCCCGGTGTCCTCCACACGGATGGCGAAGATCTTCGGCAACTGGCTGACCAGCACCGTGAACGCAATCCCGTTCATGTAGCCGTAGCGGATCGGCTTGGACAGCAGCTCGGTGATAAAGCCCAGCCGCAGCAGACCCATGACGATGCAGAACAGCCCCGAGACGATCGCCATCATGCTGGCCACCGCGATCGCGCGCGCCGGATCACCACCGGACATCTGGACGACCACTGCAAGCACCGGCGCCGCCAGCGCCGAATCGGGGCCGAGCACGAGAATCCTGCTGGGGCCGAATACCGCATAGGCAAGCAGCGGCACGATGGTCGCGTAGAGGCCGTAGACGCCTGGCACACCTGACGCTTCCGCATAGGCAATGCCAACCGGCACGAGCATCGTCGTCAGGACCAGCCCCGCCGTCAGGTCCCGTGGCAGCCAGCTTGCCTGGTAGTCCCGGGCCATCGCCACGCCCGGCAGCCATCGCAGCCAGGAATTGGGGATCCGCGCTTTACGCGAGGCGCCTGGGTTGCGGCCGTCGGATAGCATGGTCGGTCCTCTTTTCTAGTTGCGATGCACCGTGGGGATTCGGCAAGACATGGCCATACATCCCTAAGCATAGATGTGGATCATCAATACCGCGCGACTAGTCGCTCCACCCGTTCGGCCACGAAATCGCGCAACCCGCGCAGCAGCGGCGTCAGTTGCGAACGCCCCGCCACGACCATGTACAGCGGCGATGCTTCGGCCGTCCACGCGGTGCACAACGCACGCAGGCGACCCGCCGCGAGATCGTCGGCCACATCGAACCAGGCCTTGTAGGCGATGCCCTTGCCGGCCAGCGCCCAGCGGCGCACGGCGTCCCCATCGTTCGAAACATTGGCCGGCTTGACGCGCACGGTCAGTGTCTCGCCGTCTTCGCGCGCGAAGCGCCAGCGATCATGCACGTCATCGCCAAACATGTAGCAGAGACAGCGATGCGCGGACAGGTCATATGGCGTTTGCGGCATGTCGTGACTGGCGAGATAGCCCGGCGAAGCGCATAGCACCCTGTGGATGCCCGTTGCCACCGGCACCGCCACGAGATTCGAATCCGGCGGCTCACCATAACGGAAGGCCACGTCGACGGGATCGCTGTAGATATTCGCCATGCGATCCGTCAACTGCAGCCGGAATTCGACCAGGGGATGGCGGTCCTGGAACGCATCGAGCCAGGGCAGCAGCAGGTTGCGTCCGAAGTCAGACGGGGCCGACAACCTGACCACGCCCTGGAACGCCTGGTTGCCGGTGAGCAGATCCCGGCTTGCCTGCTGCAGCACCTCGAGCGCGGGCCGGCATTGCGCCAGGTACTGCTCGCCCTCGCGGGTCAGCCGCATCGTGCGTGTGGAGCGCACGAACAACTGGACGCCCAGTTCGCCTTCCAGCCGCTTGAGCGCCGCGCTGGTGGCCGCCGGCGTCAGGTCCAGCGCCCGCGCGGTGGCGGACAGGCTGCCGTTATCGGCGGTGCGCACGAAAATATCGAGTTCCTGAAGCAATCTCATGGGCGTCGAGGCACAGGGCCGATCTGAGGTGATCTTCAAATTTTATTTGAATACGGGTACAAGTGAAGCCCAGTTTTTCAATCGACTGCGTAGTGGGATCATTCGCCATCCCCATCACTTCGAAGGACGCGCCATGGAACCCGCACATCCCGCCAGCCCGCGCGACGCCTGGCAGTTCGACCACCTCAACGTGTCGATCGGTGCCGATCATGCGTTGCGCGCCCTGTTCGAAGGCGTGATGGACATGCATCCCGGGTATCGGCCGCCGTTCCCTTTCCCGGGCTTGTGGCTCTATGAGGGCGACCAGGCCATGGTGCACGCGGTGGACGACGACTCGCTGTCGGCCAGCAGCGGCGAAGTCCGCATGGGCCATATCGCGTTCCGCAGCCAGGCCAGGGCGACAGACGTCATCGCCCGCCTGCAGGCAGCCGGCCTGCGTTTCCGGGTGGCCCATGTTCCCGCCGACGGCACCATCCAGATTTTTGTGCCACTGCCCGGCGGACTGGTGGTCGAGCTCGATGTGCCGGGCGATCCGGACATCGCCACCAGTCACCAGTACAGCGCCGAGCGGCGCGCGCCGGACGCTAGCGACATCTGAATTCGCTAGCCGCGCCAGGTACCCGTTATCCCCCCTTCCCCAACATCGCATCCACCTGAACGAGGAAACACCATGAAAGCCATGAAGCTGTCGGAGATGATCGCCACCCGCCATACCGTGAAGGCGTATGAGCCGGGCCGCGCCATTCCGCAAGACGTCATCGACGAACTGCTGGCCGTGCTGCACAAGAGCCCGTCATCCGTGAATTCGCAACCGTGGCACTTCGTGGTGGCGTCCACGCCGGAGGCCCGGGCACGCGTGGCGCGTGCCGCCAGCGGTGGCTACAGCGCCAACGCGCCGAGGATCGAGAATGCCTCGCATGTGATCGCGCTGGCCGTGCGCGCCGACATGGACAACGCCCACCTGAACAAGCTGCTGGAAGCCGAGGAGCGTGATGGCCGCTTTACCGCGGAAGGCGCGAAGGCGGGGCAGGACAAGGGACGTCGATATTTCGTCGACCTGCACCGCTTCGCGTTTCGCGACGTGCAGCAATGGATGGCGAATCAGGTCTACCTGGCGCTCGGCAGCCTGCTGACGGGCGCCGCGGTACTTGGCGTGGATGCCACGCCGATGGAAGGCTTCGACCGCAACATCCTCGATGCGGAACTCGGCCTGCGCGAGCGTGGCTATACCAGTCTCGTGCTGGTGTCGCTCGGCTACGGCAGCGAGCAGGACTTCAACGCCGACCTCCCCAAGTCGCGGCTCGGCAAGGAAGAGGTCTTCACGTTCCTGTGACGGACGCCACTGAGAACGTCATTAGGGGCGTCATTAAGGGACGCCAGCACGACGATGCTGGCGTCCTTGCGTGGGGATACGCGCGCGGGTGGGTTCCTGCTCATGCCTCGTTCGGCGACAGCCACGCCGAGCGCGGCGCGGCGTCTCCGGCGCGCGGGTCGCGCTGCAGGATGCGAGCAAATTCGTCGAGATCCGCCTTGGCCTCACCGGTGGTCACCTGCTGTTGCAGCAGCACCATGGCCGGATGCGGCGGACGGCCCATCGCCGTGGCCACCTCTTCGGCCGCACGGAATCCGCCGCGCGCGGCCATCACCGCGATTGCCGCCAGCGGCCCCTTGTAGCTGCTTTGGTCCTGCAGGAAGCTCCGCATCGGCGCCGCCAGATGCTCCACCCAGACCGGCGCCATCACCACCACGCTGCCGCAGGTATCGAGCGGCGGACCGTCATAGCGATAGCCAACCTTGCGGCCCAGCCGATTGTCCAGGACACAACGCAAATCTCCCCACCAGCCCGCCCGGCTGACCGCGTCACGCAGTTCGACTACGCGCCAGCCCAGGCGCGAGCCGAGCATTTCGGCAGCTTGTCGCGTGGTGCCGGTGCGGGAGTAAAAGATCACGAGGTTTTCAGCCATGTTGTCTCCTGATTGCCGAATGGATGGCGCTGACAGATTTCATCTGTCAGCCTAGCGGCAGACGTTGTCACGTGTTTGACGTGCGTCAATCTGCGATCAGGCCTAGTGTCTAGACTCGAGACACAATCTTGCAGCTCAGACCCAAGAGGCCGTCATGCATCGCAACACATACTTCCTGGCCATTGCCGCCGCATCCGTGGCATTGACCTCGCTTCCAGCCAGCGCGCAGAAGAACTACACCGATGGCGGCGACCTCTACGGCGGCGCGCACGCGCCGGTGACAAAGGACGCACAGGCACCCGCCAAGTCTGGCAAACACAAGAATAGTGCTTCCCGCAGCGGCAAGTTCGATCCCTATTCGGAAGGTGCGCAGACGAAGTCCAATCTGACTCCGCAGAAAAAGGGCGCTGGCGACGCGGCGCACGCCGCGAAATTCGACCCATACACCGAAGGCCAGGCTGCCAAGCAGTAACCCGCGCCAAAGCCACGCATATCCGTCTCCCCCTCCCACCTGACTGGAACGCTCATGCAAAAAAACGCTGGAACCCTTGACCGCCTGGTGCGCGTCGCCATCGGAGTCGTGCTGATTGCCTTGACCCTGACGGATCAGATCGGCGTCTGGGGATGGATCGGCGCGGTGCCGCTCGTGACCGGTCTACTCGGATACTGCCCGCTCTATCGCGTGTTCGGCTTCAACACCTGCCCCATCACTCGCCGCGGCAGTTGACCACCAAACCCTGAGGCGACATCGTCGCCTCAGGAATCGGGCAAACCGCGAACCTGTCGGATATCACGTTCCGCAGCCACTGGTTGCCCACCTCCCGGTGACGGGTAGCGTGCCAGAACACGTTGACACTGATCTCGGATATCTTCACCGGACACGGCGCGGAAACCAGGTTGAACAACACCAGCGCGCGCTCCGCATAGGCCTGTGGCACCACCGCGATCAGATCGGTCGATTGAAGGATATGACCCAGCGCCGCGAAATGCGGCACGCTCAGCCGCGAGCGCCGCGTCACACCCGCCTGCTGGATTGCCGCATCCACCCTGGTGTGGCCCGTGCCTTCCGCGCTGATCGACACACGATCCGCCATGGCGAACGCTTCCAGCGTCATATCCCTTCGGCCAAGCGGGTGCCCTTTCCGAAAGATGCACACGTACTGCTGCGACAATAGCCGGCGCTGGAAGAAGCCCGCCGTCAGGCCTGGCAGGAATCCGATCGCCAGATCGATACAACCACTTTCCATTGCGCCCTTGAGTGAGTCGCCGTGTATGCACACCGTGCTGATTTTCACCCCTGGCGCCAGTTTGCCAAGCCTCTCCATCAGGCCTGGCAAGAGATAGATCTCGCCGATATCGGTCATCGCCACGGTGAACGCTCGCGTGCTCGTCAAGGGGTCGAACGTGGCGCGTGCGTTGAGCGAGTGGTGGATGACATCGAGCGCTTCGGTGATAGGCCCGGCTAGCGTGCCAGCAAGCTGCGTGGGGATCATGCCCTTCGACGTCCGCAGAAACAGGTCATCGTCCAGTAATTTGCGCAGGCGATTCAGCGCATTGCTGACAGCTGGCTGGGAGATCCCAAGCGTCCGCGCCACGGCGGACATTTTGCGTTGACGCAATAATTCATTGAATACGACAAGCAGGTTCAGATCGATGTCCTGCAGTTCCATTACTACGTCTCCACCCCGATTTATCAGGCACGACCGCTGCATTATCACTAACGGTGATAGTGCAATTCAACCGGGCCCCTATTGTCAACGCCGTAGTTAACGGCACTATGGTGCCCGGACAAAAAACCAGCAAAAACAGTGCTGTGGACGTTCGATCCAATCACCGTATTTCGCGACGCCGGCACACGACCGACGCAAGGCGATACGACAGGCCCCAAACCGCATCACCGCCGAAACTGGCAACGCCAGTCTCGCGGAACCTGAAGCAAACGTCCGTGGCAACTCCCCACCATCAGGGTGGGCCACGACCTGGAGATTGAGGATGACTACCGTCGAAACCTGGCAGCAAGTACTGTTGCTTTACGCCGATTACACTGCCGCGCTCGATAACAAGCAATGGGAGAAATGGCCCGAATTCTTCCTGGAACAATGTGTGTGCAATGCGCAGTCGCATGAGGCTCATATATGCGGCTTGCCGATGGCAACACCCGCTTTCGAGAGCTGTGGACTGCTCATGGAAAAGGCATGTGCGAACGGAATAGGCGCCCAGGATCTCCATTACAGGCAGCAGGTCGGCATCCCGCGCATTCTGGAGGACAGCGGTAGCCAGATCCGCACCGAGACCAGCTACGCGGTCTTCCGCACCACGCCCGACGATACGTCGGCCATCCACAGCGTCGGACGCTACCTGGACACCATTGCGCGCACCGACGCAGGCTTGAAGTTCGCGTCGCGCGTCTGCATTCTTGAAAGGAGGGCGATCCCGGATTTGCTCGCAGGCCGATGCATGAGCCGTTGAGCCAGCGCATCAGCCGCACGAAACACGGATCGAATCATTTGCCCGGGTCAGGAATCCTGCTGCCCGTGCCAGTGCTTCCATCCCATTGGGCGCCGGACAGGCGGTAGAGCACATGCCTGGCGAGGCGATCCCCCGAAGGCAGTGCCGGATGATCGAAATCGTCGCTGGCCGCGTGATGCATGCCAAGCCGCTGCATCAGCTGTTCCGAACGCTGATTGATCGCCGCAGTGAAGGACACGATCTCGGCAAGCCGCAACGCGCCGAATCCGAAATCCAGCGTCGCGCGAGCCGCCTCCGTGGCATAGCCGCGTCCCCAATGCTCTCGCGCGAGACGCCAGCCAATCTCCACGCATGGCCCAAATGGGGGAGCCCACGACGGTATCGCCAGTCCGGTGAATCCGATGAAGGTCGACGTTTCGCGCAACTCGAGGGCCCACAGCCCGAAGCCATGCTGCGCGTGATGCTGACGGATACGGTCCATAAGCGCATCGCTCTGGGCATCAGACAGCGTCGACGGAAAGAACGCCATGATCTCTTCGTCCGCATTGATGGCGCGAAACGGTACGCGGTCTTCCTCGCGCCACTGACGCAGGCGCAGGCGAGCGGTGGGGACAGGTTCCATGTTCAGCAGGCTCCGTCTCTTCGGATCTTCGGGTTCCAGAGGGTTCCCGGTCACACGACCAATCGACCAGTCACCGATGCCCCATCACCCAGCGTCAAGGCCCTCGAACCGCCTTGCCGCATGGCACGACGGCAGGCCGATCATGCCACCATTGTCAGGCCGCGTGGAATTGTTCTCCACGTCACCCGGTGGCAACGAATGGGTAGCGCAGAGTAGCGCACATGAATCGGCCGCTGAAACAAGGATGCCCTGTTCTGAAGGTCTCCCCGAATGATCTTGATGGCGCCGCCTAGAACTCCACCATGGCAAAGTCTTCCTTGCCGACGTCGCACTCGGGGCAGCGCCAGTCGGCAGGAATGTCCTCCCAGCGCGTGCCGGGTGCGATGCCGTCCTCGGGCAATCCGGCCGCTTCGTCATAGACCCAGCCGCAGATGATGCAGACCCACTGCTTGAATTCGCTCTCGGCGTTTGCGGCAGGCTCTTCTTCGGCGTTTGCCTTCGTGCGGGCGGGCGCGATGTCAGCCCGCACGGGCGGCCCTTCGAGACTGAACACCAGCGGCGCGGTGGTACCCGACGCGGCCTGTGCCAGATGTGCCTGAAGCTGCGCCAGTAGAGCCTGGGCCTCGTCGATGGTCAGGTCCACCCAGTACGGATCGCCTGCGGCGTCGTTCAGCCGTTGCGGAGAGAACTGGATTTCGACGGAAGTGCCTTTCTTGTACATACGGAAACCGAGCGGGGGCTGGTGCGAGTCAAAAACAGCCTCGCACATGGCGGCATTGCGCCGGAATTCAAGCCCCCGACATCGTCCGGTCAGGACTTCGCACTCCATGAAGCGCTGCCGCTACCGGCCACCGAGTACAGCGCACCCGGCGCATTGCGCGTCTTCTGGAAGTCTTCAAGGGACTGGCCACGCATCGCCGCGTAGATATGCAGGTTCGAGACACCGCAGACCGCGCCGAGCTTCTCCAGCATGAAGAAAATCACGCCGTAGTGGATCATGCCGCGCCAGTCGCGGCGCGTGATCATGTCGCGCTCTTCCGGCGTCAGGGCCGCCTCGTCGTAGGTTGCCAGCGGATCGGCGCGGAATCGCTCGCGGAATGCCGGATCGATAAGTTGATGCAGATAGCGGTTGATCCGGTATGCGCGCACGCTGGTTTCCAGCGTGAACGGGTACGTCCCGTCCAGTTGCTCGATCCCGTGCAACTGATGACCAATGTGCTCGCGCTGGCGTTCGGCACGCGCCTCTCGCAGCGCGGGGGCGTCGGCGGATTCGTTCTCGTAGACCGCCACTGCGATGCCGGTCATCGACGGCAGATAGTAATCACGATGCAGGCAGCGGACACGGCTCGACATCGCGCCACGCATCACCATCCACATGACCACTTCCGCGCTCTCGAAGCCGCCTCGCTTCGCGTACTCGGCATGGGTGATGTCTAGCAGCGACTCGGGATCGGATTCGAACAGGTCGAGGAACTGGTGATCCCACGCGGTATTGTTGAAGCCAGCACGCTCGCCATGCACCTGGTGCGACAGACCACCGGTGGCGACGATCGCCACCTTGAGGTCTTCCGGGTAGCTCTCCACCGCGCGGCGGATCGCCTGTCCGAGCTTGTAGCAACGACGCGCCGACGGTGCCGGGAACTGCAGCACGCCCACCTGCAGCGGCAGAATCTTCACGGGCCACTCGCCCTCGTGCGGCAGCATGACCGACATCGGCGAGAAGCAACCATGATCGAGTGGCTTGTCCTGGAAGAACGACATGTCGAACTCGTCGGCCACCAGCGATGCGCCGACGTGCCGCGCCAGTTCGACGTGGCCGCGCGCCGGCGGCAGGTTACGCGGGCCACCGCCCTCATCGGCAGCATGGTAGGTATCGCCGATACCCAGCGCAAAGGCCGAATAGTGATCGAAGAAGAACGACGTGACGTGATCGTTGTAGACGACGAGCAGCACGTCGGGCTTTTTCCTAGCGAGCCACTCGCTCACCGGCGCATAGGCCGCGAAGATCGGCGCCCAGGCGGGGTCCTGTTGCTTGCCCGCGTCGAGCGCGAATCCGATGGTTGGCGTATGGGATGAGGCGATTGCGCCGATGATGGTGGCCATGGCAATACGTCAAGCGGTTACGGCGCGAGGCTGCGCCTTCGTGGAAACAATGGAGATTGCCGCCATGGTCGCCGGAACGGCCAGGATGGCAATCACCGCGCTGAAACTCCAGCCCATCGACAGCAGCACACCGCCCGCCATGGAGCCGGTGATGCTGCCGAAGCGGCCGATGCCGAGCATCCAGCTTACGCCAGTGGCACGCACCGGCGTGGGATAGCACTGCGGCGCGAAAGCGTTGAGCCCGGTCTGCGCGCCGCTCATGCAGAAGCCGGCCAGCAGCACGTAGAGTGCGAACATCGACGACGTGACGCTGCCCGAAGCCAGCATCAGGATGAACATCGCGCCCAGCACATATGACACGCCGATCACGCGATGGGGCGCGAAGCGGTCCATGCAGTAGCCCACCACCAGCGCGCCGACGGTACCGCCGAGCTGGAACAGTGCCGTCAGGTTGGCGGCGCGATCGATCGGCAGGCCGGCGTCCTTGATCAGCGTGGGCAGCCAGCCGCTCAGCAGGTAGATCACGAGCAGCCCCATGAAGTACGTGACCCACAGCGCCAGCGTCATGCTGCGATAGCCCGACGACAACAGCGTGCGGACGGGCTGCTTGCCGGAAACCGGCGGCTCGCTGATCGTGAACACGGTGTCATCGGCCACCACGCTGCCGATCACGCGGCGCAGCGTGCGGGCGATTCGCGCCGGCGCGACATTGCGGACCACCATGAAGCGCGCCGATTCCGGAATCAGCATGATGTAGAACGGCAGGCAGATCAGCGGAATCGCGCCACCGGCGACCAGCACCGCGCGCCAGCCATGATGCGGCAGAAGCGCGGCGGCACCGAAGCCCACCAGCGCGGAGCCGAGGTTGAAGCCCGTGAACATCGTCGCCAGCAACATGCTGCGCGAACGTTCCGGCACATACTCGGAGAGCAGTGTGGTCGTGCTCGGCATGGCCGCGCCCAGACCAAGGCCGGTCAGGAAGCGCAGCAGCGACAAGGTTGCCGTGCCATCGGCGAATGCGCTCAGCAGATTGAATACGCCGAACAGCGCGATGGAACCGACCAGCAGCTTCTTGCGGCCGAAGCGGTCGGACAGCGGTCCGACCACCAGCGCGCCGATAGCCAGGCCGATCGGCGCGGCGCTCATCACCACGCCAAAGGCGGCCTTCGAGATGCCCCATTCGCGTGTGATGTCCGGCGCGAGGAAGCCCATGATGGCCACATCCATCCCGTCCGTGGCGACGATCAGGAAACACAGCACCAGCAGCAGCCACTGGTAGCCGGACATCTTGCGTTCGTTGATATGGGCCCGAATGTCGAGCCGTTGCGTTGTCATGTTGCCGTCTCCTGGCGTGATCCGCCGTGCGGGAGTCAGCGGATTCTAGTTATCGACATGGCTAATCGCCGCGGAAGCGGCCGGCCGCGCATCCCCCATGCACGGCAACGGCAGTCTACGTTCAGCAGGGGATAGCAGTATTGCTTTGTGGCGCGGGCTGCGTTGCCATCTACTTATCGACGGCCTGTTCCATTGACCCGCTGGCGTGCCGCAGCGCGGCGATCAGCGCATCGGCGCCGGGCGAGAGACGCGCGCCCACGCGAGTGGTGATGCCGATGCTGCGCGCCGTGTCGGGCAGCGGGAGCCCCAGTTCGCGCAGCCATCCCGCGTCGATCTCGTGGCGAAGCTGATGGGCGGACAAGGCGGTCACCATGTCCCCCTGCAGCAACATGCCGCGCACCAGCGCGAGGTCTCCGGTTTCAACCAGCGGCTGTGGCAACGGCAGGCCACGTGACGCAAACACGCCGTCCAGGGCCTGGCGCGACGGCGATGCGGCGCGAGACAGCACCCACGGATACGGTTCGAGATCGGCCAGCGTCACGCGCTTTCTGGCCGCCAGCGGATGCGCGGCGCGAACGATCAGCGAGATCCGGTCCTGGAAAAGCCTCTCGGTGGCAAGCCCTTGCGAGGCCAGCGGACGTACCGCGCCAAGAATGAAATCGATCCGCCCGGCCAGCAGGCCCGCGGTCAGTTCCTCATACGGGCTTTCGAGCGTCCGGAAACGCAGATGCGGATGGCGCCGGTGCACGTCGGCAATCGCCATCGGCAACAGCAGCGTGCGGCCCAGCGGCAGCGCGCCAACCGTCACCACACCTTCCAGCACCCCCTTCAGCGCGGCGATATCGGCGCGGATATTGCGCAGTTCTGCCAGCACGCGCTCGAAGCGAACCACCCAGCGGCTGCCTGCGTCGGTGGGCACCATGCCCCGCGCCGTGCGCGCGAAGATGGGCTGGCCCAATGCATCCTCCAGCCGGGCGATTGCCTGACTGACCGCCGGCTGCGACACGCCGATCGACGCCGCCACGCTGGGCATGTGATGCACCTCGGCCAGCATCGCCGCCACTTCGAGCCGCCGTTCGTTGTGCAGCGCGTCGATACTAGCGACGGCGGCGCCCGATTGCGCCCGCATCCGTACCGCTTCCTCCCGCACCTCGCGCAAGGCGCCTTCGATATGCCGCGCGCGCTCAAGCACGATCTCGCCGGCACGTGTCAGCAGCATCCCCCTGCCCTTGCGCTCGAACAACACCACCCCGAGCGTCTCCTCGAGCGCGGCCACCGAGCGGGCAATCGCAGACGACGCCCGATGCAGCGACTCAGAGGATCGCCGTACCCCTCCGGCAGCGGCGACACCGGCAAAAACGTGAAGGTGATGCAGGCTGATGGTCTCCATGGCGTCGTCCGACCCGATGTTGTATTTGTGCTGTCGATAAGCAGATTAGAACAACTGTCCCGCGACATGGCAACCAAGGGATTCCACGGTACGCCGATACTTCGGCCACCCGATGGACAACCTGATGGACCACCGATCGGACCCCTGATCGGGTCCGACTACGCACCCGCCATGACGCCCTGCCTCGCCTCCGATCTCCGCGCGATTCCTTGCACGCTGATGCGCGGCGGCACGTCACGCGGACCGTTTTTTCTCGCGAGCGATCTGCCGGAAGACGTGCCAGCACGCGATCGCGTGCTGCTGGCGGCGATGGGCAGCCCGGACCCGCGCCAGATCGACGGCCTCGGCGGAGCCCATCCACTGACCAGCAAGGCCTGCATTGTGTCGCGCGGCACGCCGGGTCATGCCGACCTGGACTTCACGTTCGCGCAACTGCAGCCGAACGCCGACACCGTCGATACCACCCCGAATTGCGGCAACATGCTGGCGGCGGTGCTTCCCTTTGCGATCGAACGCGGACTGATTGCGCCGCAGGGCGACATCACCCGGGCACGTGTGCTGACGCGCAACACCGGGATGCTCTGCGACATCACGATCCAGACGCCCGGTGGCGTGCCACGCTTCTCGGGCAACGCGCGCATCGATGGCGTTCCCGGCGCCGCGGCTCCAATCGTGATCGATTTTCTCGACACCGCAGGCTCCGTCTGCCATGCAATGCTGCCCACCGGCAACGCCATCGACGTCTTGACGATCAACGATCCGGTGCGTGGCGGCTCACGCTTGATCGCCGCCACCTTGATCGACAACGGCATGCCGATGGTGCTGATGCGCGCGGAGGATCTCGACCGCACCGGCTACGAAAGCGTGGCCGCGCTCAATGCCGATCACGAACTCAAGCAACGCATCGAAGCCGCGCGGCTCGTCGCCGGCGAACTCATGGGGCTTGGCGACGTCTCCGACAAGAGCTATCCGAAGATGTGCCTGCTGGCCCGGCCACGCCAGGGCGGCAGCATCGCCACGCGTTGCTTCATCCCGCGCGTCTGCCACGATGCGATCGGCGTGCTGGCCGCCATCACGGTGGGCACTGCCTGCGTGTTGCCAGGCACCGTGGCAAGCGACATCGCAGTCACCAGCGTCGGGCCGCTCCACGCCATCAGCGTCGAGCACCCGACCGGCGAGTTCACCGTTGAACTGGAAACCGATCCTGCCAAGCCGGGATCGATCGTACGTAGCGCGCTGATCCGCACCGCGCGTCCCATCATGCGCGGCGAGGTACTGGTGCCGACCAGCGCATGGCCTCTGTCTGACGAACTCCCATGATCATCGATTGCCACGGGCACTTCACCACCGCCCCCAAGGCCCTGGAAGACTGGCGCCAACGCCAGATCGCCAGCCTGAACATCCCTGCGCTCGCGCCTTCCGTCAGTGAACTGCGCATCAGTGATGACGAACTACGTGACGCCATCGCCAGCAATCAGCTTCGCCTGATGCGCGAGCGTGGGATGGACCTGACGATCTTCTCGCCGCGCGCGTCGTTCATGGCGCACCACATCGGCAGCTTCGAAACCAGCGCCACGTGGGCCGCCATCTGCAACACGCTCTGCCACCGTGTCAGCGAGCTGTTCCCCGACCAGTTCGTCGGCGCCGCCATGCTGCCGCAATCGCCGGGAATCGATACCAAGAGCTGCGTCAAGGAACTCGAACGTTGCGTGCTCGAGTACGGCTTTGTTGGCGTGAACCTGAATCCAGATCCGTCTGGCGGACACTGGACATCGCCACCGCTATCCGATCCGTACTGGTATCCGATCTACGAGAAGCTCGTCGAACTCGACGTGCCGGCCATGATTCACGTCAGCACGAGCTGCAACGCGTGCTTCCACACCACTGGCGCGCACTACCTGAACGCCGACACCACCGCATTCATGCAGGTGCTGACCAGCGACCTGTTTCGGCGCTTTCCGACGCTGAAGTTCGTGATTCCGCACGGTGGCGGCGCGGTGCCCTACCACTGGGGCCGGTTCCGTGGGTTGGCGCAGGAGATGAAGCTGCCGCCGCTTGGCGAACACCTGCTCAATAACGTCTTCTTCGATACATGCGTCTATCACCAGCCTGGCATCGACCTGCTGACGCGCGTGATACCGGTCAAGAACGTGCTGTTCGCCTCGGAGATGATCGGCGCGGTACGTGGCATCGACCCCGAGACCGGCCACTACTACGACGATACGCGGCGCTACATCGATCAGGCCGCGCTCTCTGACGAGGAACGTCACCAGATTTACGAAGGCAACGCGCGGCGCGTTTACAGCCGACTTGACGCGCGACTCAAGGCACGTGGCCACTAGGCACGCGGCCGCCAGGCAGCGCCATCGAAGCCAGGCATCAACGTTGTTCCAGAAAAATATCTAACGGAGGAGAAGAAGATGAAACTGCGCCACCTGGCGCTGGCGGCCGCGCTCGGCCTGCCCGCCATCGCCAACGCCCAATCCGTGACGCTCTACGGCGTCATCGACACCGGCATCGAGTACCTCAACCACGTCGGCACCGCCAGCAACTCCGTCGTCAAGATGGCCAACCTCAGCGGCACCGTACCCTCCCGCTGGGGCCTGCGCGGCACCGAGGACCTCGGCAGCGGCATGAAGGCTAACTTCGTGCTCGAATCCGGATTCGCCCCCGACAGCGGCGTCTCCAACCAGGGCGGTCGCCTCTTCGGCCGCCAGGCATGGGTCGGCCTCTCCGGCAACTGGGGCCAGGTCAGCCTCGGCCGCCAGTACACCATGCTGTTCTGGGCCACGCTCGACTCCGACATTCTCGGCCCTAACGCCTACGGTTCCAGCTCGCTCGACAACTACCTGCCCAACGCGCGGGCCGACAACGCCATCGCCTACAAGGGCAAATTCGGCGGCTTCACCATTGGCGCTACCTACAGCTTCGGGCGCGACACCGTCAACGCTGGTCCCAGCCCCTCCGGCACCAACTGCGGCGGCGAGAACCCCGCCGACAAGACCGCCTGCCGCGAATGGTCGGCCATGCTCGGGTATGAAACCAACTGGTGGGGCATCCTGGGCGCCTATGACTCGCAGCGCGGCGGGCCCGGCGCCTTCGGCGGCCTGACCTCGAGTTCGCTCAAGGATGATCGCGCCACTCTCGGTGGCTACATGCTCGTGGACCGCGCCAAGATCGGCGCCGGCTGGATCGGGCGTCGCAACGGCGCCATCGCCACGCCGCGCAGCGACATGTTCTACGCCGGTGTCGCCTACGACATCACTCCTGCGGTGACGCTCTCCGGCGAGGCGTTCTACCTCAAGTACCACAACAGCGCCGACAAGGCGTGGCTGGGCGCGTTACGTGCCAGCTACGCCTTCTCCAAGCGCACGTCCGTCTACACCACGCTTGGCTATATCGACAACGGCGGCAAGCTGGCGCTGTCCGTGGACAGCGCTTCCACCGGCGCATCGCCCGCGCCTGGCGGCTCGCAGTTCGGCGCCATGCTTGGCATGAAGCACGTCTTCTGACGGCACTTCATTCGTCGGCTTGAGACTGGGCTCCACCTGCCCGCTTCTGGTCATGACTGGCTGGGAGCGGGCTTTTTTTGCGACTGCAGTCCTGTGCCGAGCGGCCCGTAGTGCCAGTGACGTGCAGATAGGTGCAGATTGAACCCGTCCACGGGCCGTTTCATTGCCGCGCCGGGCCCGGCGCGCTATCGGTAGCTCACCGTCACCTCGTTACTGCGGCCTTGCAGGGTGGGAGACAGCCCCCCACGGCCAGCAACCCGGTAGGCAAACACGAACCCGCCGGTCGCATCGTCGCCCGCGAACGCATCGGTCTTCCCCTGCGCGCCAGACAGCAGCACGCAGCGTCGCGCGTTACACAGGTATGCTTCCAGATCGATAGGCGGGGTACTGGCGAAGCTGTAGCGCCAGCGTACCGATGTAACGATGCCACTTGCCTGAGGCATCGTGCCGGGGGGCAGCACCGGCGACGACATCGTGCGCTGGCCGCGACTGGCAATCAGCGGTCCCTGCGCGGAGCTGGTCCAGGCATAACGCGACCCACTGAGCTCGTAGGTGGCGCGCACGTATGTCTGCGCGTCGACCCATGTGGGGGCCAGACAAAGACACAACGCGAATGCCAGAAGATGACGCATCACAACATGCCGCGAAGCTGGTTGCGCAGCCGCGTAATGGCCTGGCTACGGATCTGGCAGACGCGCGATTCGGTCACTTCCAGCACGGCCCCGATCTCACGCAGGTTCAACTCCTGGTCGTAGCAAAGCGAGAGCACCAGCTTCTCGCGCTCGGGCAGCTTCTCGATGGCGCGGATCAGCGCGTCACGCATTCCCGATTCCATCAGCACCGTGAGCGGATTCGCTTCGTCGGTCACCCCAAGGTGCCGATCCAGGAAGTCTTCTTCCCCGGAACGTTCGAAGTCCTCATAGTGCAGCAACTGGCAGCCATGGACTTCGTTGAGCAGTTCCTGATACTCCTCCAGCCCCATTTCGAGTTCCTTCGCCACTTCGGAGTCGATGGGGCTCCGGCCGAGTTTCTGCTCGAGCTGGCGCTGCGTGCGTTCGATCTTGCGTGTGAACTGGCGCAGACTGCGCGATTGCCAATCGTTGGCGCGCACCTCGTCGAGCATAGCGCCGCGAATGCGCTGGCTCGCATAGGTCTCGAATCGCGCGCCATGGTTGTCCTCGTAGCGCTTGGCGGCGTCGAGCAGGCCGATCATGCCGGCCTGGATCAGGTCGTCGATCTGCACGCTGGCCGGCAGCTTCGCCGCCAGCTGCAACGCGATGCGTCGCACCAGCGGCGCGTGCGACTTGACCACGTCTGCCTGTTCGAGCTTTCCCTGAATCGTGTACATGGTGGAACTCTCGGTAAATGCTTTCTATCGGTGCCAGCGCCGCGCAAGCATGGCCGCGGCTGACTGTCTGGCTCGGTGTCCGGTCTTGTCGACTTCTTGTTCTGGCTTCATGCGGGAACGGCCACAGCCGCTCCCTGGGGCGTTGTATCGTGTCGCAACGGCCATGCGCCGATACCGCTGGCGATGTGGCGCAGCGCGCTGGTGGATGCCGCTGCGGGATATGCCTCCACCACGCAACGGCTAAGCTGGAATGCGCGGGCCACCAGCGGGTCGATCGGCAGGTATCCGGTCAGACCAGCCTCGACGCCGAGGTACTGGCTCGCGGTACGTGCAAGATTGCGCGCCAGCGCGGCAACGGTCGCTTCGGTGGCCGCCATATTGACGACCAGATGGAAGCGGCGGCATGCGTACTCGTGATGCAGACGCTTGATGCGCGCGTAGGCCGCGGTAATCGACGTTACCTCCGGGCGCATGACAATCACCACGTTGTGGGCGGTTGCCGCCAGAGGCGACAGCGCGCCGGTCGCATCCGTGCGCGCGTCGATCAGCACCGACCGCATGTCGGGAATCAGATCGGATAGCGCGCGGTCCATGTTCCCGGCATCGACTGGGATGTCACCTGCCGGCAGTACCGCGATGCCACTGGCGGGACGCGTGCCAATCGCGGCGGCCGCAGACACTCGGCTGGCCAGCACATCGGCGAGCGTTGCCACAGGCGCGGCGCCCGACAGACGCGTGGCACGCACGCCATGGCGATCCTCGTCGACGAGCAGCACGCGTTCGCCCTGCATGGCCAACGCATTGGCCAGACCCAGTGTCACCGTGGTGGCGCCCGCCCCCGCATCGGCGGCAACCACCGCGATGCGCCGGGTGACGCGCGGCGCCAGCAGACGGCGCAGGCTTTCTGCCTGATCGGAACCCATGACGTTCAAGGCTTATTCCCCCGCGACTGCCAACTGCGGCAGTCCGACTGTCGCCTGCATTGCCACGTCGGCAGTGATATCACCGACGAGCGCAGGCGAGGCGGCACGTCCGGGATAGTTCTCCAGCACATCCAGTAGCGCCAGCAGGCGACCCATGCCCTCGTTGAGCACGGAGCCTGGCACCGGCACATTCGCACGCGTCGCGGCACGGCCGGCCAGGCGTGACAGGAACGCCGGTGCGGTTGCGGTGGGGGTGTGCTGCAGGCGCAGCGTGGTCAGCCCGAGCTGGAGCGACACCAGGCTGGTCCCCTGACTGTCCGACGCATCGCCGTCCTGCGCGAAGTGTTCGGCGGCATGACGCAGCGTGCGGAACTGCTCGTCCGCGGCGTTCGCCCATTGCATCCAGCGAGCGACCTGCGCGGCGTCATCGGTCAGCGCCGCGTCGCACAGCACGTACTCGACCGCCAGCGTTTCGCCGGTATCACGATCCGCCATGCGGGAGACAACGAGGCACGCTTCGGTGCCGGTCTCGGCCGTGTTATCGCGAGCGCGTCCAACCGCACGAACCGTCCCTTCCGGAATCCGCACGGCACAGTGACCAACCCAGTGCACAGCGTCGCGGTCGCGCCAGGTCGTGTCGCCAATCGCATGAAACGTCAGCGTGTCGGCGATCGCATCGAGCTTGCTGGCCGCGCCACCAGTGATCACGCGCGCGGTTTTACGCGTACCCGCCACCCAGCGCTCACCGAGCTGATGCCAGCGCGCAATCACGGCGGCCGATGGCACCGAAGCATTCAGGTTGACGACGGTACGTGCCGCAGAAAGCGTGGCGCGCACGGTCTCGGCTTCGGCATCGGCGTCCGCTTCTGACATCGACTGCCGCGTACGGCCAACGGGCGCGGTGGTACCGGCCAGCGGCATCCCGTCCCGATCGGCAAGCCACAGGGTGCATTGCATCAACTGCGGCGCGCGACGACCTTGCACCGGCTGGGTGAAATTCTGCGATACGGCGAGCACATAGCGCTCGCAGGCCCGGCTGGCGTCGCGGCACATCGCCATGCGTGCCTGCTGGCCCATCTGGCGCAATCCCACGGCACCGGCGCCGCGCTGTTGCCAGAGCTGGCGCGCGACATCGAAGCCGTAGCCTGCGGCGTTCAACTCTTCCACGCACGTGCCTACGGCATTAGCGCTGTCAGTCAACGAACGCAGCATGTCATCGGCGCCATTGCGCTCGGCCGGGCGCGGCGTTGCAGCGTCCGCTGCAACGGCATGGCGGCGTGCCATGTCGGCGTCATTGAACAGCGAGCCACGACGCGGCGTCATGAACGCGCGTTCCACCAGTGTGCTGGCCTGCGCGAGTTCCAGATGTTCCGGCACGCGCTGGCCAGTGGAAGCATAGAAAACCGGCAGGCGATGGCGGATCACCACATCGAGCACCGAGCCCAGATGGGTCGCTTCATCGAGCTTGCTGATGATGCACCCGTCGATGCCACCAGCGTCGCCGGCTGCGTCGTGCCGATAGGCGTGCACGACTTCATTGAGCGTATCGCCATGCGCGGCGCCGTTGAGCAGCAGCACGCGCTGCATCGGCGCCTGCACGCCAGCCAGCATCGCGATTTGGTCGGACAAGCTGCGATCGCGCTGGCTCATGCCAACGGTGTCGATGATGACCAGATGCTTGTCCTTCATCGCCGATAGCGCGAAACGCAGGTCAGCGGCGTCTTTCACCGCATGCACCGGCACGCCCAGAATGTCGCCGTAGATGCGAAGCTGCTCGTGCGCGCCGATCCGGAAGCGGTCGGTCGTCAGCAAGGCCAGGCGATCGGCGCCGTGGCGCAGCACGTAGCGCGCGGCCAGCTTGGCCGTGGTGGTGGTCTTGCCCACGCCGGTCGGTCCGATCAGCGCCAGCACGCCGCCCTGATCGAACAGAGCGTCCTCGTTGGACAGCACAGGCACCTTCTTCGCGATTTCCTGCCGAATCCACGACATGGCGGCCGGACGATCGGTACCCACTGGCAGACGGGAGATCAACGTACGTGACAACTGGCCAGAGAAGCCCGCGTTCACCATCCACTCGAACAGCGACTCGCGCAGCGGATCGCCCACGGCCACATTGCCGGCGCCGCTGGACAGGCCAGCAAACTGGCGCTCGAGCATCGAACGCATCGACGCAAGCTCGCCACGCAGATCGCCAATGGCACCGTCGTCGGTCCGGGTAGCCTGCCCGTCGACGGCATTGGCCGCCGCGATGGCAATCGGGCCGATCTGCGCCGGGGCGGTCTCAAGAATCTGGGATGCGGCCGGCGTGGGCGACACATAAGGCTGCGCATTGGCGTTCACCGCGCCGAGATCGGTGTCGCGCATGGCGACGATCTCCACGCCACCATCGATGGTCCGGTTCGACAGCACCACGGCATCCGGGCCCATCGCCTCGCGCACCTTGCGCATCGCTTCACGGCCGTTGGCCGCCACAAACTTTGCCACGCTCATGTTCAGTCCTTACGCTGCGCCGCCGATCATGGCGGTGATGCGGATATTGCGGTTGTCCGGTACTTCGGCATGCGACAGCACTTTCAACTGCGGCAGGGTGCGGCGCAGGAAGCGCGCCATCAGCGGCCGCAGCGGCGACGGCACCAGCAGGACCGGATCGAGACCCAGTTGCTCCTGGCGCACCACCGCGCCCTGCGCCTGCTGCAGCACCGCATCGGCCAGGCCCGGCTCAATGCCGCCGCCATTGGCCAGCGCCTGCGACAGCACGCGCTCCAGGCCGGCGTCGAGGCCGATGACCTGCAGGTCGGCGTTGTTGGGGAAAAGCTGCTGCGTGATCGCGCGGCCCAGCGCCACGCGCACGAGCGTGGTCAACTCGGCCGGATCGCTGACCTTCGGCGCGTGTTCGGCGATGACATCGAGAATCGTGCGCATGTCGCGGATCGCCACACCTTCGTCCAGCAGGCTCTGCAGCACCTTCTGCAGGCCAGTCAGCGTGATCGTCTTCGGCACCAGGTCCTCGGTAAGCTTGGGCGATTCCTTGGCGATGCGGTCCAGCAGCGACTGCACTTCCTGGCGACCCAGCAGCTCGGATGCGTGCATCTGGATCAGGTGGTTCAGGTGGGTGGCCACCACGGTGCTGGCGTCGACCACGGTGTAGCCATACGCCTGCGCCTGCTCCTTGAGGGCGGCGTCGATCCACACGGCCGGCAGCCCAAAGGCCGGGTCGCGCGTGGCCGCGCCGGGCAGCGTGCCGGTGACCTGGCCCGGGTTGATCGCCATCCACTGGCCCGGGTTGGCTTCGCCACTGCCGACCTCTACGCCCTTGAGCGTGATGCGATAGGCGGTCGGCTTCAGTTCCAGGTTGTCGCGGATATGGACCACCGGAACCAGAAAGCCGATGTCCTGCGCGATCTTCTTGCGGATGCTCTTGATGCGGCCCAGCAACTCGCCGTTCTGGGCGCGATCCACCAGCGTGATCAGGCGATAGCCCACCTCCATGCCAAGCGGATCGACCATCGTGACGTCTTCCCACGACGCTTCGGCGGCCTCGGCCGGCGCGGCAGGCGCGCGCGCCTCGTTCGACTTCGTTTCTTCTGCCGTGGCCTCGCGGCGCATCATGTGCCGACCAAGCCAGATCAGCCCGGCAGCCAGCAGCAAGAACGCAAAATGCGGCATTCCCGGGATGATGCCCATCATGCCGATAATGGCGGCCGTGATGAACAACACGCGCGGATTCGAGAAGAGCTGGCCGGTCAGTTGCTGGCCGACGTCCTGCTCGTTCGACACCCGCGAGACGATGACACCGGCGGCCGTGGAGATCACCAGTGCCGGAATCTGCGCCACGAGGCCGTCGCCAATCGTCAGCAGCGTGTAGTTATGCACCGCCGTGCCAAAGTCCAGGTCGTGCTGCACCATGCCCACGACCATGCCGGCCACGACGTTGATGAACATGACCAGCAGGCCCGCGATGGCATCGCCACGCACGAACTTCGACGCACCATCCATCGCGCCGTAGAAATCGGACTCCTGCGCCACCTCGGCACGACGCTTGCGCGCGCCCTCTTCATTGATCAGGCCGGCGTTCAGGTCCGCGTCGATCGCCATCTGCTTGCCCGGCATCGCGTCCAGCATGAAGCGCGCGCCCACCTCGGCGATACGGCCCGCGCCCTTGGTGATCACCATGAAGTTGATCACCACGAGGATCGCGAACACCACGATACCGACCGCGAAGTTGCCGCCCACCAGGAAGTGGCCGAAGGCTTCGATCACCTTGCCGGCGGCGTCCGGGCCGGTATGCCCTTCCAGCAGCACCACGCGCGTGGAGGCAACGTTCAGCGACAGGCGCAGCAGCGTGGAGAACAGCAGGACCGCCGGGAACGCCGCGAAGTCGAGCGGACGCTGCGTGTACATGCCGACCAGCAGCACCATGATCGACAGCGCAATGTTGAACGTGAACAGCAGGTCCAGCACAAACGCGGGCAACGGCAGGATCATCATGCCGAGGATCATGATGATCAGCACCGGCCCCGCGAGCGCCTTCATCTGGGCACCAGAGCGCAGGCCCGGCATGTTGAGGATGTTCGTCAGTGCGTTCATGCGCGGCTTTCCGGTACGGCAAGTTCATCCGGCACCACCAGATCCGCGGGCCCATTGGGCTGTGGACCGTAGCTGTAGTGCCAGTTCTTCAGTTGATAGACCCAGGCCAGGACCTCGGCCACGGCGGTGTACAGACCGGCCGGGATCTCGTGACCCAGCTCGACGTGGCGATGCAGCGCACGTGCCAGCGGCGGCGCCGACAGCATCGGCACGCGGTGTTCCGCGGCCAGTTCGCGAATCCGCGCGGCCACTTCATCGGCGCCCTTTGCCACCACGCGAGGCGCGCCCATGCGGCCTTCCTCGTAGCGCAGCGCCACGGCGTAGTGCGTGGGGTTGGTCACCACCACGTCGGCCTTGGGCACTTCGGCCATCATGCGGCGGCGCGCAATGGCACGCTGCTGCTGGCGGATACGCGCCTTGATGTGCGGATCGCCATCGGTTTCCTTCATCTCCTGCTTGATCTCTTCCTTGGTCATGCGGAGCTTCTTGTGGAACGTATAGAGCTGCCAGGGCACGTCCAGCGCGGCCACCAGGATCAGCGATCCCGCCACCACACCGCTGACATACAGCACCAGTTCCATCATGTGCAGCAGTGCCTCCTGGATCGGCGCGTCCATCAGCGCGATCGCCTCCGGCAGCTTGCGCCAGATCATCCAGGCACCCACGCCCCCCACCAGCAACGACTTGGCGATGGCCTTGGCCAGTTCCACCAGCGAATGCGCCGAGAACAACCGGCCGAGGCCGGAGATCGGCGACATGCGCGAGAAATCGGGCGAAAACGACTTGGTCGAGAACATCCAGCCGCCCAGAGCCAGCGGCGTCACCAGTGCCGCGACGCCGAACATCAGCAGAAGCGGCAGGAATGCCAGCAGGGCGTCCCAGACAATGGCGGCAAACTGGGACAACATGCGATTCGTGTCGAAGGCCGTGGCCGGCTCGAACGCGAGGCCGGCATGCATTACGGCATCGAGCTTGCGGCCCAGCACGCCGCCCGTGGCCCAAAGACCGATCACGCCGGTCATCAGCATCGCGAACGTGCCGAGCTCGCGCGAACGCACCACCTGCCCCTCTTCACGCGCCTTTTCAAGGCGCCGGGCTGTGGCGGGTTCGGTTTTCTCGAGATCGCTTTCCTCGGACATGGACGCTCCAGGCGCGAAGCGCGGACGGCACTTCGTCACCGAGGATTATCAAATCCCCGGGCGGGAAGCATTGGGAGGAAAAGGCGGGGAAACAGGTCCCTGTTTCAGGAATGGAGGGGGCAGCGGCGTTAACGGTCCCCTGGGTGCCGATCTTTAGGGGGAACGCCCGAAAATGCCGGGATCGCGCACTGTCCGGCTGGCATCCGGCGGCATGATGTCGCCTTTACGATGCAGCGCGATGCCGCGTCAGGCGACGCCGCATCGCAGGGCGCGCGGGCTCAGGACAGGCGATCCGGATCGATGGAGATGCCCAGCTGTTCGGCCATCTCCTCGACCAGCGCTTGCAGGCGCGCCACCTTGTCTTCCAGCTCGCGATGGCTGATCCGGAGCGCCTCCAGCTCCGACGGCGCGATCTCGATGCTCGCGCTCGTGCGAAGGCCCGGCGCTTCGGCCAGACTGACTTCGCCGCATAGCAGGTGCGTCCAGCGGTGTTCACGCTCCCCCGGGCCACGGGGCAGCTTCACGACCAGGGCGGGATCGCGTTCGGCCAGCTCGTCCAGGAACGCCTCGACCGACGAGATATCGGCAAATGCATGCAGCCGCGCCGTGTTCAGGCGCAGTTCCGCCGCTGTCTGCGGCCCACGCAACAGCAGCGTGGACAGCAGCGCCGCGGACTGGCTTGGCACGCCAAGCACGCGGGCAAGGTTTTGCTCGAAGCGGGGCACCCGGCTGCTGCTGCCTTCGAACACGAGGCTCAGCGATTTGAGGCCATCGATGGCGGTCAGGATCTCGTCCTCGCCGACGCTCATCACCGGCGATCGCGCGGTCTTCTGGTTGCAGCCTGCGGCCAGCGCGTTGAGCGACAACGGATAGGTATCGGGAACAGTGAACTGCTTTTCAAGCAGCACCGCCACCACGCGGCCCTCAAGCGGCGTCAGCGCACGCAGTGGCGGGCGGGACGAAGCCCCGGTTGCCATGGGGGTGTCAGGAGTGTCGGGGGTATCGGTCATTTCAGGCTACGGCATTGGTCGGCAAGGCGACCATTGAAGCGCAAGCGGGCGGCTGGCGCAACCTCGCCTGGAGATGGCGGAGCCCGCGCCGCCCCCCGTGGCCCCCCGTAGCCCCTTACCGTGTGATCGGCGGATTGCCCCGGCGCCGTGCCAGCAGCGGCGCTTCCACACCGTCCACGCCGACCAGACCCAGCACAGTGGTCAGGCCCCACTGCGCGCCTTCCCAGGCATTGGTGGGGTCAAACCACTCGTCACGCGAGTGTGCGCCACCCGATTTGCCGCCGCTGCCGATGATAATGGCCGGAATGCCCAGCGCCATCGGCACGTTGGCGTCGGTGCTGCCGCCCCGCAGGGTTGGCGGCTCCTTGCCGTTGGCGCGGATCACGCGGACAGCCGATTGCACGATCACCGAGTCGGTCGGCGTCTGCCCGGCCGGGCGATCGCCGATCAGCTTTGTCTGGAACGTGATTTCCTGACTCTTGGCTGGCGCCCAACGACGATTCTCGTCCGCAACCCCGGCTGCAATCGCATCCATGATGTGCTTTTCGGTTTCCAGCAGGGCCGGCGTGCCGTTCGAACGGATATCGACCGCCATGCGCGCATCGCCCGCGATCGCATTGACCGACGTGCCGCCAGAAACCGTGCCGACCGTGAACGTGGTCTTGGGATCGGATGGCGTGCGCACATCGCTGATCTTGCTGATGGCGCGCCCCATGGCGTGGATAGCGCTGGGCAGGCCAAACGCGCCAAAGCTGTGGCCGCCGGGACCGCGGAAGGTCACTTCGTAGCGATGGCTGCCGGTGCCTTGCGTCAGCACGCGATCGCCGGTGCCAGGTTCGATGCCGACCATGCCGTCGATGTCGGGATGCTCGCGGAACACCGCCTTCATGCCGCGCAGGTTGCCAAGCTCTTCCTCGCCGACGTTGCCCACGAAGACCAGATCGCCAGCCGTCCGCACATTGTTGTCGTTGAGCACCTTCAACCACGACAACAGCACGGCTAGTCCGCGCGTGTCGTCGCCAATACCGGGGGCGTAAAGCTTGCCGTCGCGCGCCTTGACGGTGACGTCGGTGCCTTCGGGGAAGACCGTATCGAGGTGGGCGGATATCAACAATTTCGGGCCATTGCCAACGCCCTTGCGGATCCCGATCGCATTGCCTTCGGCATCAATGTGGGCATCGGCCAGGCCAAGCGCCTTGAGCCGCGAGACGAAGTACTCGGCGCGCGAGCGCTCCTTGAAGGGCGGCGCGGGAATCTCGGTCATGGTCTTCAGCTCGGTCAGCGCGCGCGCGTCATCGGCGCGGACGTCCGTCATCAGCTTCTTGTAGGCCGGGGATGCTTCGAGTTTGGTGTAGGCAGTGTCTACCGCTGGGGAGACCTGTGGGAGGGGCAGCGTCTGCGCGTGGGCAATTCCGACAAGCATTCCGGCAAGTGCGGCGGCTGCGAGGGCAACAACGGTACAGCGAGCAGGCATGGGGGCAATCCTCTGGCAGGGGGAAACCGTGTTTGCTGCGATTGTGCCAGTGAATGCGAAGGTACGCTGAAGCGCCGCTCTCCCGCGATGCGGGAGAGCGGTAGCCTATCTACTATCTACAAACAACCTCAGAAGCCGAGGCTCGCCAGCAGATCGTCCACCTGCGACTGGTCCGACACCACATCGGCCTTGCCTTCGGGGTTGATCTGCGGACCGTTGATCAGTGAAGGGGGCGCTTCCACGCGCCGATCGGCCGGCACGTTGTCGATCAGCACCTGCAGCAGTTCCTGCTCCAGCGTGCGGATCATGTCCATCATCTTCTTGATCACCTGGCCCGTCAGGTCCTGAAAGTCCTGGGCCATCATGATCTCGAGCAGATGGCTGCCGGTGGCCTTGGTCTTCTCCGGAACCTCGGTCAGGAACTCGCGCGTGTCGAGCACCAGCGCGCGGGCATCGCCCAACTCCACGGGTTGCTCGAACCACTCGCCCCAGCGCTTGTCCAGCGCGGTGGCCTTGGCCTCGAGTTCTTCCTGCAGCGGCTGCGCCAGTTCCACGGCCGTGAGCGAACGCTCGGCAGCCTGCTCGGTCATGGCGGCGATGTAGCTCAGTCGGTCGCGCGCGTCGGGAATGGCCTGGGCGGCACGCTCGATTTCCTTGTCGAGCCCCAGCTCCCGCATGTTGTCGCGCAGCATCCGGGTCAGGTTGCCGATGCGATGGATGATCTGCTCGGCCGCTTCATTGCTGAAAGTCGGAGTCGTCGACATGTCGCGTCCCTCTTATTGACCCATTTTCTCGAAGATCTTGGTGATCTTCTCGTCGAGCGTGGCGGCGGTAAACGGCTTGACCACGTAGCCATTGGCGCCTGCCTGCGCGGCGGCGATGATGTTCTCCTTCTTGGCTTCGGCCGTCACCATCAGCACCGGCGTCTTGGCGATCTCGGGCGTTGCACGGATCGTCTGCAACATGGTCAGGCCGTCCATGTTCGGCATGTTCCAGTCCGAAACCACGAACTGGAAGCTGCCATCCTTGACCTTCTCCAGGCCGGCCGCGCCGTCCTCGGCTTCGTCCACGTTGGTGAAGCCAAGCTCCTTGAGCAGGTTACGGATGATCCGGCGCATGGTCGGGAAGTCGTCGACCACGAGAATCTTGATGTTCTTGTCCACTGTTACGGCTCCAAAACGGTTGCGGATGGCCATGCCATCCGGATGATTGCTGCTTATCTGACCTCTCGCGCGCTATACGCGCTGCGCCCGCGCGCCAAACGTAGCCAGGTGCGCCATGACGCGCTGGCTCATCTGGTGCAGGGGCACCACTTCATGCACACCGCCGGCCGCGATGGCTTCCTTCGGCATACCAAACACGATGCAGGATTGCTCGTCCTGCGCCAGGTTGTAGGCGCCTGCCTCGCGCATGCGCAACATGCCGCGCGCGCCGTCCTTGCCCATGCCGGTCAGGATCACGCCCGTGACGTTCTTGCCACCGTGAATCGCGGCGGAATCGAACAGCACATCCACGGACGGTCGGTGCCGATTGACCGGCGCTTCCTGAGACAGGTGCGCCACGTAGTTCGCACCGCTACGCGCCAGCAGCAGGTGCGAATCGCCGGGCGCGATGTACGCATAGCCCGGCAGCACACGCTCGCCATGCTCGGCTTCCTTGACCGTGATGCGGCACAGGCCGTTCAGGCGGTGCGCGAACGACTTCGTGAAACCTGCCGGCATGTGCTGGACGATCATGACCGCTGGGGAATCGGGCGGTAGCGGCGTCAGGAAATCCTTGATCGCCTCGGTGCCCCCCGTGGAGGCCCCGACGATGATCAGCTTTTCCGTCGACAACAGCGGCGCGCGCAGCATCGGCGCGACGGGCGCCGCGCCAGCGCTCTGCTCCGCACGCGCACGCACGCGGGCGCGCGATGCGGCGCGGATCTTGTCCGCGATCGTCTGCGTGTAGTCCAGCAGGCCTTCGCGGATACCGAGCTTCGGCTTGGTCACGAAGTCCACGGCGCCAAGTTCCAGCGCGCGCATCGTGATCTCGGACCCACGCTCGGTCAGCGACGACACCATGAGCACCGGCATCGGCCGCAGGCGCATCAGGCGCTCAAGAAAATCCAGGCCGTCCATACGCGGCATTTCTACGTCCAGCGTCAGCACGTCCGGATTGACGCGCTTGATCAGGTCGCGCGCCACCAGCGGATCCGGGGCGGTACCCACCACCTCCATGTCCGGCTGGCTGTTGATGATTTCCGACATCAGGCTGCGTATCAGCGCGGAATCGTCCACGCACAGCACCTTGATCTTCGCGGCAGTCATGTTGGTCTCTACGTCTCTTGCGTGTATTTCGTGTATGACGCGTCTTGTACGTCCCGCGCGCCCGACATCAGGTCGGGATCCTGGCCGTGGTCTGTCGCGTGAACAGTTCCACGGCGCCTCGCGCGGGTGCCTTCGTCGACGTGGACAGCGCGCGTGCCAGGGCACGTTCCTCGCGTTCGATGCCTACGGTATCGTCCTGGCGCGTCAGCCGGCGGACCAGTGCAAGGCCGGTACGTGGAAAGTAGCTGACACGTCGCGCGTGCGGTCCGCGCAGATCCTGCGCGGCCACGCGCACTTCTTCCGTGCGCAGGTACTTCAGTACGAAATCGGCATTCCGATCCCCGATATTTAGGGTCGTCATGTTGGCCAGCACCGCGCCACCGCCAAATACTTTGGCCTCCAGCCGTTCACGACGCGCGCCCATCTTCAGCAGTTCATTGATAAGCACTTCGAGCGCGTAGCAGCCGTAGCGCATCGACGTAGAGAGCATCCGGTCGGCGCCGGCGTTCTCGTCGTCGGGCAGCATGAAATGGTTCATGCCGCCGACGCCGGCCACTTCGTCGCGAATGCACGCGGACACGCACGATCCCAGGACGGTCGTGAGTACGACGTCCTCGGCCGTCACGTAGTACTCGTTGGGCAACAGCTTGATGGCCTGCCGGTCGAATTCGCGGTCGAAATACTTCCGGGTGGCGATGGCCTCCGGCATCTGGGGCGTGCCACGCATCATGCAGCTCCGCTCTTGTTCGTCAGCTCGTATACGGTCTGCCCGCGCAACTGGAATGCGCGGGTGACGTACGAGAAGTTCTCCGAGTGCCCCGCGAACAGCAGGCCGTTCGGCTTGAGCAGCGGTGCAAACCGTTCGAGAATCTGGCCTTGGGTCGGCTTGTCGAAGTAGATCATCACGTTGCGGCAGAAGATCGCGTCGAATTTCTCGCGCAAGCCCCAATCCGGCGCCAGCAGGTTCAGCGGCTCGAAGGTGACCGTCGCCGCAAGCTCCGGCTTGACCTTGACCGACCCGGCCCGCGCGCCGGTGCCCTTCAGGAAGAAACGCTTGAGCCGTTCCTGCGACAGCCGCGAAACCTGCTCGGCGGTGTAGATGCCGCTGCGCGCCTTGGCCAGCACCTGGGTGTCGATGTCCGTGGCCAGCACCGTGCCCGCGCGTTCGCCCAGCGCTTCCGCCAGCGTGATGGCGATCGAGTACGGCTCCTCGCCGGTCGACGCCGCGGCGCACCAGACGCTGTAGGGTCGCCCGATTTTCTTGGCGTGCTCGGCCAGCAGCGGAAAGTGATGGGCCTCGCGAAAGAACGACGTCAGGTTCGTTGTCAGCGCGTTGGTGAAGTACTCCCACTCCGACGAACGCTCGTCGGCTTCGAGTTGCGCGAGATAGGTGCTGAAGTCCGCAAGCTGCAGTGTGCGCAGCCGCCGGGCCAACCGGCTGTAGACCATCTCTCGCTTATGGCTGCCAAGCGAGATGCCCGCGCGCTTGTGAATCAGCGCGCGGATCTTCTCGAAGTCACGCTCGGTCAGCAGAAAGTCGCGCATCTCATCGCGCAATGGCGCCAGCACGGGCGCACCCGGCGTCATAGCCGCGCCTGGCTTCCTGATGGCGCTGGAGGAAGAACGGAGCGGCGTCATGGTGTATGTCCTTCAAGGTACCGGGGAGTCGGCGATGCGGGCTGCCGGACGTGCCGGCAAGCATCAGGCGAGCTCGGCCTCGATCAATTCCATCTCTGGGCTGGTCATCATGCGTTCGATGTCGATCAGGATCAGCATCCGGCCTTCCACCGAACCCAGCCCGGTCAGATGTTCGTTGGAGACCGACACGCCGAACTCCGGCGCGGGCTTGATGTCATCGCCAGTGAGCGTCAGCACGTCCGATACGCCGTCGACGACGATGCCAACCACGCGGCCGGCCACGTTCAGGATGATCACCACGGTCTGGTGGTCATAGCGCACGTTGCCGAGCTTGAACTTCAGGCGCAGGTCGACGATCGGCACGATCACGCCGCGCAGGTTGGTCACGCCCTTGAGGAAGTCTGGCGCGTTGGCGATGCGCGTCACCGTCTCGTAGCTGCGGATCTCCTGCACTTTGAGGATGTCGATGCCATATTCTTCCGTCCCCAGCGTGAAGACCAGGTACTCCTGACCCGAGGCTTCGCTGCCCTGGGTATCGATATGTCCGATGCCGGCCATGTCCGTTCTCCTTGCTGTCGATTACTACGCGGCCATCGGGGCCTGGCGGCGCACACCGGTGCGCTGCAGCGCGCCGACGTCCACGATCAGGGCCACGCTGCCGTCACCGAGGATGGTGGCGGCGGAAATGCACGGCACCTTGCGATAGTTGGTCTCGAGGTTCTTGAGCACCACCTGGTGCTGCCCGATCAACTGGTCCACCAGCAGCGCGAAGCGCTTGCCTTCGGCCGCCAGGATCACGGCGATACCCTGCGTGGGCTCCTGCACCGCGTTGGCCACGTTGAAGACCTTGTGCAGTTCCAGCAGCGGCAGGTATTCGCCGCGCACGTTCATCACCCGCTCGCCGTTGGCGGCGGTGTGCACGTCGTCGGCCAACGGCTGCAGCGACTCCATCACGCAGTTCAGCGGCAGGATGAAGGTTTCTTCGCCAGTGCGTACCGACATGCCGTCCAGAATCGCCAGCGTCAGCGGCAGCACGATGCGGGTGGTGGTGCCCAGCCCGGCGCGCGAGCTGATTTCCACGTGGCCGCCCATCTCCTGGATGTTCCGCTTGACCACGTCCATGCCAACGCCCCGGCCGGAGACATCGGTAATGACTTCGGCCGTGGAGAAGCCCGGCGCGAAGATGAGCTGCCAGACTTCGTCGTCGGGCATGCTCTCGGAGACCGGCAGGCCGTTCTGCATCGCCTTGGCCAGGATGCGCTCGCGGTTCAGGCCGGCGCCGTCATCGCTCACCTCGATGACGATGTTGCCACCCGCGTGCTGCGCGGAGAGGATCAGTTGTCCGGTCGGCTCCTTGCCGGCGGCGATACGCTTCTCTGGTGTTTCGATGCCGTGGTCGAGACTGTTTCGTACCAGATGGGTCAGCGGATCGATGATCCGCTCGATCAGGCCCTTGTCCAGTTCCGTTGCCTTGCCGAACGTGACCAGATCGATCTGCTTGCCGAGCTTGCCCATCATGTCGCGCACCAGACGCGGGAAGCGCGAGAACACGTAGTCCATCGGCATCATGCGGATGGACATCACCGCTTCCTGCAGATCGCGCGCGTTGCGCTCGAGCTGGCCCATGCCGGAGAACAGGCGGTCGAACAGCACCGGGTCCAGCGACGACGCGGTCTGCGCCAGCATCGACTGCGTGATGACCAGTTCGCCCACGAGGTTGATGATCTGGTCGACCTTCTCGGTCGGCACGCGGATCGAACCGGCATCCGGACTGTGCGCGGCGGCGGGCTTGGCCTTTTCTTTCTCCTTGGCAGCCACCGGTGCGGCGGCGGGCGCGACAGGCGCGACGGCTGCCGGCGCGGCTACGGGCGCGGGCGTCGGCGCACCGACCGGTGCCGCCGGTGCCTCACCTGGCGTTACCGTTTCCACGGCGATCTGCTTCTCGTCGATCACAAAGCAGCAGACCGCGATGATGTCGTCGGGGCTGCACTGGCTGTTCAGCCAGATGATCAGGTCGCCGTCCGATTCCTGTTGACCGGTGATCTCGCCCAGGTTGGCAAGCTCCTCGCGCAGCAGGGCCTGGTCGGCGGCCGATACCTTGATCAGGCTCACCTTGAGATTGCCGCCAGCCGGTGCGGCAGCGGGCGCGGATGCAGCCACTGGCGCCGGTGTGGCGGCAGGCGCGGGTGCCGCCTCGCCGCTGGCTTCCTGGGCCAGTTGCTGCAGCACGGCGCAAATGCGCGCCAGCGTTTCCGGATCGGGTTCGGTGCCGTTACGGTAGGCGTTGAGCTGATCGTGCAACACGTCCTTGGTTTCCAGAAAGGTGTCGATGATGACGCGCGAGAGAGCTAGTTCCCTCCGACGCGTGCGGTCCAGCAGATTCTCGAAGATGTGCGTGGTTTCGGTCAGCGCCGTGAAGCCGAACGTCGCGGCGCCGCCCTTGATCGAATGCGCGGCACGGAAGATCGCGTTGAGCGCTTCCGCATCGGGGGATTCGATATCCACCTCGAGCAGCAGCTGCTCCATTTGTACGAGCAGTTCCTCCGCCTCCTCGAAGAAGGTCTGGTAGAACTGCGTGATATCGATATCGACAGACATGGTCGTCCTGACTCGCTAGATTGCCCTGGAAGATGCGCCGCCCTGTTCAGGCGACACGCGTCATTCCCCCTTGCCCTTGCCTTTGCTTTCGCCCGCGCCGGCAGCCGAGGCGCTCCCCAGCTGCGCCTGCACGTCCTGTGCCGCCTGGCCCTTCTGAGCCTGCACGGTGACATCGGCGGCGCTGGCGTTCTCGGCCTCGAACTGGGCCTGGGCGCGCTGGTTGAGCACGACGATGCTGATACGGCGATTCACCGGTGCCAGCGGATCGTTCTTCTCCAGCGGCATCGTATCCGCCAGACCCAGCACGCGTAGCAGCTTGCCTTCCTCCATGCCGCCTGCAACCAGTTCCTGCCGTGACGCATTGGCGCGGTCAGCAGACAGTTCCCAGTTGCTGTAGGCACGCTGGCCCATCATGTATTTGGCCGAGTCGGTATGTCCGGAAAGACTGACCTTGTTCGGCAGCTCGTTGAGCACCGGGCCGATCTCACGCAGGATCGTGCGCATGTACGGCTCGACCGCCGCGCTGCCGGTGCGGAACATCGGACGGTTCTGCGTATCGAGAATCTGGATGCGCAGACCTTCGCTGGTGATGTCGAGCAGCAACTGCGGGCGGAACTGGCGCAGTACCGGGTTGTTTTCGATGATCTGTTCCAGACGCTTCTTCAGGCCGCGCAGCCGTTCGCTCTCGATCTGGTCGCGGCGGCGCTGGGCATCCGCTGCCGGATCGTTGGTCTGCGCCTTCATGATCTCGCCATCCTTGGCCGTCACGTCCTTGCCGCCGCCAGGAATCACGCTCGTCGAAAGGCTGCTCTTGTCGCCGCCGGCAATCGCCACCTTGAGCGGCGTGCGGAAATACTCGGCCACGCCGACGAGGACCTTTGGCGATGAGGAACTCAGCAGCCACAGCACCAGGAAGAGCGCCATCATGGCCGTCATGAAGTCGGCGTAGGCGATCTTCCAGCTATGGTTGCCATGCGGCTTGGCATGTGATTTCGCCTTCTTGATGACGATCGGACGCAGGTCCTGGGCGCTGCTCATGACTGCTCTCCCGTCAGGTCAGGCTCTTGACTTCGCGGACGTGGTCGTCGAGCTCGAGGAACGACGGACGTACCGTGGAGTACAGCACCTTGCGGCCGAACTCCACCGCCACCAGCGGTGCGTAACCATTGAGCGACGCCAGCAGCGTGACCTTGATGCATTCGTACATCTTGATGCTCTCGGACACCTGGTGTTCGACACGCGACGCCAGCGGCGACACGAAGCCGTAGGCCAGCAGAATGCCCAGGAACGTGCCGACCATCGCGTTGGCGATCAGCGCGCCGAGTTCGGCCGGAGGCAGGTCCGCGGAAGCCAGCGCGTGCACCACGCCCATCACCGCGGCCACGATGCCGAAGGCGGGCAGGCCGTCGCCGACGCGCGAGAGCGCATGGGCCGGAATCTCGGCTTCATGACGGACGGTTTCGATTTCGTGGTCCATGAGCGCCTCGATCTCGAACGCGTTCATGTTGCCGTTGACCATCATGCGCAGATAGTCAGTCAGGAATTCCATCATCTTGGCGTCGGCCAGGATGCGCGGGTACTGACTGAAGACACTGCTCGATGCCGGATCGGCGATTTCCTTTTCGAGGAACAGGATGCCCTCGCGACGTGCCTTGGACAGCAGCACGTACAGCAGCGCCATCACGTCCAGGTACAGTTCCTTCTTGTACTTGGAGCCCTTCAGCAGCGAGGGCATTGCCTTCATCGTGGCCTTGATGGCCTTGCCGCTGTTGGAGCTGATGAATGCGCCAACCGCGGCACCGCCGATGATGATGAGCTCCGCCGGTTGATAAAGCGCGCCCATGTGGCCGCCGGTGAGGGCGTAACCGCCCAGCACCGCCACGACTACGACGACATAGCCAAGAACTACAAGCACGATCGGATCCCCGTCTGAAAAACACGCGTCAGGCACGCATCGGGGGCATCCCGCGCGGGCGAGAGGGGTCACCGCTCACCAACCCAGGGCCCACCTCCTGCGCGGACGTTGGGCCAGATGGATCAGGCTTCGGTCTGCGCGGCTGCGGCGTCCTTCGAGAGCTTCTTCACCTTTCCGGCGCGCGACGGCGGACGGCACAGGCTGCACACGAAGTTCGTGTGCGGCTCATAAGCGTGCGTGACGAACTGTCCACCGCAACACGTGCACGAGGAAAGCTGCAGCATGTTGCTCTCGAAAAACCTTACTAACGTCCAGGCACGGGTGAAACTTAAGACGATTTCGCCACCGAGCAACGAGACGTGCTCGAGATACAGGCGATAGGCCGCCACGACCGCGCGAATGCCAGACGTCTCGCCTTCCTGCACCATGAACTGGTACGCGGAAAAGAACAGCGACGAATGGATGTTCGGCAGCCAGGTAGTAAACCAGTCCGTGGAGAACGGGAGCATGCCCTTGGGCGGCGACGCGCCTCGGAGCTCCTTGTACAGGCGGATCAACCGGTCGCGCGAGAGCGTGGTCTCGGCTTCAAGCACCTGCAGTCGCGCGCCCAGGCCGATCAGCTCGATGGCGAGCTGCGTCTGGTTCGCGTCCTGCAGGACGCTCTTGCGGTTGGGGATGGGGGTGGCCGCAAAGCTGCGGGCTGGCGAGGCCTGGAGGAGCGCGGTCAATTGAGCGACTCCACAGGTTGCCGGGCCAGCAGGATAGCAGCGTGGATCTGCTGCATATCGTGGCTCTTGGCCGTGTGTGTGAGAGTGGAAAGCAGCGCGTGATCGTCGAAGCGGAAACGGCACAGCACCATATTCGATGCTGCCAGCTTGACGAGTTGCGCCGAGGTCAGTTTGGCGAGGATCTCAGCAATTTCCTTGCTGACGCCGAGCCTGAACATGGCTTCCACCTGGTTTTCGCGCACCAGTCGTTGCGCGAGCAGAAGATAGGCGAGATTGACCTCCCGGATCTCCTGGAGAACTTCACTGCTTTCCAATTTTTCCCCGCTACCAAAAAAACCCTCGACCGCTTGTCCGGCGCTTACCGGCAGATGCTGCTTGCCGGCGACCAGATCGATAAGTTGCGTGTGCGATGGGTACGACGTACTACGAAAGTGACTGCGCCTGGTAACACCGCTTCTCTGAAACGTTACAGATGTTACAGAGTGTAAGTGAAACTGTTACGTTTATATCGGCTTTCCGCCTCGTATGCCAATCCCTACTTGAGTTGGGGGGAGACAAATGTCGTACAGATCAGACAAAGGCCGCGAATTTTGTAACAGGCTTAAGAACTGACTTCTGATTTACATCAATATTGTTACAGCCGCGAACCGAATAGACACTCTAGTTTTGCGCAGCACACGTCACTGACTGACTGATCGACTGCCGAATTCCACTATTGACGAACAAGCGCGCCTTGACTAAAGACGCGCCGCAACCACGCTGCCAAGCGGGCAAATACATCGTCGGGCGCCTCCCTGAACAAATGCGGACACGCGCGTTCCACCTGTTCCAGCACGCGAGCAGCCTCTTCGGCGCCGATGGAGCCGTACTCCAGCGCCAGGCCCAGCAAGACGCGCAACTCTCCAACCTTGCTGCGCCCCAGCGCTTCGCTCTGCTCCGTCTGCAATCCGTACATGACGTCGTACGCGCGCTGCCGAAGACCATCGGCAACCCGCCACGCAGGCGTCTTCATGCGTTCTTCCAATGTGCGAATATCGACGGCGCTGGCCGATATCTGCGCGGCCAGCGCTTCCGTGAAGGCGGCGTCAGCGCCCGCCTCGGAGAGAATCTGCGTGGCCCACTGGCGCGCGTGCTCGACGCGTTGCTGCGGCGTCCAATCGGGCTGCACGGCCAGGCCAAAGCCGAAGCGTTGCGCATCGCGCATCAACGCGGCCAGCGCATTGGGTAATTGCTTGTCGAAGACCTTCTTGGCCCATCCATATTCGCCACTGGCCAGCAGGCGCATCACGGCGCGCTCGGTCAGCGGACCATCCTGCTGCATCAGTCGTGCACGCAGGAAGTCATCGAACGCGGGTGGGATGAACTGGGCATCGAGGCCCGTGGAGACCTTTACGAAGGCATCGAAGTCCGCGCGCAGCCGCGCAGAGGCTTCGGCCGACAGGGACAGGCTGATGTCGGTGTTCATGGTGTCGTTGGACGAAAAAGCGCCCCGGCGCTGGCTGGCTCGATGCCTGGCGCCGGGACGTGCGTCACCCTTCCTTGCGGTGCCGCCAAGCGGCTACCGGAAGTCCGGTCAGAAGGCGCTCCAGTCGCCGTTGTCGGAGGCGCTGATCGTCGTGCTCGCTGAAATTGCCGGGCGCTTCAACTGGCTATCGGCAGCTTCGACCGATTCCTCAACAGCGGCGGCGGCACCCGATGTGGCGGCAAGCGCAGTGCCCGCGGCCTTGGCAGCCGTCTTCCTGACCGGGCGCGCCGGGGCAGGCAGGCGCTTCGCGCCCGACGGCCGGGCGGCCGGGCGCACTGCGGGAGCCGGGGCAGCCAGTGCCGGCACGGCGTCATCACCGTGGGACAGGCGGAAGCCCGACACCGACGCCATCAGGCGGCTGGCCTGATCCTGGAGCGAACCTGCGGCAGCGGCGGCCTGCTCGACCAGCGCCGCGTTCTGCTGGGTGACTTCGTCCATCTGCGACACGGCCTGGTTGACCTGCTCGATGCCCGAACTCTGCTCGGCCGAAGCGGCGCTGATCTCGCCCATGATGTCGGTCACGCGCTTCACGGCCTGCACGATCTCGTCCATCGTCGTGCCGGCCTGCGACACCAGTGCGGCGCCGGTGTCCACCTGCGCCACGGAGTTGTCGATCAGCGTCTTGATTTCCTTCGCGGCGTTGGCGCTGCGTTGCGCCAGGCTGCGCACCTCGCCGGCCACCACGGCAAAGCCACGGCCCTGCTCGCCCGCCCGCGCGGCTTCCACGGCGGCATTCAGCGCCAGGATGTTGGTCTGGAACGCGATGCCCTCGATCACGCCGATGATGTCGACGATCTTGCGCGACGCGTCGTTAATCTCGCCCATCGTCTGGACCACGCGGCCCACCACCTCGCCGCCACGGACAGCCGTCTCCGACGCATTGGCGGCCAGCCCGCTGGCCTGACGCGCGTTATCGGCGTTCTGGCGCACGGTGCTGGTCAGCTGCGCCATGCTCGAGGCTGTTTCCTCGAGCGATGCTGCCTGCTGTTCCGTGCGTTGCGAAAGGTCGTTGTTGCCGGCTGCGATCTCGCTCGATGCCGAGCCGATCGATTCGGCGGACACCTTGAAGTCACGCACCATCCGCGAGAGTTGCTGCTGCATCTGGTCCATGGCATGCAGCAGGCTGGTCCGGTCGCCGGCACGCAGGTTCACGGCGTCCGAAAAGTCGCCCTCCGCGATGCGGGCCGCGATGGCCGCGGCATAGCCCGGCTCGCCACCGAGCTGGCGCGAAAGCTGGCGTGCCAGGAAGCCACCCAGCAGCACCGACACCGCCAGGCCGCCCAGCACCAGCGCCAGCATCAGCACGCGCGAGTGGTTGTAGACGCTGGTCGATTCATCCATGTTGGCCTTGGCGCGCTCGTCGCGGCGCTTCACTATCTTGAGCAGAAGGTCTTCAAGTGCGCGGCTGTCCTTGATCAGTTCGGCGCTCTCAGTGAACACGATGCTTTCAAACTGCGAGGTGTCCAGCGGCTGCTTGCCGATCAGCTCGACGTACTTCTGCATCCGTTCCCGGAACGGCGGCAGCAACGTCTCGTACTGTTTGAACAGCGCCTGGCCTTGCGGTGTCGTGAAGGAATCCCTAGCCGACTTGACGCGGGTCTCCAGCGTGCTTAGCGACTTCTCGATCTGCTCCCGCTCGGTAGCGCGCTCGCCCATCGTCGACGCGGACAGCAGCGCGATCTGCGCGCGGCTGGCATAGACCAGGTTGATGTTGCCGTCCTGGACGGCCTTGAGCGCCTGCAGGTCGCTGTTGTAGATCTTGCCGGTCCATTCCGTCATGCGCCCCATGTTGACGACACCGAGCAAGCCAATGATGGCGCCGATGACGGATACAACCAGGAAGCCAGCAATCAGCCTGGTTGTCACGCGTAGTTGATTGAACCACTGCATAGAACTACCCCCTCCTTCCATTTGAATAGACCCGAAGCTCAGGCGTTGACCAGCCCGGCTTCTTTCCCCGTTTCACCCATCGTCGCCACCTGTCGCTTGCGCGGCGGCCGAACCTCGGCCTGCATACTCACGCGGAACGTGGAGATCGACTCCCGCAGGCGCTCGGCCTGTTCTTCGAGCGAGCCCGCCGCGGCAGCGGCCTGCTCCACCAGCGCAGCGTTCTGCTGCGTCACATCGTCCATCTGCGTCACCGCCTCATTCACCTGCTCGATGCCTGCGCTCTGTTCCGCCGATGCCGAACTGATCTCACCCATGATGTCGGTCACGCGCTTCACGGCCTGCACGATCTCGTCCATCGTGGCGCCAGCCTGACTCACCTGTTCCGCGCCGCTTTCCACGCGCGCCACGGTATTGCCAATCAGCCCCTTGATCTCCTTGGCCGCATTGGCGCTGCGCTGCGCCAGGCTGCGCACCTCGCCGGCCACCACCGCGAATCCGCGGCCCTGCTCGGCCGCGCGCGCCGCTTCCACCGCCGCGTTCAGCGCCAGGATGTTGGTCTGGAACGCGATGCCCTCGATCACGCCGATGATGTCGACGATCTTGCGCGAGGCCTCGTTGATCTCGTCCATCGTCTGGACCACGCGCCCCACCGCCTCACCGCCGCGCACGGCCGTCTCGGAGGCATCGGCCGCCAGCCGCGTGGCCTGGTGCGCGTTGTCGGCGTTCTGCCGGACCGTGCTGGTCAGCTGCTCCATGCTCGAAGCCGTTTCCTCGAGCGACGCCGCCTGCTGCTCGGTACGCTGCGAGAGATCGTTGTTGCCGGCGGCCACCTGGTGCGTGGCCGCCGAGATGCTGGCCATGCCGCCCTGGATATCGTTGACCACCGACTGCAGGCTGCGCTGCATCGTGCGCATGGCACGCGACAGTTCGCCGACTTCGTCGGCTGACCGGTGTTCGAAGTTGCTCGTCAGATCGCCCGCGCCCATACGCAGCGCGAAGTCCAGCATCTCGCGCACCGGGCGCTCGACACGCGACACCAGCATCGAACCCGCCATGAACGAGGAGAGCACCGCGAATCCAAATGCGCCCCACAGCCACGGCCAGAGTTGCGCGGCCTGCTCCTCTGCCAGCCAGTGCACGCCGGCGATAGCCGCCAGGAACCACACCAGCCCCGCAAGCTGGGCCCAGAGGATGCGTCGCTTCAGGGTAATCCGCGTCACGCGGCCAACCAGACCTGCCAGGCCAGTACGCACCACGGCGCCATCGCGAATCGCCAGGCCGCCGGCCCGGTTCTCGCGGAAGCGCCGATATGCGGCGTCGGCCGCGCCGATCTGTTCGCGGCTGGCCATCGAGCGCACCGACGTATAGCCGACGACGCGGTCGCCGACGCGTGTCGGCGTGACCGTGGCCTGCACCCAGTAGTGATCGCCGTTCTTGCAGCGATTCTTCACAACGCCCACCCATGACTTGCCCGCCTGCAGCGAATCCCAGAGATCGGCAAAGGCCTCGGGCGGCATGTCGGGATGTCGCACGAGATTGTGGGCAGCGCCAAGCAGCTCGTCGGACGTGAATCCGCTCACCTCGACGAACGTCCGATTGGCGAACGTGATACGACCCTTGAGGTCGGTTCGCGAGATCAGGTAGACGTCCGGGGGAAGCGGATGCTCCCGCTGGGTGACTGGCTGGTTGTTGCGCATGGCTTTGACTGCTTTGGGGGCGTTGACCGCGGTGTGCGGCGGCCCACGCCACGCCCGGCAGGACGCGCGTGGGGCGAGATACGACCCGGCGCGGAGCGCTCGGGCCGCTCGCGCCGCTCAGGCGGCGCCAGCCGCGGCTTCGATGGCCGCGAGATCGTCGACGTTCATCAACTTTTCGATGTCCGCCAGGATCAGCATGCGGCCCTCGAGCGAGCCGATGCCACGGATATAGTCGGTTTCGACGCCGCCCGACAGGGTCGGTGCCTGCTTGATCTGGGCCGGGGCCAGCGTCAGCACGTCCGACACGCCATCGACCACGATGCCGGTGGTCCGCTCATGGATGTCGACGATGATCACGACGGTGTACTGGTCGTAGCTGATCTGGGCCTGATTGAACTTGATGCGCAGGTCGATGATCGGGACGATCGTGCCGCGCAGGTTGATCACGCCCTTCAGGTACGCGGGAGCATTGGCGATCTGCGTCACCGTTTCGTAGCCGCGAATCTCCTGAACTTTCAGGATGTCGATACCGTACTCTTCACGACCGAGCCGGAACGCCAGGAATTCCTCTCCCGAACCGTCCGTCCTGTTGATGCTGATGTTCATGGTTGCCCCCGCTGGCATGGTTGATCGTTGCCGGGCTGGCGTGCCCTTGCCGTTACCGCGCATGGCGGCCCCTGAAACCGGGCATCGAATATGGCCCTCTAGTAATTACGGCAGGCAGCGGGGTGAATGAAGGGCGACTTTGCGTGAAACTCACCCTACGTTGGGAGGGCCCAGCAGCGCGTCGACCGACGCCATGAGTTCATCGGGGTCGAACGGCTTGGCCAGGAACCCCGATGCGCCGGCCTCACGGGCGCGTTCGAGGATGGCATCGTCATGCTCCGTCGACAGCATCAGCATCGGCACCGTGGCGTAGTCCGGCATAGCGCGCAACGCGCGGATCAGGGACAGGCCATCCATGACCGGCATGACCTGATCGGTCACCAGCATGTCGAAGTTGCCCTCCCGCGCGACCTCATACGCCTCCTTGCCGTCGGACGCCTCGGTCACCCCATAGCCGCCGGCACGCAGACAGGCGCTGGTCATCCGGCGCAGGGATGGTGAATCATCGACGACAAGAATGCTCAGGAGAGACATCGGGGACTCCGGGTTCGGGTGAGTCCGCCAATGGCACGGCCAAGACCGCCGGCGGCGGACGGGCCGGCTTGGGCGACCGCAATACGCGCGGCACGCCCTTTCATTGGCATATCGGCGCGATGGAACCGTTCTTTAGTGCCGATTCGCGAAGCGTGCCTTCTAGACCGCCAGCGGCCGTGCCGCGTGCAATACGTCGGCAAACCCGGGCGAGTCGAGCGGAACGGCCAGCAGGTAGCCCTGCACTTCGTCGCAGCCCATGCCGTGCAGGATTTCCAGTTGCGAGGCCGATTCGACACCCTCCGCCACCACCTTCATCCGCAGCTCGTGCGCCAGCGCCACCATCGAGCCGACGATGGCGCGACCCTGCGGGTCGGCATCGAGCCCGCCGATCAGCGTGCGATCGATCTTGAGGGTGCCCACGCGCAGTCGTTTCAGATAACCAAGGCTCGAGTAGCCGCTACCGAAATCGTCGAGCGCCACCTGGATGCCGAGCGATTGCAGCTCCGCCAGCGTTTCCAGCGACTTGGCGATGTCCTTCATCGCGGCGGTCTCGGTGATCTCCAGCGTGATCGCAGAAGGCGGGATGTCGTGCTGGTGGATATGTTCGAGCAGATAGCGCGGAAAGTTGCGGCTCGCGAAACGCGTCCCGGACACGTTGATCGCTACCGGCACCACCGGCAGCCCAGCGTCCTGCCAGCTTCGCACCTGCCCGCAGACCCGCGAGATCACCCAGTCGTCGAGCTTGTCGATCTGGCCCGACTGCTCGGCCACCATGATGAATTCGACCGGACTGACCGCACCCAGCGTGGGATGTCGCCAGCGGCAGAGCGCTTCGGCACCCACCACCTGGCGCGTCTTCACGTCGAACTTCGGCTGGAACATCAACGACAGGCCGTCGTCCTGAATGGCGGGCCAAAGGTCGCGCCGGATCACGCGCGTGCGGCGCGCGCGCTCCCCCGCGGCCGAGTTGAACACGCGCACCTGGTTCGAACCGCTTTCGCGCGCCTCCGACAGACTCACGCGCGCTGCCTGCATCAACCCTTCGGATGTAGCCGCATCGCGGGGATAAATCGCGATCCCGATGTTCACGCCGATCTGCATCTGCAGGCCGCGTGCCGCGACGAACTCGGCCAGAGACCCGAGCACGCGAGAGCCCAGGTCATGCGCGCGGCTGTGGTGCACCAGATTGGGCACGCCAACGGCGAACTCGTCGCGCGCCAGCCGTGCCAGGAAGTCGTGCGGCTCCAGCGCGGCCTGGGCGAGCGCGCCCGCGTCCTGTGCCAGGATGTCATCGGCACGAACCTCGAAAACTTCGTCGACCTCGCGATAGTCGGCAATATGGATCAGCAGCACCGCGCATCCCGTCTCTGCCAGGCGCGCATGGGCGATGCTTTGATCGAGCCAGCGGGCGAAGGCGGTGCGGTCTGGCAGGTCGGTGCTGACGCTGTACTCGCCGACCGGTGACAGGCCACTGCCGGAAGGCCGGATCGTCAGGCCGGGAATGCGGCCCGGCCCGCGGCGCGAAACACGTCCGTCACCGGCCCGAAGCATAGGCATCGTGGCATGGTCATCGGCGACATCGTCGTGCATTGCCAGCTCGGCCTGCCCCTGGAGCCATCCGCGCGCCTGGGCGCGATGCATGGCGAACATCGCCACGCACAGCAATGCGATCCCGCAGGCCAGGAAGCTGGCTTCCGAAAAGTCGGCCGTGTCGATACAGGCGCGCGCCGTCATGACGGTGCCGCCACAGGCACGCCCCAGCCGCGCGCCGGCCACGGCGACCAGACCGGCGCCAGCCAGCATCGCGGCGGCAACCGCCACGCGCCAGCCACGCGCGCCCTGTCGCAGCCACTGAAGCGGCGGCCCGAACAGATGCGACGCAGCCAGGCTGGCCGCCAGCGTGGCGGCAAACGTGGCTGCCATCCGCGCGCCATCGTTGGCGGCGGTCAGCGTGCCGGATGCCAGTGTCACCCAAAGGGGCATACCGAGCATCCCGTGCGACATCAGCGCGGCCGGCCACGTCATCGACCACATGGCCTTGCGCCCGGGCCCGCCTTCGGTTTTGGCCGCGCGCACGCCCACTGCCGCGGCAATGCCGAGCAGGGCTGCGAGCAGCAGGAGGCTGGAACTCGTGGCGATCATGGGGGCGACAAGAATGGAAGATACTGGGGCACCGAAAGCGCCATGATGCGTGCCTGGCGCGCGCCCCGCATCATGGCACTTCGCAAATGCCTCGTAAATCTAGCGTCGATGTGTCCTTGCTGGTTGACCGCGTTGATCAGAAGGTTGCCCAGTCGTCGTCGGCCGTGGCTGCCGCGGCCGGCTGGCTCGCCGACGGGCGCAATGGCCGGCTTTCGGCTGACATGCGCGCCACGGGCGAACGGCGGTTGGGCGGGAGCATTGCGGGCGGCGACGCGCGTTCGGCGCTGCGTGCCATTGCCGGTGCGCTTGCCGGTGCAGTTGCTGGTGCGCTTGTCGGCGACGTCGCCAGCGAATGCACGGCACGCTGCGCGCCGGCATTGGCGCGCGCGTTGCCGCCATCGGAAACCAGCGTGAACACCGACACCACACCCTTGAGCTTTTGTGCCTGCTCTTCCAGCGCACCGGCCGCTGCCGCCGCTTCTTCCACCAGAGCCGCGTTCTGCTGCGTGACCTGGTCCATCTGCGCCACGGCCTGGTTGACCTGCTCGATGCCGGTGGTCTGCTCCTGCGACGCGGCGCTGATTTCGTTCATGATGTCCGTCACGCGGCGCACGGCATGAACGATCTCGCCCATGGTCTGACCCGCTTCAGCAACAAGCCGGGTGCCGCTTTCCACGCGCTGGCCGGATTCGTTGATCAACGACTCGATCTCCTTCGCTGCATTGGCGCTGCGCTGCGCGAGGCTGCGCACCTCGCCCGCCACGACCGCGAAACCGCGTCCCTGCTCGCCGGCGCGCGCGGCTTCCACCGCCGCATTCAGCGCCAGGATGTTGGTCTGGAATGCGATGCCCTCGATCACGCCAATGATGTCGACCACCTTGCGCGAGGCGCCGTTGATCTCGTTCATGGTGTCCACCACGCGGCCGACCACGTCGCCACCTTTCATGGCGATTTCCGAAGCCTCGCCGGCCAGAGCGCCGGCCTGGCGCGCGTTGTCGGCATTCTGTCGCACGACGGTGGTCAGTTCTTCCATGCTGGCCGCGGTCTGCTCGAGCGATGCGGCCTGTTCCTCGGTACGCTGCGAGAGATCCGTGTTGCCAGCAGAGATCTGCTGCGTGGCCGACGCCATCGAATCGGTGCCGCCGCGAACTTCGGCGACGATGCCCGCGATGCTCTCCTGCATGGTGGCCAGCGCCTGCATCATGCGACCGATCTCGTTCTTCGACATGCTGGAGATACGCGATGTCAGGTCGCCGCGCGTCATGCGCTCGAACACGTCGAGCGCTTCCTGTACCGGGCGGACGATGGCGCGGTGAAGCATCACGGTAGCGAATACGGCAACCAGGATGCCGAGCGCGATCAGCGCCAGCGACATCGCGCGAGTCGTCTCATAGCGCGACTGCGCGCCTTCGAAGTTGGCCTTGCCGGTATCGAACTGGAATTTCTCGAGCTTCTCGTGCGCGGCGGACATGCCGCGCTGCAGGTCTGGCAGCACATCGCGCGCCAGACGCAGCGCCTCGTCATGGTTGCCGGCCACCATGGCCTGCTCAAGTGGCTTGACGCCGGTCTCGAAGAACGCCTGCCGCTTGGCCGCCAGTTCGCCGGCCAGCGCCTTTTCATCGTCGTTCTGAGGCAGCGACATATAGGTCTTCCAACCCTTGTCGGATGACTCGATGAAGACATTGGCGCGGTCGACGTGCTTCTTCAGATCATCGTTCTCGCTCCCCCGCATCACACCGCGATCGAGCGCCAGGCGCAGGCGGGTGGTGCCGAGCATCGCCTCGGACAACGCCTGTGACGACGCCAACTGGTTGGAGTACGTCTCCTTGAGCGCGCCATTGGATTGAGAAATACCTAGCAGACCGGCGCCGCCGACCAGCAGGAGGTTCGCCGTAAGCAAGGCCATTGCGCCCCGTAAAAGGGTCTTGATCTGGATATTCTGGTGAAAAGACATGATGTGCTGATCATTGGGGGATAACCCGAAGACACCCCTGCTCCGGTCCCGGCGGAGCGATACCGCGCGTCGCCCCGCTCAGGCTTCGATAACGGCCATCCCGTGAGCTTCCTTGAGGCGCCAGCCCTGAACATCGACGAAATGCCGACTACGCCACGTGAGATCAATCAGAATTATCTCGTGACATCTTCGGCACTTACTTTCAAATAGCTTTCAAATGATAAATGTGAAATCTCGCCGCACGTGCCTGATTCAGTGCCTGCTGAATTGCCCGTCCAGGCACGATTGGCCAGGAATATCGGAGCCATTGAATAGAGCACTGCCTTTGGTGCCGTAGATTTACGGGTTTTAGTGTGGCATGTGGCTTGCGCTGGCGGCGCCGGAGATCATCGCGCGGACCACATGCCAACCCGAAAGTTCAGGGATTATTCTGATTTGGGACTTTTCGCAGATTTCTCTGAAATTAAAGTCAGGGGATTTGCAGCGGCGAGATACGCCGTTATAATTCCCCTCGTCAATTCACGGACCAACACTAAAACCCGAGGATACAAATGGCGACCTATCAGGAAATCGTTCAGAAAATCAGCGAACTGCAGAAGCAGGCCGAAGAGATCAAGGCACGCGAGCAAGCCTCGGTGATCGCCGATATTCGCGAGAAAATCGAACAATATGGCCTGACCGCCGAAGACCTCGGATTTGGTGGCAAGGCCGTGGCCGGCAAGAAGGCCGTCAGCCGCAAGGTGCCGGTTCGTTACCGTGACAGCGCCGGCAATACCTGGACGGGCCGTGGCAAGCGCCCGGGCTGGCTGACCCAGGCACTGGCCAATGGCAAGTCGATGGAAGATTTCCTGATCCGCTGAGCAACCCAGCCGATCGGCAGATAAAAAGAAACCGGGCGCTATGCCCGGTTTCTTTTTTGCCACGTGTCCATCAGGGCAGTCGCCGCTAAGAAGTGCTATCAAGATGAAGCGAAGCGGTTCTGGCTAGACGCGCGGCCGCAGACAGTACAAGTAGACCGGCCAAGGCCGCGCAACGACGCCAGAATCATTTTGATAGCGCCGCTAAGCCGTGAACCCCACCGGGTTCAACGACTGCCAGCGCCAGGAGTCCTCGCACATGCGGTCGAGGTCGTGGCGGGCGCTCCAGCCAAGCAGCGTGCGGGCAATACCCGGATCGGCATAGCATTCCGCGATATCGCCGGGGCGACGCGCGACGATTTCGTAGGGTATCGGCCGCCCGCTGGCTCGTTCGTAGGCCTTCACAACTTCCAGAACACTATATCCACGGCCCGTGCCAAGATTCACGGTCATGCCGCGCGAGTTCTTGCCAAGGTAGGCCAGCGCTGCCACATGGCCATCGGCCAGATCGCTGACATGGATATAGTCGCGCACCCCGGTGCCATCGGGCGTCGGATAGTCACCGCCATACACACTCAGCTTTTCGCGCCGCCCGGCGGCCACCTGCGCCACATAGGGCATCAGATTGTTCGGAATGCCGCCCGGATCCTCGCCAATCGTTCCGCTCTCATGTGCGCCTACCGGGTTGAAATAACGCAGGAAGGCGATTTTCCATTCCGGATCGGAAATTTCCAGATCACGCAGGATCTGCTCCCCCATCAGTTTGGTCTGGCCGTACGGATTGGTGGCCGATAGAGGGAAATTCTCGAGAATCGGCATCGCATGGGGATTGCCGTACACCGTGGCCGAGGAACTGAACACCAATTGCCGGACACCCGCCGACTGCATCGCCGAGCACAGTGTGATCAAACCCTCAAGGTTGTTTCCGTAATACTCGAGCGGTTTACTGACCGACTCTCCCACCGCTTTCAGGGCGGCGAAATGGATGGCGCCGTTGATCTTGTGCTCGGCCAACAGCCGGTCCAGCAGTGCGCGGTCGCGCACGTCGCCTTCCACAAAATGCGGTGTCGTGCCAGTAATCTTCGCCAGCCGGTTCACGACCTCGGCGCTGCTATTGCAGAGATTATCGAGCCCGATCACGTTGTAGCCTGCTTCATGCAACGCCACCCATGTGTGGGAGGCGATATATCCGGTCGCGCCGGTCAGCAATAGGGTCTCAGCCATGGAAATCTTCAAGGATCTGGATTGGGTTCACGTCGCTCGCTCACCGAGTGGGCTGCCATCATAACCGTGCGTCTTTACGGCTGCGATATGTATCATGCGCCGCTTCCACCATTCGGGCGCGAAAGCGGCCTGCCCATGACCGGAAGCCCGGTGCGGGCCTGCCACGCTTCATAAGCTGCCCGCAGCCGCCAGCCAGACTCCATATCGCGCATCCCCAGCAACTGGGCCACCGCCGCCGGCGGCGTTCCTGCATCGAAGTGCATGGCGCCGCAGGTATTCCGCAGTGTCTGGGGCGACGCCCGTTCGCTGCGGCCCGCCAGCACGCCGGCCTCTTCGAGCAGGATCTCGACGCGGCGATACACCGATGCCGCGTGCATGGCACGGCCGTTGGTCATGGCCGGGAACACGAGATCGCCTAATGTCTCCGCTGCCGCCCGCGTCTCCAGCCAGCGGCGCAGCGGTGCATGGACAAACCCGAACAAGGGGACGGTGTACGCCCGCCCGTTGTCCGTCCGGACCATGCGAATCGCCATCGCGCCGCCACCCAAACCTTCGATCGCCTCCACGCGCAGCGCCCGCGCCTCCGCCACCTTGAGTCCGCCACCCAGCAGGACCGCGAGAAGCGCGACATCGCGGGCGCGTTTCCATTGCTTTGGCGAAATGGCCTGGCTGTCCGGGCGGGCGGCCTCGGCAACCGGCTCGGGCGCCGGTGCCAGGATGCGGGCCACCAGCAGGTCGCGCTCGCCAGGTAACAGAAAGGCGGTCGGATCGTTCTCGCCGTCGGCGAGATGCGACTTGACGGCCTGGCTGGCGGGGTTGTGCAGATTCTGCTGCAACTGGGACAGATGATGGAAAACGCGTTCGATCAGCCGCGCGTAACGGTAGCGGTGACGCTTGTGCAGATTCTGGGCATCCAGGAACGCGCCGATCTGTGCGGCCGACCACGTCAGCGGTGTTAGTCCTTGCTCACCTGACCAGCGCAGCAGCTTGCCCCACATCGCCCGATAGACCACGGCGGTGCCGTGGCGAAAACCGTGTCGCGCAAGCCAGCCGTCGAAGGCGCGGTCCGGGTGCTTTCGCCAAGCGTCGAGGTCAGCATCGAACAGATCGCCGGAGGTGGCCGGTGTCTCGCCGTCCGCCGTAACGAAATCGGCACTTGCCTGGGTCATGACCAACGCTCTCCCGCTCTGAGTATGCAAAGCAACGTCCTCATTGTAGACAAAGGGCCACTGGATCCCGCGATCGTAGCCCTCCGGCAGTTGCACATGGGAGTCATCGCGTGATACCTTGGCACCCACTATGCAACCAGTTGCATAAATTCAACTCAACCGCTGAACGAGAGATCCGTCATGGCCCTTCCCGCCCTGCTGCAGAACCTGTCGCTACCGGCTGTCTGCTCGCCGCTGTTCATCATTTCCAATCCCGATCTCGTCATCGCCCAGTGCAAGGCCGGCGTGGTCGGATCGTTCCCCGCGCTGAATGCGCGGCCGGCGGAAAAGCTGGAGGAATGGCTGGACCGGATCACCACCGAACTCGGCGAGCACAACGCCAAGCACCCCGACCGCCCGGCCGCGCCGTTCGCGGTCAACCAGATCGTGCACAAGTCCAATGACCGGCTCGAGCACGACCTGGAAATGTGCGTGCGCTACAAGGTGCCCATCGTCATCACCTCGCTGGGCGCGCGTGTCGAAGTCAACGAGGCCGTGCACTCCTACGGTGGCATCGTGCTGCACGACGTGATCAACAACACGTTCGCACGCAAGGCCATCGAGAAGGGCGCAGACGGGCTGATCGCCGTTGCTGCTGGCGCGGGCGGCCACGCCGGCACGCTGTCGCCGTTCGCGCTGCTGCATGAGATCCGCGAATGGTTCGACGGTCCCTTGCTGCTGTCGGGCGCGATTGCCAGCGGCGATGCCGTGCTGGCCGCTCAGGCTGCGGGCGCCGATCTGGGCTATATCGGCTCGGCCTTCATCGCCACGCTCGAAGCCAATGCTCAGGATGCGTACAAGCAGATGATCGTCGACAGCTCCGCCGACGATATCGTCTACTCGAACCTGTTCACGGGCGTGCACGGCAACTACCTGCGCGAGAGCATCGTCCGCGCAGGTCTGGACCCGGCAGCGCTGCCGACCTCGGATGCGTCGAAGATGAATTTCGGATCGGGCAGCGCCAAGGCCTGGAAGGACATCTGGGGCGCTGGCCAAGGTGTCGGCGCCATCAAGCGTGTGGTGCCGGCCGCCGAGCTGGTGCGCCGCTTCGTGGAAGAGTACGCGCTCGCACGCCGCCGTCTGGGCCTGGCTGCGCCGGCCGGCGCGGCACGTGCCGTGGATCTGGCCTGAAGTTTGTAGCCTGAAGACTGACGACGCCCGTCGTCAGTCCTTGACGCCACTGCCCGTGGCAGTGAGCAGCGGTAGCAGCGACCTGCCCCATGCGAGCCAGCTTTCCTGAAACTGGATGCCGCGCTGGAGCAATGCGTACTGGATCTGCTGCCGGCGATCGAGCGTGCCGGAGAAATCCTTGCGCTCGATCCCCCGGTATGTTTCCAGCCGCGCCTCGTGCAATGCAATCAGTCGCCCCATCTCCTTGTCCAGGCCTAGCGGCCCGATCGCGGCATCGGCACGCAGCTTGACCAGGATCTCCTCGCGCTGGTCCAGCCCCTGAACGGGCGCAAGCACCCATCGCACCAGTTCGTCGTGCCCGGCGGGCAACACCCGGTAGACCTTCTTGCGGCCCTTCTTCTCCGCCCCGTCTCCGTCGACGGTGACTTCCGGCTCGTCCGAGGCAATCCAGCCCAATTCGGCCATCCGCCCCAGCTCCCGATAGATCTGCTGGTGAGTGGCGTGCCAGAAATAACCGATCGACTTGTCGAACCGGCGCGCGAGATCGTAGCCCGAGGATGGCTTTTCGATCAGGGATATCAGGAGAGCGTGTTGGGTGGACATTCGGCCGATAGGTGCGACGGGATCGCTGGCATGGATGATGCTGACCAAGTTCAGTGAAATGGTCAGGTGGCGCTATGGTAACGCGCAAGTCACGTCACGTCATGCCGATATCCACTGACATGCGCGCATCGAAACCAGTCATGTGCAAGTGACGGCACAAATACTTGCATTCATGACAATTTAGTCAATTATTACGATACTGATGTAAAAAAATCGAAATGGCATTTCCCGATAATCTGCAATACATTCCAGACATTGCCACCCCGCATGCGCGTGCCCTTCTACCGGCCCAACGTTCCGCGCCATGCGCTACCCGGGAGTTGTCCATGAACGCAAGACCGGATGCGACCGCCGGCACAGCCGCAGCCGAGGCGACGAAGCCTGTCACCCGCACGCGCGCCGGAACGGCGCCGTTCTATTACCGGCTCCCCGATACCCCGGAGGGCCATCACATCAAGGAATACGCCAGCGGCCTGCGGCAACTGGTGCGTTTCGTGGGTGTGGAAGAACAGGTCGTCAAGTACAGCCTGAGCTGATGCCTTTACTGCGGTGAGAATGCAGCCACCGCAAGTCTGTCGATTGTCTCCTCCTGTCCGCCAAGGACCTGGGATTCAGCCCGCGACGAACGTCGCGGGCTTTTCTTTTCTGAAGAGGATTCCCACCAAAAAAAAACCGGCCAGCAGGCGCGATACCTGCTGGCCGGTCTTCGGCGACCTGGGTCGATCCGGGAGATCAGTCCACGGTCGCGCCAGAAGCCTTCACCACCTTGGCCCACTTGGCGGCCTCGGACTTCATGAAGGCAGCCAGTTCAGCCGGCTTTTCCGGATGCGGTTCGGCACCCTGCTCGGCCATCTGCTTCTTCACTTCCGGCATGGCAAGAATCTTCACCACTTCGGCGTTCAGGCGATCGACGACGGCCTGCGGCGTGCCGCCCGTGGCGTACAGCGCGAACCACGACGTGGCTTCATAGCCGGGCACGCCCGACTCGGCCACGGTCGGCACGTTCGGCAGAGCCGGCGAGCGCTTGGCCGAGGTCACGGCGATGGCGCGCAACTTGCCGGCCTTCACGTGCGGGTACGACGACGGCATGTTGTCGAACATCAGGCCGATCTGGTTACCCAGCAGGTCGTTCACGGCCGGAGCGCTACCCTTGTACGGGATGTGCTGGATGTGCAGGCCCGTCATCGAGTTGAACAGTTCACCCGACAGGTGCATCGACGAACCGCTGCCCGACGAGCCATACGACAGCTTGTCCGGGTTGGCCTTCACGTAGGCGATCAGTTCCTTGATGTTGTTGACCGGCACCTTCGGGTTCACCACGACGATGTTCGGCACCATGGCCACGCGCGTGATCGGCGCGAAGTCCTTGACCGGGTCGTACGGCAGCTTCGAGTACAGCGACTGGTTGATCGCGTGCGTGCCGATGGTGCCCATGAACAGCGTGTAGCCATCGCCCGGCGCCTTCGCGGCCAGCGATGCGCCGATGTTGCCGCCCGCGCCCGGACGGTTGTCGATCACGACGGGCTGGCCGAGCGCCTTGCCCAGTTGCAGGCCGACGATGCGGGCCAGGATATCGGTGGTGCCACCTGCCGAGAACGGCACGATCATGGTGATCGGCTTGGTCGGATAGGTGCCCTGCGCTTGGGCGCCGGTCATGGCGGCAACACCAGTTGCCAGTGCCACGCCTACGGCCAGCAGGCGTCTGCGCGCCTTCGACGTTTGCTTGGTGATACTCATCTTGTGCTCCAGGAGTGATGCACGTCCGCTAGCCATCTGGCTTACTGCGGACGTAATGCTTTGAACCGCTATTCCGCCCCGTGCCTGGGGGGCGGGCACTTTCTTATACGGGTGCCACACCCAGCGTGGTTCCGCCGCAGACGTACAGGACCTGTCCCGTCACGAAACCATTCTCGGGTGCAAGGAAGAACAGCGAGGCACGCGCCACGTCTTCCGGCGTTCCCATGCGTTTCACGGCGATGCTTGCGAGAATGCGCCGTGTCTGTTCGCTGCCCTCCGGATTACTCCGGCGGAACAGCTCGGTGGCGATGGGACCCGGTGCCACGGCGTTGACGGTGATGCCGTCGCCGCCCAGCTCCATCGCCAGCGTTCGGGTCATGCCAACCAGCCCAGCCTTGGCAGCGGAATACACCACGCGTTCGGGCTTGCCCAGCGCCGCGCGCGAAGCCATGTTGACGATGCGGCCAAACCCCGCCGCGCGCATCGCGGGCAGGCAGGCCTGTGTCAGCAGCATCGTGGCCTGCAGGGTCAGGCCCACGACGTAATCGAGATCTTCCGCCGTGGCCGTGTCAGCCGTGCCGGGGCGCGTGGCGCCGGCATTGTTGACGAGCCGCGTCACGGCGAACTGAGACGTCACCTGCTCCGCCACCGCGCGCGTGGCATCGGCATTGGTCAGATCGGCCTGGAAAAAGGTCATGTTCGGGTGCGACCACGTCGGCGCTGCATAGTCGACGTTGATGACACGCGTCACACCATCGGCGAGCAGCATTTCCGCAATGGCTCGGCCGATTCCGGAACTGGCGCCAGTGACCAGGGTGGCAACAGGAAGGGACATCTCGGTACTCCGCACCGGCACGCAAGCGGCCGGTCAAATCAGAAAAAATGCGGCGAAGCCGGCGAGCCCGTCGGCCTGGCCGCGATGCTCTACCTCGTTGGGGAAGAGACACCACTGAAACTTCCCGCATGAATTAACGACGGGAAGCAAGGGAAACTGAAACTTCTACTGTTTTGCTTCGGTAACTCCTCTCTCCCACCTGCGCGGGAGAGAGGAGCGCATGACCACTGGCATCGGCCGGTAGCCATGCATCAAGCCATCAAACGCGCTCGATCACCATGGCGATGCCCTGGCCCACGCCGATGCACATCGTGCACAGCGCGAAGCGGCCACCAGTGCGCTCCAGCTGGTACATCGCGGTCGTCACCAGACGCGCGCCGCTCATGCCGAGCGGGTGGCCCAGTGCGATGGCGCCGCCGTTCGGGTTCACACGCTTGTCGTCGTCGGCGATGCCCAGTTGACGCAGTACGGCCAGGCCTTGCGCGGCGAACGCTTCGTTCAGTTCGATCACGTCGATCTGGTCCAGCGTCATGCCCAGTTGCTTCATCAGCTTCTGCGTGGCCGGCGCCGGGCCGATACCCATCACGCGCGGTGCCACACCAGCCGTTGCCATGCCAACGATGCGGGCACGCGGCTTCAGGCCGTGCTGCTTCAGGCCCGCTTCGCTGGCCAGCAGCAGCGCGCACGCGCCATCGTTCACGCCCGAGGCGTTACCGGCGGTCACCGTGCCGTCCGGACGCACCACGCCGCGCAGCTTGGCCAGCGCTTCCATGCTCGTGGCACGCGGATGTTCGTCGCGGTCGACCACGATGGCGTCGCCCTTCTTCTGCGGAATCGTCACCGGGGTGATTTCCTGCGCCAGCGTGCCGTCGGCTTGCGCGCGCGATGCCTTCTCCTGGCTGCGCAGCGCCATCAGATCCTGGTCTTCACGGCCGATCTTGTAGTCGGTCGCCACGTTCTCGGCGGTCTCGGGCATCGAGTCCACGCCGTAGGCGGCGCGCATCGCCGGGTTGATGAAACGCCAGCCGATGGTCGTGTCGAAGATCTGCGCGTCACGCGAGAAGGCCGAGGTGGCCTTGCCCATGACGAACGGGGCGCGGCTCATGCTTTCCACGCCGCCGGAAATCATCAGGTTGGCTTCACCAGCCTTGATGGCGCGGGCGGCGGTGCCGGTGGCGTCCATGCCCGAACCGCACAGGCGGTTGATCGTCGCGCCGGGAACGGCGTCCGGCAGGCCAGCCAGCAGGGCCGACATGCGCGCAACGTTGCGGTTGTCTTCACCGGCCTGGTTGGCGTTGCCAAAGATCACGTCGTCGATCGCCGACCAGTCCACGCTGGCGTTACGGGCCATCAGGGCCTTCAGGGGCACGGCGCCCAGGTCGTCCGCGCGCACGCCGGACAGGCTGCCGGCGTAACGGCCGATGGGGGTACGGATGGCGTCAACGATGAATGCTTCGCTCATGTTCTGTCTCGCTCGTCTTGGTGGTTGGTCAGGCGGCTACGGCCTGCTTGAGAGGCACGCCGGTCAGGCGTTGCAGTTCGTCGAACGACAGGCCGTCCACGAGGTCGCGGGCAACCAGGCCGTCCGGCGTCACATCGATCGTGGCCAGGTCCGTGTAGACACGCGTGACGCAGCCGATGCCGGTCAGCGGATAGGTGCACTGGGACACGATCTTGCTTTCGCCCTGCTTGGTCAGGTGCTCCATCATCACGAACACCTGCTTGGCGCCGATAGCCAGGTCCATCGCACCGCCCACGGCGGGGATGGCGCCCGGTGCGCCGGTATGCCAGTTGGCCAGGTCACCCTTCTCCGATACCTGGAACGCGCCCAGCACGCAGAAGTCGAGGTGGCCGCCACGCATCATCGCGAACGAATCGGCGTGGTGGAAATACGAGCCACCCGGCTTGATCGTCACCGGCTGCTTGCCAGCGTTGATCAGGTCGCCGTCTTCCTCGCCCGGCGCGGGAGCGGGGCCCATGCCGAGCAGGCCGTTCTCGCTGTGCAGCAGGATTTCACGGTCGGCCGGCAGTTGATTGCCGACCAGGGTGGGCAGGCCGATGCCGAGGTTCACCACGGCACCGTCCGGAATGTCTTTGGCCACGCGGGCGGCCATTTGGTCGCGGGTCAGGCGTTGCATGTGTTTCTCCTTCTTCGCTCGATTCGGATCAGGCCGCGCTGGCCGGCTTGGCGGCGCTTGCAACCTTGACCACGCGCTTGACGAACAGACCCGGCGTGATGATGTGCTCGGGGTCGAGTTCGCCCAGTTCCACTACGTTGCTGACCTGCACGATCGGGCACTTGGCAGCCATGGCCATGATCGGGCCGAAGTTGCGGGCGGTCTTGCGATAGACCAGATTGCCCCAGCGGTCGGCGGTCTCGGCCTTGATCAGCGCGAAGTCAGCGTGGATCGGCTTTTCGAACACATAGCCCTGGCCGTCGATGATGCGCGTTTCCTTGCCTTCGGCCAGCGGCGTGCCGTAGGCCGTGCGCGTGAAGAAACCGCCGATGCCGGCGCCGGCCGCGCGGATGCGCTCGGCCAGATTGCCCTGGGGCACGAGTTCCAGCTCGATTTCACCGGCATGGAACAGCGAGTCGAATACGTAGGAGTCCGCCTGGCGCGGGAACGAGCAAATGATCTTGCGGACACGCTTGGCCTTGAGCAGCGCTGCCAGGCCCGTGTCGCCATTGCCGGCGTTGTTGTTGACGATGGTCAGGTCGCGCGCGCCCTGGGCGATCAGCGCGTCGATCAGCTCCGCCGGCATGCCGGCCAGGCCGAAACCGCCAATCAGGATCGTGGCGCCATCGTGGATGTCGGCCATTGCCGATTCCACCGAGTCATATAGCTTGTTGATCACTTGCGTTCCAGTATGGAAGGGTCCGGCGCGCATACCGGGACCGGCCGCAAAGGGGCGCGGCACGCAAAGCTGTCTCCGGCAGTGGCTGGACGGGCGTCCTGTCTGATGTCCCCGCGCTCCGTGCGCGGTGGTCCGTCAAGGACAGTCCAACAATCTTGCAGTTGTTTTGTCAGCCATCTTGCTGCGGCTTCATGCAGATGCTTGCTGCGAATACCAGCGAACGTCAGTAATTTCCTGCCTTGTTCACCGGATTCCCATAGAGTTCGCGATACGAACTCCAATTCGCAGAATGAACAAAGGTTACACCTGTCGCCAAAACAGGGTCAAGGCGGGGGGCCACGTCTCGGGCGATAATCGGCCAGCCCGCCGGGCAGCGTCATACACGACCAGAGGCGGGCTAAAACAGGCTTGAACCAAAGGTACGGTGGGCGATGCACAGCTACCACGCATGGTAGTGCGCAACGCCCGCCGATGCCTTGCGGAATCGCAGTTTTACGAAATTATTCCGACAACCGCTTCACCAGACGGTAGAGAAACTCGCGGCCATCGTACAGGCGCGCAATCTCGATGCGCTCGTCCAGACCATGCGCGCGCATGTCCGACGGTTCGGTGAACAGGCCGGAAACGCCGTACATCCGGATACCGGCATTGCGCATGAAGCGGCTGTCGGTTGCGCCCGTGCTCATGGCCGGAATCACCGGCACATCCCACATCTGCTTGGTCAGCGCGTCGACTTCCTTCATCAGCGCGCCGTCTAGCGGAGAGGCCGGGCTGGCCAGCGGCTTGTTGATGTATCGCACGCTGATCTTGTCGTTACCGAGGGCCGACTTGAGCTGGCGGTCGATGTCGGCCGGATCGTCATGCGGCAGGATGCGACAGTTGACGATGGCCTTGGCTGATTGCGGCAGCGCGTTCTCGGCGTGCCCCGCATTGACCATGGTCGCCACACAGGTGGTGCGAAGCTGTGCGTTGTAGAACGGAATGGCCGACAGCCGGTCGATCGCCGCCTGGCTCGGACGGCCCGTGCCAACCTCGCGCATGTCCTCGGCAAGCTGCCCCTTCGCCAGCGGAGCGCTGCGCGCGAAGTAGGTCTGCGTCACGTCGGCCATCTTGACCGGGAACTGGTACGCACCCAGGCGGCTCAGCGCCTCGGACATCGCGTACACAGGATTGGACTTGGTCGGCACCGAGCTATGCCCGCCCACGTCGCGCACTTCCAGTTCGTAGGTCGTGTACATCTTCTCGGCCACCTGAACGCGGTGCAGCACCGGCTTGCCGTCGCGCAGCTCGCCGCCGCCGCCCTCGTTGATGCCGAACTCGGCCTTCAGCAGTTCAGGCTTGTTCTTCACCAGCCAGTCGGCGCCATTGCTGGGCACGTCGCCGCGCTCCTCGTCGGACGTGAGCGCCAGGATGATGTCGCGCGACGGCTTGAAGCCTTCCTGCTTCAACTGCCCCAGCACCGACACGAACGCCGACGCCATCGCCTTGTCGTCGATGGAGCCACGCGCGGTGAAGTAGCCATTGGTCTCCTGAAGCTGGAAGGGGTCGGTCTTCCAGTCCTCGCGCTTGGCCTCCACGACGTCGATATGCGCCAGCAGCAGAACCGGCTGCCTGGCGCCGGTGCCCTTGAAGCGCATCACCAGATTGCCCTTGCGCGGAAACGGCTCGAACACCTGGATATCCGACGCGGAGAAGCCTGCCTCCACCAGTCGCTTCTCCATCGCGCGCGCCGCCTGGGCACTGTCCCCGGCCGAATGCGTCGTGTTGATCTCGACCAGTTCCTTGTAGATATCGTGAAAACGCTGCTGGTCGGGCGTGAGCGTGGCGGGGGGCGCCTTGCTGGCGGGCAGGCTCTGGGCAACGGCCCCTGCGGCGCAGGTCACGAGCACGGCGGCCACCAGGGCACGAACAGCTTCTGGACGACGATGGATACGCACGACACCTCCGAATATTCGTTATGGGATCGAGCAGGAAGGAAAAAGGCCAGACGGATTCGTCGCAGCCTCCCCTCCCTCGAAGTTCCGATAGGCGGAACTACATTTTATTAAGTGCTCGCCGAATATTCTAGGCACGTGGCGTCCGCGTCGCGATTTGGGGTATCTCCCAAGTGGCGCGCGCGTGGAATTGCGCTCGCGCGCCTTCCACGGCGCGCTCCGGCGCCGAGGGCCCGGGGCTCAGGGTTCAGGGCAGGCGCAACACGGCTTGACTGCCCGCCACGCCGGGCCGGACCTCAAGCCGCACGTCGATCCGCTCGCGCAGTTCGGTTACGTGCGAGATGATGCCGACCAGCCGTCCGGCCTGCTGAAGATCGAGCAGCGTGCGAATCGCGAAGTCGAGACTTTCCGGATCGAGCGTGCCGAAGCCTTCGTCAACGAACAGCGTATCGAGCTGGATGCCACCGGCACGCGACTGCACCACATCGGCCAGACCCAGCGCCAGCGACAGTGACGCCAGGAAGCCTTCGCCGCCGGACAGCGTATTGGCCGGGCGCGTGCCGCCGGTATCGTGGTCGAACACTTCGAGGTCAAGGCCACCGGCCACGCGCTGATCGCCCTGCTCTCGCACACGTTGCAGCGCGTAGCGACCCCGGCTCATGCGCAACAGCCGTAGCGACGCAGCTTCCAGCACCTCGTCGAGCAACGTGGCCAGCACGAAACGCTGGAACGTCATGCGGCGCGGATTATTGCCGTTCGCCACTTCCGACAGGCGGCCGAGCACTGCGTAGCGCGTCTCGACGTCGCGTCCTTCGGCGGCCAGCGAATCGAGCAAGCCCTTGCACTGCAACAGCGCATCGCGCACCGCGGCCAGTTCGCTGCGCTGCCGGATCGCCGCTTCAAGCTGAACAGCCGCCGCATCGCGTGCCGCGAGCAATGCAGGCATGTCCGGCGTCTGCAACGCCTGACCGATTTCCGCCGTGCGTTGGCGCCATTCCGCGGCGCGAGCCAGATCGACATCGAACGCACGCACGGCGTCGTCAAGCACGCGCGTGGCATCGTCAGCCAGGGATGCGGCGCGGTAGTCGTCCGCTCCGGCGAATCCGGCGGTGGCAAGTGCCTCCACAAAGGCGGCTTCGCGTTGCGCGGCCCGCTCCTCGGCACGAGTAGTGGCTTCGCGCGCGGCGGCCAGTGCCGCATTCGCACCGGCCAGCAGTGCCACCGCATCGCGCTCGGCGCCCTGGGCCGCCTGCAATGCGGCCTCCAGTGCGCCGGCTTCGCGCTGCGCGGCTTCGAGCGATGCGGTCACGACGTCAGGGTCACGCGAATCCTCGGGCACCTGCGCACTCGCGGCACGCCACTCGCCATCTTGCTGAGCGTGCTCATGCATCGCCGTGCGCAATGCGCCTTCGGCCGCCTGCACTGCGGCTTCGGCAGACTCCTGCGCCTGACGCGCCTGTATGGTCTGGGCCGCGAGCCGTTCCGCGCGGGTTGCCGCAGCCTCGGCCTTCGCGCCGCTGGCGGTCAGCGTCTGGATTTCCTGATCTAACGCCTGCACGCCCGCGTCGGACACATCGCCCGCGCCTTCGCGCAGATCCGCCAGACGCACCTGACATTGGGCGACGTTTGCCTCGGCCTTTTGTCGCACGGCCTGCGCGTCGGCCAACGCCTCGTCGGCATGTTGCAAGACGGCTCGCGTGGTATCGAGGTCCTCGTCGGTCACCAGCGCCAGCGTCTGCTGCGCCAGCGCAGGGTGGTCCTTGCCACCACAGACGGGGCAAGGTTCGCCACGCTTCACGCCAGCGGCAAGGCGTGCCGCCTGGCCAAAGCGCCAGTCCGATTCCGCCTGACGCATTGCGACGCGCGCGGTATCGCGCGTCTGCGTCGCCCGGCTGGCGCCGGCTTCCGCAGCGGCAAGCGATTCGCGCAAAGGCCCAAGTTCGGCATCGAGTTGCCGGCAACGTGCCACCCGCGTCGCGCGTTCGCGCGCCAGTCCAAGCTGAAGCTGCAGGGCCTGCGCATTTGCGCCGTCGCGCCGCGCAAGCTCCAGCTCGCCTTCCAGCGTCTTCGCCGCCGCCACGGCGGCATCGCGCGCCTTCGCCTTGGCGGTAAGCGCCACCTGGGCAGCGGCCAGTCCGGTACTCGCCAGCGCCACGCCGTTGCGCAGCACGCCAAGCCTGCGTGCCTGCGGGAGAATTGCTTCCAGTTTCGCCACGGTGCGTTGCGCGGCCAAACGCGCTTCGCCACGCGCCTGTTCCGCGCGCAGCGCACCTGTTGCGATATCGGCGGCCCGGCTGGCGCTTGCCACGCGTGTCCCGGCGGCGGCATTCGCGGCGAGTGCGGCCGTCTGATCCTGTCTGGCAACCTCAAGCAGTTGCGCAACCGGCGTCACCTGCGCCGCGCGTCGCGCGGCCTGCAGGCGAGCGCGGTCCGTGTCGACCGCCGGCACGCGGGCCGACAGCACGGCATAGGCGCCCTCCGCCTCTTTCCAGGCCTTGATCTGCGTGCTCTCCAGCTCGCCCTTGCGCAAGGACGCCTGCGCCGCTTCGCTACCCGCACGCGCCAGCGCTTCGCGCCGTTCCAGCTCGGTCAACGTCTCCCGATGCGCGGCGATACGTTCGTCAAGCGCCAGCTCGGAGGGCAACTGATACTGTTCCAGCAAGGTCTTGCGTCGTACCGAGATCTCCTCGGCTTCGCGGCGAATGCTCGCGGCCTGCTCCTTGAGCAGTTCCTCGACGCGGCGGTAGAGCTCGGTCTGGAACAGACGCTCGAGGATCGACTGCCGCGCCTTCGAGTCCGCCGTCAGCAATTCGCGGAAACGTCCCTGCGGCAGCACGATCACCTGCCGGAACTGCGCGCTGTCGAAGCCGAGCAGGACTCGCACCGCGTCGGTCACACGGACCGGCTGGCTGGCGTGGCTTTTCCACTCACCGTCCACCTGGGCATCGAGCTGCGCCTTCGCAGTCTCCTTGACGAAGCCGCCGGCCGCACGCGGGCTCGGGCGGTCCTGCGTCGGAGAACGCGTCACGCGATAGCGTGTCGCCCCAAGCGAGAACTCCAAGGTGACCTCGGTCCGCAGGGCTGGGTCCGCATTGGCGCTGCGCATGTCCTGCGCGCTGCGCTCGCCACCTGATGTATCGCCATAGAGCGCGAAGCAGATGGCATCGAGCAGCGTGGTCTTGCCTGCGCCCGTGGGGCCGTGGATCAGGAAGAACGCCTGGTCGCCGAGCCGCGTGAAGTCAATCGTCTCCGTGGCGGCGAACGGGCCGAAGGCCTGCAGTTTCAGGTAAAGCGGTTTCATGCCGACTCCCTTTCCGATGCCTGCATGACTGCCAATAGATCGTCGAGCGCGCGGCGCTGATCATCGTCGAGGTCTGTGTCAGCCACCTCGCGGAAAAAATTCGCAAACAGGCTGGCCGTATCCAGTTCCCGCAGCTTGCGCCCCGCTTCCCCGGCCTGCCCGCTGCGCGCCAGCACCGCGCGCTCGATCGCCAGTGCGTTCGGATAGACCTGGCGCAGTCGCGCCATCGGGTCCAGCAACGCGCCCGCGTCGGTCAGCACCGCATGGACGTAGTCGTCCCGGTGCGGGTCGGTGGCGCCCGCCTCAAGCAAGCCGGCCAGCGTGCCGGTCAGCACGCGCAGTTCGCGCAACGGTCGCAGCGGTATCGCCTCGATCCGGACGCCACCCTCGGCGTCAACATCGATCAGCGATACCGTCTTGATGTGTTCGGTTTCCGACAGCGAATACTTGAGCAGCGACCCCGAATAGTGAATCCTAGCGCCGATGGATTGCGGACGATGCAGATGTCCCAATGCCACGAAATCGAAGCCGTGGAACACGTCCGCGGCCACGGCACCGCTACCGCCCACGCTCAGCGGGCGCTCCGATTCGCTGACCGCGCCGCCCACCACGAAAGCATGGGCCACGGCCACAGAACGGACGCCTGCGGGATGCGTGGCGCGGACGGCGTCGAGCTGGGCGTTCAATGCGGCTTCGTGCGTCGGCAAGTCGGTGCCGAGCGCGTCGCGCACCGCCGCCGGTTCGGCATAGGGCAAGGCGTAGATGCGCACCTCGCCGTGCGCATCGTGCAGCGTCACGCAGGACGTTTCCGGACCGGTGCGCCCCGCCACGTGCAGACCCCGCGCGGCCAGCAGGCGCGCGCCGAAACCGAGGCGTTGGGCGCTGTCGTGATTGCCTGCGATCATCACCACGGGTACGCCCGCATCCACCACGATACGCGCCAGCACATCGTCGAGCAGCGCCACGGCCTCCGGCGGCGGCACCGCGCGGTCGTACACGTCGCCGGCAATCAGCACGGCGTCGGGGCGCAGATCGCGCACCAGCGCGACGAACTGGTCGAGCACATGAGACTGATCCTCGATCAGGCTACGGGCGTGGAAGAGCCGACCAAGATGCCAGTCGGCGGTGTGGAGAAAACGCAATTCGGGTCCTTCGGCACAGTGGCGCCAAGAGCACGGCAGATACCGTGCGGTCCCGCATCATAACGTCGCGGCCACCAAACGGTACGCGGACACCACTCAGACCGGCTCCGCCTCGCTGTCCTCGATCTGGAACTTGCGCATTTTTTCCCACAGCACCTTGCGGCTGATGCCGAGGCACGTTGCCGTGTCCTGGCGTCGCCAGCTGTTGGCATCGAGCGCGGCAATGATGCGGCGGCGCTCCTCCGCGTCGCCGCGCGGGTCGGCCCGCTCGGTGCCATCGAACGCGCCGGGGCGCAGCGAGCGAAACAGCGGCCGGATGCGCGCCTCGTCCCATTCGCCGCGCTGCTGGACCGTGATGCCGATGCGTTCGGCCAGGTTGCGCAGTTCGCGCACGTTACCGACGAAGAACGCGGAGCCCACGGCGCCCTTGAGCCAGTCTGGCATCGGCGGCAGCGCATCGTAGGCGGCGGCGCCGATCATGTGGCGCATGAACGATTGCAGCAGACCGATCTTGTCCGCAGGGCCACGGTCCTCCAGGCTGGGCAGCCGCAGTTCGATCACGGCCAGCCGGAAGTACAAATCCGCGCGGAAGCGGCCCTGCGTCACGGCTTCGCGCAGATCCTTGTTGGTGGCGGCCACCAGCCGGAAGTCCAGCTTGACCGCCATGGCGGAGCCGAGCCGCGTCACCGCGTTCTCCTCCAGCACGCGCAGCAGCTTGACCTGCTGGAACAGCGGCAAGTCGCCGATCTCATCAAGGAACAGCGTGCCGCCGGTGGCCTGCTCGAAGAAGCCACGATGTGCGAACATCGCGCCGGTGAACGCGCCCTTGGCGTGACCGAAGAACTGCGACTCGAACAGCCCATCGGGAATCGCGCCGCAGTTGACCGCCACGAACGGTCCCTTGCCATACGTCGCGTTGCGATCGTGAAAGAGCCGCGCGATGCGTTCCTTCCCCGCGCCGGTCTCGCCATAGAGCATCACGTTGCTGTCGAAGTTGGCGAAGGTATCGACCTGCTCCAGCAGCGACTGCATTGCCGCAGACCCGGCGACGAGATCGGCCACATCCGGGCGAGCCTCGGCGGCCGCCATCAATTGCGGCATCAGCTTGGCTATCTGCGTGCGCAGATCGGCGCCGGTGAAATCGTGGGGCAGGATGTAGGCGTACTCGGGCGGGAACCGACCGGGATCGCTCTCGCGGTCGGGCGCGCCGACCCAGATCACCGGCATGCCGTGCGCGGCTTCCCAATCCAGCGTGAACTTGGCGGAGCCGATCGCCGACGCACTGATGACGGCGATGCTGGGCTTGACCCGTGGTTCGGCCGGCAGCGCATCGAGCGCGCCTGCGCGAACGACTTCGGCGCCCAGTGGCGTCAGAAAGCGCGCGACGCGATCGGCGATCTCGTACTTGCCTTCCCACACATAGACTTCAAGGCTCTCGTAGGCCCACCGGTCTGCTTTCATGATCGTTCAGTTCAGTACACGAGTTCCGTGTTGTTGCAGTCGACGCCGTTGAGCCACAAGTCGGCGTTGGCAAGGCTGATGCCGAGCAGGCTCGTCAAGGTATTGACGAGCTGGTTGATCAGCGTGAGCAATGGATTCAGCACCTGTTGCAGCAGCCAGCCCGGGGAAATGCTCAGTAGTTGAAGTTGCAGCAGGCTGACATCGAGCGTTGGATTGAGGCCGTTGATCACGTTGGTCACGGTATCGCCGATCACTGTGCTCGACGATGCAGCCACGTAACCACCCGGTGCGAGTACGAAGCTGTTGCCTGCACCAGCCAGTCCGGACTGCGAGATCGGCTGTCCGATCATCTTCGCATCGGCAATGGGGAACAGTCCGACCGCCGACAACTGGACGTCGGCGATGGTAAGTGGGCCGCCGGAACAGCCGGTGCCGCCGGGGTTGCCCAGGCATGCCATCACGGCGTTGGTGGACACATTGACCGTCGCCCGCCGGTCCGGAACGGCAGCCGCGCACTGGATATGCGTCAGATCTCCCTTGGCCTGCGCGATCTGCAGCCACAACGGCAGATTCAGATTGACGTTGGCCACTACCAGCGGCACAGAGACCTGCGCGGCCAGTTTCAGGCCAAGCTGCGCGGTCGTCGCAGTGGTCTTCCACGTTCCATCCGGATACTGCTTGGCCGGCCCCACGGCCACCTTCGGCGGCTGGATGATGTACATCGAGCCGCCGATCGATCCAAGCGCGGTCTTCACGTTGAGCGTACTCAGATCCACCGCGCTCGTCCCGCGCGCGACATAGGCGGCCGTGGTCAGCAACGTTGCCACATTGAGCGCCGCCTCCGCCGCAGACGAAGCCGCCGGTGTCAGCACGCCCAGGTCGAGCATCTGGCCCAGCGTCACCTTGGTGCCAATGCCATTCAGGCCAAGCTGTGTCGTGGGGCTGCCAAGCGCCGCGTTGAGCAGCGCCGACTGCCCCGCCGCACCCAGCACCAGCGCGTAGAAGTCCTGGATCGAGAGCGAAGTGTTCAGCAACTGATCGACTGTGCCCACACCTGCCCGCAAACGCAACTGCTCGAGCGTCACGTTCGCGCCTACCAGTCCACTCCAGTCCGCCACGGACAGATTGACCGAGTTGCCCAGCAGCAGCCCCAGCAGGCCGTTACCCGACGAGAGCCTGAGCAGGCCGCTGCCGAGCGTGAACGACGCGGCGGGCGGACTCGCGGCGGCAATCGCCTCGGCGTGTAGCTGCCGCGACTGGCCCCCCTGGAACATGAACAGCAGCGGTACCGTCAACGTGGCCTGCACGCGCACCGCATTGGCCGACACCGTTGTGGCCGGATAGCCCGGATCGAAGTGCCGCGTGCTGTCGCCATTGGCAGGGTTGGCGGGGTCCCACAACCCAAGGCACGTCCGCACGCCGTCCGCCGCGCCAGCCACTGCCGTGGTGCAATCATTCGCCACGGCCTTGGTGTAGCCGTTCTGGGCTGCGGCGGACGTCACGCTTGACAGCACGTTGGCATTGGTCGTCGCCTGATCATCAGCGCTCTTCAATTGCTGCGCGCCAGAAAGCGCCGCCACGTCCACCAGCTTCTGCAACTGCCGCTGCGTGTAGAACACGAAGCCGACGTCGAGCGACACCAGCGCCGCGACGCCAATGGCGGCAATCAGCAGCGCAGCCATCAGACTGACGGTGCCGCGCTGGCGTGGGTGGATCGAGCCGGACGTGACGTGACGCATCGCGGTGCCTACTGCCCCACCGGCGCAGGGCTGCCCGTGCTGCCACGCAATGCGCTACCGGTCGACTGGCTACTGAAGAATTCGGGCAACGGATACTGGAAGCTGCGCATATAGCGGGCATAGCCGATGGCCGCCTCTTCACCGGTCATCGACTGCTGCGGCCCGGCCTGCGAGCCATTGCGCTGAACCTCGAGCAGCATCCGCGTGGTGTCCCCTACCGGCACGTCGTTCGGGTGAAACGTCGGGGACGGTGGCGGCTCGACGGCTTGCGTCGATTGCGCAGCTTGCGCCCCGGCGGCCCCGGCGGCCCCCAACAGCATCGCGGAAATTGCCACCGCGCACGCAGCGTCTGTCAGTCTGGAACGATTCCTCGTCATGGTTTGACTCCTGCGTTGAGCGCCACGGCCTGCGCGCCACGCGGCGCGGTCTTGTCGCGGACCTGCGCGGCCCGACTGACGCGATCCGCCTCCTTGCGGATGGCCGCTCGCGTCGGCTCCTGCATCGCGGCACGCTGCATCATGGCGTTGGCTTCGGCGCGCTTGCCGGATGCCCACAGCCACACCACCGCATTGCTGATCAACCGCGGATTGGCGGCATCCAGTTCCAGCGCCTGCATCACCGGCACGCGGGCATCCTGCAGCGCACCGCCTCGCATCAGTGCGTAGCCAAGATCGCTCGAGTACTGCGGGTTCACCGGCTCCATCGACACCGCCTGGCGCAGTTCACCGGCGGCACGCATAAAGTCTCCCTGTCTGCCGAGCACAAGCCCAATGCCGTGATGCGCCCGCGCGGCGCGATCGGTCCCGAGCAGATCACGGTACGCCTGCAGGGCCGCATCGTCCTGACCGGTCTCACGCAGGGCATCGGCCCGCATCGCCAGCAGCGATGGATTGCTGCCGAACTTCTGCTGGAAGGCATCGATATGCGCCAGCGACGCGAAGTACATGCCCTCTGTCTGCATCCGGTTGATCAGCCCCAGGTAAACGGACTGATCGTTGTATTCGGCGCGGGCCTCCTTGTCACGCAGCTTCGCCAGTTCGATCTGCGCATCGGCCTGCTGCGCCATCACCTCCGCTGTGTTCGGCGTGGACGCGCATCCGGACAGTAGCAGCGCGGCTGCCAGCGGCATGGCCAGTGACGCTGGCAAGAGGGTCCGGGGCGACCAGCGCGACCAGGGCGACATCACGGTCTTCATTCAACTGCCTCCATTCATCTGCGCCAACATGCGCATCACACCCAGGAACCCCGGGCCTGCCGTCAGGATCAGCAACACGGGCAGCAGGCTGACCACCATCACACCGGTCATCTTGACCGTCAGCCTGCCGATCTTGTCCTTCATGCGCGCCTTGCGCGCGATCTGCAGGCGCTCGCCGAACTGGCGCAACGGCTCCTGTACCGCGCCGCCGTGGCGGTCCACCTGCGTCAGCAAGGTGATCAGGCCCTTCAGATCTTCATCGTCGAACAGCTTGCCGATGCGCAGCAGCGTCTGCTCGCGCGAGCGGCCCGACGCGAACTGCTGGTTGGAGCGCTGCAGCTCGGGGCCAAGCACCTGCAGCATGCTGCCGAACTCGGTCACGATGATTTGCAGGCTCTGGTCGATCGACAATCCCACGCCCTGCAGCAGGCGCAGCATGTCGATCAGGATCGGAAGCTCGTCGGCCACGCTGCGCAGCCGTTGAGCCGCGCGCCGCCGCAACAGGGTCTTCGCCAGCAGGAAGCCGCCTGCGAACGCTGCAAACGCCCACGCCAGGGCGCCGGCTAGCGAAACGTCGAGCTTCCACGCGAACGCCAGCGCCGCCAGGATGCCCGGCACCAGCAGGCGCAACGCACCGAATACGGCGCGTGGCCTGACGCCGTAGAAACCGCACTGCTCCAGCAACTGCTGCTCCTCGGCACTCACCGCGGCCTTGCCCAGGCGCGATTCGAGCCAGTGCTGGTTAAAGCGTTCGCTGATGCGCCCGCCAAGCTGCGCGCCGATCGATCCGCGCCGCGTGTCGGCGACACCCGGCGCCGGGCTCGCACCCTGCGTCGCGGCCGTGGCCGCTGCCGTGGCGGCGGCTACTGCTGCGGCGCGTGGCGACATCTGCTGGGCCGGTTGCGTCGCCGGTGCGGCACCGGCCTGCGTGGCGCCAGCCTGCGCGGCGGCACCCGCGGCCCGCTGGGTGGCCTGCCGCACCAGCGCCTCGTCGATCGTGCGCGCGGCGGCGCGCCGCTGCCGCCATTGCTGCATCAGCGGCCACGCCAGCAGGATCATCGCCACCGCGCCGACAAGCAGGCTGATCGAGATCAGTGTGAACACGTCCATGGCGGGCCTCTAGATCGACCGGGCAAGCCGGTAGAGCAGGAACGCGCCTGCCACCTCTAGCCCGGCCGCCGTCAGCAGCATCGCGCGGCCGCCCGGGTCACGCCACATCAGCAGGATGTAGCCCGCATTGAAAACGAACATGCCGCCACCCACGATTAGCGGCAACAGGCCCAGCACCCACGCCGACATACGTGTCTCCGCCGAGAGCGCCATCAGCTCGCGTTGCGCCTCTTCACGATCGCGCATGAAGGTGGCGGTGCGTTCCATCACCACGTCGGCGCGGCCGCCATAGCGCTGCGAGAGCCGCAGCACCGACGACACGATCACGAGTTCGTCAAGGTCGTAGGCCCGGCCCATCTGCAACACGGCCTGATCGAGTTCCTTGCCCGCGCGCTGCAAGTGAATCACCTGCACCAGGCACTGGCGCAGCGGCGGTTCGGTGTTGGCCACCGAGTTCTGGAAAGCGGCTGGCACGCTGCTGCCGATGGTCATCAGCCGCACCACGCCATCGAGAAAGCCTGGCAACTGGCGCAGCATCTTTTCCTTGATCCGGCGGATACGCAGCCAAACGAAGAAGCACAGCAGCGTCAGCACCATGACCAGCATGGCCCCCGCGCCGATGCCGCCACCCGCGATGGCGCCACCCAGCACGGCCAGCACCATCGGCACGCCCACGACCAGATACGTGCGGCGCGTGGGCTTCAGGTCCGCCCGCCGCATCAGGTCGTCCCAGCGTCGGCGCAGATCGCGCGTGGCCGATTGCGGCGTGGGGTCGCTGACCGTTGCGTAGCGCGCGCGTACCTGCTCCGTCTGCGCGGTCAGGTGCGCGCGGGCGTCCTCTGCGCGCGACCGGCTTCGTGCGGCAGCGAGCATCAGCAGGCCCAGCCCCACCATGATCATGGCGAGTGCGGCAATGAAAAGGCTGGCGCTAGAGATCAAAGCGGTCATCCAGCGAGAAGTTGGCCGGCCGCATCCGCGCCAGCTTGGGCGAATGCGGCAGGATGCCAAGCGACTGCCAGCGGTCGCTTTCAGTGCCATCCGGGTTCTGCACCGGTTCGTGCCGGTAAAGCTCCTGCGTGGAAATGATGTTGTCGCCCAGTCCGGTCACTTCCGTGATCGACAGGATGCGACGCCGGCCATTCGACAGCCGGCCGATCTGCACGATGAAGTCGATCGCATTGGCGATCTGGCGGCGCAGGCTGACTTCGCTGCCCTGGAAGCCCGCGAACCCGGCCAGCATCTCCAGCCGGTACAGGCATTCGCGCGGGCTGCTGGCGTGGATCGTGCCCATCGAGCCGTCGTGGCCCGTGCTCATCGCCTGCAGCATTTCCAGCACTTCGCCGCCGCGCACTTCGCCCACGATGATGCGGTCCGGACGCATCCGCAGGCTGTTGCGCAGCAGGTCGCGGATCGTCACCGTGCCGGTACCTTCGAAGCCGCCGGGACGGCTCTCCAGCCGGACCACGTGCGGGTGATTGAGCGCCAGTTCGGCCGTGTCCTCGATCGTAATCACACGCTCGGTGGACGGGATGAAGGTGGCCAGTGCGTTGAGCAGCGACGTCTTGCCTGAACTGGTGCCACCGCTCACAAGGATGTTGCAGCGCGCGCGCACGGCGGCGTCAAGCAGCTCGGTAATCTCCGGGCTCATCGTGCCGAGTGTCTGCAGATCGAGCGGCGTCAGCGGATCCTTGCGGAATTTCCGGATCGAGACGACCGGACCTTCCAGCGCCAGCGGCGGGATGATCACGTTGATACGGCCGCCGTCTGGCAGGCGCGCATCGACCATCGGATTCGATTCGTCCAGGCGGCGGCCAATCGGCGCCAGGATCCGCCGCACGATGCGCAGCAAGTGCCCGCCATCGGCAAACCGCACCGGAATCCGCTCCAGCACGCCGTGGCGTGACACGTAGACGTCCATGTGGCCGTTGACGAGAATATCTTCCACCGCCGGATCGTTGAGCAGATCCTCGATCGGCCCAAAGCCCGCCAGCTCGTTGGTCAGCGCCTCGGAAATCTGGCGCAGCTCGGCCTCGTTGATCGGAATGCGGCGCAGGCGCGTGAAACTCTCCAGTTCCAGATCGACAAAACGCTGGATGGCCGCGCGCGACCAGCGCCCGAACTCGGCGCCAAGCTCCTCGATGCGCGTCAGCAGGTGTTCGTGCGCGGCCTCCTTGATATTGTGGAACTCCTGCGAAACAGGAAACGGGGCAGCAGCGTTGTCCGAGAATTCGATCGCGTCGGTCATGTCAGTTTCCTACCCTTGCGGCGCGCACCGGGCGCAGCACCTGGGGCAACTTTTCCTTGATCCGGGCCAGGACACTGCGCTCGGGCACTTGCCCTTCGCGGAATCCCAGTCGTTCCAACAGCGCGCCGATAGCGCGCACATAGGGGTCCGCCGGTGATTGGTCAGCCAGCACGACGCCACGATTTCCTGCCTGCAGAAGTGCGGCCCGTCGTTCAGGCAGCACGCCCACCGAGGCCACGCCGATCCGATCGGCGATCTGTTCCGCATCGACCCCGAGTTCGGCGTCGAAGCGCGATACCAGCAGATGCAGGTCATCGCGCTCGACCTCGCGCTTCTTCAGCTCCTGCAGCAGTTCTGCCGCGGAGACGATCGCACCGACGCTCTGCTCGGCCACCAGCACCACGGTATCGGCAGCCTTGACGATCTGCGCCATGAACTCGGCGTTCGAGAACCCGCCAAGGTCCACCACCTGGAGATCGAAGAACTCGCGCAGCCGGTCCAGCAGCGCCATGGCCTCGGAAAACGAGATGTCGCGCATCTCGGCCAGACTGGCCGGCAGCGGCAGCACCGACATGCCATTGGTGTGCCGCACGATGGCGGTATCGACGAACACCTGGTCAAAGCGCCGCAGGTTGCGCACCGCTTCGACAAAATGGAACTCGGGTGAGACGTTGGAGTAGAGGGCACCGTCCCGCGCGGGCAATCCCAGATCGAGCAGCAACACCTCGGCCTGCGCGCCGCGACGTACGGCCGCCGCAAGATTCACGGCCAGGCTGGTGACGCCCACGCCCGGACGCGCGCCAAGCAGCGCGACGATCTTGCCGTCGCGCCGCGTTGCCGCGACCGGCCGCACCTGCACGCGCGGCACCATCAACTGGCGGGCCACGGACGCCGCATGGTCGGGTGCGCCGCCCAGGTCAATGAAGTCGCGCACGCCGGCACGCAAGGCGGCGAGCAACGCCTCGGGCTCGCCTGCGTGGCCCACCGCGACGAGCGGCAACTGCGGAAACAGCCGCGCGATCTGCTCGGCCAGCCGCGCCGAGTCGATCGCGCGCGACTGCGTGAAATCGAGCAATACCAGGCCGGGCCGCAATGTGCCGATCTTCTCGACGAAGGAATCCTGCGAATCGGCGTCGGCGACCAGCGTGCCAACGGCGCCCAGCGCGTGGCCCAGCCAGTGCCGGACGTCCTCGCGCGTGGTGTTGAGCAGGAAATGATCCACAGATGTGTTTCGCTCCATCGTTGGTCCGCCTATCTCGAGAACCCTGGCAGGCTCTGGTCCGCGTACTCGCCCAGCATGTAGCGGCCCCAGACGTTGGGATTGGCGCTGGTGCGGCCGTCCTGGGACGCGCCGGCCGCTGCGGGCGAATCCTTGGCCAGGGGCTTGATCAGGTGCGGCGTGACCACGATCATCAGTTCGCGGTCTTCCTGATGGAAGTTCAGGTTCTTGAAGAAGCTGCCGATCACCGGCAGATCGCCCAGGAACGGGACCTTGCTGACATTGCTGACCGTGTTGCGGCTCACCAGGCCGCCGATCACGAAGCTCTCGCCGTCACCGAGTTCGATCGTGGTGTCGGCGCGCCGCGTGACGATGGCCGGCACCGTGGCGCCGTTCAGCACGATGCCACGCGAAGGATCGAGATCGCTGGCCTCGGGCGCCACCTTGAGCGCGATGCGCTCGCGCGACATCACCGTCGGCGATACCGTGAGCCCGATACCGAACGGCTTGTACTGGATCGTCGTGGTCCCCAGCGCCTGCGGCACCGGAATCGGAATTTCTCCGCCAGCCAGGAAGCTCGCGCTCTGCCCCGACAACGCCACCAGGCTCGGCTCGGCCAGCACACGGACGAGACCGTTGGCTTCCATCAGGCTCAGGTTGGCGAAGATGCCCTTCGACACCGATCCGGCGATCAGGTTGAAAGCGCTGCTGATTGGCGACACCGAGTCCACGACCGTGCCAACGCCCGGCGTGAACGTGGCCTTGGTCAGCGACGACGGGCTGAAGGTACCGAATGCGAAGCCGCCGTTGTCGCGATAGAAGTTCAGGCCGATTTCCTTGAGAACGGTCTTGCTGATCTCCACCACCTTGACGTCGACCTGCACAGTGCCAGAGACCGGCACCGTCGAGCGGTCAACCACAACGCCTGCCCTCTTGCCATCGGCACTGGAGACGGCGGCGCGCGCCGCCATCAGCGTACGCGCGGCGGCTGGGGCATCCGGAGACTCGCCGCTGATCGACGCCCCGGCGGACGAGAGATCAACGCTGGCGCCGCCGGGATCGGGCCGCACCGCATCCACACGCACCGTGTAGCTGACCGGCGCAACATCGCGGCTCCAGATCTTGAGGTCGGTGACGCCGGGCTTGCGGGCCACCACGAGCACAGTGGATGGACCACCCCGATGCTTGAGCAGCAGTGCATCGGCCACCTCGGGGTTACCCACCGCCACGCGCTCCAGCGCCTGTCCGGGCCGGATTTCCTGTTGCGCACCGGCTAGCAGGCGCAACGTGCGCGAGCCTGCGGTGTCGAAGGAACCTGTCGGCGGCGACATTGCTTGTGTCGCTGCTTGTGTCGCTGCTTGTGCATCCGTTTGCGATATCGGCGCCGCGGCCAGCGCCAGCATCGTCAGCGCGACCAGTCGCGCCAGAACACGGTGATTCAACTTTTTCGGCATACCGTGTCGTCCGTTATTCAATCGCTCGCTTGCCGGCGCGGATCATTTCCACGCCGTTACCTTCGTTCTGGGGATCGCGCCGTGCGGTGGCGACCATCCCCGGGAGTCCCGTGGGAAGCGCGGCAGGCCGCATCGCTGGCGCGGGCGTTTGGGGCGCACGCGGTTCACCGACCAGCCCCGCGAGGCTCACGCCCGCCACAGCCTTGTCCACCGGCGCGCGCTGGGCTTCGGGTGGCACGCCCGCGCGGGCCTGCAGCACCCCCGGTGGGTCCGCGAACATGCCGTCGCTGGGCATCGCCTCGTCAGTCGGATTGCGCAGCGCGAGCATCAGGCGGCCGGCCTGCTGCGCCATGACCAGCGTGCCAACCTGCTCCAGCGGCACCGACAGCACCGCCGTTTTCGCGCCTTCACGGCGCGCCATCATCTGCTCGCCCTGCTGCTTCGGCGCTTCATTCACCGCACCGGTGCCGTACGCCAGCACCCGCAGGCGAGACAACAACATCCGCGTCTGGCTTTGCGGAATCTCCTGGCTATCGCGCCGCAGGACCACGAAGACGTCGACAAAGTCGCCAGGCTGTACCTGATTGCCGACGCCGATCACTTCGTCCACGGCCACTGCCATCGCGCGCGCGCCGTCCGGAATCTGACGCGCCAGCCCGGCCAGCAACTGGCTTTCAAGTACCGGCACGTTGGCGCCGAGGTTGACCAGCGGCACCTGGCCGGCAACACGTGCGACGTCCTGATAGGCGCCACCCGGATCGATCGGCAACTGCAGGACCTGGAGCGCGTCCGCCGGCAGCGGCTTGCCTGCTGGCACCGCGCGCGTGGTCACCACCACGGCGTGCGTGGCCACCACGCCCTGCGCGGGTGCCGGCGCGGCGGTGTGGCGTGCCGCCTGCAGCGCCAGCAATGCCAGCAGACCGGCGAGCACGAGCAGGACAATCGCCACGATCCGTATCTGTTTGCTGCTCATGCCAAGCCTTGTCTCGGGTTGCGTCGATGGATGAAATGCGGGCCGTCGTTCATGGGGATGTCAGATCTCGAGGCTCAGATGTCGGGAGATAGCTGGACCATCGCCGAACCAGTCAGCACAGCCGGCACCGGCACCATTGGCACCGATGGCAGGATCGATCGGGTTGGCAGGCTCAGCGTCACCTGCACGCACTGCGTGCCGGACGGGGACGCGCATGTCACGGGCTGGGCGACGTTCGCGGACGAGATCAGCGAGGACATCGACGTCGGCAGCATCGCGCGCGCGGTCTGCGCGGCGGCAGCAACGCGAAGATCAAGCGTGGAGGCGGTGGTGCCCCCGGTCGAGGTGAGCGGATAACGCAAGGCAGCCCGCGCGCCTTCTTCGGCCGCGAGCGTCAGCGCCTGCTGCAAGACGAACACCGTGCCGTAGTACGTGATACCCAGTACGAGCGTCAGGAACAACGGTGCAACGATGGCGAACTCGAGCGCCGCGATGCCCTTCGCGCGACGCCCGTCCGCTTTCCCCCTTAAGTGCATGCTTCACCCGGTATTTTCTGCACGCCAGCATGCCGGCGCCACGGGGCCACAGGACCAGTACCGGCATGACTGCGGGCACCGGCCGCGGCCGTTCTTCTTGTGCTGCATTGCGCGACTTGGCACCACTCCTGCTACTTTTCCCCAGCCGTCCATGTACGACTCGCGGCCAGTGCGGCGCTACCACTTCATCCTCGTTAGAGGCCAGGCACCGAACCGCGCCGTCAGGGTGCAAGCGTCCCACCGCGGCCAGCATTCACGCTGGCACGGTATATCCATGCGATTCGGTAAGTCGGGTTCCGCTGATCAACCGGCCAGCGGCAGCAAGGACGTTATTGCGTCAGGGACCAACCGCGGCGAACCACGTTGTTACCTTGGTAGCAAGATTCGAGAAACCGGTGCCGAGATTTTGACCGAGGTTGGTAACCCCGGCGACGATGGCTACGGCGATCAGACCCGCGATCAGGCCGTATTCGATGGCAGTCGCTCCGCGTTGCGCTTTGCGAAAGAGGGACGCTTTTACTTGACGCATGATCTCACTCCCGATGAGAAAATTTTCCGTACACGGAACCCAGCGATACCCCGGTCCTGACGTGATGCCATCGATGATTTCTCCGTGGCAATTCTATTTTCCGATCGCTGGTACAGCCTTTATAAGATATGGAATGTCTCATCCATACCCCCCATTTGGGCTAGATATGAATCAGCATAATGTGGGACATACGTTTGAAACAACATTGCCAGATTCTCATGCTTTGGGATGAGGAATCTCCAATTGTTGAATGAAGGGCAATAAAACCGGCACCGCCGTGCCGCATCCTGCACGCCGACATGCGGGACGCGGCACGGCGCGCAATAAAAGGATGCGCCGCGCGGGGTAAAGACGACAGCGCACCGTAAAGATGTCGGCCGGTTGTCAGGGAAAATCCTGAATCCATCTCGCCGAATTAGAGGACTTTCCCGATTCGTTGCGCGATCAGCGTTGCGTCAGTCCGCCGAGCAGGTTCGTGACTGGCGCGAGCGGATTCTGGCTGCCGCTGCCGGACGCCGCGCCACCCGTCGCACCAGTCAACCCGCCGGTCAGGCCGCTGACCAGGCCCGTCACGGGAGCCAGCGGATTGGCGCCCGCCGCACCACCAGCCCCACCCGCTGCACCCGCCACGCTGCCCACAACGGGCAGGTTGCTGATCGGAAGGCTACCCAGCAGGCCGCTGACCGGATTGGCGCTCGCGGAGCCAGGCGCGCTGGCCACATTGGCAACCGGCAAGCTGTTGATCGGCAGGCTGCTGAGCAGGCTGCCCAGCGGATTGGCGCCCGCGCCACTGCCCGTGCCGTGCAGCAGACCGCCTGCCACCGCGACGGTCTTGCCGGTCTCGGTCACCACGCCGCCAAGCGGAGAGACGATCGGCGTATTGGTGTTGGTAATCATGCTGCCGGCACTGGCCACCGTGTTGCCCACGGTCACCAGCAGGTTGTTGACCGGCGCGCCCAGACCAGTTGCGCCACCGACGGTCTGCGTGGCATTGGCGAGTTGCGTGGTCAGCGGCACGATGACCTTGCTGGTGCTACCTGTCAGCTCCGCCACGGCGCCTGTCGACAAGGCCGTGCCGAGCTGATTGCCGGCGCCCATCACGGCGCTGCCCACGCTCTGCACCACGCCGCCGACAGGCGTGGTAACTGGCGCGAGTGGGGCAAGCTGGCCGGTGCCCACGGCTTGCACCAGGTCTCCCGCGCTAACCACCGTCTTGCCAGTCTGCGTCACAACGTTGCCAGTGTTGGCCACGGTGACACCAACCGGATTGTCGACGGCACCCATCTTTCCGAGCCCATTGGCAACGCCGGCGCCGAGCGTGGCAACCGTTGCCCCGGCATTGATCACCACATCGCCGGTGGCGTTCTTTGCGCCGGTGGGTACCAGCGGAACGTTCGTGTCCTTGATTTGCTGGCCGATCTGGCTCACCGCGTTGCCAGCCGCCGTCACCGTATTGCCGGTGCCTTCCACCACCTTGGCGGTCGGCATCGTCGAGGCGGTGGGCGTGGGGGTCGGCGTCGGGGTCGGTCCGGCCGGCGTGGACGGCGATGGGCTTGCGCCGCTGCCCGAACCGCCCGACGAACAGCCGGCCAGCAGGGCGAGCGCGGCAGCGCAAGCCAGTGCCACGACATTCGTGGAATAACGGGGACGCTGCAATTGGCTCGTGGTCTTCATGTTTTGATCTCCTCTGGTGGACGTGTGCGAAACGCAACTCGCGCGCTTTGGCAGGGCCTGTTGCGCAAGCCGTGTGCCAGGGTCAATCGCATGTTCGATACGAACACTGGATAACCACGGCGCGATGCCCGGAACCCGTTACGCTGAGCGGCTTTCCGACGCGACGACGTGCACGGTTTCCGCCTCAGGCGACACGTCACACCACGCCATCGGCGCGTTACGAAAGCGCCGCGCGTTACGTAACGCGTAACGCCTCGCCCACTTCCCACAACCACCGTCCGCTTGATGCGGGCGTTTGATCGGCTACCCGCAAACCCTTGTCAGACGTGCGTTTGCGGGCAGCACCCCTGCTTCCGTTGGACTCCTGTCCGCCCGTGGTCCTCGATTGGCACACCGCTTGCGCATACATCGGCAGCCACGGCACGCCACACATCTCGACGCTCGACCGACGAGCGTGCACGTGAACTTCGACGGGTAAGAGAAAAGACAAAAAGGGGAACAGGTCATGCGCCAACAACAAGACTTCAAGAAGCGGATCGTCATCACGGCAGTACTGGGGGCACTGTTCGCGCTGGGCGGCTGCGCCAGCGGCAGCGGTTCCACTTCGATGGGGACCAGCGGCTCGGGCGGATCGGGTGGCACCGCGGGCACGTCGGCGGGCACTGGTAGCAGCGGCACCAATGGCGGGGCGGGTGGGTCTGGCAGCACTGGTGGTTCCGGCACGGACCTGGGCAGCAACGGCACAGGTGGAAACGGCAGCAACAACGGTGGCAACAACAACAACAACAACAACGGCGGTGGCACCACCGCCGCGCTGACGCCGACCAGCGCGATCGTCAGCAACGCGGGCTCGGTCGCAGACGGCGCCGGCAAGACGGTCAGTGGTCTCGGCGACGCCATCAGCAACGCGAACGTGCCGGGCCTGCCATCGCAGACGCAGGCCGGTCTGGGTGGCGTGGTGACATCGGTTGGCAATGCCGTCAGCACGCTGGCCAACGGCGTGCAGTCCGGCCTCGGCAACATCCCCAACGCCACCAACCCCGTGGGCACGACCGTGGCCAGCACCGGTGGCGTGGTGAGCCAACTCGGCAATGCGGTAACGAATGCGGGCAGCGCGGTCAGCGGCCTTGGCACCGGACCGCTCGCGCCGCTGGCTGCGCTGACCACGCCGCTCGGCGGCGTGGTGTCGCAAGTGGGCGGCACCGTCAGCAACGTTGGCACCCAGCTCGGCACGGCGCTGTCGATCGGTCCCGTCGAGCAACTGACCGGCGGCGTCAGCAAGATCATCGTGCCGCTCACGTCGACGCTGACCAACGGCACGCAGACGCTGGGCGCGGCGACGGGTCTGGGCCAGCCGGTCAACAACTTGCTGGCGACGGTGGGCGGCGCGCTGGCTGTAGCGGGCACCACGCTGACCAACACCAATACGCCTGTGGTCTCGGGCGTGGGTGGCGTGGTTACCGGCGTGGGCAATACGGTGGCTTCGGTTGGCGGCGTCGTGAACGGACCTGCGGGCGGCAGCGTCACCAATCCACTGGCGCCCGTTACCGGGCTCGTCAGCGGCCTCACCGGTGGTCTGAGCGGCGCGACCGGGGGCAGCGCCAGCCCGCTGGCCCCTGTGACGGGTCTCGTCAGCGGTCTGACGGGCGGACTGACCAGCGCAGCCGGCGGCGGCACCAGCCCGCTCGCGCCCGTTACCGGTCTCGTCAGCGGCGTGACCGGCGGACTGACCAGCGCAGCCGGCGGCGGCACCAGCCCGCTCGCGCCCGTTACTGGTCTCGTCAGCGGCGTGACTGGCGGCCTGACCAGTGCAGCCGGTGGCGGCGGCAGCCCGCTGGCGCCGGTGACGGGCCTGGTCAGCGGCGTCACCGGTGGACTGACCGGCGGCAATAGCGCCGGCACCACGGCCAGCCCGCTGGCCCCGGTCACCGGCATCGTTGCCGGCCTCACTGGTGGCAACGCGCCCGCCAGCACCAGTGGCACGACGACGGGCGGCACCAAGGCCGCCAATCCGCTGGCACCCGTCACGGGCCTCGTCGGCGGACTGGTCAGTGGCCTGACCGGCGCGCTGGGTGGCACCAGGCACTGACCTCCGCAGCAACCGAATCAAGCGAATCAACCAAATCAACTGAAGCAAAAAGCGTCGCGGCCACCGATGGGCGGCAGGGAGAGCGGCATCCCTACCGTCCGCGGCACGCGGCGTCATAGCCGCAAAGCTGTCTTGATCAAGGGGTATTACCATGCGTACACGCAAGCGTGTTGCCGCATTGCTGATTGGCATCGGCGCCATTCATAGCGGCCTGTCTCATGCCGAACGGAGCCCGGTCCAGGGCGACCCGACCCAGACTCTCCCGACCATCGCGCCGAGCAAGCCAGCGCAGAGCAATGTCACCGTGCAGGTGGAACGGCCCGATGCGGCCATGCAGAATCTGCTCGCCTCGCGCCTGACGCCGAAGCATTTCAAGATCGAAGGCGCGAAAACGCTGCCGTTCGAACAGATCGCCGCCAAGTTCTCACCGCTGGCTAACCGCGAGATCAGCGTGGCCGAACTGCTGCAGGCCGCGGAATCTGTCACCCAGATGTACAAGGACGCGGGATACCCGCTGTCGTTCGCGTTTGTGCCCGCGCAGTCGTTCGAGAACGGCGACGTGCTGATCACCGTGGTGGAAGGCTACGTGGCCAACGTCACGGTCCGCGGCAAGCCTGGCCCAGCCGAGGGCCGCCTGCGCAAGATCGCGCAGCAACTGATGCGCGACCGCCCGCTGCGGCAGGAGAGCTTCGAGCACTACGTCAACGTGCTGTCACAACAGCCGGGCATGCAGATCAACGCCACAGTGCAGCCGCCCACCACCACCGATGGCGCGTGCGAGATGGTGCTCGAGGCCAAGCGCAAGCCGTTCACGTTCGGCACCGGTGTGGAGTGGATGTCGCCGGGCCTGCGCGCCATCGCCACGGCCACCACCAACAGCCTCACGCCGCTCGGCGAGCAGCTCTCGTTCACGACGCTTTTCCCGAAGGGCCACAACGACGAGGAGTACTACGCGCTCAACTACGCCCAGCCGATCGGCACCGAGGGCATGCTGGCCAAGGTGACGGCGTCGCACTATCGCGGCGTGCCCGAGAACACGTCACTGGCGCCCATCGGCTTCGAATCGCGCTATGTCAACGACTCCAAGCGTCTCGGCGGCACGCTGAGCTACCCCGTGATCCTCAACAACCGCCATGCGCTCACGCTGACCGGCGGCTTCTACGCGAATAACCAGTTCGAGCGCTACACGCAGGCGGTGCAGCCGGGCGCGGGCCGGCAGATCGAGTTGTCGACCGATGTGCGCGTGGCCAGCGCGGAGGCGTCGTACCTGCAGCGCGGCCAGGGTTTCACGCGCAACGCCACGCTGGGCTTCTACAAGGGCTTCGACGGGCTCGGGGCAAGCCGCCAGAACAACATCAACGACCTGAGCTTCTTCCGCACCCGGTTGCTCGTGTCGCAGGCCAACGACCTGCCCTACGGATTTGGCACATCGATTTCCGCGGCAGGCCAGTACAGCGGCAACCGATTGGCATCGAGCGAGCAGATCAGCTTCGGCGGCCGCTTCTTCGGCCTGGGCTATCCCGCCGGCGAAGTGGCTGGAGACAAGGGCTGGGGGGCTTCCGCCGAAATCAACCGGATGTTCGCGGTGGACTACACCTACCTGAAGACGCTGCAGCCATTCATCGTCACCGACTACGCGCGCGTGTTCTCCAACAGCGTGTCGCTGTCGCACCGGACGCTGCAATCGGTCGCCATCGGCCTGCGGTTCTCCGACCGTCGCTACTACACGATGGATATCTCGGTGGCGCAGCCCGTGGGCGACAAGCCGACCAACGCGAGCCATCGTTCGCCGCGTTTCAACCTGCTCTGGTCGTACCAGTTCGACTGACGGGTGGCCGGCGCGGCGGAACAGGGGTCTGCGCCATGCCGCCGGCCCCGTTCAGTTCACGCGGAACCCGATCTTGAGCGTCACCTGAAAGTGCGCGACCTTGCCATCCTGCACATGTCCGCGCGTTTCCACGACCTCGAACCAGTCGATGTTCTTGATGGACTCCGAGGCCTTTGCCAGCGCATTGCGAATGGCGGCATCGCTGCCGTCCGCCGACGACCCGACGATCTCGACCAGCTTGTAGGTGTGGTTGGACATGATCCGTCTCCTGTTGTGCATGGGTGAGTGTGACTGTGACCCGGCAAATGCTGCGCGGCTTCATGCGCGGCACGCGTCATATCCTTTCATGATAGGCACGCGCCTGCACTCTCCCCAAATCCCGTCTGGCCTGTCCGGCATCAGGATCAGCCAAACACTGACATTCCCGGCGTGCGTACGGGTATGTACTTGAGACGAGTAACCTCGGATGCGCGACGGGCCATCAGCTCGGCCCCGGAGTGCGAAAGTTCAACACGTGTCTCCATCATCGTCATCGCATCCGCTTTACCTGGCAGGAGGAAGCGATGAGAACAGAACAGATTGCCATGCGCCAGCGCGCGCGCAACTTGTGCGCGGTTGGCGTCGCTGTGATGTCACTGGGTGCCGCCATGGCGGCGCGTGCGGACATCACGAGTTCGACGTCAGGGCCGATCACCTATGTCTGCGGCGGGGTTGCCGCGGACGAGCAGGCCGAAATGCGCAGCGAGGCCCGCAACTACGACATGGGTCTGCTGTTCACACAAGGCGGACGGGGCGAGTACCTGTCCGACGTGAACGTCAAGCTGATGAAGAACGGCAAGGAAGTGGCCGAGTTCCGGTCCACCGGGCCGCGCTGCCTGATCCGTGGGCCGCGTGCGTCCTATCAGGTGGTGGCGACCTATGAAGGCATGTCGAAGCACGCCACGTTGAGTCCGGGCGAGAAGAACGTCCAGATGCGCTGGTAAGCCACACGGGCACATATGAGGCCCGGCTGTCGCCCGGCCAATGCCGGCATCCGTCCCCCGGATGCCGGTTTTTTTGCGCGGACCCGTACCCATGTAGCGCGTGGTCCGCTGCACGATTACCTTACCGGTGGCAAACTTGCGCCCTGGTTCCTCACCCTCTGAACACTTCACCCCGGAGTTTCCGACCATGACCACCAATAGCCGCTGGATTCGTATCGATACCCCCGATGGCAGCTTCGACGCCTATCTGAGCCTGCCGCCAGCAGGCAAGCAGCCGGGCAACCCGGGCATCGTGCTGATCCAGGAGATCTTCGGCGTCAACGAACACATCCGCTCCGTGGCGGACCAGTACGCGGCCGACGGCTACGTGGTGCTGGCGCCGGACGTGTTCTGGCGCACGGCGCCGCGCGTGGAACTTGGCTACTCGGGCAAGGACTGGGAAGAGGCCATGAAGCTGCGCCAGGCCGTGAACCTGGAGGAGGCCGTATCCGACATCGGTGCGACGGCCAAGGCGCTGCGCGCGGAAATCGGCGCCAGCGGTAAGGTGGCGGCAGTGGGTTACTGTTTTGGCGGGCTGCTGTCGTACATGGCGGCCGCGCGTGGCATGGTCGATGCGGCGGTGCCGTACTACGGCGGCGGTATCCAGAACAACCTCAAGGAAGCAGAAGCGCTCAACGTCCCGGTGCAGTTCCACTATGGCGCGCTCGACGCCCACATCAAGCCCGAGGACGTCGAACGTGTGCGTCAGGCTGTGGCGGGCAAGCGCGGTGTCGAGGTCTTCGTCTATGACCAGGCCGACCACGGCTTCAACTGCTGGGCGCGTGGCTCGTACCACCAGCGTTCGGCGGCGCTCGCGCATGGCCGCGCGCTGACGTTCCTGACTAACGCGCTGTCCTGACGCTTCAATGCAGCCGCCGTTCCGCTGCGCAGTACGTCTTCGACGGTTTCAACTGCTGCAGCGGGCCCGGCGCGCTCAATACGGCATCGCCACACCGTTCTGAATCTTGACGCGATCGCCCGTGCGCAGGTTGTAGGGGCTGTTCTGCGTCACGGTCACGTAGACGTTGTCGTTGGTGCGCACGCGCACGCGGAAAGCCGCCGGCGTGGTGCCGGAGCGCTTCTCCACTTCATTGCCGGCCAGCGCGCCGGCCACCGCGCCACCGATCGTTGCGACGGTATTCCCGCGGCCGCCGCCCACCTGGTGACCCAGCAGACCACCCACCACACCGCCGATCACGGCGCCGGCACCGCTCGTGTCGGCCGGCTGGCCGGCCAGTTGCTCGATCGACTCCACCCATCCATAACGCACGGCGTACTGGTCGTTGTAGCCGTTGTTATAGCCGCTGTCGTAGTTGCCACCCTGCGGCGCGGAAGGCTGCGACGGGTAGGCGTACTGGTCATAGGTCTGTTGTTGCGGGTAGGCCTGCTGCTGGGGATAGCCTTGCTGCTGAGGATATCCCTGCTGTTGAGGGTAGCCTTGCTGCTGCGGATAGGTGGGGTAGCCACCGCTGACCTGCGTGCCGCTGCCACCATAGCCAGCGTTGCCATACGTGGCGCCACCGTATGCGGTGCTGCCGTAGGAGCCGGACGAGCCGTAGGAGCCGCCATAGCCCGACCCGTAGCCATCGCCATAGCCGCCATATGGCGCGGCGCAGCCAGCCAGGGCGCTCGCGGCGAGCGCGGCCAACACAACCGGACGGAACGGGAAAGACATGATGAAGGCTCCTGCGTCGATGCGCGTATTGGTATTGCGCGGGAGTCTAGTGCCGCCGTCCGGCCGCAGGTGTCACCGGAGATTGTGATGGGTAACCGCCTGTAACCGCATCATCGCCTTATCGCGTTATCGCGTCATCGCCTCCAGGCGGGAGGTTGATCAGATGCGCTCGGCGCCGTCGTCGTTGAACGCCGTGATACGCGCCACGCGGAACGTGTTGCGCAGTGATTCCAGTTCGGTGCGATGCAGTGCCGCCAGGCGGTTCAGGCAACGCTCGCCCTTGGCCAGCAGATGAATCTGCACCACGCGGCGATCATCGGGATTGACCTTGCGGCTGACCAGTCCGGCGGCCTCGCACCGGTTGACCAGCGCCACCACGCCATGCTGCTTGGCCTGCAGGCGTTCGGCCAGTTCGCCCACCGAGGCCCAGTTCTTGTCCGGGCATCCGCGGATATGCAGCATCAACAGGTACTGCTGGACGGTCACGCCTTCGGCGCGCGCGGCCTCCTCCGAGAAACGCAGGAAGCGGCGCAACTGGTAGCGAAAATCGGAGAGTGCTTCGAAGTCCTGCTTGTGCAGCACGGCGGTTTCTTCGGAGGCCCTGGCTTGGGCAGACTTGCGTGGCATGGATGTCGGATCAGCGAGAGCGTTGGTGGACCGGCCGCCCATTATAGGAGGTGCGCCCGCAGGCGCCGCCGTGCGCTGGCACGCATTGCCCGGCAATCCCGCCCGTACTTCGACGCTTTGGGTCCCGGCGCGGTATGGCAGAATCTGTGCGGTTGCCGACACCCTATAACCGCAAAACGGAAATCCGCCCGATGTTCACGGAAATCATCCTGTTCCTGCTCGATACTGTTTTCACGCTCTTTGGCATGGCATTGCTGCTGCGCCTGTGGATGCAACTGTCCCGGCTGCCTTCGCGCAATCCTGTGTCCCAGGGCGTGTTCCAGGTGACGGACTGGATCGTCCGCCCCCTGCGCCGCATCATTCCTGGCCTGGGTGGCATCGACTGGGCCACCGTCTTCGCGGCCTATCTGACCGCCGTGGCGTTCCTGCTCTGCCGCGCGCTGGTGCTCGGCGCCGATCCGCTCGGATTCCTGCCGGTGATCCTGGCGCTGGGCGTGCTCAGCATGCTCAAGTGGGGCATCAGCATGGTGATGTGGGTGACGCTGCTGATGGCGGTGCTGTCGTGGGTGAATCCCAACTCGCCGCTGGCCGCGCCGATCTGGCATCTGACCGCCCCGCTGCTGCGCCCGATCCAGCGCGTGGTGCCGCGCCTGGGTGGCTTCGACATCTCTCCGCTGATCCTGTTCGTGATCGCCCAGATCCTGCTGATGGTGATCGCCAACGTCAGCCGCGGAGTGGCCTGAACGGCATTTAAAATGCGGTAGCGCACCGGATGACGCAAGTGTCCGGCGCGCCACGCTACCACAGACAGGAACCATAGGGAAAACCCTTATTGTCCAAATCGTTGGACAGTCTGTCGAGGATTCTCCCTTTTTCCTGTGCGTGCTGAAGCCTACATTACAGGCACCGCGGAACCCACCGCGATCACTGCCAAAAATAGTAGGAAAGCACAACCATGAAGACCCTCGCACTCTCCCTGCTTTGCGCCATCGGCCTGTCTGTCGGCGCCACCGCCGCTCAAGCATCGGAGTTCAATTCGGATCTGGCCCGCCTGGACGGAAGCATCGCCCGCAAGGTCGACCCGTACCTGGATGGCGCCCGTGGCGTCACCGAAAAGCGTGACGTGTACACGGAAGGCGCGCGCGGCGTGACCGAAAAGCGCGACGTCTACACCGAAGGCGCGCGTGGCGTGACCGAAAAGCGCGACGTCTACAGCGAAGGCGCCTGAGCCTCGCCTGCCTGATCCAGGCAAGTCAGACGGGGCGCTCCCCCTGCCCCGTCAGCAGTACACAGCGCAAGTTACTGCCCGAGATCATCGAGATCGGCCCCCATCATCGATTCAATCGCTTCCATGAATGCGCGCACCTTGCGCGGCTGCAAGCGACGGTCGGGCAGTAACGCAAAGACCCTCAGCGGTGGCAAAGGCCAGTCGGGCATCATCCGCACCAGCCTGCCCTGCGCAATCTCCGCCTCCGCTGTTGCCATCGGCACACGCGCGATTCCGATTCCAGCCAGCGCTGCCTGCATGCGCAGCTCGGCGTTATAGGTCTGCATTCGCGGACGAATCGGCACGGAGATACGTTCCCCATCCCGCGAGAACTCCCACACCGAGACGCCAGGCGTGGCCAACGTCGGCATGTGCGACAGATCTTCCGGCTGCATCTGCGCCGGCAGGCTGGCCGCCAGCGACGGTGCCGCCACGAGGCCCCTTTCTATATGCCAGATGCGTCGGGCGATGGTGCCTGAATCCGGCAGGTCGGTATCCACCGTGACGAAGGCGATGTCGAAGCCTTCGCGGATCGGATCGACCAGGCCCTGGGAGATCTCCACGGTGATGTCGAGCGCGGGGTGCGCCGCCAGTGTCCGACAGATCACACCGCCGAGTTGCTGGGCGCCGAACTCATAAGGCGTGGCGATGCGCAACATCCCCTGCACGCGCTCCTCGCGAGCCAGGGTCTCCTGCCGGATCTCGCGCAGTCGCGCGAACAGCGGCGCGACGTCGCGATAGACCGCGCCGCCAGCGTCGGTCAGCCGCATCCGTCGCGTGGTGCGCTCCAGCAGCTTGGCGCCGATGGCCGTTTCCAGTCGGGCCACTGCCGCCGAGACGCGCGACTTCGGGCAATCGAGTGCCGCGGCTGCCGCCGTGAAAGTGCCCTGCTCGATCACGCAGCAGAATGCCTCCCAATCGTTCCACTGAATTGTTTCGTTCACCGGACCCTGTTTCCTTTGCTGACCCTTGTTGTCCCGACTATCTGTCCACCATTGTGCGGACGCACATTATGCGATAGACAGATATGTCTCGTCAGCGTGCCCGGGCACCCCGGTACCGGCCGTAAATGCGTCAGACTGGCAAAGCCGGCGCATTTCCTCTACCCTTTCGGCCTTTCCGAGCCAATTCCGGCGCATCGACGCCGATGTTCCGATCGATGGCGAACCCAGCCGATACCGCAACGTCCCGCGCGCCCGTAGCCGGCGCCACCGAAAAGCCAAGCGACAGCTACGTGCAGTCCTTCGCACGCGGCCTGTCGGTGATTCGCGCCTTCAATGCCAGCCACCCCGCGCAAACGCTGACCGAGATCGCCCAGGCCAGTGGCCTGACGCGCGCCGGCGCGCGACGCATCCTGCTCACGCTGGTGGGGCTCGGCTATGTGCAGAACGACGGCCGGCTGTTCCGGCTCACGCCAAAGATCCTCGATCTCGGCTTCGCCTATCTGACGTCGATGCCGTTCTGGAATCTGGCCGAGCCGATCATGGAGGCGCTGTCGCAGTCGGTCCATGAAAGCTGCTCGATCTCGGTGCTGGACGGCACGGAAATCGTCTATGTGCTGCGCGTGCCCGCACGCAAGATCATGACGATCAACCTGTCGATCGGCAGCCGCCTGCCGGCCTACTGTTCGTCGATGGGACGCGTGCTGCTGTCGGGACTGGATCAGGAAGAACTCGATCGCGTGCTGCACGCGTCGGACCTGCGGCCGCGCACGCGCCGCACCGTGACCGATATCGGCGAATTGAAGACGCTGATTGGCGAGATTCGCGAGCGCGGCTGGGCGCAGAACGACCAGGAGTTGGAGGAGGGGCTGGTTTCGCTGTCCGCCCCGATCCGGAATCGCGGCGGTCAGGTCATCGCCGCGATCAACATCAGCGGCCAGGCCAATCGCACGAGCGCGCAAGAGATGGTGGAGCGCTTCCTGCCGCCGCTGCTGGAAGCAGCGGGCAAGATTTCAGCGATGGTGGGGCTGCGTACCTGAGGGCCAGGGCGGGGCCCGCCCCCGGCGGTTACCAGGAAACCGCGATATCCCCCTTCACGAACGTCTGGCAAGCCATGCGATAGCCAGCGCGCAGATCGTCGTCGCTGAGATGCTTGCGCTCTTTCGGCTTGACCGCGTCGGTGTGTTCCAGCCCGCGTTCGATGCGGCACTTGCAGGTGCCGCAGATCCCCCCTCCGCACTTGAACGGAATGCCGCCCTGCTCGCGCAGGGACACGCGCAGCAGATTGCTGTTCTCCGGCGCGTTGACGGTCTTTTCGCCGTTGGTCACGAACGTGATTTCGATCGTCCGGGGCTTGGGCGGGGTATCGGTATCGGGCACGGCGGCGCCGGCGTCGATGTCGCCGATGTCAGTCTGGGCCTGCATCATTGCTTCCTTAGGGATAGGTCCATGCTGCCGAAGTGCGCCAGCGATTGCAGCGCGGTGCGGGCAGCGTCGAGCGTGTCGAAGCGCTCGAGGAATTTCGTCGGCACGTGATTGACGACCTCGGCGGATTTGTCCGCCTCGTCGATGACACGCACCTTCAACGGGTGTTGGGTATCGGATAGCTCGGCAATCACGAACGTGGCGGTGCAGCGCCCGTAGAACAGGTACTCCCACGTCTCCACGGGTTCCACGCCGGGTACGGCCTCGGTGCGGAACTGGCCCGGTTTGCTGGTCAGGATCACGTACATGGCTTGGTTCATCCGCTGGTTCCCTCGGTCATTGCTCGTTCATGCCAACCGTCAGGCGGCCAGTTCTTCCTGCTCGAGCTCGATGTCGTGCGTGAGCCAGATCTGGCAGGTCAGCCGGAAGCCCTGATCGAGCCGGTCGCCGAGCTGCTTCTTCTCCTTCCAGTTCGGCGGAGGCAGATGCTCCGCGCCGGACAGCACGCGGCACGCGCATTTCGAGCACTTGCCCATGCCGCATTCGTAGCGCAGGTTCGGATAGGGAAACTGCTTGATGCCCGCGCGCACCACGAGGTTGGTTTCTGGCTTGACCTCGTCCACGAAGACCTGGCCGTTCTTGTGAAAGACAACTTTCGGCATAGCTCTGCTTTCCGCAATCAGTAAATGGGCAGTTGGGATGTCCGCCACGCGCTCAATGCCAGATCAGCATCGCGCAGATGGTGGAGACGAACAGGCCGGCCAGCACCGGCAGCAGCAGCGCCCGCACGGCATCCAGTACGGGCACGCGCGCAAATCCGGCCACGGCGATCAGGGACGACCACGCGATCAGCGTGCCGCCACCGGTCCAGACCGCGCCCATCTGGCCGACGGCCGCCAGCGTGGCCGAGTCGAAGCCGACCACGGGACCAAGCGCGCCGGCCAGCGTGCCGGTCAGCGGCAGTCCGGCAAAGCCCGATCCGTCGATGCCGGTGATCATGCCGACCAGAAGCACTCCGAACGCCACCAGCACGTGGTTGTCGGGAATCATGTGCTGGTAGGCCTGGATCAGTTCGAACAGCAGGCTCGGCGCGCGGCCAGTGTCGACGCCGAGAATCTGCGCGGCGGTCTCGCCCGCGCCAACGAAGAAGAAGCCCGCGATCGGCAGCACCGAGCCCATTGCCTTGAACGCGAAGACGAAGCCATCGGTGATGTGCTCCGGGCACGTGTCGAGCATCTTGCGCGGGCCTTCGGCGGCCAGCGTCGCCAGCATCATCAGCACTGCAGCCACGCCACCCACCAGCGCAGCGGCCGCACCGCCCTTGAGATCGACCATGCCCGAGGAAATCTTCGGCAGCACCATCAGCGTCACAACGCAGGCAAAGGCCAGCGGCGTCAGCACGGCGAAGAACTTCGACCACTTCACGCGGCGCTGGGCCACCATCGCCAGGCTGCGTTCGATATTGGCGTCGGTGTCCAGCGGCTCCTCGTGCGAGGTGCCGCGTGCGATCTCGGCCTTGTCAAAGGTGCCGGTGGCTTCCACTGCGGTGTCCACACCGGTGGCGCGCGCCTGCCAGCGGTCGAGCAACGCGCCGCTGGCGGGAACGATATGACGGCGCATCGACAGGTAGGCCAGCGTGAGCGCGATGCCGCCCGTGATGATCGACAGGATCAGCGCGCGATCCGCCACCACTGCCGCACTGACCGCCGCGCCAGCCGCCTTGGCGCTGATGCCAGGCGCCACGCCAATCACGTAGTCCGATGACAGCGCCATGCCCTGACCGGCAATCGCAATGGCCATGGCCCCCGCCAGCGGCGGCAGCCCGGCGGCAATCGCGGCCGGCAGCAGGATGGCGGAAACCAGCGGCACAGCCGGCGTCGGCCAGAAGAACAGCGAGATCACGTAGGTGATGCCCGCCAGGATGAAATAGGCGCTATGGCCGTTCTTCATCACCACGCGGAACGGCTCGACCATCCGGACATCGGATCGCAATGACTTCAGCGCGTTGAGCAGCGCCGTCATGAAGGCAATCACCAGGAAGATATTGAACAGTTCCTTCGCCGCGACCAGGCTCGCGGAAAAGATGCCGCCCAGTGCCGTGACCGGACTGCCGGTAATGGCCAGTATCACGAGGAACGTGCCGACGATCGACGGCACCACGACGTTGGCACGCATGATCATGGTCAGCACGATCACGGCCACGCCTAGCAAATACACCCAATGTGCCAGGCCGATCTCTACGGTTTGATGCATGAGGCTCCCCTGCTATGGAGGCCCTTGTGGGGGCGGATATGAATTTCTATTTTCACTACGAGTTGTATACTATATTCCGCATATCCTCTGACACAAGCAGAAATTACCACGCCTAGGGAAATCCCCAAAAAAGGGGCGGATTTCCGCTCCAGCGCACGGAATGTGCGCATTTGGCACCAGGTCGGCGCGCGCGAATTTCGTGAAAAGGGACTAGCGCTTTTTGAAGCATTGTGTAGACTGTATACCGAAATACAAACAAGACGCCCCTATGCTCCATATCACCGACACCCTGATCGATCGCCACGTCACGGCCGCCGATGCGCAGGCCGCGATGCTCGACGCCTTCCGCAGCTTTGGCCGCGGGCAGGCCGCCATGCAGGAACGCATCCGCACGGAGGCCGGCGGTGTGAAGCTTTCGACGCTGGGCGCGGTAATCCCGGATCAGCAGGTAGCCGGCGCCAAGGTTTACACGACGATCGCCGGTCAGTTCTCCTTTGTCATCCTGCTGTTTTCGACGGTTGACGGACGCCCGCTGGCTTCGTTCGACGCTGGCGCCATCACGCGGCTGCGCACTGCGGCCTGCACCGTGTTGGCCGCAAAGCGGTTGGCGCGCTCCGATGCGCAAACCCTGGCGCTCTTCGGCGCAGGCACGCAGGGCGTGCAGCACGCATTGCAACTGTCGGCCGCGCTGCCGTTCCAGCGCATCCTGATCTGTGATCCGTATGCCGATGCCGAGGCCGCCACGCGCCTGTCTGCCCAATGCGGCGTTTCCGTGTCATTCGCGCAAGCCGAGGAAGCGGTCGCTGCGGCCGACATCATCGTCACAGCCTCACGCTCGACCACGCCACTGTTCCCTGGCGCCATCGTCAAGCCGGGCACGTTTATCGCGGCGATCGGGTCGAGCCTGCCGCACACACGCGAGTTGGACGATGTAGCGCTGTCGCGCGCCGCTGCAGTGGTCGTCGAATGGCGCCCGCAGTCGCTGCGGGAGGCCGGCGACCTGGTGCTCGCCGACAAGGCAGTGCTACCGGACGAAAAGATCGTGGAACTGGCCGATGTACTGCTCGACACCGCGCCCACGCGCAAGCATGCCGACGACATCCTGATCTACAAGTCGGTCGGCGTGGGACTCGAGGATGTCGCGCTGGCCGGTATTGCCTATCAACGCATCACCGCCGCCCAAGCCGCGGCTGCCTGAACCCATTCCGATGAACCTGCCGCCGTGTGCGGCATTTTTGTCGGCCCAACAAAAGTGTAGGAAGTATACAAACCCGAAAACGCCGCGACACCGCTCAGCGAGCCGTGGTGACCAACCCCAACCGACCTCGTCAAAACAGGAGCCCCAACATGGCCGAACTGATGAACCGTGAAGAATTCCGCACCGCGCTCGAGAACGCGATCAAGGGCAAGAGCGCCAACCAGGCCCCCTTCAGCAAGGCCTGGGCCAGCGGCGAACTGAGCCGCGAGCATCTGGCGCGCTGGGCAGAGAACCACTATCACTATGTCGGCCCGTTCGCGGACTACCTGGGCTACATCTACGCCCGCACGCCCGATCACATGACCGAGGCCAAGGACTTCCTGCTGGCCAATATGTACGAGGAAGAGATCGGCGGCGACCGCCATACCGATCTGCTGATCCGCTTTGCCGAAGCCTGCGGCACCACGCGCGAACGTGTGGTGAGCCCGGACAACATGTCGCCGACCACGCGCGGCCTGCAAAGCTGGTGCTACGCCGTGGCCATGCGCGAAGATCCGGTGGTGGCCGTGGCTGGTCTGGTGGTGGGCCTGGAATCGCAAGTGCCGTCGATCTATCGCAAGCAAACGCCGACGCTGCGCGAGAAGTATGGCTTCACCGACGAGGAAGTCGAGTTCTTCGACCTCCACATCGTGTCCGACGAGATCCACGGTGAGCGCGGCTACCAGATCGTGCTGGAGCACGCCAACACGCCCGAGTTGCAGCAACGCTGCCTGAAGATCTGCGAAATCGGCGCCCAGATGCGCCTGCTGTACACGACGGCGCTCTATTACGACTACGTCGACACCAAGGCACAAGCCGCAGCCTGAGTTGCGCGAGCAGTACGCCCCGGACGCGCGCGAGCCGCGTCCGGTGTCCCGATCCCAGTTCAAGGCCCCCGCAAGATGACCGAGACGTACCGCAACTACATCGATGGCGAATGGTGCGACAGCGCCAGCGGCCGTACCGTCGATAACGTCAACCCTGCCGACACGCGTGACATCGTCAGCCGCCACGCCGCGTCCGACGCGCGCGACGCCGCCGCTGCAGTGGCCGCTGCCGCAGCCGCGTTCGACGGGTGGAAAAAGACCCCGATCGGCAAGCGCGCGAAGATCCTCAACGATGCCGCCGCGCATCTGGAAGCCAACGCCGACACCATCGCCACCGAACTGACCCGCGAGGAAGGCAAGGCGCTGAACCTGGCGCGCGACGAGGTCATGCGCTCTGCGCAGACCCTGCGCTTCTATGCCGTGGAGGGTCAGACGTTCAGCGGCGAAAGCTATCCGAACGATGATCCCGACATGCTCGTCTACAGCCTGCGCGAACCGCTGGGTGTGGTGACGGTGATCTCGCCCTGGAACTTCCCCGTGTCGATCCCGGCGCGCAAGATCGCGCCCGCGCTGATCACGGGCAACACCGTGGTGTTCAAACCCTCGTCCGACGCGCCGCTGTCCGGCTACCGGCTGGCCGAAGCATTCGTCCGCGCCGGCATTCCGAAAGGCGTGCTGAACTTCCTGACCGGCAGCGCCGCCGAAGTGGGCCCGACCATCGTGGAATCGCGCGAGGTCCGCGCGGTCTCGTTCACCGGGTCGACCTCCGCCGGCGAGCAGATTCACAAGTCCGTGCCGATGACCACGCGCACGCAGATGGAACTCGGCGGCAAGAATCCGCTGATCGTCATGGAAGACGCCGATCTCGATCGCGCGGTGGACCTGGCAGTCAAGGGCGGCCTGTCGCTGTCGGGCCAGGCGTGCACGGGCACCAGCCGCATCCTGGTGATGCGCGACGTGAAGCAGGCATTCACCGAGAAGCTGGTGGCCAAGGTCAAGGCGCTGAAAATTGGCAGCGGCATGACGGCGGGGATGGACCTCGGCCCGCTGGCCACGCGCAAGCAACTGGAAACGGTGCTGAGCTACATCGCCATCGGCAAGCAGGAAGCGACCTTGCTGTGTGGTGGTGAACAGCTGTCCGACGGCGATTTCGCGCACGGCTACTACGTTGCGCCGACCGTGTTCACCGACGTGACCCAGTCGATGCGCATTGCCCGCGAGGAAATCTTCGGGCCGGTGCTGGCGATCATCGAAGTCGACAGTTACGCGGACGCCATCGCCCAGGCGAACGACACCGAGTACGGTCTGTCCGCCGCCATCGCCACGCGCAATCCGCGCTACATGCACGACTTCACGCGCGATATCGAATCGGGCACGGTCAAGATCAACCGCACCACCACGGGCAACCTGGTCAACGCGCCATTTGGCGGTCTCAAGCGCTCGAGCACCTCGACATTCCGCGAATCGGGACGCGCTGGCCTCGAGTTTTATACGCAGATCAAGACCGTCTACCAAGGCATTTGAGAAGGCACCTGAAGGATTACGAACATGAAGAAAGCCATCAAGCTCGAGTTGAAGGAAGCCCGCCACATGGTGGCCGCGGCCATTCGCAAGGCCGAGGAAATCGGCGTGCTGGAATCCATCTGCATCGTCGACGACGGCGGCTACCCACTGCTGCTAGAACGCATGGACGGCGCCCGCATCACCGGACCGCAGATCGCCTGGAACAAGGCCTTCACGGCCGCCGGCCACAAGCGTTCGACCCACCTGTTCAATACGCCGCCCAACGGCCCCGCGCTGCCCGGCAATGAGGCCTTCGGCATCCAGTGGAGCTTCGACGGCAAGTTTGCCGTGTTCGTGGGCGGCTACCCGATCGTGGTCAATGGCGAGGTGATCGGCGGCGTGGGCCTGTCCGGCGGTAACGGCGAGCAAGACACCGCGTGCGGCGTGGCCGCGCTCGAAGCGTTGCGCGACCTGCTGGCGGCGGAAGACCTGACCGTGCTGGCCCAGGCCGATATCAAGAAGTAATCAGGGAAGGAGTCGTCATGTCCTATCGGGTCGAGATTGCGGAAACGCAGCAGGTTTTCATGGTGGCGCCCGGCGAGTCCGTGCTCGATGCCGCCCTGCGCTGCGGCGTCAACCTGGCGCACGAATGCACCTTCGGCGGCTGTGGCACGTGCCGCGTGCGCGTGGTCGACGGTGCCGTGACCTATGAAGAATTCCCGATGGGACTGACGGAGGAAGAGGACGCAGCCGGCTTCGCGCTGGCCTGCCAGGCCCGGCCCGCCGGCGACCTCGTCATCAGCACCGCGCGCGCGGCGGAACCCGCGATTCCGGCGCGGCGTACCACCGCGACGGTTCAGGCCATCACCTCGCTCGGACCCGATGTGCTGCATCTGCGGCTCGCGTTGTCCGACGACGAGGCGTTCGCGTTCGAACCGGGCCAGTACATGAAGATCCTGCTCGAGGACGGCAGCCATCGCAGCTTCTCGATGGCATCGGCCCCGAACGGGAACACGGTGGACTTTCACGTACGGCAGATCGCGGGCGGACGCTTCACCACGGGCCAGCTTCCGCAACTACGGCCGGGCGACAAGCTCGACGTCGAAGTCCCGCACGGCAGCTTCAGCCTGCGCAAGGAAGACTACCGGCCGCTGCTGATGGTGGCCACCGGCACCGGGCTCGCGCCGATCAAGAGCATGCTCGAGGCACTGATGGATGATCCCGACTGTCCTCCCGTATGGCTCTACTGGGGGATGCGCTCGGCAGCGGATCTCTATCTCCATGACGAGATTGCCCGGTGGGGCGAGCGGCTCTACGATTTCCAGTACGTGCCGGTGCTGTCACGCGCGGACGATACCTGGCAGGGTCGGCGCGGCTACGTGCACGACGCGGTGGCGGCCGATATCGGCGACTTGTCCGAACACGCGATCTATCTGTGCGGCTCTCCGAACATGATCCACGACGCCAAACAGACATTCATGGTGCTGGGCGCGCAGGCGCCATTCATCTATTCCGACGGATTCACGTTCCAGCACGCGCCGGGCTGACGCCGGCGCGAGAACGCGCATCTCAATGTCTACCCTATGTCTGCACTCAGGGGGTGACGGTATACAATAGCGGCATTCACGCCGTGGCCCAGCGCAGCGGCGTCCACCGAATTCCGACGGCCGATCCCGACCATGAACGACGCCACTGCCAGTGCCTACAGCCAGATTCCGGATGCCCCGGCTGCCAGCCTTGGTGCCCAGCATTCCCCGCTTTTCGCGCTTGTCACCGATACGCTGCGCCAGCGCATTCTGGGCGGCCAGTACGAACCCGGCGAGCGGTTGGTGGAAAACACGCTGTCGCTGGAGCTGGGGGTATCGCGCATTCCCGTGCGCGAGGCACTGCGCGCGCTGGCGGCCGAAGGCCTGGTGCACATCGAGCCACGCCGTGGCGCCTCGGTGGCGCGGCTGTCACCCAATATCGCCCGCGAGATGGTGGAGGTGCGCGCCACGCTGGAAGGCCTCAATGCCAAGCTGGCCGCCCAGCGCCGCGACCCGGCATTGATCCAGGAACTCGAAAAGGTGTTGAAGGAAGGCAATGACGCTGTCGACAGCGGTCAGACCCAGCGCTTTGTCGAGTTGAATTCGCGCTTCCACGAGGTACTTGGCACCATTGCCGCAAACAGCGTGCTGCAGGAAATGATGCGATCGCTGCGCGAACGCACGGCGCTGCTGTTCGCCCCGGCGAACCTGACCCGCGCGCGCACCAACTGGGACGAACACGCGCAAATCCTTCAGGCAGTGATTGCCGGCGACGCCGACCTGGCATCCCTGCTGGCCACGCGGCATGTCTACAGCGCGGCCAAGGCCGTCGAGGCCATGAATCCCGACGCGACGGCAGCATCCGCATCCGCGGATGCCAACAAGGCGGCCTGACGACCTTCCCCCGCTTTTTCGGCTTTTCCGGCCTCTTCCGCCTCTCCCGCTTCTTCCCGAGTTACCCAATCCGTGGATCGGTCCGGTGCATCTCGCACCGGTGCCGGGCTGTCCGGCATTCCCATCGTGGCAAGCAATACCATGGTGCGCACCACGAAATGGCGCACTGCACCAATTTTGTGTATACTGTAGTCTGATGTTAACCACAATTGGGAATGACCATCATGCAATACCCGGATGCTTCGTATTTCGACCGTCCGGTGGGCGAGCAGCTCTTGAGCCACTTCGCACGCCGTGACGCCGTTCGGCACACCACGCCGTTGCTGCCGTTCCGATTCGCTGACGTGCTGGCGCTGTTCCGCGGCACGAACGCCCACCGCAAGACCGTCTGAGCGCACCGCGCACCCAAATAAAAACCGCCCCGAGGGGCGGTTTTTATTTGTCGGCGATTCGGCCGTGATGTGGATGATGCGCCCCAGAGCGCATCGGGGCACATCAGAGCGTCGTAGGCGGCAACTCCACACTGCCGAATTCGGCCGACCGCGTGCCGGCAACCGGCCGATTGCTCGCCCCAAAATACGCGAACGCCACCGACAGCTTGACCGCCTCGGAATCATTGCGACCCGCGGCATGGAATAGCCGGCTGTCGAACATCAATACGTCGCCACGATGCAGCGCCAGCGGCATGGTGCCCTTGAGCAACTGCTGGCTGGCAGGATGCGCCTCGATCAGGAACTCCGCCGGATCCAGCTGCGCGGGGTCGAGCTTCGCGCGGTGCGAGCCTGGAATGACGCGCAGCACGCCATTGCGCTCGTCCTCGTCACCCAGGGCCAGCCACACCGTGATCAGGTCGTTTTTGACGAACGACCAGTAACGGGTATCGCGATGCCAGCCGGTCTGGCTGCCGTAGTGCGGATGCTTGGTCATCACGCAGTTGTGATGGGCCAGCGTGAGGCGGGCCGGCTCGCCAAGCAGTGCCTCGACCGTGGCCACCACAGCCGGATCGCTGGCCCAGCGGCGGAACACCTCGTCGCGACCATAGGCCTGACGCAAGCGTCGCACCGTATGCCCGCCTGCCGATTCGCGCGTGGCCGGCGCCCCCGGATAACCCAGATCGGCCTCGAACTCGACCGGCGGCACCGCAGCGGCCAGTTGCTGCCGCGTCACCGCCTCCAGCGCCGCGCAAGTGGCTTCGCTCGCGAACTTGCGCAGCACGATATAGCCACCCGCGTGGAATTCGCGTGCCAGACTGGCCAGCGCGGCCTGATCAGCGAGCGGGGCGGAAGAATCAAAGTCGAGGGAAGCGGACGCGCCAGACGCGTGGTGTTGCGGGGCAGTCATTGCAGCGGAGGAGAAAATTCTGAAAGTGGCAAGTCGCCAACAAGGTCGATGATGCCAGAAGCCGCGAAATCCGGCGCGGGCTGGCGCCCGATTTCGAGAATTCGCCACGGGATCGCCATGCTTTCATGGCCCCCCAGCGTGCGGAAACCCACTGTCCGATGCGACCCGTGCGCCGCTACAATGGCCGGACCCTTGCACGGCCGACGGCAAGAATCCGGCCACTGCCTCCAACCCGACCCCAAAGAGCGCCATCGTGACTGCCCGACCCAAGATCGCCGCTTCGCTGACAGAGGTGCAAACCCAGCTGGGTCGTATCGTGCTGGGCAAACCGCGCCAGGTCAGGCTCGCCCTGGCCTGCATTCTGGCTGGCGGTCACCTGCTGCTGGAGGACGTGCCCGGGGTCGGCAAGACCACGCTGGCGCATGCGCTGGCCCGCACGCTCGGGCTGCATTATCAGCGGGTGCAATTCACGAGCGACCTGCTGCCCGCCGATCTGGTTGGCGTGTCGATCTTCAAGCGCGAGACCGGGGAGTTCCATTTTCATCACGGCCCCGTGTTCGCGCAGGTCGTGCTGGCCGACGAGATCAACCGTGCGCCACCCAAGACCCAGAGCGCGCTGCTCGAAGCCATGGCCGAGCGGCAGGTCACGCATGACGGCATCACCGAGACACTGTCGGCCCCATTCTTCGTCATTGCCACCCAGAATCCGCTCGAGCAGATCGGCACCCATCCACTGCCGGAATCGCAACTCGACCGCTTCACGATGCGGATATCGCTTGGCTATCCCGACGCCGCGTTCGAACGCGTGCTGTATCTCGGCGGCGCGATCAAGGACGAGGCGGAGGCGGTCATGGACGCCGATCAGGTGGTGGCCCTGCAGACCGCCGTGGAGAAGGTCTATGCCAGCCCGGCACTGGTGGACTACGTGCTTGCGCTGGTACAGGCCACGCGTGTCGAATCGAGCTTCGTGACCGGGCTTTCCCCGCGTGCCGGACTCGCATTGCTGGCCTGCGCGCGCGCCTGGGCATTGCTCGATCAGCGCGAGATGGTCTTGCCGGAGGACGTCCAGGCCGTGTTCGAGCCAGTGGCCGCGCACCGGCTTCTGCCCGCGGGCCAGGTCGCGCTGAACCAGGGCACCGATACACTGGCTCGCCTGCTGGCCAGCGTCGCAATTCCCTGAGGCCATCGGACACCCCCCCGCCCCATGACCACGCGGCCAGCCCTTCCCGCGCCCGATCACCTTGGCCCGACGCCGGGACGCTTCTCCGTGTGGTTGCGCCGCAAGCGCGCGCCCGTCAACGGTGTTGTCACGCTCGACCGCCGGCATCTGTACATCCTGCCTACACGCGGCGGCATCGGGTTTTCGGTGCTGCTGGCCACCATGCTGCTGACATCGCTGAACTATGCGATCAGCCTCGGCTTCGCGCTGACATTCCTGCTGGCCGGCATCGGCATGGGCTGCATGTGGATGGCTTACCGCAATCTGCTCGATCTGCGCGTGTCCGCCGGACCTGTCACACCGGCATTCGTCGGTGAGTGCGCGATTTTCACCTTGCACGTCGACAACCAGGATGCCGCCGCGCGAATTGGCATCGAGGCACGCACGCCGCTATCCGGTGCCGATACAGAAACGGCCGCCCTCACCCTCGACGGCGTTTCCAGTGGCACGTTGCCGGTGCGACTCTCCGCCATCCGGCGCGGACGACTGGTGTTGCCACGCGTCACGCTTTCCAGCCGGTTTCCATTCGGCCTCTTCCGCGTCTGGAGCTATGCCGACCTGGGACTTGCCACCGTCGTCTATCCCGCGCCGGAAGCCAGCCCGCCTCCGCTACCCCGGCACCCTCAATCCGACGATGCCGACGACGGCGCGGCCAGCTTCGCGGCTGACGACGGGATCGATCAGTTGCGCAGGTACCGGCCCGGCGATCCATTGCATCGCATCGCCTGGAAACACAGCGCGCGCACCGGAAAATGGCTGACCCGCTCGGGACACACACCGCAGCAGCCGAGTTGCTGGATCGACTGGAATACCCTGCCGCCGGCCATGGACACGGAAGCGCGTCTGTCCCGCCTGTGTGCCTGGGTGTTGATGGCGGGTGAGGTATCGGAAATCGGGTTACGCCTGCCCGGCGTCGAGATCACGCCGGGCCGCGGTTCCGCCCACGTACGTGCATGCCTGGAAGCCCTGGCACTCTGGCCGGAGCGGCGCGCACGATGAGCAAGAAGGCAAAGACCGTCGCGGTCCGGCCCCTCGGCCATCAGGAACAGGGGATGCTGATCGGCCAGCTTGCGCTGGTGCTGGCGCCGCAGGCGCGCACCCTGCCTGTGTCGGTCAGCCTGCTGCTGGTGCTGCTGCTGGCATGGCGCTGGATGCTATGGAAGCGGCGCGCGCCATTGCCCTCCAAACTGACAGTGGGCCTGGCCGCAATACTGGTGCTGGTAGTGGCTGGCGCGCTGGTCTGGCAGTCCGGCGGCAATCTGGGACGCGAACTCTGCATCGCGCTACTGGCGGCCTTCGTGGTGCTCAAGCTGATGGAAACCCGTGCGCTGGGCGATGCCACGCTCATCACGCAGCTTTCGTTCTACCTGCTGCTCACGCTCTACCTTGCCGATCAGCCATTCTGGCTGGCGCTCTACAGCATGGCGATCGGTGCATGGGTCCTCCGCAACTGGCTGCTGTTGCACCACCCCGAAGCGCGAGGCCGACTGGCGATCTGGCCGTTGCTCGGGCGCATGGCGATGTTCGGGCTACCGTGGGCGGTGTTCCTGTTCGTGCTGTTCCCGCGCCTCGACCATCCCTTGTGGCGCCTGCCGCAATCGGAGCCAATCGGTCGCACTGGCATCAGCGACACGATGAAGCCCGGCAGTATCGGCAAATTGATCCGTTCGCCCGACGTCGCGTTCCGCGTCGACTTCGTCGGAGAGGCACCATCACCCGCCTCGCTTTACTGGCGCGCTTTCGTGCTCTGGGATTACGACGGCGAGACCTGGCGGCCGGCCCGGTCCCGTTCGGTGCGTCCGGCCGACGGGCTGCGCGACGATATCGGTGACAGCGACTTTGCAGGTTCGGCGGCACCAGGCGCGCACGAGTACAACATCACGCTCGAGCCGACGCAGGCGTCGTGGCTATACGTGCTCGATCGTGGCCAGGCCATCTCGTCGAGCCTCAATGCGCAGGTTTCCACCGATAACGAGTTCTTTGCGAACCTCCCCGTCGACCGGCCGTTGCGCTATCGCGCCCGATCCGTATTTGGGGCGGCACCCGAGCCGCTGACCCAGCGCACGCTCCGACGAGCCCTGACGCTACCGGAAGGCAATCCACGCAGCCGCGAACTGGCTGCACGGTGGGCCAACGAGTATCCGGATCCGTGGCAGCGTGTGCAGGCGGCCCTCCGGCTCTTCGCTGCGGCGCCGTTCGCCTACACGCTGTCTCCACCGCCCCTTGACCAGGATCAGGTCGACAGCTTTCTGTTCGAAACGCACCGAGGCTTCTGCGAGCACTATGCCAGCGGCTTTGTGTTCCTGATGCGGGCAGCCGGCGTGCCGGCGCGTGTGGTGGCTGGCTATCAGGGTGGAGACTTGAACCCGGTCGGACGCCACTATGTGATTCGGCAATCCGATGCCCATGCCTGGGCGGAGGTCTGGATCGCACAGCGTGGTTGGGTCCGCGTGGACCCAACTGGTGCCGTCGCACCCAGCCGGGTCGAGCAGGGCGTCGACGCGGCGCTGGCTGGCGACGAAATCCCGGCGTTACGTGACCTGCGGGCACCGGGCTGGCTGCGTGATCTGCGCTGGGGTCTCGATGGTCTCAGCTATACGTGGCAACGCTGGGTATTGCAGTACGACCGTGTCCAGCAAGGAAAACTGATGGAGCAGGCTGGGCTGGCGGGCAAGTTGCCGTCGGTGCTGGTCGGCGGGCTGGCCGCCTTGAGTCTGCTCGCACTGTTGCCGCTCTGGCTGCGGCGCCGGCATGCCGATCCGGTCCAGGCACTCTATGACCGCTTCTGTGGGCTGCTGGCGCGGCACGGCTGCGTACGTGATACCTCAGAAGGGCCGCGGGACTACAGCGCTCGCGCCTGTGCAGCGCTACCTCGCGCGGCGTCCGCGGTGCAGGCGTTCACCAACGGCTACGTGGCATGGCGCTACGGTGCCCCAACGACGCAGCAGCAGACCGAAGTCATTGTCCGGCTGCGCACATCACTGCGCGAACTGTCGAAGGCACTGCGGTAATCAGTCCTTTCACGCTTCACCTTGCCAAAGGTCTGCACGCGACATATAGTTTCATCCGTAACTATTACAGATGAAATCATACAGTCATGTCATTCGAGCGTCGCATTGATCGCTTTTGCGCGGAGTATCCGGAAGCGCCCCGTGACCTGATCCTGGCATCGCGGCTATTGCTGAGGTCGGCACGGCTGCTGCGCCAGCATATCGAACGGGCGCTCGCCGTACATGATCTCGACCTGAACCAGTACCTCGTCATCAGCATGCTGGGGATCGACGCCATGGAACCGACCATGCCGTCCGAGCTGGGACTGACGATCGATGCCACGCGCACTCAGATGACCCGCCTCATCGACGGGCTCGAGACGCGCGGACTGGTCCAGCGCAAGGCTTCGCAGCACGACCGGCGCAGCCTCGAGCTCATCCTCACCCCCGCCGCCCACGACTTGCTCAAGCGTGCCGCACCGACAGTCCATGCCGCCTACGCCGAAGCTTGGGCCCCCATCGGCAAGACCGGTCTGGCAGCCGTCACGCGCGATCTCGGTCGGCTACATCAGCATCTGGCTGCGCTGGGAGCAAACGCATCGTGACCGCGCAGGCAGACCCGTGGCATCGGCTGCGCGCCCGCATGAGGTGGCTGCGCCTGCTCAGCCACCAGCAGCGGCAGACGTTGCTCATGATCTTGCTGGGCCTGGCTACAGGCGTCGAGTTTCTCGAGAACATCATGTTCGTGTTCGCGTCGAGCCATATCATCGGCGGGATCGACGCGGACCCGCGCAGCTTCGCGCTGGTCCAGGCCGCCTATGCCGTCGGGAGCATGCTGATGATCCTGACGCAGCATTGGCTCGCGCGGCGATTCGGATATCGCTACTACCTGACCGGGTCACTCCTGCTGTTCATGGCGGGCACGCTCGCGGCCGCTACCAGCACCGGACTGACGCAAATGGTGGGCGCCCGCTTCGTGCAGGGCGTTGGCGGCGGCGCGCTGTTCACGAGCTGCCGGATCCTGGTGAACATGATGTTCAGCCAGACCGACCGGGTGCGGGCTTCGCGCATCTTCATGCTTGGCATCTTCAGCGCTTCGGCGCTGGGCCCCGCCTTCGCCGCGGAGCTGGTCGATCGAGGCGTCTGGCAGGACGTCTTCTATGGCGTGCTGCCGTTTGCGGCACTTGCCACGATAGGCGCCTGGCTGTTGCTCCCGGACGCGGAAGCCCGCGATGACGTGGAAGGACCCGGGCTCGGTCCACTGCTGCTGTTCGGGGTCGCGATCGTCGCACTGCAGGCAACGTTGACGGAAGCCCGTTTCGACGTGTTCTCGCATCCGATACGCATTGCGCTGATCGCCGCGCTCGCGCTGACGCTGCTAACTGTCTTTCTGTGGCAGCAGTGGCACCACGAAAAGCCCGTGTTGCACCTGCGTGCGCTGTACCAGCCCGTCTTCCTGACCGGCCTGGCCATGTACTTCGTCTATTACATGATCAGCAACCTCGCCGCCTATGTGTTCCCGATCTACGCGGAGCAAGCGCTGCGGTTTCCGCTTGCCACCACCGGCTGGCTGAACACGTTCGCCGCGACGATCAGTCTGGTCGGCATCTGGGTGTACCAGCGCGTGGCGCGCAAGCTGAAACACAAGAAGCCGCTGATGACGACGGGGTTGCTGCTGATGGCTGGGGCGATGACGTGGTTCTCCTTCATGCCGCCAGACGTCGGCCCCCCAGCGCTCATCGTCGGGCTGATCGGCAAGGGGCTCTTCGGCGTGATGGTCATCATTCCGATCGCGGGCCTGACATTCGGCTCACTGGCCGGCGATGACTTCGCGCATGGGTATCGCAGCAAGAACCTGATTCGCCAGATCGCCAGTTCGTTTGCATCGGCGCTAGGTGCTGTCCTGCTGCAGAACCGGCAGTTCGCAGTGCATACGAGCCTGGTGCACGCCCTGGGGCAGCGGCCAGCCGAAACGGAGCAATGGATGCATACCGTGCAGGCTGCGCTGGTAGCACGCGGATTCGAGCCGGGCCAGGCCCATGCAGGTGCGCTCGCACAACTTGCTGCCCTGGTGGATCAACAGGCGCGGTTGATTGCCTGCGAGGATCTCTATCGATTGATTGCCGTGCTAGCCATGGCGGCTGCGGTCTTCATGCTAGTACAGCGTCGGCTCGACTAGTCAGGGAATGTGCCTTGCTTAGGCAGGAAAGGCGGGAGGGGTACTGCGTTTGCGCTGGCGACAGCGCGGCAATGGCGGCGGATCGCCATCACATCGATCAGGCGTGCGCAGGTTGCGCTCGCCCTTAGAACAACGACAACTGGCGCATGCCAAAGCCTACCGTTTCTTCCACTCGGGCACGCGCATGGGCCAGCGAGCCTTCTGCACCGGAGTAGTTGCCGGCTGCCCAGTGGTAGACCACGGGGAGATCGCCACGGTCGGACAAGCGGACTTCACCAAGTTTGTCGCCGCGTTCGTTGCGATAGTAGTGTGAGCGATAGCCCCGTTCCCAGTGCGGAGGAGCTTCTTTCTTGCGCCGACGCGGTGTCGGCTTCGTGACGGCTGGCGCAAGCCGCCGTGCCAGGTCAGTAGCCGGCGAGGTGGGGGCGCGGGCGAAATCCAACTGCATAGACTTCCTTCTTCTGTCGATTCAGCAAGAACCAGAAGTGGTGATCGCAATATCACCACACGCTTCATGCATCGCAGTCGAGATCATACCCGTTCAAACACGGTTTTGGTGTGTTTTGTCTCCCGGAAATCCGCTTCTGGCAAGGGTTTGCGGGACGTATACCCGTTTACGGTATACGTCCCGTATACGTGTTGCGAGGACCGTAAACCACTTCCTCGCACTCGCTCAGCCGAGGTCGAGCGGGATGAAAATCCGCGCATCGTCACGCTGTACCAGCAGTGCCACCTGCTTGCCAGACTTGGACACCAGCGTTCGCAGTTGCTCGGCGGAAGAGATCGGCGTGCCGTTCAGTGAGAGAATGACATCGCCCGGCTGGATACCTACTCGCGCAGCGGGTCCCGTCACGTCTTCGACCACGAGGCCGCCGTCTATGCCACTGTCGCGCTTCTCCGCAGGCGTCAGCTGACGAACCGCAAGACCCAGGCGTCCGCCGTCCTGACCACCGTTACCCTTCTGAGCCAGGGCGTCTTCCTTCACCGCCCCGACCTGGACCGTCAGCGTCATCGGTTGCCCCTTGCGGATGACCTTGAGCTTCGTCTCAGTGCCCGGCTTGAGGTCGGCCACATGCTCGGGCAGATCACCGGAATGATCGATGACGTCATCGCCGAGCTGCACGATCACGTCGCCAGCCTTCACACCACCTTTCGCCGCGGGGCTGTCCGGTTCCACCGAATTAACCAGCGCACCCGCAGGCTTCGGCAAGTTGAACGACTGCGCAAGCGCCTGGTTCACTTCCTGAACCGAGATACCGAGACGGCCGCGCGTGACCTTGCCATGGGCTACGAGTTGCTCCTCGACCTTGGTCGCTACGTTGATCGGGATGGCAAACGAGAGGCCCTGATAGCCACCAGTCTGGCTGTAGATCTGCGAGTTGATGCCGATCACTTCGCCGCGCTGATTAAACAGCGGACCGCCGGAATTGCCGGGATTCACCGCAACGTCGGTCTGGATGAACGGCACGTAGGTGTCATCGGGCAGCGAACGCGATTTGGCACTGACGATACCGGCAGTGACCGTGTTCTCGAAGCCGTACGGGGACCCAATGGCGAGCACCGGCTCGCCAACGCGGGTTTTCGACGGGTCGCCCAGCCGGACCGTGGGGAGATTCTTTGCATCGATGCGAATCACCGCGATGTCAGTCTGCGGATCGCTGCCTAACACCTTGGCCTTGAACTCGCGGCGGTCTGTGAGCTTCACCGTGACTTCGGTAGCGTTGTCGACCACGTGCGCATTCGTCAGGATCAGACCGTCCTGGCTAACGATGAATCCCGAGCCTAGTCCACGCACCAGCTGCGGCTGCGCATTCTGCGGCCCCTGGAACTGCGGGCCGAATCGCTTGAAGAACTGGAACAGCGGGTCATCCGGATCGACGCCCTGCGGCACTTGTGCCGAAGTACGCTGGGCGCGCGCGGTCACGCTGATGTTCACGACGGCTGGGCCATATTGATCCACGATGCTCGAGAAATCCGTTGGCGTGGCGACTGCAATCGGTCCTGCGCTTGCGGTGACCGGGGTCTGTGCGGCGTATCCCGGGGTGATCGCATCCTTCTGCAGATACGCGTAGCCGCCGGCAAGGGCAGCCAAGGCAGCGACACCGACAGCAGAGCGGGCGAGAGTCTGACGAATCATGGTGCTTTCCTTTCTCGATGGTCCATAGCGCCGACGGTTTTCTTGGCGCGACGGAATCATGGTAAGCAGCCACACTTAAGCCAGACTTAAAGAACCAGATCAGATCACGGTCTGGTTAGACTCACGCCACGAGTGCATCTTTGATTGCTTTTCCTCATCAAGGCTTGTGCACGCGCGTCGCCCATCTAATCTCTATAGGTTCGATGCAAATTTTATATTGCGAACAATTTAATTGTGTATAAGATATGTTCATGCGCGATACGACAACTCCCTCTCGAACTGAAGCATCAAGCAACGACTGGCTCTTGCTAGACCAACAGTTGTGCTTTGCCCTGTATTCGACTTCGTTGGCGATGACCAAGATCTACAAACCGCTTCTAAGTGAGCTTGGGCTTACATACCCACAGTACCTGGTCATGCTTGTGCTCTGGGAAAGCAACACGCTGACGGTCTCGGAACTAGGCACACGGCTGACACTCGATTCAGGCACCTTGACTCCGCTGCTCAAACGGCTCGAGTCAGCAGGATTAGTAGCACGCGAACGAGATGCCAAGGATGAGCGTCGTGTCCTTGTAAACCTGACGGATGCAGGCCGGAGGCTTCGCGCCTCGGCAGCCGACATTCCGGAGAAATTGCTGTGTGCGACGCAATGCTCGATCTCCGAGATTCAGTCTTTGACGTCGCGTCTTCATGCACTGCGGTCCACACTGGAAAGCGCACGGACCGATGATTGACCGGCAAAAGCCGGGACCTTTGACTAGCCCGCCCCCGCTGGGCAAAACCTGGAGTGTTCAAATGAAACTCGAAAAAGTCCTCTACACCGCTCACGCATCCGCAACCGGTGGCCGCGACGGCCGAGCCGAAAGCTCGGATGGCCAGTTGAACGTCAAGCTGGCAGTGCCGAAGGAAATGGGCGGCAGTGGCAACGGCATGAATCCAGAGCAACTGTTTGCGGCTGGATACTCGGCCTGTTTCCTGGGCGCAATCCGCTTTGTGGCAGGGCAACAAAAAATTGCGATCTCGCCTGACGCGAAGATCGAAGGCGCGGTCGGTATCGGCCAGATTCCCCAGGGATTCGGCATTCAGGCCGAACTGAAGATCTCTCTACCGGGCCTGGATAAGGAAGCCGCGCAGAAGCTGGTGGAAGCGGCCCACCAAGTGTGCCCGTACTCGAACGCCACCCGTGGCAACATCGACGTGACGCTGATCGTGGTTTGACGCTCGATCACGTGTGAAGAAAGAAAAAGCCGGCATTTTGCCGGCTTTTTCTTTTATGGATACGTTGTCCGGAGTTGGCTGCAGAAGTCGCGTTTCTGCGCCGCACTCATACGTTTTGTTCGTATCTCGGCCTTTAGGGCCTCCGATTTCGTCGAAAACTCAAGCCATCCAAGCAACCTCAGCGGCCGGCGAGAACGCGTGTACTTTGCGCCAGTTCCGGCGCGATGCTGAGCATATCGACGCTGAACGTCGGTGGTAATACCTGTATAAATGGATTCGCCTTCGCACTCGAGCAAATAGAGAAACCAAGTTGGTTCTTCGGTGGGTGCGGGCTCAATCTCGGAAGTCATGGCGGCAGATCATACGTTTGGGTGCCTGCCGTGGCAACGGTCTGGAGAGTTGCGGAGAGGGCTTCAACACCGCGCAAACAAACCGCGCCGGCAAAAGCAAAACCCCCAGCTTATGGGGCTGGGGGTTTTGGGTATAAGAGCCTGGCGATGACCTACTTTCACACGGGTAGTCCGCACTATCATCGGCGCGAAGTCGTTTCACGGTCCTGTTCGGGATGGGAAGGAGTGGTTCCAACTTGCTATGGTCACCAGGCATGAGGGGTTGCCGGGCTGACCCGAGGTCAGCGCGGCGAATCTGGGTGTAGTAAAGATTGGGTTGTGTTGCACACCTGGGCACAAGGCGCACTCACCAGGTAAAACACACTGGTTATAGGATCAAGCCTTACGGGCAATTAGTACTGGTTAGCTTAACGCATTACTGCGCTTCCACACCCAGCCTATCAACGTCCTGGTCTCGAACGACCCTTCAAGGAGGTCAAGCCTCCAGGGAATCCTCATCTTCAGGCGAGTTTCCCGCTTAGATGCTTTCAGCGGTTATCTCTTCCGTACATAGCTACCCTGCGATGCCTCTGGCGAGACAACAGGTACACCAGCGGTACGTCCACTCCGGTCCTCTCGTACTAGGAGCAGCCCCCGTCAAGATTCCAACGCCCACGGCAGATAGGGACCAAACTGTCTCACGACGTTTTAAACCCAGCTCACGTACCTCTTTAAATGGCGAACAGCCATACCCTTGGGACCGGCTACAGCCCCAGGATGAGATGAGCCGACATCGAGGTGCCAAACACCGCCGTCGATATGAACTCTTGGGCGGTATCAGCCTGTTATCCCCAGAGTACCTTTTATCCGTTGAGCGATGGCCCTTCCATTCAGAACCACCGGATCACTATGTCCTGCTTTCGCACCTGCTCGACTTGTCGGTCTCGCAGTTAAGCACGCTTTTGCCATTGCACTTTAGGTACGATGTCCGACCGTACCAAGCGTACCTTCGAACTCCTCCGTTACACTTTGGGAGGAGACCGCCCCAGTCAAACTGCCTACCATGCACTGTCCCCGACCCGGATTCACGGGCCAAGGTTAGAACCTCAAACAAACCAGGGTGGTATTTCAAGGACGGCTCCACGTGAACTAGCGTCCACGCTTCAAAGCCTCCCACCTATCCTACACAGATCGGTTCAAAGTCCAATGCAAAGCTACAGTAAAGGTTCATGGGGTCTTTCCGTCTAGCCGCGGGGAGATTGCATCATCACAAACACTTCAACTTCGCTGAGTCTCGGGAGGAGACAGTGTGGCCATCGTTACGCCATTCGTGCAGGTCGGAACTTACCCGACAAGGAATTTCGCTACCTTAGGACCGTTATAGTTACGGCCGCCGTTTACCGGGACTTCAATCAAGAGCTTGTACCCCATCATTTAATCTTCCGGCACCGGGCAGGCGTCACACCCTATACGTCCACTTTCGTGTTTGCAGAGTGCTGTGTTTTTATTAAACAGTCGCAGCCACCATTTTATTGCAACCCCTTCACCCTCCTGGCGCAGGCCAGTCAAGCTACAAGGGCGTACCTTATCCCGAAGTTACGGTACCAATTTGCCGAGTTCCTTCTCCCGAGTTCTCTCAAGCGCCTTAGAATACTCATCTCGCCCACCTGTGTCGGTTTGCGGTACGGTCTCGTATGACTGAAGCTTAGAGGCTTTTCTTGGAACCACTTCCAATTGCTTCGCAGCACTAGGCCGCTCGCCCCACATCCTTGAATTCCGCGCCCGGATTTGCCTAAGCGCCTTCTCCAATGCAGGGACCGGGACTTCCAACACCCGGACAACCTTCCGCGATCCGTCCCCCCATCGCATCATACGACGGTGCAGGAATATTAACCTGCTTCCCATCAGCTACGCATCTCTGCCTCGCCTTAGGGGCCGACTCACCCTACGCCGATGAACGTTGCGTAGGAAACCTTGGGCTTACGGCGAGGGGGCCTTTCACCCCCTTTATCGCTACTCATGTCAGCATTCGCACTTCTGATACCTCCAGCATCCTTTACAAGACACCTTCACAGGCTTACAGAACGCTCTCCTACCACGCACTTGCGTGCGTCCGCAGCTTCGGTGACTGGCTTAGCCCCGTTACATCTTCCGCGCAGGACGACTCGATCAGTGAGCTATTACGCTTTCTTTAAAGGGTGGCTGCTTCTAAGCCAACCTCCTGACTGTTTTAGCCTTCCCACTTCGTTTCCCACTTAGCCAATCTTTGGGACCTTAGCTGGCGGTCTGGGTTGTTTCCCTCTTGACACCGGACGTTAGCACCCGATGTCTGTCTCCCGTGATTGCACTCTTCGGTATTCGGAGTTTGCTATGGCGGGGTAATCAGCAATAGACCCCCCAACCATGACAGTGCTCTACCCCCGAAGGTGAGACACGAGGCACTACCTAAATAGTTTTCGGAGAGAACCAGCTATTTCCAGATTTGTTTAGCCTTTCACCCCTATCCACAGCTCATCCCCTAACTTTTCAACGTTAGTGGGTTCGGTCCTCCAGTACGTGTTACCGCACCTTCAACCTGGCCATGGATAGATCATCTGGTTTCGGGTCTACACCCAGCGACTCAACGCCCTATTCGGACTCGCTTTCGCTACGCCTTCCCTAATCGGTTAAGCTTGCCACTGAATGTAAGTCGCTGACCCATTATACAAAAGGTACGCCGTCACCCGTTTCCAGGCTCCGACTGTTTGTATGCATGCGGTTTCAGGATCTATTTCACTCCCCTCCCGGGGTTCTTTTCGCCTTTCCCTCACGGTACTGGTTCACTATCGGTCGATTACGAGTATTTAGCCTTGGAGGATGGTCCCCCCATCTTCAGACAGGATTTCACGTGTCCCGCCCTACTTGTCGTACACCTAGTTCCACAACGCTGTTTTCGCATACAGGGCTATCACCTGCTATGGCCGGGCTTTCCATCCCGTTCTGCTAACAATGCTGCTAAAGAGTACAAGGCTCTTCCCATTTCGTTCGCCACTACTTTGGGAATCTCGGTTGATTTCTGTTCCTGCAGCTACTTAGATGTTTCAGTTCGCCGCGTTCGCTTCCCTGACCTATGTATTCAGTCAGGGATGACCCATTCGGGCCGGGTTTCCCCATTCGGACATCTCCGGATCAAAGCTCGTTTGCCAGCTCCCCGAAGCTTTTCGCAGGCTACCGCGTCCTTCATCGCCTGTAATCGCCAAGGCATCCACCACATGCACTTGTTCGCTTGACCCTATAACGAGTGTGTCTCTCGGACACGACCGCCATAGGTCTGAGTTCTCGCGTTTGTGCCGTATTCCAAGTCATCTTTCGATCACTTTAAATACTTTTTGGTTGATACAATCACAACCCGGTATCGCGTTTGTACTACAGCGTCTCATCAACGCTCGCGACACCTTTACTACATCCCATATTGTTAAAGAACAGCCAGGCTTAACGCCTGTTGGCAACAGCCAAAGACAAACACTCAGGCGCCTCGCCTGAATTCTTGTCTTTGACTACAACCCCAAGGTACTGGTGGAGGATGACGGGATCGAACCGACGACCCCCTGCTTGCAAAGCAGGTGCTCTCCCAGCTGAGCTAATCCCCCGCGCGATAACTTGGTGGGTCTGGTAGGACTTGAACCTACGACCCCCGCCTTATCAAGACGGTGCTCTAACCACCTGAGCTACAGACCCTTGGCTGTAACAGCAAACAAACCGATAAGTGTGAACGCTTGACTTGTGAACACAAGCCTCTAGAAAGGAGGTGATCCAGCCGCACCTTCCGATACGGCTACCTTGTTACGACTTCACCCCAGTCATGAACCCTGCCGTGGTAATCGCCCTCCTTGCGGTTAGGCTAACTACTTCTGGCAAAACCCACTCCCATGGTGTGACGGGCGGTGTGTACAAGACCCGGGAACGTATTCACCGCGGCATGCTGATCCGCGATTACTAGCGATTCCAGCTTCACGTAGTCGAGTTGCAGACTACGATCCGGACTACGATGCGTTTTCTGGGATTAGCTCCCCCTCGCGGGTTGGCAACCCTCTGTACGCACCATTGTATGACGTGTGAAGCCCTACCCATAAGGGCCATGAGGACTTGACGTCATCCCCACCTTCCTCCGGTTTGTCACCGGCAGTCTCTCTAGAGTGCTCTTGCGTAGCAACTAGAGACAAGGGTTGCGCTCGTTGCGGGACTTAACCCAACATCTCACGACACGAGCTGACGACAGCCATGCAGCACCTGTGTCCACTTTCCCTTTCGGGCACCTAATGCATCTCTGCTTCGTTAGTGGCATGTCAAGGGTAGGTAAGGTTTTTCGCGTTGCATCGAATTAATCCACATCATCCACCGCTTGTGCGGGTCCCCGTCAATTCCTTTGAGTTTTAATCTTGCGACCGTACTCCCCAGGCGGTCAACTTCACGCGTTAGCTACGTTACTGAGAAAATGAATCCCCAACAACTAGTTGACATCGTTTAGGGCGTGGACTACCAGGGTATCTAATCCTGTTTGCTCCCCACGCTTTCGTGCATGAGCGTCAGTCACGTCCCAGGGGGCTGCCTTCGCCATCGGTATTCCTCCACATCTCTACGCATTTCACTGCTACACGTGGAATTCTACCCCCCTCTGACGCACTCTAGCCTTGCAGTCACAAGCGCAATTCCCAGGTTAAGCCCGGGGATTTCACGCCTGTCTTACAAAACCGCCTGCGCACGCTTTACGCCCAGTAATTCCGATTAACGCTCGCACCCTACGTATTACCGCGGCTGCTGGCACGTAGTTAGCCGGTGCTTATTCTTCCGGTACCGTCATCCACGCCAGGTATTAACCAGCGCGATTTCTTTCCGGACAAAAGTGCTTTACAACCCGAAGGCCTTCTTCACACACGCGGCATTGCTGGATCAGGGTTGCCCCCATTGTCCAAAATTCCCCACTGCTGCCTCCCGTAGGAGTCTGGGCCGTGTCTCAGTCCCAGTGTGGCTGATCGTCCTCTCAGACCAGCTACTGATCGTCGCCTTGGTGGGCCTTTACCCCACCAACTAGCTAATCAGACATCGGCCGCTCCTGCTGCGTGAGGCCTTGCGGTCCCCCACTTTCACCCTCAGGTCGTATGCGGTATTAGCTAATCTTTCGACTAGTTATCCCCCACAACAGGGTACGTTCCGATGTATTACTCACCCGTTCGCCACTCGCCGCCAGACCGAAGTCCGCGCTGCCGTTCGACTTGCATGTGTAAGGCATGCCGCCAGCGTTCAATCTGAGCCAGGATCAAACTCTTCAGTTCAATCTCTGTGTGGTGCCGAAGCACCTCGCTCTTTCGAGCGGTCGCTCACTCTCAGAAAACTGACTGGCCAGGCTCCGAAGAACCCAACCAACATGTTTTACTGTGCGAGCACTGATAACTTTTGAAGCATCACAGCGACCGAAGTCACCGTGGCGTTCGCCATCAAGCGCCCACACTTATCGGTTGTTTGATTGTTAAAGAACCTCAGCGCCCGGCTTTGCCGGTTCGCTGTCGCTGCCTCGCTGACGTTGCCGTCATTTCGTTGCAGCGGAGAAACGAGATTATGCAGAGCATTCAGCGTTTCGTCAACAGTTTTTGCAGAACTTTTTTCTGCCGGTCAGCGCTGCATCCCTTCGCAACTCCAACCCACTGCCGCCCCGCAACCCTTGTCGCTGCTGCGTTTGCAGTGCGTTTCGTGTTGCGAGGGGGCGAATAGTACGGGACACCCACAGGGTTGGCAAGCACTTTGTCATAAAAGTTTTATGCAATGATAAAAGCGCCGTTTTAATCACTCAATGGGGCGTGATCAACCCTGTATAGAATCTGTGCATCGGCCTCCCCTGGCCCTCTTTCAAAAGGAAGCATCCATGACTATTGAAGCGACGTGGCTGGCAAACTCCGGTGCGAGCTTGTGTGACCTAAGCAATGGCACGGCCCATTGGAAGGCGGATCTCGACGCACCGGCCGGCGATGCGACCCTTCCCAATCCTCATGACCTGCTGGATTCCGCCCTGGCTGCCTGCACCACCCTCACCCTGCAGATCTACGCAAAGCGGAGGAACTACGACCTGCAGGAAGTTCGCGTGACGGTTTCGCATGAAGAGGCGCCCGGCACCTACAAACTGGTGCGACGCCTTGAACTCCAGGGCAATCTTGATGAGAAGGCCCGGGAGGATCTGCTGCGCGTCGCCAACAAGTGTCCGGTTCACAAGGTACTCTCCTCCCAGATCTCGATCGACACCACGCTCGCAGGCTGACACATCTCCGGCGTCTTGATTTAATGAATGATAATCGTTATCATTCATCCCCTCGGGTTCAGACACGCCCGAGTCAGCAAATGGGTTCCCGGACACTTCCCGTGTCCGGCCTTTTTCGCTATCCAGCCATTCTTCCCCTTCGTCATCACCCTGCCCTACTAGGTCGGCAACGTTGCCTGGCAGCGCGACACGCACTTGTCGTCCACTGACCTTGCACCGTCGTTGGGCGCGTTCGCTCGCTTTGTGCGCTGCCCCACGCAGCCAGTGTTGCTACGGGTCGTAGACGCCACCCTACCGCTTTGTCGGCCTGGGGCATCGGCTTACCATGAAGCCAAAAAAGAACATTGGCAGCACGAAGCAAGGAATGCATCAGGAGCGGGGACACCTTGGCGAATTACATTGAAGAGTATTGCGCGCGCATCCGGCAGGGCGGCGCGCGAGGTCTTGCGGAAAAACCCGTCGTCATCGGCCAGGACAACATCTACGCGATGCATTACGTGCCGTACGAGTACTGGAACAACAGTGCGCGGCTCGTGATCGTCAGTACCACGCCCGGGCATACGCATGTCCGGCTTGCAGCAACTGTCACAGAAGAACTGCTGCAAACCCATGCGCCGGGACCACAGATCCAGCGTGAGAACAAGCGCCGCGTGGAGTTGGGCGGGCGGATGGTGCGCCCCAACCTCATACGAATGCTCGACCACTTTCACGTGCCGGCACTGATCAGCCAGCCAGATGCCACGTCCCTGTGGGAAGAGGCGGGCTTCGATTCGATCCAGCCGCTGGCGTTGCTGCCCCACGCCACGACGCGCCGCGGGCTGGCTTTCGACGGTCCGCTGGATGAACTGCTTGACACACCGATGCTGCGTGACGTGTTCCAGCGGGAGTTTCTGGACCGGCTCCCGCAATATCCCCGGGACGCCCTCTACATCGGACTTGGGCGCACGGCATGGTCCGGACTCGAACACGCCGTCCGAGCGGGGCTGCTCCGCCAGCAACAACTGCTGGGCATGATGCCCGTCCCCACACGGGCCGGCAGCATGGTGCGCTACTTCCTGCGCGAGGTCCGGGAAGCCGATCTTTCCCCCAACGATCCGGTCCGGCATCGCATTGCCTGGCTCGATGCCGCCCATCGGGAAATGGAAGCTGGCGTGGAACGGTTGCGCACCGAATCGATACCTTCGGCACAACCTCGCCGGCTCACCGCCTGACCCTGCAACCGAAGTGACCCAGACCCCACGTCGGTAGGGATCAACCCACGCGTCCCACGCCGATATTCCCTCTTGAGGAATCTGACCTCCTCGCATTCCCGATTGGCGGCCCCCGTTTGAGTGCGGAGGGCCGCGATTTTTTTGTGCCGTCGGACTGCCGGCTTCGGCCAGTCGCAAATCCGACACCTTCCATGGAAAATTCCTACACGAACTGCGGAATCGTCGCATTACCGGAGCACTAACGTCTCCCTATACTGCCCCGTCATGTAGTGACCGCCCCATTGAATGGTCGGGCTACCACCAAGGCAGCAAGGCATGGCAAGCATTCTTATCGTCGACGACCACCCAGCGCTACGGCTGGCGCTGCGTACCCAGCTTTCACAACTGCTGGGCGTGACAACCCTTCTGGAGGCCGATAACGGGCAAGGCGCGCTCAACCTGGTCCGGCAGCACAGGCCAGACCTTGTCCTGCTGGATCTCGACATCCCCCGCATGAGCGGCCTGGATGCCGTGCCACGCATACGTGCCCTCCACCCCGCCGTCCGCATCCTGGTACTTTCCGCGCAAGACCCCATCCCGTTCGCAGCACGTGCCTACCACGCCGGCGCACAAGGCTTCGTGAGCAAGACGCAAAACATGGACGCCATCCTCCGATGCGTCGAAAGCGTGCTTGGGGGCTTCACCGTATTCCCGAACAACAACCCTCGCGACAACCCGCGCGAAAGCCGCGTCGTGGGCGACAGCGAAGGACTGAGCAAGCTGACGGACAAGGAAGTGGAAATCCTGCGGATGCTGACCCGGGGCATGAGCAACAAGGCCATCGGCAAGGCGCTGTTCATCAGCAACAAGACGGTAAGCAGCTACAAGACCCGCGTGATGAAAAAGCTGGCTGCGGATTCACTGGTGGACCTGATCGACTTTGCCCGCCGCTGCCGGCTGATTCCATGACGTCCTCCGGCACCCCCTCCGTGCTAACCACCGAGGAATGCCAGGCGTTCGGCCCGGCGCTGGCAAGCGCCGCGCGCGAGGACCCCACCGTGTACCAACTGCTACTGACCCGCCTGATCGACGCCAACCATGGCGATCTCACCGATCTGCGTCGAGCCGCCAAGCTGCGTGACTGGGCTGGCGTGCACCGGAGCATTCATCGCCTCAAGGGCAGTGCGGCGCTGGCCCGATGTCCGACGCTGGTCGCGGCCGGCAAGTCCATCGAGTCTGCGGCGAAGTATCGCAAGGCCGCCGTCGTGAACGCCCTGCTGCCGCGCTACGTCGCCATCGTCACCGAATTCAACGACCGATTGCGCGATTTGCGCAGTAACAGGCGCTCCGCGCCAGGTGGCGGCTTCGTTCAAGGAATTTGATCAAGCCGTCCATCAGGCACGCGTGCAAGTGCCCTGACACGCTGGCAAACTGTGAACCTGCTCCGGCCGCGCCCCCAAGTCATGTCTGCCGCCGGGAGCCTCAACAGTTTAGGCGGGAGACCTTGTCGTGGGTGATTTACAGAGCTTGCTCGATGGTCACGGGCTGATGCTCGTGTTTCTCAATGTACTGGCCGAACAGGCCGGGCTGCCGATTCCTGCCTACCCCATGCTGTTCGTGGCGGGCGCATTGTCGATGCAACCGAACGGCCCCTCGATCGGCACGGTACTGTTCGCCGTGATTGCCGCCTGTCTGATCGCCGACACCGCCTGGTACTTCGCCGGAAAGCGGCTGGGTCAGCCAATGCTGCGCACGATCTGCCGCGTCTCGATCTCACCGGACACCTGCATCCGGCAGACCCAGTCGCTATACCTGCGCGTGGGCCCCCGGTCGCTGATCTTCGCCAAGCTGCTGCCTGGCGCCGGCGCGCTCTCCACGTCGATGGCCGGCATGACCGCCACGCCGTTCCTGACCTTCATCTTCTATGACGCGCTCGGCGCACTGGTATGGGCGGGCGCCGCACTGGTCGCCGGCATGGTCTTCAGCGATTTCGTCGATACGATCCTGGCCGCCTTCAGCGCCTTCGGCCATATCGCCCTCATGGTGGTGCTCGGCGCATTCGCGCTGTTCATCGCCTGGCGATTCTGGATGCGCTGGCGCCTGCTGCGCCGGTCCGGCCTGATTCCGCGCATGACGGTCATGGAATTCGAGCAGCGCCGGGCGGCAGGAGACAAGCCGGTCGTCGTCATCGATGTGCGCGCCCATGGCGCCGCCCCCATCGAGCGCATTCCCGGCTCGATCGTGATGGAAATCAAGGGCCCCTTCGACACGTTGTCCGGCCATGACGCCAGTTCCGACTTCGTGGTTTATTGCGCATGTCCACACGAGATGTCGGCTGCCGTCCTGGCCGAACGCCTGCGCACGGCCGGGTATCCGAACACTTGGGCGCTGGCCGGGGGATTCGACGAATGGAAGCGGCTGCAAGGCACTTCAGGCCTGCCAACCGCCACGCCAGACGCGCCACAGCAGATCATCGCGCACTAGACCCGGCGCCGGAGGCTCCACGCCGCCCTTTCGGTTCCCCTGTCGCTTCCTATACTTGGCCCAAGCCGTTTGTGCACGGAGGGTGACATGCCGGGCGAAGACCATGGTTGGGAAGAGGAAGCCGCGCGCGTGGCCCACCGCCGTCGCGCGCTCGATATTCCCGAGGTAGCAGGAACCGACGGACGCAACCGCGCGCTGGCGCTTTCCGGGGGCGGCATTCGCAGCGCCACGTTCTGCCTGGGCGTGATGCAGGCGCTGGCCGAAGCGCCTGCGCCGGATGCCACCCCGAATGCCACCCCCGAAGCCACCCCCGAAGCCACCCCCGAAGCCACCCCCGAAGCCACCCCCAATACCAGCTCCACACCGGCCGACACCCCGGGCACGCGCTCGCTGCTGGCCCAGTTCGACTACCTTTCGACGGTCAGCGGCGGCGGCTACATCGGATCGTTCTTCACCAGCCTGTTCGTGCCGGGCCGTCTGCGCCGTGGCACCAGTCCGCTTCAGGCCGCGCAGGACGCCTATCGCACGCTGCAGTACGAGCCACCGGGCCGTATCCGAACGGGAGATGTCTACAGCGACGCCCCGGGCCGGGCCGCCGTAGCATGGCTACGCGAGAACGGCCGCTATCTCACCCCGACTGGTGCTGGCGACAACCTGTACGCGGCGGCAGTCATCGTCCGCAACTGGATGGCGATGCAATACGTCATCGGCAGTGCGTTGCTGGTACTGCTGGCCGCCTTGGCATTGGGCCTCCACAAGGCCACCGGGACCTGGCCCGGCTTGTGGCAGGGCGAGATGGACCTCCTGCATGACGCACGCCAGGCCATCAACGACGGCGACCTGGGAATCTGGTGGAGCTCCTACCTCTGGATGCCGGTGGCATCCACCGTGCTGTTCGTGCTACCACCCGGCATCGCGTACTGGCTCGTCTATCCCACATCCGACAATCCGCAGCAGCCGGTGCGTGCGCTCAACGGCGCCGTCCTGCTCACGATGCTTCTCGGCGCGCTGTTCCTTGCGGCATCGCTATGGTTCCAGACGATTGAACCGAACATGCGCGTTGCCTACGCCTGTTTCGTGATCGGCCTGCTGGCGTGGCTCGGTGTGGCCGCCTGCCTGGTCATGCTGATGCCCGCGCCACGCACAGTCACCAACTACCGTGTGCGCGCCACGCGGGTACTGCGTGGCGCGATGGGGTTCACGGCGATGCTGGCCGCGCTGGGCCTGGCCGACACGGTCGCCCGCACGTGCTACCTCTACAGCTTCATGGCGGCGCACCCATGGGCCGCGATCGGCCCGGCCGGCGCGCTCGGCGGCCTGGTGTGGCTGGTCCGCTACGGGGCGACGCTATTCGACGACGGCAAGCAGGGCGCCACGGATTCGGTCTGGCGCTCGCTGCTATCCCGGCTGCCCGTGTCGCTGCTCGCGGGATTGGTCGCCGCACTGGTCGCGCTGCTCGTCTTCGTGCTGTGGTCCTGGATCGTGCTCTGGGTGCGCTGGGACGGCGGCGAGCCCGTCGACTGGCATGTGTTCGGCAAGGCGTGGACCACCGCCGCGCTCGCCACGCTGACGTTGCTGGCGTTGTGCATGGCGATCGTGGTGGGACGCTTCGCGGGCTTCCTGAACTTGTCCACGCTGCAGTCGTTCTACGCGGCCCGCCTGACGCGGGCTTACCTCGGTGCGTCCAACGGCAATCGATTCAGCACCCCCGCGACGGACCGCGCGGCACGCCAGCGCTTCAGCGTGGCCGAGCCCGCGCCGGATGATGCGCTCAGCCTCAACGACTACTACGACCCCCGCGTTCTGGCCCCGCTGCACCTGATCAACGTGACGATGAACCAGACGGTGGACCCCGCGGAGCAGCTCGTTCAACGCGACCGCAAGGGCAAGCCGCTCTGCATCGGCCCTGGACCCGCGCTGGTGCAACCGGGCAATGCCCAGCAGCTTCCCGCCGACGCCTACGTACGCTTCACGGTCGACGGGCAACTCTGCTGCGCGAAATCGCAGCAGCCCGCCGGCGCCGCTACACGTTCGATCGAGATGGCGCAGGCGCGTACCGTCGGCGACTGGATCGCGATCTCTGGCGCCGCGATCTCCACGGGCCTCGGGCGCGCCACGACGCTGGGCACGTCGCTACTGCTCGGGCTGGCCAATCTGCGGCTGGGGATCTGGTGGCCGTCGAACATGGCCGAAGGCGGATCGTGCGCAGTACCGTCGGCCATGCGCCGCCCCGATATCGAACAGCGACTGCATCCGGCGTTGGGCGTGATCACAGGTCTGTTCCGCACGCAGTACTACCTTGCGTGCGAACTGGCCGCGCGCTTCCACGGCACACGGCGACGCTGGCAGTACCTGTCGGACGGCGGGCACTTCGAGAACACCGCCATCTACGAACTGCTGCGCCCCGAGCGCCGTGTCGGCCTGATCGTCGTCTGTGACTGCGGTTGCGACGGGGATTACCGCTTTGGCGATCTTGCCAATCTGATCCGGCTGGCGCGCATCGACTTCGGGCTTGAGATCGTTGTCGATCAGGCGGCGCCGGACGACGCCGTTCTGGGCCCGGTATTCGGCACCCCAGACGACTTGGCCGCCAATGCCCCACCCGAGTCCCGGGACAAGGTCGCCATCCTGCTCAACGTCCATATCGCCGGCCAGGCGGGGGCACCCGACAGCGCGCCGATCACACGCATCGTGCTGCTCAAGCCTCGCCTGACGCCATCGGCGCCAGCGGACGTGCGGCAGTACGGCGCAATGCACCCGGCATTCCCGCAGGAAGGCACGGCCGACCAGTTCTTCGATGAAGCGCAGTGGGAAAGCTATCGTGCGCTCGGCGTGGCCATTGGTCGGCGCATTGCCAGCGGTGCCGTCGCGTCGCGCTTGTTCAGCCACGTGTGATTCGGCCGGGTGTAACGGTGGCCCCACGGCCGTCATGGCTACTTTGCCGCCGCCAGCACGATCTGGCCGGTGTGACTACCATAGCCCGTCCCTGATTCAAGACCTCGCGTGGCATGCGTCGCGCGAGGCATGCAAGCTTTCCCCATGACTCCCTATTCCCTGCTCGACCTCTCGCCCATCATCGAAGGCAGCGACGCCACCCAGGCCATGCGCAACACGCTGAGCCTGGCGCAGCACGCGGAACGTCTTGGCTATCGGCGCTTCTGGCTGGCCGAACACCACAACATGCCGGGCATTGCCAGTGCCGCCACGGCGGTGCTGATCGGGTACGTCGCCAACGGCACCTCGACGATCCGGGTCGGCTCCGGTGGCATCATGCTGCCCAACCATTCCCCGCTGGTGGTGGCCGAACAGTTCGGCACGCTGGCCTCACTCTATCCGGGCCGGATCGACCTCGGGCTGGGCCGCGCCCCCGGCACCGACCAGGCCACGGCACGCGCGCTGCGCCGAACCCTGAGCCACGACTCGGCCGACTCGTTCCCGCAGGATGTGGAAGAACTGCAAGCGTACTTTGATGAGGTGCGACCCGGCCAGCGCGTGCGCGCCGTGCCGGGCGCGGGGCTCAAGGTGCCGCTGTGGCTCCTCGGTTCCAGCCTTTTCGGCGCGCAGCTAGCAGCGGCGATGGGCCTGCCTTTCGCGTTTGCTTCGCACTTTGCCCCGGGCTTCATGCGGCAGGCGGTAGACCTGTATCGCCGCACCTTCCGCCCGTCGGAGCAGCTCGATCGTCCGCACGTGATGCTTGGCCTCAACGTGTTCGCCGCCGAGACCGATGCCGAGGCGCGTCGCCTGTTCAGTTCGCTGCAGCAGCAGTTTCTGGCGCTGGTTCGCGGCACGCCGGGACAGCTCAAGCCGCCGGTCGACGATATCGAGCGTCTGTGGGATGCCAGCGAAGCGGAGCATATCCGCCGGTCCCTCGCCTGCTCGGTCGTGGGAGACCCGGCAACGGTACGCGAGGGCATCCAGCGTTTCGTGGACGATCTGCGGCCGGACGAGCTGATGCTGACCGGCCAGATCTACGACCATGCCGCGCGGCTGCGATCGTTCGAGATCGCAGCCGATGCCATGCGCGCGCTACAGCCCGCATCATCGCAGACGGCGTGATGACGGGAAGTCGTCGATAACAGGAAGGCCAGCAGGTTCAGACCGTTGCCAGCCGGAACGCCGACACCGCACGCATCATCGACTGCGCCTGCTCGGCCAGCGATTGCGCGGCAGCGGCCGCTTCTTCCACAAGCGCGGCATTCTGCTGCGTGACGGAGTCCATCTGCGTCACGGCCTGGCCCACCTGCTCGATGCCGGTGCTCTGCTCGGCCGACGCGGCGCTGATCTCGCCCATGATGTCGGTGACGCGTCTGACCGCGCCAACCACCTCCTGCATTGTGGCGCCGGCCTTGGCCACCAGTGTCGAACCGGTGTCGACCTGCGCCACCGAGTTGTCGATCAGCGTCTTGATCTCCTTCGCCGCATTGGCGCTGCGTTGGGCGAGACTACGCACCTCACCCGCCACCACCGCGAACCCGCGTCCTTGTTCACCGGCGCGCGCGGCTTCCACCGCAGCGTTCAGCGCCAGGATATTGGTCTGGAATGCGATGCCCTCGATCACGCCGATGATGTCGACGATCTTGCGCGAGGCCTGGTTGATCTCGCCCATCGTGCTCACCACTTCGCTGACCACCTCGCCGCCACGGTTGGCGATCTCCGACGCGTTGACGGCCAGCGCGCTGGCCTGCCGCGCATTGTCGGCGTTCTGGCGCACGATGCCGGTCAGTTCCTCCATGCTCGATGCGGTCTGCTCGAGCGCGGCGGCCTGCTGTTCAGTCCGTTGCGAGAGATCGTTGTTGCCAGCCGAGATCTGATGCGTGGCGCTGGCGATGGCGCCGGCCGCGCCGCGGATATCGCCCAGCGTTGCGGCAAGTCGCTCCTGCATCTGCTGCATGGCGGCCAGCACGCTGCGATCGTCGTCACCGCGCACCTGCAGCGGCACGGTCAGGTCGCCGCCCGCGATACGCGTCACTGATTCCACGGCGTAGGCCGGCTCGCCACCAAGACTGCGCTGGACCGTCCGCATGATCATGCCCATCACGGCCGCAATCAGCGCTCCGATCAGCAAGGTACTGGCGATCGCGTTGATCAGGTTGGCGCGGAAGGCATCCTCGATGTCGACCAGGAACACGCCCGTGGCGACGAACCAGTCCCAGTCCGCCACGTAGCGCCCGTAGGTCAGCTTGCGCTTCGGCGTTTCGGTGCCGGGCAGGCGGCCCCGGTAGGTCGAAAAGCCAGCGTCCTCGCCGGTGGTGCGGCGCGCGCCTTCGATAATCGCGCGGTAGACGTACACCCCGTCGGGGTCCTTGAAGTCGCCGACCATATTGCCTTCGGTCTGCGGCAGGCCCGGGTTCAGCACCACCTGCGGCTTGGAATCGACAATGAACAGGTAGCCGTTCTGGCCGAAGCGCATCGCGCGCAGCGCGTCCTTGGCGGCGGCCTGGGCGTCCTCTTTCGACATCACGCCCTTGGCGGCGCGTTCAGCGTACAGCTTGACGATGCCCTCGCCGGTGGTCACAAGCGATTGCAGCGCGTCGCGCCGCTCGGCCATCATCACGGACCGCGCGTGGAAGGCATTCCATGTACCGAGCGCAAGCAGCAGCAACCACATGACGGCAAGCGCCGCCCAGAGTTTGGTATTGAGGGTAAGTCGATTCATGATCCGGCAGGGGGGTTACCTGAGACCTCGTGAATATCGGCACACCGCGGCAAAACCCTTAGTCCGCCCCTGGTCGGGGGTCACGCCACTGGCGCCACGCACCGCCTGCGTGGAGAATGCGTTATCCGCCACGCGAGCGCCCGACGCCTAGCTGCCATGACGTTCACCTTTGTCGAATCTGATCCAACCGAGACCGATCCGCTGCAGGGTGAGCTGGCCCTGCTGGAACACGCGATCAGCACCGGCCCGGTGGCGCAACTCTGGGAGGCGCCGCTCTCGCTCGTCATCCCGCGCAGCTACCTGCGCCAACCGGGTATCGAGGAGGCGCGGGCCCAGTTCGCGGCCCAGGGTTGCCCGGTCTGGCTGCGCATGTCCGGCGGCGGGCTGGTGCCGCAGGGTCCGGGCATCCTCAATGTCAGCCTGGCCTACGCTGTACCCCGGGGCGTGGCGACGTGGATGGAACCGGTCTACCTCCATCTGTGCGAAGTCATCGCCCAAGGGCTGCGCGAGGTCGGCGTGGAAACCCATTGGCAGGCCGTGGAAGGTTCGTTCTGTGACGGCCGCTTCAACCTGGCATGGGGTCCCGGCGATAGCGCCCGCAAGATCGCAGGCACAGCGCAGTACTGGCGCCGCGCCCCAAGCGCGGTGCAGACACCCGACGGTCAGCGGCATCTGGTGCTGGCCCATGCCATCCTGCTCGTGGATGCGGACCCGGTCGAAATCAACGCCCGCGCCAATGCGTTCGAAGCGGCCATCCATAGCGGCCGTCACTACGATCCGGCCAAGGTGGTCAGCGTGCACGAGGCGTCGGGTATCGACGATGCCACCGGCCTGACCGAAACTGTGAAGACGTCGATCCGGAACGCCATCGCGCGCTCGACAGCGCCCGGGCAATAAGCCCCGCTAGTTCTGCGGCGAGAACCTGATATCGCCGTACCAGGCGCGTGCCACGCCGCCCGTGTTGTCGGTATCGGTCAGGATGCCGTAGCCGGTCAGCTTGCCGGGCTTCTCATGAAAGACTTTCTCGAAATCGGCGACGACATTGCGGCGCAGGCTCTGCCATTTGCCCGCCTCGTTACCAACCACGATCATCTGCACCCGGCTGGAATGGGGATTCTCGATGACGGTACCGGGCGCGGCGCTGTTGGTCCAGATGTACATCAACGTGGCGTAAGGCAGACTCTCGCCCAGGGCATGGGCCGCGAACATCTCTGCGCGATCGCCAATCGACAGGCTGTCGACCTGACCGCCGAAGAAGAACACGAGCCGTGCGGGCGAGTCCTCGCGGTCGGCCACGCGATTGTCGGCATTCTGGATCGGCGCGGCCACCTTCCAGCGCCACGAGACGACCGGTGTCTTGTTCAGATCGAAGTCGCCCTCGTGTACCAGCCCGGATGCCGAGCCGCTGGCATCGGCTTCGAGCACCGTGGTACCTTGGTCCGCCACCAGCACATAGCTGGTCATCTTTTTTCCGGGCAAGACCGGCCTGTTCTGCCATCCGCTCGGCAGCCCGCTGCCGGGCCGGGCCGTTGAGAATACAACCCCCGGCTCCACCGTCTGCGCGCGTACCGGCACGCAGTGGAGAACGGTTGGCAGCAGACAGGCCGCCAGCCCCAACAGCCGGGCTTTGGTGAGGATAGACGGCATAGTGACCGTTGATGTCGGGATGCGTTGGACGAGGATGACACGAGCATTCTAGGTGCCTGCCGTGATCGCTGTCGACGCGGCGTCGAAAACAAGAACGCGGGAACGGGAAAGGTCGGTATGGATCTGGTTGTCGGCATCATTGGCTGGCTCTGCGTCGAACTCGTTTTTTATGGCCTGTTCTATGCGATCGGCTGGAGCTTCATCAAGATGGTCACGCTGGGGCGCCACCCGGGCCCATGGCGGGGAGCGGAAGGTTTCGTCGACGCCGAACTCGTGGCATTCGCCGGCATCGTTGTCACGTTGGTCGTGGTCCTGGTCGCCTGGAAATACCTGGCGCCCTGATGCGTCGACGCTGCGCCATCCGCCAATGTGACACTAAAAGATCACATTGACAGTTGCTTACAACTGCGCGTCCGCGCGGTCATGCCGGGGTGATAAGGTGCACCGTCGCGCGGGCCAGCCGGTACCGGCTGGCTGCCACGTATCCTGAGATCCCTTGCCACACCCTAGATTTCGTTCGCTCCACGTGCCTTCATCCGTCCTGATGCGTCGCCTGACGCTCGCCGCAATCGCCACGGTCACCGTGATCGCCGCGCTGGTCGTGCCCCCCGCCCTGGCCGAGGGGACCGTCACGGCGGCGGACGCCGACCAGCCGGCAGCGCTGACCAAGGCCCCGGACGCCGCCCAGGCGCTCGCGCCCGTGCGCTTCCTGCTAACGTTCGACGACGGGCCCGATAGCGGCCCCGACGGCAGCACGCCCGTGATCCTTCGCCAGCTTGCCAACAATCCGATTGCGCCCGGCATCAAGGCCGTCTTCTTCGTCCAGACCGCGCACCGGCGCCGTGGCGGTAGCCCGGAGGGGCAGGCGCAGATGCGCGACACCTGCGCGGCAGGCCACCTGCTGGCCGTGCACAGCGGCCTGCCCGAAGGGCACGTCCCGCACACCCGGCTGACGCCGGAAAAGCTCGCCGACTCGCTGCGCTCTGGTGAGGCCGACATCGTCGCGCAGTGCGGCCACGTCGCCCCCGTGGTGCGGCCGCCCGACTGGGCCCATAACGACGCCACCGAGGCCGTCTATCACCAGCTCGGTCTGGACATGCTGATGGCCGACGCCAACGCGCGCGACGGCAAGATCTACGGCTGGCATATCAGCCTGCGCCGGCGCTCGCACATGGTCAGCGAGCTCGAACGGGTTGGCCGCGCCATGACCACGCACCGGCTCGAACCCGTGGACGGCGTGGTGCCGGTGATCGTTGCTTTTCACGACACCAATGACTTCACGGCGTCGCACATGACCGATTACCTGCAGATCCTGGTCGATGCGGCGCGCGAAAACGGTTTGCCGCTGGCCGATCCGCCGTTCTATACCGATACAGGCGCCGCCGAACAAGCCGCCGTCGCCCGTGCCAAGGCAGGGCTGTACGCACGCGAAAGCTGGCCCTGATCCGGTACATGGTCGGCTTGCCCTTGTGTGAAGCGGGGACATACGGAATCGTCCCGGAAGTGCTACGCTAGTTGCCCGTGGTGCCCTTACCAGGAGAAACACCGTGCCCCGCAAGACCCCCATCGAACGCTACCGAAATATCGGCATCAGTGCGCACATCGACGCTGGCAAGACGACGACGACGGAGCGCATCCTCTTCTACACCGGCGTGAACCACAAGCTGGGCGAGGTGCACGACGGCGCGGCCACCATGGACTGGATGGAGCAGGAGCAGGAGCGCGGCATCACCATCACGTCCGCCGCCACCACGGCGTTCTGGAAAGGCATGGCCAACAACTATCCGGAACACCGCATCAACATCATCGACACGCCCGGACACGTGGACTTCACCATCGAGGTGGAACGCTCGATGCGCGTGCTTGATGGCGCCTGCATGGTCTATGACGCCGTGGGCGGCGTGCAGCCGCAATCGGAAACCGTCTGGCGTCAGGCCAACAAGTACAGCGTGCCGCGCATCGCGTTCGTCAACAAGATGGATCGCGTGGGCGCGGACTTCTTCCGCGTGCGCACGCAGATTGCCGACCGCCTCAAGGGCAATGCCGTGCCGATCCAGATCCCCGTTGGCGCCGAGGACCACTTCAAGGGTGTGGTCGATCTGGTCAAGATGCGCGCGATCGTCTGGGACGACGACAGCCAGGGCGTCCGGTTCGAATACACCGATATCCCGCCCGAACTCGTTGCCACCGCGAAGGAATGGCACGACAAGATGGTTGAGGCCGCGGCCGAAGCCAGCGAGGAGCTGCTCGAGCGTTACCTGAGCGGCGAGCCGCTGTCCGAGGAAGAGATCAAGACCGGCCTGCGCAAGCGCACGGTGGCCGGCGAAATCGTGCCGATGCTCTGCGGCAGCGCGTTCAAGAACAAGGGCGTGCAGGCGATGCTCGACGCCGTGATCGACTACCTGCCCTCCCCGGTGGACGTGCCCGCCATCCTGGGGCATACCGAGGACGACAAGGAAGCCGAGCGCCACCCGAGCGACGACGAGCCGTTTTCCGCGCTGGCGTTCAAGATCATGACCGACCCGTTCGTCGGTCAGCTGATCTTCTTCCGCGTCTATTCCGGTGTGGTCAATTCCGGCGACACGGTCTACAACCCGGTAAAGGGCAAGCGCGAGCGCCTGGGCCGCATCCTGCAGATGCACGCCAACGTGCGCAACGAGATCAAGGAAGTGCGTGCGGGCGACATCGCTGCGGCGGTGGGGCTCAAGGAAGCCACCACGGGCGACACGCTGTGCGACCCGGACAAGGTCATCATCCTCGAACGCATGAGCTTCCCGGAGCCCGTGATTTCGCAGGCCGTGGAACCGAAGACCAAGGCCGACCAGGAAAAGATGGGCATCGCCCTGAACCGGCTGGCGCAGGAAGATCCTTCGTTCCGCGTGGCGACCGACGAGGAGTCCGGCCAGACGATCATTTCCGGCATGGGCGAACTGCATCTGGAAATCCTGGTCGACCGCATGAAGCGCGAGTTCGGCGTGGAGGCATCGGTCGGCAAGCCGCAAGTGGCGTATCGTGAAACGATCAAGGGCAAGGCCCGTGACGTCGAAGGCAAGTTCATCAAGCAGTCGGGCGGCCGTGGACAGTATGGTCACGTGGTGCTCGATGTGGAACCGATGCCGCAGGGCGGCGGCTACGAGTTCGTCGATGCCATCAAGGGTGGCGTGGTGCCGCGCGAGTTCATCCCCGCGGTGGACAAGGGCATCCGCGAAACGCTGGAGACGGGGGTGCTGGCCGGTTACCCGGTGGTCGACGTGAAGGCCACGCTGGTGTTCGGCTCGTACCACGACGTCGACTCGAACGAGAACGCGTTCCGCATGGCCGGCTCGATGGCGTTCAAGGAAGGGATGCGGCGCGCCAAGCCGGTGCTACTGGAACCGATGATGGCCGTGGAGGTGGAAACACCCGAGGAATTCACGGGCAACGTGATGGGTGATTTGTCATCGCGGCGCGGCATGGTGCATGGTATGGAGGACATCGCCGGCGGTGGCGGCAAGATTGTGCGCGCCGAAGTGCCGCTGGCGACGATGTTCGGCTATTCGACGTCGCTGCGTTCGCTGACCCAGGGCCGTGCCACGTTCACGATGGAATTCAAGCATTACGCCGAGGCACCGGCCAACGTGGCGGAAGCGGTGATCAACGCGCGCAAGGTTGGATAAGTCGCGCAGCAGGGCCGACAAACCCGGGGATTTGGACCTGTCCGCTTCCCCAGCCGTAACCGCCGGCCCACCGGCGGCCTTCGCACTTTCAGGAGCGCATCATGATGGCATTTCTTGGCACCGTGTTCGTTGGCCTGATCGTCGGTTTGATTGCTAGAGCGATCAAGCCCGGCGACGACAAGATGGGTTGGATCATGACGATCGTCCTCGGCATTCTGGGGTCGGTGGCGGCGGGTTACGTGGGACGCGCCCTTGGCATGTATCAGCCCGGGCAACCGGCCGGCTGGATTGCCTCGGTGATCGGCGCCATCGTTCTGTTGGCGATCTACGATATGGTCCGGCGCAAAGCCTGAGCCCTGCGCCCTGCGCCATAAACCCGCGGCGATCCCGGAACGGCCGGGATCGCTCAGTTCTCGCAGCGGAGCAGTGTCGCGTCGCTGCCGGGCGCGACCATCGCCGTGATCTGCGGCGCCAGCGAGCGCAGCACCCGCAATGACAATGCGCTGGTGAACGAGTAACGCGCGGCGTAGGGCTCCCGCACGTGAATCGTCACGGTGCCGAAATAGCGATCACCGAGCAGGAACACGAACGTCGCCGAGCGGCTGACCGAGCGCGACGAGATCACGCGGCCACCCGGGCCATAGGTCTGGAAGCGTTGGTCGCCGGTGCCGGTCTTGCCGGCAATGATCAATGGCGCCCCCACCGCCTGCCCCTTCCGATTCAATGGCACGAACGCACCGCTGATGGACTTGGCGGTGCCGTTCTGCACGACATCGAGCATGGATCGCCGCACCAGCATGGCGATCTCCGGCACGATCAGCGGCTTGCCGGGCGCCGGTTGCAGCCGGTAGGCGCTTGCGTAGGGCGTGTCCGACGCGAAGGCCAGCGCGCGCACCGCCGAGGGCTGGGCGTCCACCCCGTTGGCCAGGATGATCCCCGCCAGTTCGGCCAGCGCGGCAGGCCGGTCACCCGATGCGCCGATCGCCGTGCCGTAGGACGGCGTGAGCGAATCGAACGGATAGCCCAGCCGTTGCCAGCGCGTGGCGATCTTCCCAAAGGCCTCGCGTTCCAGCAGCGTGCGAATGCGGCCATCCTGACCGAGCTTGCTGCGCGTCTTGAACAACCATGCATAGACAGTCTGGCGATCGGGCGCGCTCGCCTTCAGGATCTCCTTCAGCGTCGCATCCGGATGCGTGCCCAAATACTCGACCATCCACAGTTCCAGCGGGTGGATGCGCGACAGGTAGCCCCGATCGTTGAGGTTGAACTTGTCGTGGCCGTACTTCACATACAGCGCCTGCAGGTCCTCGTCCGACAGCGTCTCCTTCTGCTTCGGCATCCACTGGCGCAGCGTGCGCGCGTATGTCTCGAAATCGGTGTTTGGCCGCGCGCTCAGTAACGTGACGGACAGCCGCACGGCCGCCAGATGCGGCGTCGGCTGCTTGACCCGGCCGAGCAGCACCTTGAGCCGCTCGTCGTTGTCCTTGCCGCGATAACGCTGGTAGAACGCGGTCATGAACGCCGTACCTTCTTCGTCGGCAAACTGCTCGAGATAAGCGCGACGGCCGGGCGCGTAGCGGTCCTCGAGCAAATCACGTGCGTCAGGGTGCGCCTGGTAAACCTCATAACGCACGATGTCCCGCATCATCCGCACGAACACCAGGTTGACCGAATGCTGGAAACCCACGCGCACTGTCATCTGGTGCTCGCCTTCCCATTTCTCAAAGTTCGAGAAGCTCTGCATGCCACCGCCGGTAAAGAACGCCTCTCCGGCGCTGCCCGAATACTTGCGCTCCATCGCGGCATCGAGCATCGTGGCCAGCCGACGGTCAGCCGGGGATTTCGCGGCGATCAGGTAGTCGACCGCCCAGCGTGTCAGCACATCCTGGCGCGGCACCTGGAGCGCGGTCAGCTCGGCGCGGCTTATGTCCACGTAGCGATCATGCAGTTCGCTGATGATCTCGAGATACGTCACCAGCGTGCGCAGCTTGGCGGTCGACCCGAGATTGAGCCGCGCCCCGGCGTTGATGTCGAACGGCTGGTCAACATTGTCAGTCTGCACGCGCACCACGCTCGCATTGCCAACGCGCTCGAACAGCGTGAAGCTGGCCACGAGACGCGATGGGTCATCGCCTTCGCGTAGCAGGTTCTTGCCATACAGGCCCATCTCGTGCGCGACGCCCTTGTCACGCATCCGCAGCAGCGTATCGGTAACCAGGCGCTGTGCCTCGCGATTGATGGTGCTGTCGACGGTCAGGTCCAGCCGGTCCAGGTCATAGCGGCTGTTGATGCCGATCATGTGCGAGACATCGTTGCTGACCTGGTTGACGGCCTTGCGCGTGACCCACGGCTCGGCGTCCGGGCGTGGCGGCGGTGGGGCCTTGTCCAACGACTGCTCCAGCGCCGCGTCTCTCAACTCCGGCGTGATGACGTTGTTCGCAGCCAGCAGGCGCAGGTAGCTACCTGTCAGCGCATCGAGGTTCGTGTCATCGCGCCGCAGGTGATACGACGGACGCCGCTGCGAGATGATCAGTGACAACGCACGCTTGTAAGCCTGCGCTTCGCGTGGCGTGGGGTCACGCGGATTCATCTGCTGCAGCGCGGCGTTGAACTCGCTGAAATCTTCGCCGTACCAGACGTAAAGCGCGTCGCCGATACCGTTGATCTCGCCGTGGCCAACTCGCGCCGACAGCGGCACGGTATTCAGATAGTCCAGCACGACGTTCTCGCGCACGCGCTGCGTGTCGGGTCCGTCATGGTAGGCGCGCAGTGAAGCGGAGGCCATCTGCCGGAACTTCTCGGAGACCGACTGCGTTTTTCCCTTCGGGGAATGCCGGTACTTCTCGATCTGTGTGGCCAGCGTGCTGCCGCCGGGGGTGTCGTGGTGCCGGTCAGCGAACTTGATGCCCTGGTCGAGTACCGCACGCGACAGCCGGCGCCAATCCAGCGCCGGATTCATCATCGGATACTCGGGATTGAGCAGGTTCTGGTTCTCCACATAGAGCAGCGAGGAGATCAGCACCTTCGGAATCGACTCGAAGTTGTCATATTGGCGCTGCGGGTAGCGCGCGAATGCCAGCGTCAACGCGTTGCAGTCGCGCACTAGCAGACCGGCCTGGTTCTTCTCGCGATAGGGCGGAAAGATGCCGTTGTCCATCAGTCGCACCATGTCGGGCGACATGCGCGCCTGGGAACTGGTCACGTAACCTTGCTTGAGCAGACGCTCGCCAAACTCACCCAGGCGCTCGTAGCCGAGTCGCTCGTCGTAGGGGCCGGAGTGTGGATAGCGGATGCTGTCGCTGGGGCCGGGCTCGATGGAGTACGTCAACGACTGGCCCAGCCGGCTCATGTACCGAGCCTGCCATTGCGAGGTGCGAACCTCATTCGCGACGAGGCTCACAACGATGTAGGTGCCGCCGCATGCGGCGACCGTCATCCCGACGAGAATCCAGCCACGACGTGACACGTTTCGCATCCGGTTGCGCCGGGCCTGCCGTCTCGGCGGGCGTCACCGGCTCATAGCCTCACGCAAGTCGGCCGTCATTTGACGGCCGTGCGTGCTTTTATATTACGCCCAACCGCAGCGGTTTGCCGCAGGGAAGTTGGCTGGCGCACATGGGTGTCAGCCTTCGTGCACTGGGCGCAACAGGCAGCTTGGGAATCACACCCGGAATGGGGATGCGGGAGGCTACGTGTGGCTGCTAGGCGGCAGCGACGGGACGTCCGCCAAACGGGTATCCCGGGTCGTTGTACCCGTGCGTCGACGCATGTCCGCGCGGCACCAGGCCGTCGACCATGGCTTCTTCCGCCGGGGTGATCGCCGCGGCCACCGCGCCAAAGTAATCCTCGAATTGCGCCAGCGTACGCGGGCCAGCGATCACCGAACTGATGATCGGGTTGGCAAGCACCCACGCGGTGGCGAATTGGCCCGGCGTCAGTCCACGACCCTCGGCATGGCTCTTGAGCGTCTGCGCGATGACCAGCGATTCCTCGCGGAATTCGGTTTCCATGATGCGCCTGTCCGCGCGGCCGGCGCGCGTTTCCGCACCGGGTGCCTGGCCGGGTAGATACTTGCCGGTCAGGACACCACGCGCGATCGGGCTGTAGGGCACCACGCCCAGGCCGAAGTGCTGGCAGGCGGGCAGGATCTCGACTTCGGGCACCCGGTTCAGCAGGTTGTAATACGGCTGACAGGCAACCGGACGCGGCACACCGAGCCGGTCGCACAGCGCGGCGATTTCCGCGATGCGCCAGCCCCGGAAATTCGACACGGCCCAGTAGCGGATCTTGCCGGCCCGGATCAGGTCACCCATCGCACGCACGGGCTCTTCGAGATTGGCGCCGGCGAAATCGCGATGCAGGTACAGGATGTCGATGTAGTCGGTGGCCAGACGGGTCAGGCTGTCTTCCACCGAACGCATGATCCACGTGCGCGAGTAGTTCGACTGGTTCGGGCCACTACCCATCGCGTTACCGAGCTTGGTCGCCAGCACCCAGTCGTGGCGACTGCCGGCCAGCAACCGTCCTACCATCTGTTCGGATGCCCCCTTGCTGTACACGTCGGCGGTGTCGATAAAGTTCACACCGTGCTCACGCGCGCTGGCGACGATGCGGGCGGCCTCGGCCTCGTCGGTCTGATCGGCGAACATCATCGTGCCCAGGCACAGGGTCGAGACGTTCAGGTTGCTGGCGCCAAGGCGGCGGTATTGCATGGCGAAATCTGGCATGGTGGATTCCTGAATAGGACGAGCGGGGAGGACTTCACGCATTGTGCCGCGTTGCGGTAGAGCTTGCAGGGCGCCAGATGTCTGCCGGGCGGCGGCGAAAAAAAAGCGGCACGATCGCTCGTGCCGCTTTTCCGTCCGGAAACGTGCCTTGCTCAGTCTTCGAGCTTTGGCAGCGCCGCGCTGGTCTGGTTCGACAGCAGGCCGGACTTGGCGTACGTCTGCAGCTTCTCGCGCGTGTCGACGATGTCGAGCGTACGCATCGTGAGTTGGCCAATACGGTCCAGCGGCGTGAACATCGACTCGCCCTTTTCCATCGTCAGGCGCTCGGGCTTGTACGTCAGGTTCGGCGACGTCGTGTTCAGGATCGAGTAGTCGTTACCGCGACGCAGTTCGATCGTCACCTCGCCGGTCACGGCGCCAGCCACCCAGCGCTGGGCGGTTTCGCGCAGCATGATGGCTTGCGGATCGAACCAGCGGCCCTGGTACAGCAGGCGGCCCAGACGGCGGCCGTTGTCGCGGTACTGCTCGATGGTGTCTTCGTTGTGGATACCGGTGATCAGGCGCTCGTAAGCGATGAACAGCAGCGCCAGGCCCGGGGCTTCGTAGATGCCGCGGCTCTTGGCTTCGATGATGCGGTTCTCGATCTGGTCGCTCATGCCCAGGCCATGACGGCCACCGATGACATTGGCTTCCATGAGCAGGTCGACGGCATTGGCGAACGTCTTGCCATTCAGCGCCACCGGCTGGCCTTCCTCGAAGCGCACGGTCACTTCCTCGCGCTTCACTTCGACGTCATCGCGCCAGAACTGCACGCCCATGATCGGCTGGACGATGCGGATGCCGGAATCCAGGTGCTCCAGATCCTTGGCCTCGTGCGTGGCGCCGAGCATGTTCGAATCGGTCGAGTACGCCTTTTCCGCCGACATCTTGTAGGCATGGCCGTGCTGGCGCATGAACTCGGACATTTCGGCGCGGCCACCCAGTTCGTCGATGAACTGCTGGTCCAGCCACGGCTTGTAGATCTGCAGACCCGGGTTGGTCAGCAGGCCGTAGCGGTAGAAGCGCTCGATGTCGTTGCCCTTGAACGTGCTGCCGTCGCCCCAGATGTTGACGCCGTCTTCCTTCATGGCCGCCACCAGCATCGTGCCGGTCACGGCACGGCCGATCGGGGTCGTGTTGAAGTAGGTCACGCCGGCGGTCGAGATATGGAACGCGCCGCATTGCAGCGCGGCGATACCTTCGGCCACCAGTTGGGTGCGGCAATCCACCAGACGGGCGGCCTCGGCGCCGTACGCCATGGCGCGGCGGGGGATGTCGTCGTAATCCGGTTCGTCGGGCTGGCCCAGGTTCGCCGTGTAGGCGTAGGGAATGGCGCCCTTCTGGCGCATCCAGAGGAGCGCGGCGCTGGTATCGAGTCCGCCCGAGAAGGCGATTCCGACGCGCTGGCCGGAAGGAATGTGCTGCAGGATGGTAGTCATCGCCAGAAAACCAGGTGAATTTGTCGGCTCTTGGGGCGCCCCCGCACGATCGCGTCATGCGGCGAGCCGGTCCGGCGCCCGAAACTCGTAACCGTGAATTGTGACATGGCCCGGCGTCAGCGCCAAACGGCAACGGTGAAACAAGCCTTTCGCGACCCGTCATATCTGTCCCCGAAAATAGATGTGGACATCCCCCGGACTCTCGCCTAATCTTTGTGGACGCCGTACACAAGTACCGGTTCAGCCCCCCGCCCGGCCGTATTGGGCGCCCAATCCACAGGAGTTATCGATGTCCTCGAAAGTCCAGCCGTATCTGTTTTTCGATGGTCGCGCTGAGGAAGCGGCCGAGTTCTACAAGACCGCCCTGGGCGCGCAGGTTGGCGCCATGCTGCGCTACCGCGATGGCCCCAAGGATGCCGGTCCCGGCTGTGGTCCGGCCGTCATCAACCAAGACAAGATCATGCATATGGCGCTGCAAATCGGCGATGCCGTGATCATGGGGTCCGACGGGGAGGCCAAGGGCAAGACCGAGTTCAAGGGCTTCGGCCTTTCGCTGAACGTGGCCAATGCCGCCGAGTGCGACAAGACGATGGAAAAGCTCGCCGAGGGTGGCCAGATCAACATGCCGCCGTCGCAGACGTTCTTCAGTGAGCGCTTTGGCATGGTCACCGACAAGTTCGGCGTGATGTGGATGGTGATCGCCGGGCCCAAGGAATAACCTGGGCCACTGGGCCACTGATCATCGTTGCCGTTCTCCGGCTGGCCGTACCGTACAGTCCCGTACAATGCGCGGCCAACCGGAGAACACCATGGAATCCCGCCTGACCGATCTGGAGATCAAGGTCGCCTTCCAGGAAGACCTGATCGAGACGCTGAATCTCGCCGTCGCCCGCCAACAGCAGCAGATCGATCTGTTGCAGGCGCAGTTTCGCGCGCTGTACCAACAAGTGCGCGCCAGCGCACCCATGGCTGCCGAGTCCGATCCGCAGCACGAAATCCCGCCGCACTACTGAAACCTGTCGATGGCCCGCACCGGCATCACATGTCGGAACGATCACCGCGCGGCACGGGTCTGACTGCGTAACTTTGATTCGCATCCCGGCCATGTCCCGTACCCTGATCAACCGCCTGTCCCACGCGCGCCGCCCGTTGCTGGCCCTGGCCATTGTCGCGGCGGCGCTGGGCACTGCCCACGCCGGCTACAACGTCTGGACTGGCGAATACACGTTCACCAAGGACGAGTTGCAAAGCGCGGTGGACAAGCGCTTCCCGGCCACGCTGCGCTATGGCGAACTGGTCAGCGTGCGGCTTTCGAACCCGCGCCTCGTGCTCGACGAGGCCGGCAACCGCATCACCACCCGGGTGGACGCGGCGCTCTCGAACACGGTAATCCCGTCCCCGCCGGTCAACGGCTCGCTGGCGCTGAACAGCGGCGTCCGCTACGACGCCACGCGCCGCGCGGTGCTGCTGGACAACCCGACGGTGCAGGACGTGGAGGTGCAAGGCATGAGCCAGTACCGCGAGCAACTCAACGCCATTGGCGCCGTGGTCGCCCAGCAACTGCTGAAGGACTATCCCCTGTACACGTTCAAACCCGAAGAACTCCGCTTCAACGGCAAGGACGTCGAGCCGGGCGCCATCACCGTGGCGCCCGACGGCATCCGCGTGCAGGTCAACCTGCGCTAGCGTCCCGCGCGAAACGCCAGCGCCAGCCCCACCGGAATGGCAATCATGCCGACCAGCGCAAGCGGCGCGGGCCGGTTGCTCAGCGCGACGAAGTCCAGCAGAACGGTCACAGGCGGCACCAGATAGAACAGGCTGGTCACGTTGACCAGGTTACCGGCCTGGATCAGCCGGTAGAACAGCAGCGTCGCCACCACCGAAATCACGATCCCCATCCAGAGCAGCGGGAAAAAGAAGCCCGGCACGTGCTCGAACCGGAACGGCTGGAACGGCACGCACAGCAGGCACATCGCCAGCGCCACCGTGTACTGCAGCGGCAGGATCTCCACTGCGGCCTGCCGGATGCCTTTCTGCCCGATGGCGCCTACCGTCATGCACGCGAGCGCGGCCAGAGCAGCACCCCAGCCAGCCATCGAGAACCTTGCGGCCATCAGGCTATCGGCCACGATCGTCACCAGCCCGGCCAGCGCCAGCGTCAGACCCGCCAGCCGCGCTACCGACACGCGCCGCTCCATCCAGAGCAAAGTCAGGATTGGCTGCACGCCCAGCACGGTAGCCAGCACGCCTGGCGTCATGCCGAAATCCAGTGCCAGCAGGTAGCTGATCGAGTAACCGCCGATCATCAGCGCGCCCGTCACCGCCACACGCACACGCGTACCGGGTGCTGGCAGCATGCACCGGCGTGCCACGCCGATGGCGGCGAGCAGGGGCAGCGCGATGACGAACCGCAACGTGAGAAACGCAAATGGCGAGGCATGGGAAAGTCCCACGCGGCTGAAGATCGCGCCTCCACTCCAGAGCAGCACAAACAAAGGGGTTGCGCCATACACGGCAAGCGCGTGCATGGACGTGCGCATGGCGGATGCGTCCGCCATGACGTCCTTTTCGGAATTCATAAATTGTCCTGTCAGAAACCACGCAGGCTCCGGCGCGTGCCGCGCGCGATGCGCGAGCACGTCTTCGTCAGCGATACCGGAGACGTCAGTCGGCTGGAATCAGCCGCGCGGCGGCGCGCAGGGGGGCGCCGTGACAGAAACAGGGGTCATGAGATGACTGGTTGGGGGGCACCCGAAGATATCGGGCAATGCGTCGATCCTAGCGGCGGGCGCCGCCGTGGTCAATCGGTGGTCAGTCGGTAGTCAATCGCCGGCCAGCCCGATCCCGCTCGCCAGCGCAGACAGTGTGGGCCCGATCGGCGCGGATACCTTGAGTGTCAGCAGCGGATCGGCGCGCGTGGTGCCAAGGTTCAGCGCGGCGATCGGCAAACCTAGCTCGTTCGCCCACAGGCAGAAGCGATAGCCCGAAAACACCGTCAGCGACGACCCGACCACCAGCACGGCATCGGAGCTGGCGAGTGCCGCCCGGCCGGTATCGACGCGCTCGCGCGGCACCGACTCGCCAAAAAACACCACATCTGGCTTGAGCACGCCCTCGCATCGCTCGCAAACCGGCACCGCGAAATTGTCGAACAACGGCGACTCCAGATGCGCGTCGCCGTCCGCGGCGGGCAATGCCGTCATGTCACGAAAATCGGGATTGTGTTGCCAGAGCCAGTGCTGCAGCTCCGCGCGCGGGTAGCGCGTGGCGCACGACAGGCATACGACCTGCCTGATGCTGCCGTGCAACTCGACGACATCGCGGCTGCCCGCCTGCTGGTGCAGTCCGTCCACGTTCTGGGTAACCAGCGCCGACACGCGCCCGGCATCGCCAAGCCGCGCCACCACGCGATGGCTGACATTCGGGTGTGCCCCCGCCGCCACCGGCCAACCGACCATGCTGCGCGCCCAGTAGCGCTGCCGTGCCGCGTGACCGCTCATGAACGCGCTGATGGTCATCGGCGCCGAGCGTTGCCAGCGGCCTTGTTCGTCGCGATAGCCCGGAATGCCGGAGTCCGTGCTGATGCCGGCGCCGGTCAGGACGAACAGGCGCCGATGCCGTTCAACGAAGTCCTGAAGCGCGGCGGAATGGTTCACGAATGCGTTGCGGCGTTATCGCGAGCGGCCTGGCGAGCGGCCTGGCGCGCCTCCCATGCCCGCAGTTCCTGGCGATAGCGCTCCATCTCGTCGTTGTAGAAATCGAAGACGCATGGATCGCAGCCGCTGCCGCAGCACTCGTTGTCGCCGGGTCTTTCGGGCGGCGCGGGTTTTGGATCGTCGGGGGGCGCGTGGAAATGTTCTGCGGAAGACACGGAAGACACGGAAGACACGGAAGACACGGAAGACACAATGGAATCAGGTACGGCGCCAGTATATGCCGCATCGGCTATCCCGCGCCGGAGCGGACAGAAGCCGACATGCGTGGCCGCCGATCTGAATGGTTCCGGCGCGCGTGATGAATTGTTTTGATCTTGGCGCATGGCATACGCCACATGCGGACCACACTGCTAGTGTTGAAGGTCGCGGCAATGTCCTTCGCCGCCCCCTCTTCTTCATGTCATCTGCGATGCGCCACGCCTCTGCCCTTCTTCGCTGCGCCGCATGGTTGGCAGTGCTGTGTTCGGGCGCGATAGCCGGCCCGTCGGCACTGGCGGCCGAGCCCGCCGCGGCATCGGCGCCGCAGGGCCGGCCGAAGATCTGCCTGGTGCTTTCGGGCGGCGGCGCGCGTGGCGCGGCCCATATTGGCGTGCTCAAGGTGCTCGAGGAACTGCGCGTGCCGATCGATTGCATCGCCGGCACCAGCATGGGATCGATCGTCGGCGGCGCGTACGCGACCGGCATGAGCACGTCGGACATGGAGAAACTCGTCGGCGGGCTGACGACGGGAACGATCTTCAATGAGCGCCCGCCCCGTCAGGATCTGGCCATTCGCCGCAAGATCGACGACCACACGAACCTTTTCACGCCCGAGATCGGCGTGCGCTCGGACGGCCTGCTTTTGCCCAAGGGTGCCGTCTCGGGCGTGCAGCTCGAAACCGTATTGCGGCAGCTCGCCAATGCTCCCGGCTATCGCAACTTCGACACACTGCCGATTCCGTATCGGGCAGTCGCCACGGATCTGGTCGCAGGTACGCCGGTGGTGTTCAGCCAGGGCGAACTGGCCAACGTGATGCGGGCAAGCATGTCGGTGCCGGGCGCGGTAGCGCCCACCGAGTATGAAGGCAAGCTGCTGGTCGATGGCGGCCTGACCGACAACCTGCCCGTCGACGTGGCGCGGGCGATGGGCGCGGACATCATCATCGCCGTCAATCTCGGCACACCGCTGATGAAGCGCGAAGAGCTGACCTCGATCATCGGGGTAACCGGACAGATGCTCAACATCCTGACCGAGCAGAACGTGCGCACATCGCTGGCCTCCTTGAGGCCCACCGACATCCTCATCAAGCCCGAATTGGGGGATTTCTCGGCAGGTGATTTCGACCACCTGCCCAAGACGATCCCGATCGGCGAGGCCGCCGCACGGAAAGAGGCGAGCCGGCTGTCCGAGCTGTCGATCCCGCCGGCACAATACGCCCAACTGCGCGCGCGACAGGTGGCGCTGCCGCCGCCCGACGTGCGGCCCGTCGACGAAATCCGCTTTGCGCCGATGGAACGTGTAAATCCGGAGTTCGCGGCCGCCACGATGGAGACCAAGCCCGGTGAGCCGATCACGCAGGCCACTCTCGATCGCGACATGCGCCGCCTGTTCGGCACCGGCGACTTCGAGCATGTGAACTATCGCTTCCTGGAGGAACCGGGCAAGCGCGTGCTTTCGGTCGATGCGATCGAGAAATCCTACGGCCCCGACTATCTGCGCTTCGGTCTCGGGCTGAGCACCGACTTCCGCGGCGATGCCTACTTCAACCTGCTGGCCAGCTACCGCCGCACGTGGCTGAACTCGCTCGGGGCGGAGTGGCGAACCGATGCGCAGGTGGGTCAGACTTCGAGCCTGATCAGCGAGTTCTACCAGCCGCTCGATACGCGCCAGCTTTTCTTCGTGGCGCCACGTATCGAACTGGAGCGGCGGCCAGTCAATGTCTTCAGCGGCAGCACCAGACTGGCCCAGTACGATCTGCGCCGCACCGACTTCGCATTCGACATCGGCAGCCAGATCACCAAGTACGGCGAGGCCCGGCTTGGCGTGGTCGTTGGAGAGCAGAATGCTTCGCTATCCACCGGCCCCGCGTATCTGAGTCCCGGCCCTGGCCGCGTCAACCGGCGCGCCATCGAAGGCCGGCTGGTCGCGGATCAGCTCGACAACCTCAACTTCCCGCGCTTCGGGTACGGCGGCACGCTGAACGTCTACGCCTCGCAGGGTGGCATGGGCGCGACCGATACCTATACCAAGGGCGATATCTCAGGCGCGTGGGCATACTCGATCGGCAATAACACGCTCAGTTTGGCGTTCAAGGCCGGCAGCAATATCGGCGGCCCCGCCCTGCCGAAGTACGACCTGTTCCAATGGGGTGGCTTCCTGCAGCAGTCGGGGTACAGCACGGGGCAACTCATCGGCGGCAATTTGCAGTTCGCGCGGATGGTCTACTACAACAAGCTGATCCACCAGACGTTCTTCGACGGCGTCTACGCCGGCTTCTCGCTTGAGGCCGGGCGCGTCGGCGCGCCGCTGGTGCCGGGTAGTCCAACCGGGCTGCTGAAGTCGATGGCGGCATTCCTGGGCATCGACAGCCCGGTCGGGCCGCTTTACCTCGGCTATGGCCGGGCGACGGGCGGCAGCTATGCGTTCTACCTGTTCCTGGGCAAGCCTTGAAGATGCCTTTTGAGGAAGCCTTGAGCAATCCTGAAGCCGCCGCGAACAGCCCCTGAGCGGCCGATGCGCCGCCCGGCGCCGGCTGCCAGTGCACTCCCCCCTCCTTAGTTGTATTTAATGTCTCTGTACCCCTACCTATACTCGATTCGTCGTCAGGACCCCCGTCTTGACCGACACCCCCTTCCCCGTCGCCGTCCCGACCGGCGACATTTTTTTGTCCAGAAGGCGGCAATCAGCGCTCTGGGGCGTTAAGATGCGCGATTATCGAACGCTCCCCCGCACCGTTTTATCCGCCATGGACGCTCCGAGCCCCAGCCCCATCAGTCTCAAACCGGCGCAAGCCGACACCGTGCGCGCTGCCAAGCCGCCCGCCGACATCCTCGGCAGCTTTGCCGGCGATCCCAACTTCATGCTCTCGCTAGCGCGCGGATTGACCGTGCTCGAGGCATTCTCCGAACGCAAGCGCCCACTGACTATTTCTCAGGTGGCACAGCGCACGCAGTTGTCGCGCGCTTCGGTCCGCCGCTGCCTCTACACGCTGGAACAGCTTGGCTACGTCAGCCAGCAGGACGGCCACTTCGCGCTGCGTCCGCGCGTGCTGCACCTTGGCCACGCATTTTTCTCGTCGAGTGCGATCGTCTCTCTGGCGCAGCCCGTTCTGGATAGCCTCAGCGCGCGCGTGCACGAGACCTCGGCGCTCGCCATCCTCGACGGCACCGACATCCTGTATCTGGTTCGCTCGGAAGTGCAGCGCGTGCTGACGCACTCGCTCGGCATGGGCAGCCGCCTGCCGGCCTATTGCACGTCCACCGGCCGCCTGTTGCTGGCCCATCAGCCGCAACCGATCCTGGAGGCGTTCTTCGACCATGCTGAACTGCGCCCGCGCACGCTGCTGACCAAGATCTCGCGTCCTGAGCTCGAGGCAGCCTTCCAGCGCGCCCGCGACATGGACTATGTGCTGATCGACGAGGAACTGGAGCCGGGATTGCGCGCAATCGCCGTGCCAGTGCGGTCGCAGGCCGGCGTGGTGCTGGCGGCCATCAGCGTCAGCGTGAAGGCCAACAAGGTGTCGGAAGGGGAAATGATTGCGCGGCTGCTCGGCCCCATGCGGGAGGCGGCAGCCGCGATCGGCAAGATGATTGGCAACTAAGCGGAAACTGAGCGGAAGCTAAGCGGAAACTGAGCCGCTTTCCGCTTGCGCCGGGGTGTCAGCCCCGGTGCGCCAGTTCGAGCTGGAACACCAGGCGCTGCAGGAAGTTTTCCATGCGGCCGTCCGGGTTCAGGAACGCGCATCCGTAGTGGTGCACGGTGTTGTCGTCGAAGCCCACCAGCCAATGACCCACCACCTGCATGTCGAGCTCCAGTCGGCCGAGTTCGGCAAAGTCCAGCAGGCAGCGCTTGATCACGGTGCCCACGGGCAACTGGTCAGCGCCCACCGCGCGCGAGCGCAAACCCACCCCTGACAACGACAAGTCAGCAATATCGAGCTGCAGCGCCTGCTTTTCCGTCTCGGGAATTCGCAGTTCGCAGCGGTAGCCCTTGGTCAGCAACGTGCGCGCGCGAAAATGGCGGCGGCGCTGGAAGTGGTACAGCTTTTCGGGAAAATCGGCGATGAACGCGGGACCGCCTTCGAAGCGCGTGGCGCCCGGCGTGCCAACGATAAAGTTGACCGGCACTCCGCGCAGCAGGCCGGAAAAGGCGTTCTGCTCGGACGACATCAATGCCTGACGCTCACCATCGGCACGGCACCAATCGAAAATGAAGGTCTTGTTGGCCGGATCGACATGCAGGATCGACGTCACGATCTCGGAGCCGCCCTTCGAGCGCACATTCAGCAGGCACTTCTGCCAGGCCATATCGCGCAGCACGGTGCCGATCTGTGAGCTGTGCGTCAACCGGTAGCGTTCATCCGACTGGGCCGCAGCGTCCCGCTCGTCGGCCTCGCCATCGACCTGGGACTGTGATTGGGCCAGCTTGGACCCGATGGGTTCTTGAAGACTCATGGAGATACGCTACATCGAAAGGGTTGCGCCACAACGCACCCTTTTGGGGGGCGGGAACTGGAAAGCGGTGACAGCTCGCGGCGACCAGCCGCCGCATGGTAAGCGCCACCCGAAGGTGGCGCAAGCACCTGCCATATGCTTCGGCAAAATACGACGTAACTTTAGCGACAGACTTCCGAGGGGTGGCGCACGTAACGCTTCTTCCACTTCGCGACGCACTCGAATGGCGATAACGGCGCCACCTTGCTATGCCTGTGAAGATGCGTTTGCCTCGGCATGGAGCCAGTCGAACAACGCCAGCCGGCGCGAGTCATGCTCGAACGGCACAGGCGAAAGCAGATGGTACGCCGAGCCATCGGCCACGAAGCCCCGGGGTGCGGCCATGCGACCGTCGGACAACTCGTCATAGGCCATCAGCTCCGAAGCAATCGCCCAGCCCAGCCCGGCGGACGCGGCCTGCAGGCTTAGATAAAAGTGCTCGTACCAGACGTCCGTGCTGCCAGTGAGTACATACCCCGCGCTACGCGCCCAGCGCTGCCAGGCATCGGGTCTAGTGCGCGTATGCAGCCAGGGCATTGCATCGAGCCCGTGATCTGCCAGATCCGGCCGGCAAACCGGCCCCACCCGCTCGGGCGTCACCTCCCGCGTGTGCCAGCGCGTATCGAACGGGAAATCATTGCGACGCAATGCCACGTCGACACCGCTACGCGCAAAGTCGATCGCGCCGCCAGCAGCCATCAGATGCAACGGGATATCGGGATGCCGAGCGGAAAACCGTGCCAACCGAGGAATCAGCCAGCGCATGGCGATGGTTGGCTCGCATGACAACACCAGCGCGGTGTTCGCAGCGGGCTTGCGGATGCGCTCGACCGCCGCCGCAAGCAAGTCCATCGACTGCGTGGCCGCGGACTGGAGAGTGCGGCCAGCCTCGGTCAGAAAGACCGCGCGATTACGCCGTTCGAACAGGCTCACGCCGAGTTCGGCTTCAAGCTGGCGGATCTGCCGACTGATCGCGCCGTGGGTCAGGTGCAACTCGTCGGCCGCGCGGGCGAAGTTCTGGTGACGCGCGGCGGCTTCGAAGAAGCGAATCCAGCCGAGCCAGTGCATCGATGGCATGCCAATCAGTCAGTTTTTCTCACGGAATATGGCGAGTATATATTGTTTGCCGTACCCGTTTCTGCGAATAAAAATGGCATATGTCGTGCCATCGAATACACGGCTTACGCAACGAAAACTGACTGAAATACCACAACAATGACCCCACTCGCCGAACTGCTGGCCGTCGCGGCCATCACCCTTCTTGCCGTCATCAGCCCTGGCCCGGACTTCGCCATGGTCACGCGCAACAGCTACCTGTTTGGCCGCCGCACCGGGCTGCTTTGCGCGCTGGGCATCGCGCTCGGCGTGCAGGTACACGTCGCCTACACCATGTTCGGCGTGTCACTGCTGGTGCGCCACGCGCACGGGCTGCTCTCGATCATCAAGCTGGCTGGTGCGGCCTACTTGATCTGGATCGGCATTCAGACACTACGCAATCGCAAGGCGTTGGACGTCGACGCCGATGGGGCACCCGCCGTTTCGGGACTGGTGGCGTTTCGCATGGGTTTCCTGACCAATGCGCTCAACCCGAAGACCACACTGTTCGTGGTCAGCACGTACTCGCAGGTCGTCAACGCGCACACGCCCGCCGCCGTGCAGTTTGGCTATGGATTGTTCATGTCGGCCACGCATTGGGTCTGGTTTAGCATCGTCGCGTGGTGTTTCGGCTCGAAGTCGCTGCGTGCCACGATGCTGCGATACCAACGACAGCTCGATGTCATCATCGGGACTGCCCTATTCGGGCTGGGCGTGGCACTTGGCGTCAGGTAGCCCACCGCATTGAGCAAGCCATCCAGATACTGCATGCAACATGCGTTACAGCCGTTACATGGCAGATCTGAAGCCAACACTCAGAGCGGCTGTCCGGGCGATCACCGGCCGAGCGGCACGGCGTGACAGGTGTCAGCGTTGGGGGCAGCGGTCTGGACCGTTCGCGACAAGTGGATAGACGGCCCGCGCCACATGCCGCGCGCCCTGTCGGTCAAGCACGCTCTCGAACAGGACGAACCGGTCGATCGTGCAGGCAGGCAGCGACAGTGCCCGACGGGCCGCCAGCCAGTCCCGCAGTACATGCTCCGGCACCTCAGGCCGGCAACGTGCCAGGGTCAAATGTGGCCAGAAGCGGCGGCGCTCGGGTGGAATCCCTTCGCGCTCCAGCGCGGCGGTGATGGCGTCGACCAACGCCTGCATCGGCGCCGACGCCTCCAGCCCGGCCCAGAGTATGGCGCCCTGGCGGCCACGAAAGCGGCCGACACCCTTCACCTGCAACACCACGGACGGCGCAGCTACCTCGGACAACACCCGTTCAATCCGCACCGCCGTGGGGTCATCCTGCTCGCCCAGAAAGCGCAGGGTCAGGTGCAACTGCGCGGCCATCGTCGGCCGAATGCCGTGCTGTGCGGGAACGATGCGCAGCAGGTCGGCCACCAGCGCGGCGGGAGGCTGGATGGCGACGAACAGACGCGCCACGCGCGCTCCCGCCTTCGTCAGTCCAGGGCAAGGGCGGCCTGACCCAGCGCCGTGGCTTGCAACTGGCCCGGATAAAGCACGCCCTCCAGCGTCAGCAGCGCACGCTTGCGGTCCACGCCGCCCGCGTAGCCGGTCAGGTCGCCGGACGCGCCAAGCACGCGATGACACGGAACGATGATCGACAAGGGATTGCGCCCCACGGCACCGCCCACCGCCCGCGAATGGCTTGGCGGCAAGCCGAGCCCCGCGCCGAGTTGTCCGTAGGTCGAAGTCTCACCAAATTCGATATCGCACAGCGCTTGCCAGATCCGCTGCTGGAACGCGCTGCCAACCAGCCGGAACGGGACGGAGAATCCATGCAATGCCCCGTCGAAGTAGGCGCCGAGTTCCATCGCGGCCTGCTCCAGCACGCGCGCATCCGCTGCGGGCATCGCCGAGACGGGAGTGGGACGCGCCAGCCCGGGGTAGTACTTCTGGCCGGCAAAGAACACGCCGGTCAACGCGCCGCCATCGGCACGCAACAGCATGTCGCCCAGCGGGCTGTCGATGATGTGATGGCTGCTCATGCCGCCTGCTCCTCGATATCGCTACCCTGAAGCTTCAGCGCTTCGTAGCGGTGCCAGAGATGGATTGCCGCATAGGCGCGCCACGGCGCCCATCCGGCGGTCTTCGCCTGCATCCCGCGAACCGTATCGACGCCCAGCACCTTGCGCAGCGCATAGTCGGTGCCCGGAAATGCGTCAGGCCAGCCTAACGCGCGCATTGCGACGTATTGCGCCGTCCAGTCTCCGATGCCATCGATGGCACGCAATTGCGCCACGGTCACCTCAGGTGGCGCGTGGGGATCGAGATCGATTTCATGGGCAGCCACGCTGCGGGCCAACGCACGAATCGTCCGGGTCTTCGCGGCGGTCACGCCAGCCGCCCGATATGCCTCGTCGGGCAATGCAGCCAGAGCCTGCGCGGTCGGGAAGGCGTGAGTCAGCGGCGCCTGGCCGGCAGGCGTGGTCAGTCCCGCCTGGGCCGCTTCCGGCAACGGCTCGCCGGCCACCTGCGCCAGCCGAGCCAGAATGCGCCGCGCCTGCACCACCGGAATCACCTGACCGACGATCGCGCGCACCCCGATCTCGAATCCGTCGAACGCGCCGGGCAGGCGCATTCCAGGCGTCCGCGCAGCCAGTTCGCCCAGGTGGGCATCGACGATGTCGGGGCGACAGCCCAAATCGCATAACCGCCGGACCTTGCCCAATGCCTGCGGAATCACGGGCGCCAACGCGCCGGACAACGTGATGCGCAGCACCGCGCGCCGCGCCACATGCTCGAGCCGCACGCAGCCCGCATGACACCGGCCACCCGCTTCGATCGACAACGTGCGCGAGTACACCTCGCCATCACATTGTTCGATGCCGTCGACGGCACGCACGGCCAGAAATCCGAGCAGCGCCCCCCACGCCATCGGCGGCCGGTAGCCGAGCTCGAACACGAGCCGGTCCGCCATGCCATCTGCGGCGCGCTTGCGCATCGCCAGCGGCGTCAGGCCATAGCGTTCCTTGAGCACGTCGTTGAACCGCCGCACGCTGCCAAAGCCGGCTGCCAGCGCCACCTCGGTGACGGGCAGCGCGGTGTCTGTCAGCAGGCGCTTGGCCAGCAGTAGCTTTTGCGTCTGGGCGTACTCATGCACCGACACGCCGAACTCGGCATCGAACAGGCGGCGCAGGTGACGCTCGGTCACACCGATCCGCGCGGCCAGCTGGGCCACGCCCGCGCCGGCCATGAAGCCTTCGTCGATCAACGTGGCGGCCGCCTGCGCCAGCCGGCCGGAGATGTCCGCCAGCCCATGCCCCGGCGCCAATTCCGGGCGACAACGCAGACAAGGCCTGAAGCCGTGTTTCTCCGCGGCGGCGGCGGTCTCGTAGAACGTGCAGTTCTCGCGCTTGGGCGTGCGCACGGCGCAAATCGGCCGGCAGTACACGCCCGTCGACGACACCCCGACGAAGAAGCGTCCGTCGAAGCGCCGGTCATGCGAGGCCACGGCCTTGTAGCAGGTGTCAGGATCGAGTTCCATGCCATGCATCCTACGCCTTTACGACATGACAAACCCGCTGGAATCGGACATTCGCCTCGGGCCCGGATGCCGCCGGCGGTCACGATTGTTGGCCCCGAATCTGAAAGTGTGCCGGCACGCGGTTCGCGTGTCGTCCATCCGGCTAGAATCCTTGCAGACGGCCAACCGGCGCCGTCTACGGAGAATTCATGCGTCGTCTTGTCACCAGTTTTGCCGCCAGCTTCGTCACCGGCGCGGCTTGCTTCATTTTGGCGGGCCTGAGCGCCCTGCCCGTGCCCGCCTTCGCCGCGCGGCCGAGCAGTGTCGCGCCCCCGCCACCCGCAGCGCCGGTCATCCGCGCGGAGCGCGTGGCCGCCGTGGAAGGCATCACCGAGTACCGGCTGCCGAACGGCCTCCGGATCCTGCTCGCCCCCGACGACGCCCAGCCGACCACCACGGTGAACATGACCTACCTCGTGGGCAGCCGGCACGAGAACTACGGCGAAACCGGCATGGCGCACCTGCTCGAGCACCTGATGTTCAAGGGCACGCCGTCATTGCCGGGCCGGACGATTCCCACCGAGTTCGCCCGGCGCGGCATGCAGTTCAACGGCACGACGGCGCAGGACCGCACCAACTATTTCGAGACCTTTGCTGCCAGCGACGACAACCTCGACTGGGCGCTCCGGATGGAAGCGGACCGCATGGTCAACAGCTTCATCTCGCGCGCCGACCTCGACAAGGAAATGACGGTCGTGCGCAACGAGATGGAGATCGGTGAGAACAATCCGATGCGGATGCTGCAACAGCAGATGTACGCGGCGGCCTATCGGTGGCACAACTACGCCAAGGCGCCAATCGGCGCGCGCAGCGATGTGGAGCGTGTCGGCATCCAGAACCTGCAGGCGTTCTATCGACGCTACTACCAGCCCGACAACGCAGTGCTGGTGGTAGCCGGGCAGTTCGATCCGGTGCGTGCGCTGTCACGGATCGAGCAGGCGTTCGGGCCGATTCCGCGGCCCACGCGCGTGCTCCCGACCGAGCACACCGTGGAACCGCCGCAGGAAGGCGCCCGGGAACTGACGCTGACGCGCCCCGGGGACAGCAGCATCGTGGCCGCGATGTATCACGTCGCGCCTGGCGCGCACCCCGACACCACGGCCCTCGCGCTGCTGACGGTCATCCTCGCCGACACGCCGGGAGGGCGGCTCGAGCATGCGCTGGTGGACACGCGCAAGGCGGCATGGCAGATGTCGATGTTCGACGCGATGAAGGATCCCGGCGTGATCCTGTTCGCGGCAGGGACAGGCAAGGACCGGCCCATCGAGCCGGTGCGCGCGGCGCTGCTTGCGGAAATCGAAGGACTGGCCGCAAAGCCAGTCACCCAGGACGAACTGGATCGCGCCCGCGTGCGGATGCGTAACGCGTACGAGAAGATTCTCAACGATCCGGCGCGCTATGGCGTGGCGCTGTCCGAATCCATTGCAAAGGGCGACTGGCGCCTGCTCTTTATCGCGCGCGACCGCGTGGAAACCACCACGCTGGAAGACGTACAGCGCGTGGCGGAGAACTACCTGCGCCAGACGAACCGCACGGTCGGCGAGTTCCTGCCCGGAGACAAACCCCAGCTTGCGACCATTCCGCAGTCGCCCGACGTGGCCGCGCTGGTACGCGACTACGCCGGCAAGGCTGTCGCGCAGGCCGTGCCCACGTTCGACCCAAGCCCGGCCAACATTGACGCCCACACGGTGCGCCAGACGCTTCCAAACGGGATGGAGCTTGCGCTGCTATCCAAGCCCACGCGCGGCGAAGCGGTCAATGGCACGCTGGTCCTGCATCTGGGCAATACCCAGTCGCTGCAAGGGAAAACAGCGATTGGCTCGCTGACGGCCGGAATGCTCGACCGTGGCGCGGGCGTGTTCAGCCGCCAGCAGATTGCGGATCGGTTCGAGGCGCTCAAGGCCAATGTATCGATCTCGGGCAGTTCGGAGCGGCTGACGGTACGGTTCGAGACGCACCGTGCCTACCTGCCCGACCTGTTGGACCTGTTGCGAACGGTGCTGCGCATGCCGACATTCCCGTCGGCCGAACTGGAAACCCTGCGCGCCAGCAGTATCGCGGGGGTAGACAGCCAGCGTCGCCAGCCCAACGCGCTGGCACCGAACGCCCTCGGGCGCCATGGCAACCCATATCCGGCCGAAGATCCACGCTACACGCCAACCTTCGACGAAAGCGTGGCCAGCCTCAGGGGCGTGACGCAGGCCGATCTGCGCGAGTTCCATGCGCAGTTCTACGGCGCCGACCACGCGCAGCTTGCGATCGTCGGTGACTTCGATGCCGCCGACGCCGCGAAGCAGATCCAGTTCCTGTTCGGCGACTGGCGGGCCCAGGTACCGTTCGAACGCGTGGATCGCCCGTTCATCGCCATTCCGGCGGCCAGCTTCACACTCGACACGCCTGGCAAGGCCAACGCTGTGTACCTGGCATCGCAACCCGTCGATCTGCTCAACGACTCGCCGGACTACCCGCTGATGCTGATCGCAGCCAGAGTGCTCGGCGGCACCGGTATGCGCAGCCGGTTGGCCGATCGGTTGCGGCAGCAGGAAGGCATCAGCTATGGCGTCTCGAGCTCGCTGTCGATTGGCGCACTCGACCGCGCAGGACGCTTTGCCTTATGGGCCGTCTACGCACCGCAGAACCAGACGCGCCTGCGCGACGCGGTGGGTCAAGAGATGCAACGCTTTGTGCGCGATGGCATCACATCCGTCGAGTTGTCGGAAGCCGTCAGCGGGCTGCTGCAACAGGGCCTGATCAGTCGCACAAGGGATGGCCTTCTGGCTGGGGCGCTGGCGAATCAGCTTTACCTTGGACGCACCATGGCCCATACGGCCGAAGTGGAGGCTCGCATCAGCAAGGCCACGCCGGAGGCGGTCAATGACGCGATCCGGCGTTACCTGAGTCCGGATACGTTGACGCAGGCATTTGCCGGAGACTTCGGCTCGGGTGCAGGCACCCCGGCAGCAACGGCGGCGGAACCCGCCACCGCGCCGGCAGCCGCCCCAGCGGAACCGGCCAGACCATGATCCGGCAATGCAGCGGGATATGTCGGAAACGTCATGCCCAAAGCCTTGAGACCTGACGACAATCACTGTATATTTATACAGTGATTGTTCAGACTAGAGGTATGGATGTCGATCGTGCGAGCTGGCAGCAAGGCAGAAGCGCTCAGGCTTCTGGCCTCTGAGCGGATGCTTGCGCTTGAGCTGGATTACGAGACCGGATGGCAGGACGCCGTCGAACTCGGACGGCTCGGAGAGAAGCGCGGTATCAAGGTGCAGTACCGCGGACAGGAGAGCATCGCTGTCCGCTCCCATGACGCCCTGATCGAAGGGCTTGGCAAACCCAAGACAACGTTCCGGCAACGCAATCTGTATTGCCAGTTCGATCTCGGCACGATGGCCGGCCAGCATCTTCTGGAGCTCGAGGCCAAGGCGAGCCGCCTCGGCGACTACATCCTGGCGGGGCACCTTCTACGCGATGTGGACGGCGTGTGGGCGTGACAGGTTGAGACCGGCGCCGGCGGTAGTTGTGGTGATGGTGGCAATGGCGTTGCCGGCGATTTCCCCAGTTACAACAAGGATGGCGGCATCGTGCACCGTTGCCGCATCCGACAGCGCAATCGCAAAGGCTGTTGCTACTGCTATTACTACGGCCGGTGTTATTGCCAGACGCGCATCGCGCCGGCCCAGCGGGCGGCTGCGGAGGTGTGCATCATCGCGCGATCCGCTTCGTTGGCCGACTGGGACTCGACTGCCGCGCCGTCGATGGCCGTGCAGCACAACACGCCGGTCACCAGTGTCTTGATATTCCCGCGTCCGGTGCTGGCCAGCGCGGCCAGACGGTCATAGCCGTCCAGCACGATCAGGTGGTCGCCGTCGCGTGGATGCATCTCGAGCGTGTACAGGTGATCGCACTCGCATTGCATCCTGCCGCCCGATACCGCGACGACGATCGCGCTGGGAAGCGCCAGACCGCTGTCGCGTACCGAGTTCAGCAACCGGTCCAGATGGGCTTGCGCGCGATAGTCGCGCGCCGAATGCGACGGTTCCGGGCCGCGGCTCAGCGACATCAGTTCGTCCGGGGATACGACCAGCGTGTAAGCCTGCAGCGTCGTGCGATACGTCGCCACCACGGCACGAAGCCGGTGCACTGCGTGGAGATCGTCCTGGGACACCTTTGACTGCTGCCCCGCCGTGACCGGCCCTTGCGAGGCCGTTACCTGGAACCTGCTCATCCTGTCTCCTATCCCCTCAGGCCCATCTGGCCTGATCGTTCCGGCTTTCTTGAGCCTTGCTCAGTCGCGCAGCAGTTGCTTGGCGATGATGAGCTGCTGGATCTGCGTCGTGCCTTCATAGAGGCGCAGCAGACGCACGTCGCGGTAGAAGCGCTCGGCCTTGTATTCGGCGATATAACCCGCACCACCGTGGATCTGCACCGCGCGGTCCGCTACGCGGCCCACCATCTCGGTACAGAACATCTTCGTGCACGATGCCAGCATGCTGACTTCCGGATCGCTCTTGCCAGCCGGCTTCGCATCATAACGCTGTGCGCAATCGCGCACCATCGACAGGCCCGCATAGAGTTCGGCCTGGCTGTCGGCCAGCATCCCCTGGATCAGTTGGAAATCGCCGATCGGCTTGCCGAACTGCTTGCGCTCCTTCGCATACGCCACGGCGTCGGTAATCAGCCGGTGCGCCATGCCGCAGGCCAGCGCCGAGATGTGCAGGCGGCCACGGTCCAGCACCTTCATCGCCGTCTTGAAACCCACGCCCGGAACGCCGCCGATGATGTTGGCGGCCGGCACGCGCACGTTTTCCAGCACCACGTCGCACGTCTTGGTACCGCGCTGGCCCATCTTCTTGTCCGGCTTGCCCAGTGAGATGCCCGGGGTATCGGCCGGCACGATGAACGACGAAATGCCCGACGCGCCTTGGCCACCCGTGCGTGCCATTAGCGTGAACGCCCCCGCGCGCGGCGCGTTGGTGATGAACCGCTTGGTACCGTTGATCACGTAGTGGTCGCCGTCGAGGTCGGCGCGCGTTTGCAGCGAGGCGGCGTCGGAGCCGGCGTTCGGCTCGGTCAGCGCGAACGAGATGATCAGTTCGCCGCTGGCGATCTTCGGCAGATAGGTCTGCTTCTGTTCCTCGGTGCCGTCCATCAGGATGCCCTGCGAGCCGATACCCACGTTAGTGCCGAACACCGAGCGGAAGGCAAAAGCAGTGTGGCCCAAGTCGTAGACCACATCGCATTCCTGCGACATCGACAGGCCGATGCCACCATAGCTCTCGGGAATCGAGATGCCGAACAGGCCCATTTCCTTCATGTCGGCCACGATATCGGCCGGCACATCGTCAATCTCTTCGAGCGTGTCCTCGGCCGGCTTCAGGCGATCGTCGATAAAACGCTGCACCGAAGCGCGCAGCAAGGAAAAGGATTCGGCGTCGAGGGCCATGGCAATCTCCGGTGATTCAGATGCGATAACGAAGGCGAACAATGGTACGCGGACTACCGAATTTGACAATCCACTGCGACTTGGACAGAACCGAAAGTATTTTTTGACAATAAGCCAGATTGCAGATTATCGATCACATTTCTTTTTGGCGAGGGTTTCGCGGGTGTAGCCGTAGCCCACGCGCAATTGATGCTCGACAGCATCGGCCTGGTCCAGGCAGGAGAACACGAGATCGTCCTTGAACTTCTGCGTGACGCCCTTGAGCCGTGGGGCCTCATAAGAAATCTCCCGCGCGCGGCAGCGCAGGAACAGCAGCGTTTCCTCCGACGCCGAACGCAGCTGCGACTGATCGACGCGCTGGCATTGCACGAGGTCGGGTTCTGCCTGCGCGATCAATGGCATGAGCAACAACTGCGGTAGCAGAATCAGCAGATAACGCAAAACTGGCATTGGCAGGCTTCGGAAAAGATCGGCAAAGACTTGGATAAGGGGGCTGGGGCGCAATCCGCAAGCATCATTGCGCAGCGTGAAGCGTCATGCAAGCCATACGGTCACGTGAGACGCTAGCCAGCCAAATTCCGCGCCAGCCCACAGCAGCATTTGCAGAAACACTATTCACCGGCAAAGACAATGTTCCGCGAACCCAGCGCGGGCCGGGCCCTTCCGAATATGGCTGGCAACCATCTGCGCACTTCTGCTGTGCAGTCTTCGTTTTACGAGTTACGCTAAGTAAGCACACGGGCCCCAGTGTGCGACGTCGCTCCCGCCACGAACCGCCTGGCCTCGTCGCCCATTGCGCCCGCCCCCATCCGGCGGCAAGCCCCACCGCCAAGAATCAGAAGGTCCTATGACAGACACCGCCTCTTCCGTCACCACCGGTACGGCACCCTCCCCAGAAGAAGTCAAAAAACGCATCTTCGCGATTGTTGCCGCGTCGTCCGGCAATCTGGTGGAATGGTTCGACTTTTATGTCTATGCGTTCAGCGCGATCTATTTCGCGTCATCGTTCTTCCCCAAAGCCGACCCCACCGCGCAGCTCCTGAACACCGCCGGGGTGTTCGCGGCCGGCTTCCTGATGCGGCCGATCGGCGGATGGCTATTCGGCCGCATTGCCGATCGCACCGGCCGCAAGCACTCGATGGTGATCTCGGTCACGATGATGTGCTTCGGCTCGCTGATGATCGCCTGCCTGCCGACCTATGCCGCGATCGGCAACCTGGCGCCAGCGCTTCTGCTGCTGGCCCGGCTGCTGCAGGGCCTCTCGGTCGGTGGCGAGTACGGCACTACCGCCACGTACATGAGCGAAGTGGCGCTCAAGGGCCGGCGCGGCTTCTTCTCATCGTTCCAGTACGTGACCCTGATCGGCGGTCAGCTGCTGGCCGTACTGGTGATCGTGATCCTGGAGCAGTTGCTGACCGAGGCCGAACTGAAGGCCTGGGGCTGGCGCATCCCGTTCGTGGTTGGCGCGGTCACCGCGGTGGTGGCCCTGCTGCTGCGCCGCACGCTGCATGAAACGACCACCGCCCAGTCGCGCAACAGCAAAGGCGCCGGCACCGTGGGCGAGCTCTTCCGCCACCACAAGGCCGCGTTCTTCACGGTGCTCGGGTACACGGCCGGCGGCTCGCTGATCTTCTACACGTTCACCACGTACATGCAGAAGTACCTGGTCAACACGGCCGGCATGCCGATCAAGACGGCCAGCTACGTGATGACAGGCTGCCTGTTCCTGTACATGTGCATGCAGCCGCTGTTCGGCATGTTGTCGGACCGCATCGGTCGCCGCAACAACATGCTGATGTTCGGCGCGCTGGGCGCAGTCGCCACAGTGCCGATCCTGACCGCGCTCAAGACCGTCAGCAGCCCCGAGATGGCGCTGTTGCTGATCTGCGTGGCGCTGGCCATCGTCAGCTTCTACACGTCGATCAGCGGCATCGTGAAGGCCGAGATGTTCCCGCCGGAAGTGCGTGCGCTGGGCGTCGGCCTGGCATACGCGGTCGCCAACGCCATTTTTGGCGGCTCGGCCGAATATGTGGCGCTGGGCCTGAAATCGATCGGGCACGAGAGCGCGTTCTACTGGTATGTCACCGCGATGATGGTGGTGGCGTTCCTGGTCAGCCTGCGCCTGCCGCGCCAGGCCAAGTACCTGCATCACGAGCACTGACCGGCCACCCGCCGCAGTCATGGCAAACTGAGGGGCCTTCGGGCCCCTTTTTATTTGCACGCGCCCTTCGCTCTCCTCCCCGCCATGGATCTCAACGCCCTGCGCCTGTTCGTCGATATCGTCGACGCTGGCAATCTCAGCGCCGCCGCGCGCAAGCTCAAGATGACGCGCGCCAACGTCAGCTACCACCTCAAGGCTCTGGAGGAGGAACTCGGCGTGCAACTGCTGCGCCGGACGACCCGGCACGTGGAACCGACGCCGGTGGGCGCCGGACTGTACGAGCACGGCAAAAACATCCTGGGCGAAGTGGCTGCGGCCAACGCGCTGATCAGCAGCATGGGCAAGAGCCTCCAGGGCCATGTGCGGCTGTCGGTACCCACCGGTCTGGGTCACACGATGATCTCGCCGCTGCTGGTGCGCTTCAAGCAGCGCTATCCCGATATCACGCTCGACGTCGTCTTTGACAACCGCATCCACAACCTCGTCTCCGAGGATGTGGAAGTGGCGTTGCGCATCATCTCCACGCCTCCCGACTCGGTCGTTGCCACCGAAATCGGCGGGGTGGACTGGCTGCTTTGCGCCGCGCCGTCGTATCTGGCCGGACGCACGCCGCCCGCGCACCTTGCCGACCTGACGACCCATGCGATCGTGTGCGCGTCGCCGATCGGGCAGAAACTCAAGGTGTCAGGCACGCGCGACGGCACCGCCGACCGCGAACAGGTGGTACTGGAGCCAACCCTGAGCTCCGAGAACTTCGCGTTCCTCAAGGAGGCCGTGGTCGGCGGGCTCGGCATCGGCATTTTTCCGCTCTATGCGGTGGACAAGGAACTGGCCAGCGGCGCGCTGGAATCGCTGCTCGGCGACTATCAGATCAGCGCGTTCGGCAGCAAGCTGTACATGCTGACCATGCCCAATCGCTACCAGACCATGGCAACGCGCTACCTGCTTACGTTCCTGAGAACAGAGCTGCAGGCGATCTGGCCGCGCATTCGTGCCGGCGGTGCCGACAGTGCCTATAGTGAGAACACTCAGGACTAAACTGCGCGTGGCTCGCGTAGGAAGGAAGGCAATCATGGCAATGGCAGGCACTCTGGCTGGCCGGCTCAGCCGTATGAACAGCCAGTTCGACATCATTCGTCATCCTTACAGCCTCAGCAGCATGGCCACTGCGCAGGCTGCCCATGTACCAGGAAACCGTCTGGCCAAAACGCTGTTGCTCGAGGACGAAGGCGGCTATGTGGCGGTTGTGATTCCTTCGAGTCACCATCTGCAGATGTCAACCATCTGCGAGATGACCGGCCGCAAGCTCGTGCTCGCGCACGAGGATGAGATCCGCGAAGTGTTCAAGGACTGCGACCTTGGCGCCATCCCGCCTTGCGCGATGTCGTACGGCATGCAGACCTACGTGGACGAAAGCCTGTTCGACGAACCGGAAGTCTGGTTCGAGGCCGGCGACCACATGGAACTCGTGCACATGCAACGCGATCAGTTCATGACGCTGATGAGCGATGCGGAAAGCGGCAAGTTCTCGCACCGCATGATGTAGCACCCTTCCCTTATGTCTTCAGGGGGGCGACAGTGCCGCCGACACGGCGGCGCTGTCGTCTTTCAGGTCCACGCCGGACCGACCGAGCGCGACCGCCCCTTGCATCAGGAACACCAGCCTGTCCGCCGCCTGCGCATAAGACAGTCCTTCGGGCCGCACGTTGGAGATGCAGTTGCGCTGGGCATCCGTGCGCCCCACACGGGGGTCGAATGTCAGGTAGATCCCAAGGCTATCCGGCGAACTGAGCCCCGGACGCTCGCCAATCAGCATCACCACCTGCCGCGCACCAAGGCGCTCGCCAATCTCGTCGCCCAACGCCACCCGCGATTGCCGCGCGACCACCACCGGTCCAACCCGCCAGTCATGCAGACGCGCCAGCACGGCCTGCAGCAGCGGCACCGCGTGGCGCTGCGCGGCCAGTGCGGAAAGCCCGTCGGCGATCACGAAGACGACATCGTATGGCTGCGCCGATGGAACGAGTCGCGCGCGGCTCTCGGCATCGAGACTTCGGCCCAGGTCAGGGCGACGCAGGTACTGGTCGCGATCCGCCGCTGCGCCATGCGCGTGCAGCACGTGCAGCGCATCCAGGCCGGCATCGCGCAGCGCGGTTTCCAACGCCGCCACATCGAGCGCCAGATGCACGGCATCACGCGCCTGTGCATGGGCCAGGCCAAACGCCAGGATCGACGCGGTCTTCTGCGCGTGACCGGTGCGGCCGATGGCGATGCGGGCGCGTGTGAACTGGCGCAAGCGCGCCCACGGGTCTTCGGGGTTCGCTGGCGTCGACATGGTGTTCCTCCTCCCGTTCAAAGCGTGTCCGCCATGGTCAGCAGCGCCTGGCGCGTGCCAGGCTCCAGCAACCGCCCGCCCGCGTCGACAATGCCCATCTTGCGCAGCCACGCCTCGAACTCCGGCGCGGGCCGCAGGCCAAGGACTTCGCGCAGGTACAGCGCGTCATGAAACGACGTGCTCTGGTAGTTCAGCATGATGTCGTCGGCGCCGGGCACGCCCATGATGAAGTTGATGCCCGCCACGCCAAACAGCGTCAGCAGGTTGTCCATGTCGTCCTGATCGGCCTCGGCGTGGTTCGTGTAACAGACGTCGCAGCCCATCGGCACGCCCAGCAGCTTGCCGCAGAAGTGGTCCTCAAGCCCGGCCCGGATGATCTGCTTGCCGTCGTAGAGATACTCGGGACCGATGAACCCCACCACGGTATTGACCAGCAACGGCTCGAACCGGCGCGCCACCGCATACGCGCGCGCCTCCATGGTCTGCTGATCCACACCATGGTGGGCGTTGGCGGAAAGCGCGCTGCCCTGGCCGGTCTCGAAATACATCACGTTGTGCCCCACCGTGCCGCGCCGCAGCGACAACGCCGCCTGCCGTGCCTCTTCGAGCAGCGCCAGAGAGATGCCGAACGCTGCATTGGCCGCCTGGCTGCCAGCCACCGACTGGAACACCAAATCGACCGGCGCGCCCAGCTCCATCACGCGCAAGGTGTTGGTGACGTGAGTCAGCACGCAAGACTGGGTGGGTATCTCGTAGCGGATGCGAATGTCATCCAGAAGCTTCAGCAACGTGGTGATCGCCCCAAGGTTGTCGCTGGCCGGGTTGATGCCGATGGTGGCATCGCCGCAGCCGAACAGCAGCCCGTCGATGATCGATGCGGCGATGCCGCGCGGGTCGTCGGTCGGATGGTTCGGCTGCAGCCGCACGGATAGGCGCCCGGGCAGCCCGATGGTGTTGCGGAAGGCGGTGACCACCGCGCATTTGCGCGCCACGGCCACCAGGTCCTGGTTGCGCATGAGCTTGCTCACGGCCGCCGCCATCTCGGGGGTGACGCCTGGCGCCACCCGCGCCAGCGTGGCCGTATCGGTGTCGTGCCGCAGCAGCCAGTCCCGGAACTCCCCGACGGTCAGGCTGGCAAGCGCCGCGAACGCCTGCGCGTCGTGGCTGTCCACGATCAGCCGGGTGACCTCGTCGGCCTCGTAAGGAACCAGCGGCTCCGCAAGGCAATGCGCCAGCGGCATGTCCGCCAGCGCCATACGCGCCGCCATCCGCTCTTCTTCGCTGGCGGCGGCGATACCCGCGAGGGCGTCGCCCGACCGGGCCGGACTGGCCTTGGCCAGCAGCGTGCGCAGATCGTCAAAGACGTGTCGGCGTACGCCGACGGTATGCGTGAAGGCCATGCAAGTGGTCTCCTGAAGGGCTGCCACGGAACTTCAATATAGGCCAGTGCTGCAAATATCACGCCCGGGCAACCGTCCGCACGATTTGTCCCGTTATCAGCTTGTCTCGTCATCCTGTCTTGCCATTGTTACGCCCGGCATCGACAATCGTGGCGATTGCTTCCTTGCTTCATTTCCGCAACGCCCCGCTCTCAGCCGAGATATGCCGCAGTTGGACAACGAATTGGACACCGAACAGACCGAAGACCGCGCCGGAACCGGCAGCACCGAACAGCCTGACCAAACCCGGCCCCTGACTCCCGCCGCCTGGTTCAGCGTCAAGACCGTGTCGTACGTGTTGACCGCCGGGGCCCTGCTGCTGGTGATGCACGCCAACCTGGTGTCCGCCCTGCTCGCCGGCCTGCTGCTCTACTCTCTGGTGGATGTGCTGGCGCCACGGCTGATGCGACTGCATTCGCGCCGCGACGCCATCGCCGTGGCGATCCTGTCCACCATCATCCTGCTGGTGCTGACCGGCAGCATCTGGGCGCTCATCCGTTTTATCAGCGGCGACGGCAATACGCTGGACCGGCTGCTCGACCATTCCGCCGACATCATCGACCGCTCTCGCGCCCAGTTGCCAGCCTGGCTGAGCGACTACCTGCCCAACGGGGTCGACGAACTCGCCACGACCCTGATCTCGGCATTGCGCGAGCACGCGCAGATGGCGCAGCGGCTCGGCGCCGATATCCTGCGCACGCTGGTCCATATCCTCGTCGGCCTCATCATCGGCGCGATGATCGCGCTGTACCGCGCCATTTCCCGCCCGAATCGTCGCCCGCTAGCCCTGGCCCTGGTGGACCGGGCCCGCACGCTGCAGACTGCGTTCTCGCAGTTCATCTTCGCGCAGATCCAGATCTCGCTCGTCAACACAATCCTGACCGCGATCTACCTGCTGGTGCTGCTGCCCCTGTTCCACCAGCACCTGCCGCTCTCCAAGACGCTGGTGGCCATCACGTTTATCGCCGGACTGCTGCCGGTGCTGGGCAACCTGATCTCGAATACGGCCATTGTCATCGCCTCGCTTTCGGTCTCGCTGCCGATCGCGGTGGTGTCGCTGCTGTTCCTGGTGTTGATCCACAAGCTCGAGTACTTCCTCAACGCGCGAATCATCGGCGCGCGTATACACGCCGCCGCATGGGAACTGCTGACAGTGATGCTGGTGATGGAAACGCTCTACGGCATCCCCGGCGTGATCGCGGGACCGATCTTCTATGCCTACGTAAAGCGCGAACTGAGCACGGCCGGGCTTGTGTAGGCGCTCAGCCAAGTGCTTGATTTCATTGCTTTGTCGTACGCAGAAATTGGTACGACCAATATGCGGGAAGACTAGTCGACCTTGCTCCGCACGAAGTCGATGTGCGTCTGCATCGCCGTGCGGGCTTCTTCCGGCCGGCGCGCCAGAATCGCCTCGCAAAGCGTGCGGTGCTGCCGCAGCAGCAGGTCCGACGACTCATCGTCGGCCTCGCGCAGCCCGGTGCCGTTGATCGTGATGTGCTCGCGCAACATGCCAATCACGCTGGTATGCAGATGCAGGAACATCGTGTTGTGCGAAGCCTGCGCGATGGCGTCGTGCAGCTTCGCATCCGCATCGGCCTCGGCGCGCTTGTCATCGGTCATGCGCGAGCGCTCCAGTTCCTTGAGCAGCGCGCGTATACGCTTCAGATCCGCTGCATCGGCACGCAACGCCGCGAAGTAGGCGGTGGCGCCTTCCAGCACCCGGCGGAACTCCAGAATGTCATCGCGCAGCGCCGGGTGATCGGCCACGAGCTGGCCCCAGGGCGAGGCGATGCCCGTGCGCAACTGATCGGTGACGTATACGCCCGCGCCGCGTCGGCTTTGCAGCAGGTTGCGCGCCGCCAGGCGCTGGATCGCCTCGCGGATCGTGTTGCGCGCCACCCCAAACTGCTCCGCCAGAACACGCTCCGCAGGCAGCCGCGTGCCGACGGGCCAGGTGCCGTCCAGCAGCGCGGTCTCCATCCTGCGCATGATGTCTTCCACGCGGTTGCGTGCGTTGCCTGCCCCCATCCCTCATCCCTTGAAATCCGGTCGTTCCGGCAACTGGTCCAACCAATTTGTGCTCCGGCGCGAGAGCGGGAATTATGCGCCCAAAAATGTCGCAGCGCCTTGCCGGGCAGGTTGCGCCGCCATCCGGAGACTGACAAATGGAATCCAGGCAGTACCCCACCACCGCGCCACAGCAGGTGTACCTGTTCGGCACGTGCCTCGTTGATCTCTTCGTTCCGCAGGCCGGTCTGGATGCCGTGCGATTGCTCGAGCGCGAAGGCCTGACCGTTCACTTTCCACGCGGACAAAGCTGCTGCGGCCAGCCGGCGTACAGCAGCGGCAACCCCGAGCAGGCTCGCAAGGTCGCCCGTGCGCAGCTGGACCTGTTCCGGGAACCCTGGCCGATCATCGTGCCGTCCGGCTCGTGCGCCGGCATGATGCGTCATCACTGGCCTACGCTGTTCGCCGACGACCCCAGCGACCCTGACGCCGCTGCACTGGCCCGTGACATTGCCTCCCGCGTCTACGAACTCGCAGAATTCCTGCTCAATGTGCTTCATGTGCGCTTCGACGCCACGCCCGCCGACGCGCCGCACGAGCGCGTGGTGCTGCATACGTCCTGCGCGGCACGCCGGGAAATGGGCACCCGCGCCCACGGCGTGGCGTTGCTGGACGCGCTACCCGGGGTGACACGCGTCGAGCATGAGCACGAGTCCGAATGCTGCGGCTTCGGCGGCACGTTCTCGCTCAAGCACGCCGATATCTCCGGCGCGATGGTGCGCGACAAGGTGGCCTCCGCCTGCGCCACCGGGTGCGACCGACTCGTCTCCGCCGATTGCGGCTGCCTGCTCAATATCGGCCATGCGGCCGCCCACACCGGCGCGCCGCTGCCGGTCGAGCATCTGGCTTCGTTCCTGTGGCGCCGCACTGGAGGTGCCGAATGACGACGATGAGCGCGCGCGAGCGCATGATCGGGCGGCTGCGTGCCGCCGCGCCCGCTTCCGGTGCGACGCTGAGCGGAGACACCCAGAAACTGGACCGGCGGATCGACGACCATTTCGATAGCCGCCGTGGTCAGGCACCATCGATCGACGCGATGGTCGCCTCGATGCAGGCCGCCTTGACTGCCTCCCACGCCGACGTGATCTGCACCGACGCGGCAAGCTGGCCCGCATGGGTCGCGCGGCGGCTGGCGGACGAAGGCGTGCGCCGACTGCTGCTCGACCGCGATCGCCCCGAAGGCGCCGCACTTGCGCGGGCGCTGCCATCCAGCATCGACACCGTAACGTTCGATCGTCCGCTGGAAGCATGGAAAGCGGAACTGTTCGATACCGTCGATGCCGGCTTCACCGTGGCCCGCTCCGGGCTGGCCGCTACCGGCACGCTGGTGCTGGCGCCCGATGCCGGATCGCCACGCACGATGTCGCTGGTGCCGCCCACGCATATCGCACTGGTCTACGCATCGGCGCTGCACCCCGACCTTCATGCCGCCGCGCGAGCCGAGCGCTGGTTGGACGGCATGCCGACCAATCTGGTGATGGTCTCCGGCCCGTCCAAGACCTCTGACATCCAGCAAACGCTGGCCTACGGCGCGCACGGCCCACGCAGGCTGTGGGTCGTGATCGTGACCGACGGAGAAGCCGCGCGATGAGCCAGCAACCCCTGCATTTCGTTCCCACCGAGGACTTTCGCGCCCGCGCGCGCGCCGCGCTCGACGATCCCAAGCTGCGCAAGAGCTTTCGCGGCGCTATGGACTTCCTCCAGCAGAAGCGGGCCGTGCAGTTCCCCGACGGTGACGAACTCGAGCACCTGCGCGACCTCGGCGAAGCCATCCGCCAGCACGCGCTGGCCAATCTGCCCGACCTGCTGGTCGAACTCGAAGGCAATCTGACCGCAGCCGGCGTGCAGGTCCACTGGGCCGAGACCGCCGATGAAGCCAACGCGATCATCCTGCGGATCGCCCAGGGCCACGCCGCCCGGCGCGTGATCAAGGGCAAGTCGATGGCCAGCGAGGAGATGGAACTCAACCATTACCTGGCCGAGCGCGGCATCGACTGCATCGAATCGGACATGGGCGAGTACATCGTCCAGCTGGCCGGCGAGAAGCCATCGCACATCGTGATGCCGGCGATCCACAAGACCAAGGCCGATATCGCGACGCTGTTCGAGCAACACATCCCCGATACGCCGTACACGGAAGACGTGGATGCGCTGATCCAGACCGGCCGCCGCGCGCTGCGCCAGGCGTTCGTCGAGGCCGATATCGGCCTGTCCGGCGTCAACTTCGCGGCGGCGGACACCGGCACGCTGTGGCTGGTGGAGAACGAGGGCAACGGCCGTCTTTCCACCACGGTGCCCGACGTGCATATCGCCGTCATGGGGATGGAGAAGGTGGTGGCGAAGCTGTCGCACATCGTGCCGCTCTCCAGCCTGCTGACGCGTTCCGCGACCGGGCAGCCCATCACCACCTACTTCAACCTGATCTCGAGCCCACGCAAGCCGCATGAGCAGGACGGTCCGCGCGAAGTCCATCTGGTGCTGCTCGACAACGGCCGCAGCCAGGCATACGCCGACGAGCAGCTACGCGCCACGCTGCAGTGCATTCGCTGCGGCGCGTGCATGAACCACTGCCCGGTCTACACGCGCATCGGCGGTCATGCCTACGGCACGACTTATCCGGGACCGATCGGCAAGATCATCTCGCCCCACCTGCTCGGCCTCGACGCCACGGCCGATCTGGCAACGGCATCGAGCCTGTGTGGCGCGTGCGGCGAGGTCTGTCCCGTGCGCATTCCGATTCCGCAGCTGCTGGTGCGATTGCGCACTGAGGCGAACCGCAACCCCGACGAGGCCGTGCCGCACCCGCTCAAGGGCCAAGGCGCGAAGTTCAGTCGCCGCGAGCACCTGGTGTGGCGCTTCTGGAGCGGCGCGTTCGCCCATCCCACCACGTACCGCCTGTTCCGCTGGGCCGCCACGCGGCTGCGAGCGCTGACGCCATCGCGGCAAATGGGCTGGACGCAGCATCGCAAGCCACTGACGCCGGCGCCAAAGAGCCTTTCCGACCTGCTCGACGCACGCAACCAGCCCGAGTAGCGGCATCGCGCGGCATCCCACCAAAAGAACTCAGACAAACCACCAAGGAGACTTCCAGATGCAACCCTGGACCCAGATCTATACGCCGCTGGGCAGCCTCTGGCTGTCCGCGCTCGCGGCGGCGATACCCATCCTGTTTTTCTTCGTCGCACTCGCGGTACTGCGCATGAAGGGCCATGTGGCGGCGGCCGTCACGCTGGCACTGGCGCTGGCTGTGGCGATCTTCGCGTACGGGATGCCCGCGCAGCAGGCATTTGCCGCGGCCGGCTTCGGCTTTGCCTATGGCCTGTGGCCAATCGCGTGGATCATCGTCACCGCGGTGTTCCTCTACAAGATCGTGGTCAAGACCGGGCAGTTCGACGTCATCCGCGCGTCGGTGCTGTCGATCACCGATGACCAGCGCCTGCAGATGCTGCTGATCGGCTTTGCCTTCGGGGCGTTCCTGGAAGGTGCGGCGGGCTTCGGCGCACCGGTGGCGATTACCGCCGCGCTGCTGGTCGGGCTCGGGTTCAACCCGCTCTATGCGGCCGGGCTCTGCCTGATCGCGAACACCGCGCCGGTGGCGTTTGGCGCGATGGGCATTCCGATCATCGTGGCCGGACAGGTCACGGGCATCGACCCGATGCATATCGGCGCGATGGCGGGCCGCCAATTGCCGCTGCTGTCGCTGGCCGTGCCGTTCTGGCTGGTGTTCATGATGGATGGCGCCAAGGGCGTGCGCGAGACCTGGCCCGCTGCGCTGGTCGTCGGTGGCAGCTTCGCCGTCACGCAGTACTTCACGTCGAACCACATCGGGCCCGAGCTGCCGGACATCACGTCGGCACTGGTCAGTCTGATCTCGCTCGCCGCGTTCCTGCGTGTGTGGCAACCGCGCTCGGCATCGCAAGCGGCTGGTGGCACGGTTGCGGCCGGCGGCACTGTGGCGATGGCCGGGTTCGGTGGCGGTATGGGTGCGCCCGCGAGCCGCAAAGCATCGCCCTACACGTTCGGCCAGACCGTGCGCGCATGGGCGCCGTTCGGCATCCTGACCGCCATCGTCACGGTCTGGAGCCTGGCACCGTTCAAGGCACTGTTCGCCGGCAACGGCGCGCTGGCGGGAACGGTACTGAAGTTCAAGGTGCCGATGCTCGACCAGCTCGTGATCAAGAGCGCCCCGATCGTGGCATCGCCCAAGCCCTATGAGGCCGTGCTGAAGCTCGACCTGCTGTCGGCCGTCGGTACCGCGATCCTGCTGACCGCCATCATCTCGGCAGTGCTGCTGCGCATGAAGCCGAGCGATGCCATCACCACCTTCAAGGAAACGCTGCTGGAACTGCGCCGCCCGATCGCCTCGATCGGTCTGGTACTGGCGTTCGCGTTCGTCGCCAACTACTCCGGTATGTCATCGACGCTGGCGCTGCTGCTGGCCGGAACCGGCGCGGCGTTCCCGTTCTTCTCGCCGCTGCTGGGCTGGCTGGGGGTGTTCCTGACCGGCTCGGATACGTCGTCGAACGCGCTGTTCTGCTCGCTGCAGCATACGACCGCGCATCAGATCGGCGTATCGGACACGCTGCTGGTGGCCGCCAACACCACGGGCGGCGTGACCGGCAAGATGATCTCGCCGCAATCGATCGCGGTGGCTTGCGCGGCGACGGGTCTGGTCGGCAAGGAGTCAGAACTGTTCCGCTTCACCGTGAAGCACAGCCTGCTGTTCGCGGCGATCGTGGGTGTGATCACGATGATCCAGGCGTACTGGCTGACGGGGATGATTCCGGGGTAGGAAGCGGTGAGGGTGTTTTTGCCCCCCCTCTCCCGCCGGGAGAGGGGGGCGCATACCAACGGTTGGCACCCAACTCAATCGTTCGCCGCCTCGCGCGGCAGGAACTGGTTGCCTTCGGTCAGCGGTGCATACCGGTACGTCGCCGGCGTGCGGCTCAGTTTGACCGGAGCGCCCAGGCCCTTGTAACCGCCGGGCATCTCCACCACCATCTCGCGATGGGCGGTATGCGGATGCGTCAGTGCATCGGGCACCGACAACACCGGTGCGCACGGTACACCGGCCGCAGACAGTTCGTCGGCCAGCGCCTTGCCGTCCCACGTGGCCAGCTTCGATTCCAGCGTGCCCTTCAATTGCGCCCGATTGACCGAGCGCGCGCCTGCCGTTGCAAAGCGTTCGTCGTCGGCCAGCTCCGCCACGCCGAGGTACTCGCACAGGATGCGGAATTGCCGGTCGTTACCGACGGCAAGGAAGATCGGATCGGTCGCGGTGGCCACCGTGTCGTACGGGTAGATGTTCGGATGCGCGTTACCGGTGCGCCCGGGCGTCTTGCCACTCATGAACCAGTTGGCCGCATGGGGATGCAGCAGCGACAGGCCCGAGTCATATAGCGCCGATTCCACGAACTGCCCACGGCCGCTGCGTTCGCGCTCCTGCAATGCCAGCAGCACGCCCAGCGCGGCGTTCAGACCAGTGACCATGTCCACCACGGGCAAACCAACGCGCAGCGGTTCTCGGTCGGCCTCGCCGTTGATGCTCATGATGCCGGCCATCGCCTGGATCGCCGCGTCATAACCCGGCAGTCCACCCAGCGGACCATCGGCGCCGAAGCCCGACACGCGGCAATGCACGAGCCGGGGGAAGCGCTGCGACAGCACATCGAAACCAAGGCCCCATTTCTCGAGCGTGCCGGTCTTGAAGTTCTCGATCAGCACGTCGGCATCGGCCAGCAGCGTCAGCAAGACTTCGCGGTCGGTGTCGGCCGTCAGGTCCAGCTTCATGATGCGCTTGTTGCGATTGAGGCCGAAGTAGTACGACGCCACGCCATCGCGGAACGGCGGCCCCCAGGTGCGTGTGTCATCGCCCTGCGGAGGCTCGATCTTGAGTACGTCCGCGCCGTGATCGCCGAGGATCTGGCCGCAAAGCGGGCCGCCCAGAATGCGCGACAGATCGACTACGCGAATGCCTGCCAGCGCGCCGGGTGTGAGTGGCGTCATGTCTCCTCCTGTTCTTGTCATGATCAGTCGAGCTGCGCGCCCGACTTCTGCACCACGGAACGCCATTTGCCGACTTCCGACTTCACGAAGCCACCAAGCTGCTCTGGCGTGGTGGCCGGCGCGAACTCCAGCCCCTGTGCCAGCAGCGTCTTGCGCACGTCTGGCTGTGCCAACGCATCGGCAAATGCGTGATTGAGCTTGCGGATGACTTCCGGTGGCGTACCTGCAGGTGCTACCACTCCGAAGAATACCGAAACATCGAAGCCGGCAACACCCTGTTCCGCCACGGTGGGCACATCGGGCAATGCCTGCGAACGCCCTTTCGTGGTCACCCCGAGCGCACGCACCTTGCCGCTCTTGATGAACGGCAGCGCGGTCAGCACATCGGTGAACGTCATGCTGACCTGCCCACCCAGCAGATCATTGAGCGCCGGGCCGGTGCCCTTGTATGGCACATGCTGGAAGTCGGTGCCGGCCAGGTTGTTGAACAGCACGCCGGCCAGGTGCGACGATGCGCCATTGCCCGACGACGCATAGGACAGCTTGCCCGGATGCGCCTTGCTGTACGCGATCAGCTCTTGCACGTTCTTCGCGGGCACGCTCGGATTTACCACCAGCGCATTGGGCAGTTGGCCGATCTGGATCACCGGCGCGAAGCTCTTGACCGGGTCGTAGTTGATCTTGCGATACAGGCTGACGTTGATGGCCAGCGGCGCCGACGTGCCGAACATCAGCGTGTAGCCATCGGGCTCGGCACGCGCGACGACTTCCGCGCCGATATTGCCGCCCGCACCCGCGCGGTTCTCCACGACCACTGGCTGGCCAAGGCTGTTCTTCAACGCAGCGGCCAGCGTGCGGGCCATCGCGTCGGTGGGTCCGCCGGGCGGATAGGTCACCACCAGCATGATGGGCTTGCTCGGGAATTCCTTCTGCGCGAAGGCCGGCGTGGTGGTAAGCGTGAACGTGCAGGCGACCAACGAGGTCAGCGCGGCAAGGGCCGCGCGGCGGTGCCATTGGGGCATGATGTGTTGTCTCCGGTAAAGCTTTTTATGTTTGGAATGCGCGCCGCGGGCGCGCGAGGTGCGCCGTTGCGGGCGCACCGTACTGCCTGGGTGTTCTCTGGGTGAGCCGTCAGAACACGTTGATCTGGTCCACGGGCCCCGCCGCGCGCACCACGCCATCGGCGGGCGGCTCCACGGTTTCGGCCAGCCACTCGGGCTCGACGCCGCCGCCGAGCGGATCCTGCGGCAGCACGCGATGCACCAGCACCAACTGCGCCAGCCGCATCCGGCGAACCGAACCGATCTGGCCGGCTTCCCATGCCATGGCGACGGCACTGGTCACGTGATACAGCGCGGAAGCCGCCTGACGCGCCAGCACGTCGCCATCGGCCCCGGCTTCTGCCGCACGGGTCGCCAGCGCGACGGTGTTGGCCAGGGCCAGATCGAACGTGGCGCGCGCGGTGGCGTGCATCGGCGTATCGCCAAGCAGCGCCTGCAGGTGTGCCTGCAACACGGGCAGCGAGCCCTCGCGGCGAATTGCGCGCAGCACGTCGAGTGCGACGATATTGCTCGTGCCTTCCCAGATCGAACCGAGATGCGCGTCGCGCACGAGGCGCGGGTCGCTCCATTCCTCGATGTAGCCGCAGCCGCCGCGGATCTCCATCGCATCACCCGTGACCTTGCGTGCGTCTCGGCAGGCGCGGAACTTGATCAGCGGTGTCAGGATGCGCATCAGCGGATAGGCGTCGGCATCGCCCGCGTCGGCACGGCGCAGGGCTTCGGCAGTCTGGAACACCATCGTGCGCGCCTGCTCCGTGGGCAGCGTCAGCTTCAGCAACTGGCGACGCATCAGCGGCATGTCCGCCAGGCGCTTGCCGAACGCGCGGCGCTCGCGGGCGATGAACTGGCCCTCGGTCAACGCCCGGCGCATCAGGCCGGCCGCGCGCACGCCGTTGGACAGGCGCGAGTTGTTGATCATGTCGGCCATCTGCACGAAACCACGGCCCAGTTCGCCAACCATGTAGGCGTGCGCGCCCTCCAGCCGGATCTCGCCGCTAGCCATCGAGCGTGTGCCGAGCTTGTCCTTGAGACGGATGATGCGGAAGTGGTTGGCGCTGCCATCCGCCAGCGTGCGCGGCAACAGGAACAGCGAGACGCCCTTGATACCGGCAACGGCCGAACCGTCGGCTTCCTCCACCCGCGCCAACACCATCGCCAGCGCGGCATCGGGATTCGAGCAGAACCACTTGTCGCCCACCAGACGCCAGCCACCCTCGGCGTTGCCGTCGCGAATCGCACGGGTGGTCGTGGCGGCGACGTCAGAGCCTGCCCCCTGTTCGGTCATGAACATCGCGCCCTGGTAAAGGTCGTCGAACACCTGCGTGGTCAGGTTCGGCAGGAAGCGGTCGACCAGCGCCGGATCGCCGAACTTGCGCAGCGTGCGCGTCAGCGAATCGGTCATCGACAGCGGGCAGCACAGGCCGAATTCGGCCTGCACGAACAGGTAGGTCAGTGCGTACTTCGCGGCAGGGGGCATTGGCTTGTCCCAGCCGAGCACGCCGCCGCGATGCGACGCCGCAGCCAGCCCGAATTCCGAGAACGCCACGCGCTCCAGTTCCACGTAGGACGGATGCTTATGGATGCGCTGGGCATCCAGGCCGGTGCGGATGCGGTGCGACAGCGTGGGCGGCGCGTGATCGGCCTCGTTGGCCAGTTCGTCGAGCACGCCGCCGGCCAGCGCGCCCATGCGCTCGAGGTGCGGCAGCAGGTGGTTGAACAGGTCAGCAGGCAGGTAGAGCGGCAGCAGCGCGCGCAGGTCCGGATCGGCCGTGAACAGACTCGCGCCATGGCGATCTGGCACCGGATGCGCGGCAACTTCGGGGTACGCGGTGGTGGACGCGGCTGGGCGCGCGGCGCTGGTCGGCATGAATCGTCTCCTGGAAGTCCCCGTCCTGGACACGATGCCTGTCGGGCGGCTGTCGGGCGGGATGGTTTGCGTCCATTATTCAAACCCCAACGATTCGTGTCTAATTCTAAAATTGGCTCGATCAATACAAATTTTGTATCGCCATGGAATTCCGACATCTGCGCTACTTCCTTGTGCTCGCCGAGGAACTTCATTTCGGGCGCGCCGCACGGCGACTGTCGATTTCGCAGCCGCCGCTATCGCTCAATATCCAGCAACTCGAAGCCTCGGTCGGCGCCCGGCTGTTCGAGCGTGACAGCCGTGGCGTGCGCCTGACCGCGGCCGGACGCGCGTTTCGGGAATCGGCCATGGCACTACTGGCGCAGGCCGAGGAAGCCCGGCTACTGGCGCGGGAGATCGAGGCCGGCGCGGTGGGACGGCTGCGGGTCGGCTTCGTGGGGTCGATGCTCTATCGTGGGCTGCCCCAGCGCCTGAAGGAGTTCCAGGCGCGCTATCCCGGCATCCACGTGGCCCTGACAGAGCTGAACTCACAAGAGCAGATTGATGCACTTTTGCACGGTGAACTCGATGCGGGCTTTGTCCACACCAGCCGCGTGCCGGATGAGCTGGCCACCACGCTGGCGCACCGCGAACCGTTCGTCTGCTGCATGCCAGCCAAGCATCCGCTTGGCCAACAGAATACGGTAGCGCTCACTGACTTACGCGGCGAGCCATTCGTCCTGTTCTCCCGCAAGGCGTCGCCCGACTACTACAGCCGCATTTTCGATATGTGCGCCGCGCACGGCTTCTATCCCCAGATTCGCCATGAGGTGCGGCACTGGCTGTCCGTGGTGTCGTTGGTGTCACAGGGGATGGGGATTGCCGTGGTGCCAGCTGCGATGGCACGCTCCGGCATGGCAGGCGCCGCGTTTCGGCCACTTGCGGATGCGACCGTGCCTTCGGAGGTGTATTGCGTGTGGAAGCAGGCGCCGGATCACCCGGCACGCGACCATTTCGTCGAAATGGTCAGGCTGGCCGCCAGCGTGGCCGACATCTAGACACTCGGCAAGAAGGCGCCAGGAATACGCCAAAAGAAGAAGCCACTGGCCGAAGCCAGTGGCTTGAGAAGTACGCGTGGAACGGGGTGTTCAGCGTGCTTGCAGCTTAGCCCCGAGGCGACTTCGCAACCAATACCGCAATTGTGTTATTCGGAACATAAGGGGGGTTTACCGGGGGCAAATCGTCGTCGATTTCCCAATATGCGATGCGCGGTAAACCACCGTCAAAGCGCCAAACGGCTACGAATGCTATACAATCGAGAACGATTTCTATTTACGTAGCCGGCAGGTTCCGAGCCTGCCGCGCGGCGCTGATCGCGCCCCTGGACTGGAAGCATATGCGGTTGTCTGAACTGCCCCGGCGCACTGCCGCCGTTGTGAAATCCGTGGATGACGAATTCACGCATGATCCCATTGCGCGCCGTCTGCGCGACCTGGGCTTCGTGCCCGGCGAGACCGTGCAGATCATCGCGTTCGGACCGTTCGGCAAGGATCCGCTCGTTGCCCAGGTTGGCTACTCGCGATTCGCGTTGCGCCGCTCGGAAGCCGCCCGCATCACCGTGGAAGTGGCCAGCGCCACCGTGACCAGCATCGCGCCAGCCGGCGAAACCGAAGCGCCGCCATCGCAGCGCATCGCGTAACCGGCCTGCCTCTTCGCACTCACATGTCAGTCGCACAGAATCCCACCGCCGCCCTGCGCATTGCGCTGGTAGGCAATCCCAACTGCGGCAAGACCGCACTGTTCAATCGTCTCACCGGCAGCCGCCAGAAGGTGGCCAACTACGCGGGCGTCACCGTCGAACGCAAGGAAGGCCAGTTTGTGTCTCCGGGCGGGCGCACGGTTCGCATCCTCGACCTGCCGGGCGCCTACAGCCTGGACTCCGCCAGCCTGGATGAAGCCATCACGCGCGAGGTCTGCCTGGGCCAGCGCCCGGGCGAGACACGCCCGGACCTGATCGTGTCCGTGGTGGCCGCCACCAATCTGCGCCTGCACCTGCGCTTCGTGCTGGAACTGCGCCGCCTTGGGGTGCCGATGGTGGTGGTGCTGAACATGAGCGATGCCGCCGAACGGCGCGGCATCAAGATCGATCGCGAAGCGCTGTCGCGTGAACTTGGCGTGCCAGTGGTGCAAACCGTCGCGGTCAAGCACGATGGCGCTGCATCGCTGATCAAGCTGTTCGACGACACGCTGCCACCGGCGCCACAGGCCCAGCCGCTCGATAGCGTGTCGGAGCTCGATACGCACGCCGAGGTCAAGCGGCTGCTCGACGTCGCCGTCAATATGCCCACGCGCACCGCGCAGTTCGAGGACAAGCTCGACGTCGTGGTGCTGCACCCGGTTTTCGGCCTGGCGATTCTGGCGGTGTTGCTGTTCTTCATGTTCCAGGCCGTGTTCTCGTGGGCCACGCCGTTGATGGACGGCATCGAGGCCGGCGTGCACTGGTTCGGCGAGCTGGTCGGCACGACGATGCCCGACGGGATGCTCAAGAGCCTGATCGTGGACGGCATCATCGCGGGCGTTGGCAGCGTGATCGTGTTCCTGCCGCAGATCCTGTTCCTGTTCCTGTTTATCCTGACGCTCGAGGAATCGGGCTACCTGCCGCGCGCGGCGTTTCTGCTTGACCGCCTGATGATGAGCGCGGGCCTGTCCGGCCGCTCGTTCATTCCCCTGCTCTCCAGCTTCGCCTGCGCGATTCCGGGGATCATGGCCACGCGCACGATCCAGGACCCGCGCGACCGGCTGACGACCATTCTCGTGGCGCCGCTGATGACCTGCTCGGCACGCCTGCCTGTCTACGCGCTGCTGATCGCCGCATTCATCCCGGAACGCACGGTGGCCGGATTGTTCAACCTGCAGGGCCTGGTGCTCTTCGTGCTCTACGTGGCCGGCATCGTCAGCGCGCTGCTGGTGGCATACGTGCTCAAGTGGTTCCGCCGCGACCACACCGAGCATCCGCTGCTGATGGAATTGCCGGCGTATCGCGTGCCGAATCCGCGCGACATCGCCATTGGCCTGTGGGAACGCGCCCGCATCTTCCTGTCACGTGTCGGCCGCGTGATCCTGACGATGACGGTGCTGCTGTGGTTCCTGGCGACGTTCCCGTCACCGCCCGAAGGCGCCACCATGCCCGCGATCGACTATAGCTTTGCGGGGATGATCGGGCGCGCGCTCGAACATGTCTTCGCCCCGATCGGCTTTAACTGGCAGATCTGTATCGCCCTGGTGCCCGGCATGGCTGCCCGCGAAGTCGCCGTGGGCGCGCTGGGTACGGTCTACGCGCTGTCCGGCAGCGACGACGCCGTGGCCACGCAGCTCGCACCGATGATTGCCGCTCAGTGGCCGCTGGCCACCGCGCTGTCGCTGCTGGCGTGGTACGTCTTCGCGCCGCAGTGCATCTCCACGCTCGCCGTGATCCGTCGCGAAACCAACTCCTGGAAGGTGATGGCCGCCTCCGTCGCCTACCTGGGCGGGCTGGCCTACCTCGCGTCGTTCATCACGTACCGCGTGGCGTTGATGTTCAGTTGAACGGGCACAAAGACCATGACGTTCTATCAAGCCTTTGAAACGCTGGTGGTTCCGCTGATCGTGCTGGCCTGCGCCGTGCACGTGGTGGGCCGCTACATGCCGCGCACGCGCGAGCGCGTGAAAGCGAGCCTGGCCGCGGGGCTGGGCGGAGCATCGGCCAGCGGCTGGCGTGGCTGGGTCGCGCGACGACTCGCGCCGCGCGAGGCCGCCGGTTGCGCCACGGGGTGCGATACGAACAGTGGATGCAGCACCTGCGGATCCAATACCTCGACCAAGTCGACGGAGTCAGGCGGCGCCAGCAACGAGCATATCGTCCGCTTCGTACGCAAATCCTGACGACGGGATCGACGGATGATGCCTGACGACGGCGACCTGAAAGGGTCGCCGTTTTCATTTGCGGGGACGCGAGTCACGCTCGCAGAAATGGGTACGCTTTGGTCCGTGCGCACCCCTCTCCCACGACGCAGGCGAGGGGTTGGGGGAGTGGGCGTGCAGGCTCTGCCTGCCGCCTTGTCGCAATTTGAGGCGCTATTCCCTCTCACCCGGCCCCTCTCCCGCAAGCGGGAAAGGGGGGCAAACCAAGGAGGCAAGCGTACGCAGAAACGGGTACGCACCTCGCAGGAGTGCGTTACTGTGCCGTGCCCGGAATCGTGATCGACAACGGCATGGCCTCCACCCCGGCCGTGCACGTCGCCGTGACCGAGAAGGGGCCAGCCGCCGTCGGCAGGATCGACGCCGAGTTGGGCGCAAGCACCGACTGCGCGACCACGATGTTGCTGCTCGTTGTCGACCACGCCCAGCTCGTCCCGCAACCGGTGATGCCCTCATCCACACCACGATGCATCAGTTGCACCGCGACAGTCGCGCCAGCCAGGCGGTTCACCACCAATGGCTGTGGACCGTTGTAGACCAGCGCCCACGTTGGTTGCTCCGTGACAAACAGCGTGGCGCGCGGCTTTGCGCTCAGCGTCAAGCTGCTGGCCATCTCCGAAAGAATGCTCTGCAGCGGCGACGCGCCGTTCGGCCGACCGGTGCTGACCGTGGTGAGACGCGTCGAGGAATCCGGCAACACGAGCAACGATGGCGATGTGGTCGTAAAGGTCCACAGGCCGGTGAAATCCGGGGTCGAATCGTTTCCATCGCTACGCACCACCTGTGAGAGGTACGTCTGCGGGAAGCCGTTGAGCACGTTCAGCGCATTGATCTGCGAGCCGTTCTGCGACAGCACGAGCCGGAAGCTCGACACCCCGGTCGGGAACACCGACACCGGGAAAGCGCCGGTCAGGGTGCTGCCATCCGGCGCCGTGACCTGGACGCTGACCACCGACAGCGCGACGGTGCTGCCCCCATTGACGCCAAGCAGCACGCCGACATTGGCCACGCCTGCGGCCTGCACCGCCGACGTGGTGCTGCGCCAGGTCCATCCGGTGGCGCTGGCGGAGCGATCCGCGCCGTCGCTGTCGATCAGGGATGCCGTCACGCGCAGGGTCTGTCCGTCCGTCATCGAAAGCGATGGGTACGGCAGCGCAAGGCTGTACGTCCTGCTGCCCGGCGCAACCACCGTAATCGTCGTCGATGCCTGTGGCAGCACGGTCGTCGCATTATTGGCGCCGGTCACGGTCGCCACCACGCTGATGTTGGCGATACCCAGACCCACGCCGGTCACCACCGCGCCGCCCGGTACCGATGCGTTCGCCACGACGGCGATGGAGGAGTTGATGGTCGACCAGGCAAATGTGGTCGAACCGGTAACGTCATTGCCAAGATTGTCAACGACTGACGCAGTCAGCGGCATCGTGTCGCCTACCGCGACCTTGCCGGAGGTCTGGTTCAACACCAGCGTATAGGACGTCGCCACCGCGCCGGAGCCGCCGCTGCCGGCGCTACCGCCACTGCCCGCGCCGCCGGATGGCGCCGATCCCGAGCCCGAACTACCGCCTCCGCCGCCGCATGCCACCATCAGCATGGCGATCGCCGCACAGGCGAGCCATGTGGTCCACGTACGTGTCCGCATGATGATCCCCTCTTGTAGTTTTGGGCCCGTTCCCAGAATCAGACTAGGCGCGATGCGGCGGATGCAATACCGGCCAGAGGATTGAGTGCGAACCAACACAAGGGGCGCGTTTCATCCCTTTGTCGTAAGACGCAACGGCCATGACGGCTCCAAATCGCACCGATGCAGGGCACATCCAGGCGGATCCGCGCCCGATTCCAGGTTGACGCCAGCCCGTGTTCTGCACTACGCTCCTTGAGTCGCGCAACCGCTGTGACACATTTCCCAGCACGATGACCGCTACCGCACTCAACCTCCGCCACGCCGCCGATGCCTCGCGCATCGATGCCGCCGTGCGCGCGTGCGTCGCGGGCCTGCTGTCGTGCCGCGCCCTGGGCGCTTCCTCGCTACTGCTAAGCCTACCGATCGGTTGCCGGGCCTAGAGCCCTGTGGCAGTTCGGCAGCCTTTCGCCACCGTTTTTCCGTCCGTTTTCCGTTTTTGACGCATTCGTCGCATCTTCCCTTAGCGAGGAAGGAGATTTCCCATGCCCATGTTGCAGGATCCATCCACCAAATATCGCCCCGCCACCACCGTCGACTTGCATGACCGAACCTGGCCGTCGCGCCAGATCACCCGCGCGCCGCGCTGGATGAGCACCGATCTGCGCGACGGCAACCAGGCGCTGATCGAACCGATGAACAGCGCGCGCAAGCTGCGATTCTTCGAGCAACTCGTCAAGATCGGGCTCAAGGAAATCGAAGTGGCATTCCCCTCTGCATCGCAGACCGATTTCGATTTCGTGCGGATGCTGATCGAGGAAGATCGCATCCCCGAGGACGTCAACATCGTCGTGCTGACCCAGGCACGCGATGACCTGATCCGCCGCACGGTGGAGTCCGTGCGCGGCGCCAGGCGCGCGACGGTGCATCTCTACAACCCGATCGCGCCCGCATGGCGCCGCATCGTGTTCAATGCATCGCGCGAGGAGATCAAGGAAGTGGCCGTCTCCGGCACGCGCCTGATCCGTGAACTGACCGATGCCATGCCGGACACCGCATGGACCTACGAGTACTCGCCCGAAACCTTCAGCCTGGCCGAACTCGACTTCTCGCTCGAAGTATCGGACGCGGTGTCGGCCGTGTGGGAGCCCGATGCCAACCGACCGATGGTTCTGAATCTTCCGACCACAGTGGAATGCAGCACCACCAACGTGTTCGCGGACCAGGTCGAATGGATGCATCGCCGTCTGGCGCGGCGCGAGCACATCGTGCTGTCGGTGCATCCGCACAACGATCGTGGCACTGCCGTGGCCGCGGCGGAACTGGCCGTGATGGCCGGTGCCGATCGCGTGGAAGGCTGTCTGTTCGGCAACGGCGAGCGCACCGGCAATGTGGATCTGGTCACGCTGGCGCTGAACCTGTACACACAGGGCGTGGACCCGCAACTGGACTTCTCCGATATCGACGAAGTGCGCCAGTGCGTCGAGCACTGCAATCAGTTGCCTGTGCACCCGCGTCATCCGTACGTGGGCGATCTGGTCTTCACGGCATTCTCGGGTTCCCATCAGGACGCGATCCGCAAGGGATTCGCCCAGCAGAAGGACGACGCGATCTGGGAAGTGCCTTACCTGCCGATCGATCCGGCCGATCTCGGCCGCAGCTATGACGCGGTGATCCGTGTGAACAGCCAGTCCGGCAAGGGCGGCATGGCCTATCTGCTCGAACAGATGCACGGCATCTACATGCCGCGCCGCCTGCAGATCGAGTTCAGTCGGGCGGTGCAAGCCATGACCGATGAAACCGGGCTCGAGGCCAGTGCCGCGGATCTCTACGCACTGTTCCGCCGCGAGTATCTCGACGTCGAGGCGCCACTGCGCTACGTATCGCATCGCATGGTATCGGCCAGCGACGCCGCCGCGGAAGTGGAGATCGATATCGTGCGCGATGGTCGTCCGATGCGCATGCGTGGCACGGGCAATGGTCCGATCGATGCGGCAGTGGATGCGTTCACGCGCGGCCTGGGCGTGGCGGTGCGTGTGATGGACTATCACGAGCACGCCATGACCACCGGCGCCGATGCCAACGCGGCTTGCTATGTGGAAGTGCGCGTCGCGGGCTCGATCACGGGCTTCGGCGCGGGCGTCGATCCCAGTATCGTCACAGCGTCACTGAAGGCCGTGGTCTCCGGTATCAATCGCCATCTGCAAACCCGCGACATGTCGGAAGCCGTGGAGGCCAGGGCGGCCTGATGACTGGCGGATGCCCTGCATCCGAGAAAACCGGTGTGCCCTCCCCCCAGAGGGCACACCGCGAAAGACGTCCTCTCGGACGCCCACGACATGCGCGGTGCACAACCACGTGCGCACAGCGTACGGCGGAGGCCGCGTGGGCGCCACGAATCATTCCGCATGTGGTTAGAAGCCCTGTCCGCACAAGCTTGATCGCGGTTTGCACAAAGCTGTAGCGATCTGTCGCGCACAGGCGACGATCAATCCCCCTTTCAATAACAGGGTGATTCTTGCTTGTGCTATGTCAAGGTCTGCAAGGGAACCAAGGGACACACTGGGCGCACATTTTCAATGTCCAGTGCTTTCAGACCATGACCACTACCCTCTCTCCCCGCCGCAAGACCCTTGTTTCCTCCATCTGCATGGCGCTGACCGCCGCCACGATCGGCGCGCTCTCGGCACCGGCCGTGGCCGCCGACGAACAGCAGAGCAACTGGATGATCCGCCTGCGCGGCACGTTCCTGAACATGGACAACAAGTCCGACCCGGTTGGCGGTGTGGGCGCATCTGATCGGATCAGCGTCAACAACAAGTGGATTCCGGAACTGGACGTTACCTACTTCATCGTGCCGAACATTGCCGCTGAACTGGTGCTGACGATCCCGCAAAAGCAGGATGTCCGTCTGGATGGCGCGAAGATCGGCACGTTCAGCCACCTGCCACCGAGCCTGCTGCTGCAGTACCACTTCATTCCGAATGGCACCTTCCGTCCCTATGTTGGCGCTGGTGTGAACGTGACGCGAATCTGGGGCGCGGACATCGCCGGCAACACGCTCGGCCTGGACCGCTGGAGCGTGGGCCCGGCCCTGCAGGTCGGCATGGACTACAAGGTAACCAAGAACTGGTTCCTCAACGTCGACGTCAAGAAGATCTGGATCTCGAGCAACGTCTACGCGAATGGAACAGGCCAGAAGGTATCGAACGTGCAGCTCAATCCGTGGCTGTTCAGCGCCGGTGTCGGCTATCGCTTCTAAGCGGCGATTTTTCTCCTCCTTGTCAAACGGCTGAGCTCGCGACGGCTCACTCCGATTCCAGGCGCGCGGTGATACCGCGCGCTTTTTTTCGTTCAGGAAGACAAGGAGGAAGGTGTCTTAGGTGTCTTATCTGAATGCAGGCTCGTCGAAGCTGCGCAGCTTTCGCGAGTGCAGTTGTTCGACGCCGTTCTCACGCAGTATGCGGATCGCCTCCAGCCCGATGGTCATGTGCTGGCTCACACGCTGACGGTAGAACGCATTCGCCATGCCGCGCAGCTTGAGTTCGCCGTGTAGCGGCTTGTCCGATACGCACAGGAGCGTGCCGTAGGGCACACGCAGTCGGAAGCCATTGGCGGCCACTGCGGCGCTCTCCATGTCGATGGCGATTGCGCGTGACTGGTTGAAGCGCGCGTAGAGCGACTTCGATTTCAGTTCCCAGTTGCGATCGTCGGTTGACACCACCGTGCCTGTGCGCATCCGTGTCTTCATCTCGGTACCGGACAATCCCGTCACACGCGCCACTGCTTCCTGCAATGCCACCTGGATCTCGGCGATCGGCGGCACCGGCACCCAGGGCGGCAGGTCGTGGTCGAGCACGTGGTCGTCGCGCACATACGCATGCGCCAGCACGTAGTCACCAAGCTGCTGCGAGCGGCGCAGCCCGCCGCAGTGGCCCACCATCAGCCAGCAATGTGGGCGCAGCACGGCGAGGTGGTCCGTCATCGTCTTCGCGTTGGAAGGCCCCACGCCGATGTTGACCAGCGTGACACCCAGCCCATCCTCGCGCACGAGGTGGTAGGCCGGCATCTGCGGCAATGCGCGTGGACGTGTCGCGTCATCCGGCTCCTGCTCGCCGAGTTGCTGGATCACGTCGCCGGGCTCGACAAAGCGCACATAGCCATCGCCACCGTCACCGGCCATCAGCGAACGGCCCAGTGTCACGAACTCGTCGACGTAACGTTGATAGTTTGTGAACAGCACGAAACGCTGGAAATGCTGCGGCGCGGTACCCGTGTAGTGATAAAGCCGCTGCAGTGCCAGATCCACACGCTCCGCAGAAAACAGCGACAGCGGCCAGGCTTCGCCCGGAGTGGGCTCATACGTGCCATTGGCGATCGAGTCATCAATGCGGCTCAGTTCCGGCAGCACGAATGACGCCTCGAGTTCACGCGCCTGCGTGTAGCTGATATCGGTGGTCGATGCTTCGATCACGAACGGCAGCGGGATCGGTCGGCGCGAAAGCCCTACCACCACCGGCACGCGGTGATAACGCATCAGGCGCTCGATCTGGTCGCGGTAGTAGTCGCACAGCAGGTCCGGCCGCGTCACCGTGGTGCCATAGACCCCGGGATAGGCCACCGTGCCCCAGGAAGGCCGGCTGTCGGTGACCATCGTCTCGAGATTGACCGAGATGCCCAGGTATGGATAGCACGCGTGCGCGGCCGACGGCAGCGGCTTGCCCTGGGCAAACGCGTCAAATCGCGCGCGCACGGCGGCCACTGAGCTGTCATAGATCTCGCGGATACGCGCCAGCGCGCTATCTGCGTCGTTGAACTCGGCAAGCTGATCTGCCGGGTGGGCGGAGGAGAAGATCGTGGCATTCATGGCAGGCATCATACCGCTAGCCCAAGGGACACGACAGGGCCCCGCGCAGGCCCTCGTGCGGCACCGAACGCGGGGGCTTAACGGACAAAGTTGTTTGACGCAGCCGTGTTCGCTTAGCTACACTCTGTCGCCAAAACGCGCGAACCATACGCGCGCCCGTGGCGGAAGGCACTGGCGTACCCCCACTTTCGTGGGAGTAAGGCGTGCGTGCCCAAGTACCAGGCTGGAGGAATCGTCAATGGAAATCCGCAACCCGTTGCCCGCAGATATCGAGGCAGCCCGGCGTCTGCTTGCCGCCAATGGTTGGGAACAACAGGTCAGCAATCCCGAACGGTTCGCGCAGCTCATCGCCAACTCGCAACGCGTCGCAGTGGCGGTGGAGGGCGGCGAGGTCATCGGCTTCGCGCGCGCGCTCTGCGACGACATCGCGAACGGCTATATCTCGATGGTTGCCGTAGCGCCACAGCATCGTCGCCGCGGTGTCGGCCGCGCACTGCTGCGGCATGTCATGGGCAACGATCCGGATATCACCTGGGTTCTACGCGCGGCGCGCTCGTCGGAAGCCGCATTCTTCGGCCAACTCGGGTTCACGCCGTCGATGGTGGCGATGGAGTGGCGGCGCCGCTGAGCAAGCCCGCCACAAGGTCTCACTCATCAGGTCTCACAGCAGGCATCACGGGCTCAGGCATCACGGCGCGGAATTTTGCGCCATGGCACGACGGAATTCCGCTTCCGTGCCCTCCATGTGGAACAACTTGCCTCCCGGCGCGAAGCGGTCGGCGCTGGACAGGCCTCCCACCACCACGGGCTGAAAGCCCGCATCGCGTACCAGCCTGCCGGCAATGATCAGCGCGCCGGCATCGTTCCCCGCCATCGGCACCGCCATCAACGGCCCCTTGCGATTGCTCTCACGCGCGAAGGACCCCGCGCTCGTGAAATTGAAGACACGCACGACGCGCGCGCCTGGCAGGTATTTGGCGGTGGTCACCCCGATGCCATTGGCTTTGACCTCCTCGACGATCGCCCCATCGCGCGGCGCGACAGCGTTGGTGGCGTCGAGCACGATCTTGCCCTTCCAGTCATGCTGGCTGCCCAGTTCGGGCAACGCGCCGTAAGGCACGGCAAGGAGGACGACATTGGAAAACGCGAGGGCCTGGTCCACGGTCCCGGCCTGTGCCAGCGATCCCAGTTTCTCGACCAACGGCTTGAGTTCTTCGGGATGGCGCGACGAGAACATCACCGGATGCCCCACACCCACCCAGATACCCCCGATCGTGCCGCCGATGTGGCCGGCACCGATGACGCCGATCTTCGATCTCGGCTTGCCGCGTAGTGACTGTGCCGACGCCGGCAACGCCACGGTGCCCAACGCCGCGGACGCCACCCCGATCAGGAAACCGCGCCGCTCACTCCGAAACCCCTTGCCTGTCTGGCTCATGACACGCTCCAGTCGTTCCGATCCAGACACTCTAGGCGAAATCACGGCACGTGGCGGGGCAAGTTGTCACGGGAACGCCTTGCCAGCGCAAAGCGTACCCGTTTCTGCGTGAAGCGAACTTACTCGGGCTGGATGTTTGCCGCCTTGATGATGCGGCCCCATTTCGCCGATTCCTGCGCCTGGAACTTCGCCAGTTCGGCCGGCGAACTTGTGAACACGTCGGTACCGGTCGACTGGTAGAAGGTGGCGGCCGTCTCGCTCCTGGCGGCCTTGACCAGCATCTGGTTCAGCTTGCCGACCACTGCGGGCGGCGTGCCGGCCGGCGCATAGGCCGCGAACCAGTAGCTCATCTCGTAGCCCTTCACGCCAGCCTCGTCGATCGTCGGCACATCAGGCGCCAGCGGCGAACGCGCCTTGCCAGAGACACCCAGCGCGCGCAGCTTGCCGCTCTTCACCTGCGGCAGCCCCGTCGCCGTGTCGGTGATCATCATCTGGATCTGGTTGCCGAGCAAGTCGGTGATCGCCAGCGGGTTGCTCTTGTACGGCACATGCAGCAGTTCCACGTGCGCCATCTGCTGGAACAGCTCGCCGGCAATGCGCGACGAAGAACTGCCGCTGCCGAAGCTGAGTTTGCCCGGCTCCTTCTTTGCCAGCGCGATGAACTCGCCCACGGTCTTGGCCGGTACCTGCGGATTGACCACCATGATCTGGCCGCCACGGCCCAGCGCCGTCAGCGGCGCATAGTCCTTGACCGGGTCGTACGGCAGCTTCTTGAACAGATGCTCATTGGCTGCGTGCGTCGTGTTGGTGGTGATCAGCACCGTATAGCCATCGGGGGCGGCCTTCGCCACGTCGCCGGCGGCGATGAAGCCATTCGCGCCCGGCTTGTTGTCGACCACCACGGTCACCTTCGCTTCCTGCGTCACGGCCTGGCCCACGGCGCGCGCGAGCTGGTCCGTCGCGCTACCGGCCGCGAAGGGCACGACAAAGCGGATCGGCTTGTCGGGAAATTCGGCCCACGCACTGCCGGCCGGCAAGGCCAGGCACGTGAACGTAGCGAAAGCGAGTAGGGCTGCGGGGGCCTGCGGCCTGCGAAACGCGGACATCTGTGTCTCCTCCAGTTGTTTTGTGATGGAACAGCTTGGCAATCATGAAGCGCCGCCGGCAAACCGCGGCGGCAAGGGAATCGGCATGTCCAGCAGCAGAAACGCCAGCGCCTTGCCGTGTGTATCGAGATTGAGCGCATCGTTGACGCCGCCATCGAGCGCGCCATCAATGACGAAGTTCATCGCGTGGATCGACGGCACCAGATAGCGTTTCACGGCCCCGGGGTGCCGATGCGCAAACAACGCGCGCACCGCATCTTCGGTCACGTGCGCGACGAGGTGATCGAAATCGCGGGCATCGTAGGCAATCACGCTGATGTTGGAGCGGTCGCCCTTGTCGCCGGTGCGGCCGTGAGCAAACCGGTAGAGCTTTGTGGTTACGGTCATGGCAGGCTCCGGTCAGGACAACAGGGTATGGCGCGGCGCCACGGCGGAGCGTGGCGCCAGACACGACATCGCGTTAAGGCGCGCACGCAATGCCGTGCGCACGCCACCACCGCCCGCGGGGCCGCATGTGTAGAGCGCATTGACCTCGCGCAGCAGCGCCTGGGCCACCGCCTTGTCCTCGTGCGCCAGCGCCGCGCGCAGGCGCACATCGCGCGCCTCGGCCTCATGCGGCTGCGGCCGCGCCAGCATCTCGCCGGCGTCATCGGCAAACACGCTCAGGACGCCGATCAGGTCGAAGCGGATTGGCACGTCGAAACCGAGCCCCTTCATGCGTTTGCCAAGGATGTCGGCAGCCAGTCGCGCACGCGCCGCCGCATTGGGGCCTGCATACGAGATCTCGCCCTCGGCAATCCACCCGCCCTGGTAGAACAGGTTGACCTTGAGCGTGTCCGGACGCGCATGGCCTCGGATATTGCGGACAGCTACGCGATCCGGACCGACCTGCGCGACCGTCACCTCGCCGATATCGGCGACCACGTCGGGGGTCAGGTAGGCGCAGGGGTCGTGCACCTCGTACAGAAGTTGTTCCTTCACGGTGCGCAGGTCCACGCAGCCGCCGGTGCCAGCCGCCTTGAAGATCTCGATGCCACCATCGGCATCGAGCCGTGCGATCGGAAAACCGACGGCGTGTACATCGGGCACGTCCTTCATGCCCGGATCGGCAAAATAGCCGCCGCTGACCTGCGCGCCGCATTCGAGCAGATGGCCGGCCATCGTCGCAGCAGCCAGGCGATTCCAGTCATCCCAGGCCCAGCCGAAGTGCGCCATCGCCGGACCCACGGCCAGCGCGGGATCGGCCACGCGGCCGCACACCACCACCTGCGCGCCGTCGCGCAGCGCATCAGCAATGCCCTGCGCGCCGATGTAGGCGTTGGCGCAGACGAAACGCGCCTCCGGGAAAGTGTCGCCGACGATACCGCGCAGCAGCGCCCGACCTTCGTCGTGCGACAGGTCATCACCCTCCACGACGGCCACACGCGGCACCGGCAGACCCAACTCCACCGCCAGCTCGCCGATACGGCGGGCCGCCGCACGCGGATTGGCCGCGCCGAAGTTGCCGACGATCGGAATGTCGTTGACCAGGCACAAACCGAGGACCGGCGTCAGGAGCTGGTCCAGCAGAGGTTCGTAGCCATGCTCGGGATCGTCGCGACGTGCCAGTTGCGCAAGTGCCAACGTGCGTTCGGCCAGCGTTTCGAAGATCAGCGCGGCAGGTCCGCCCGCGGCAATCAGCGTGCGCACCACTGGCAGGGCGGCGTCGGTGCGGTCACCGGAAAATCCGGCGCCGGAGCCGATCAGCAAGGGGACAGTCATGGCGTTTCCGAAACTCGAAGAAAAGGACGGCGAACCCATTCTAGGTCTCGCAGGCTCTCACTAACAAACGGATGATTTGGATTAATCTATCGATAATGCCGATAAATCTCCACTACCCGAACCATGCTGTCGAACCTGTCGGTCAAGCACCTGCGCGCTTTCGTTGCGCTGGCCACCCATCGCAATTTCACGCGCGCGGCGCAGGCGTGCCACCTGTCCCAATCGGCATTCAGCGCGTTGATCCAGACGCTCGAGGAACAGGCGGGCTGCCGGCTTTTCGAACGCACCACACGACATGTGGACCTGAGCACCGACGGGCGCCGATTCGAGGAGATGGCGCGTCGGCTGCTGGGCGATTTCGAAGCGGCCTTCGATGATCTGCGCGACCATGCCGAGCGCCGCAAGGGTCGCGTGGCGATCGCTGCGCTACCGTCGCTCGCGGGCGGCGACCTGCCGCCGTTGCTGGCCAGCTTCCACCAGCAATATCCCGGTATCGCGCTCGAACTGCACGACCAGCTCGCCGACGGCTGCATCGAGTTTGTGCGACGTGGACAGGCCGACTTCGCGCTGGCGCCCGCGCCGGCCCAGGACGCCGACCTGCGCGTCGAAGCGCTGGTGCGCGATAGTTTCCATCTGGTCTGCCCGGCCGATCACCCGCTGGCCGGGAAGCGGCGCGTTACGCCACAAGCCCTGGCCGGACTGCCATTTATCCAGCTGTCGCGCACCAGCAGCGTAAGGCAGCACCTCGATGCAGCACTGCATCCACTCAAGCTGAACGGGGTCATGGAAGTCGAGCACCTGGCTACCGTGGCGGCGCTCGTCGAGGCGGGTCTGGGCGTGTCGGTCGTGCCAGCGCTGGCGCTATTCCAGTTCCGGCGCGAAGGGCTGGCCATCCGGCCCATGCAAATGCCCACGCTGGTGCGCGACATCTGCGTGGTACGGCTCAAGGATCGGGGCGATTCGGCGGCGGCAACCGCGATGCTGGATTGCCTGCGCGCGCATTACCGGAGCGGCAGGCGCTAGAGCTAGACCTGGAGGATTGGGCTCAGAAGTGGCCGAGGTAGCCGCCATCGACGGCCAGCACCTGCCCTGTCACGTACGATGCCGCCGGCGAAGCCAGGAACACCACCGCGCCCGCCACCTCTTCCGGTTGGCCCCAGCGGCCCAGTGAGGTCCGGTTGCGCAGCCACTCTGCCACGGTCTTGTCGGCCACCATCGTCTGATTTGGCTCGGTAGCGAAGTATCCCGGCGCAATGGCGTTGACGGTAATGCCCTGGCGGCCCAGATCAGCGGCCATCGCACGCGTCAGCGCATCGAGTCCGCCCTTGGTGGCGGGATAGAGCACGTCATTGGCGCGCGCCACCTGGCCAGCGATCGACGTGACATTGACGATCCGTCCATACCCGCCACGCTGCATCCATTGCGCCGCATGACGGCACAACGCATAGGGCGCGACGAGGTTGGTCTCCAGCATCTGCCGCAGGTCGGCCGCATCGAGGTGGGCCATCGAATTGCGATTACGCGCGCCGGCATTATTGACGAGGATGTCGAGCCGCCCGTGACAGGCGACGATGTCGTCGAACGCCGCGGCCACGGCGGCTTCATCGGTGATGTCGAGAACGAGCGCCTCGGCGCCTAGGCCGTTGGCCCGCAGTTGCGCGACGGCTTCGTCCACGCGCGCGGCGTTGCGCGCGCAGATCAGGACGTGCGCGCCAGCGGCGGCCAGGCCGGCGGCAATCGCCTGGCCAAGGCCCTGCGCACCGCCCGTGACCAGTGCCACGCGGCCGGTGAGCGAGAAGGGATGGGCTGTGGATGCATTTTCCATGCGGGGAAATATACCGCAGCCCCCCGGTCTTCAGCGAATCAGCTTGCCGGTCGACGAGACGATCGACATTTCCACGAACGAGGAACCAGTGTGGCGCGTCGGACTATAGCTGATCAGGATGCCGCCGAGATCGTAGTCGCGCAGGCCTTCAAGCGCCGCCACGAGCTTCTCGCGTGTGGGCTCAGGTCCCGCGCGGCGCAACCCCTCGACCAGCACCTTTGCCGACATGAAGCCCTCCATGCCCGCATTGCTCGGCTCCACCTTCTGCGCCTTGGCCAGGCCGCGATATTCGCTGGCAACGCTCATCTGGCTCGAGTTCATGCCCGGCACCACCTGCGTGATGATCAAGCCCCGGGCATCGTCGCCCAGTTCCTTGATGAACGAATCGGCTGCGTTGTTGGACAGCGTGACGAACTGCGCCTGGCTACCGGCCTTCTTCATCTCGTGGATGATTCGGGCAGCCTCCGAGCCCGAACCGATCACCATCACGGCCTGCGGATCGGCCTTGTTTACGCTGGCCACACCCTGGCTGATATCCCCCATCGGGCGATTGAACGACGCCGCGCCAGCTGGCTGCACGCCACGTGCCTGCAAGGCCGTGTTGAACCCCTCGAAGACGTCCTGCCCGAATCCGTCGTTGGCGTAGAAGATCGCGATCCGGTTCATGCCGGATGTGGCCAGATGATTGATCGCCCTGGCCACTTCATCCTGGTATTTCGCGCGCACGTTGAACACGTAGCGATTGACCGGTCGATGCAGCGTGATGGCCCCGGTCAGCGGCGCCACCAGCGGCACCTTCTCCGCGCCGATGATCGGCAGGATGCTCTCGTTCTGCGGCGTGCCACGCACCATGAACAGCGCGAAGACCTTGTCGTCGGCAATCAGCTTGCGCACATTGCCGGGCGTGCGTTTGGCATCGAAGCCGTCGTCATAGGTCAGCAGTTCGATGCGCCGGCCCGCAACGCCGCCGCTGGCATTGACCGCATTGAGATAGACCTGGGCACCGGCGATCTGCTCCTTGACCGAGCCCGCCACCGGGCCGGTGACGCCGGCCGACTGGCCGATGCGGATGGTGTTCTTGGTGATGCCAGGTTCCGCGTGTGCCGCGATGGGCGCGACAAACCCGAGCGTGGCGGCAAATATGCCGCACGCGAACTGCCTTGCGTTCATTGTTGACCCCTCCAGTAGCGCTGGTGTGTTTGATTTTTAAGCGCGCCGCGCAACTGCGGCGGCATGGGGACGGTAACCCAATGGGTGGCAATGAGCAAACAAAGCGGCGGATAGGGCGGAATTTGGCGCAGAAAGTGCGGTGAAGTGTTGCTGCGGCATCACACCGGAAACCTGAAGACTCCGGTACCGGTTTCAGGTGTGGCCGCAGCATGGCGCGTGATGGGACACACGCCGGGGCGCGCCACGACGGGCGCGCGAAGGGAGAGGCCTGGCCCTGCTTCGATCAGGGGAAGGCCGGTACAGCAGGATCCAGGCCGGCGAAGGACGCTTCGGGGTGCGCCTTCTGCAGCAGCGCCTCGACTTCTTCAACACGGCCGCGCGGCACATCCACCATCAGCAGCAGTTTGCCTGCCTCGATGTCCTTCTCGAACGACCGTAGTCGACTGTTCGGCGCCGAGCTGCCGATCATGCTCGCGGCCCACGCGCCAAACACGGCGCCCAGCACGGCGAGCACGCCGACCAGGCCCCATTGCGGAGAGTCGCTGACGATCGGGAACATCGCCACCACCACACCGGCCACGATACCGACACCACCGCCAACCATCAGACCCATTTCCGCAGCGTGAACGATGTCCGAAGTCTGGAACAGGTTTGCCTCGTGCAGACCCGTCATGTCGGCGCCATCGCGTCCCACGAAATGGATGTGGCTATTCTCGATGCGAGCCAGCAGCAGGTCGTCCATGGTACGGCGCGCGCTCGCCAGGTCGGGCAACAACCAGAAGATCCGTTTGCGCATGACTAGCCTCCTCTGTCAGGCCGCCCCGTACTCTGATGATCCGTCTTCGGGACGGGTTAGTAGCTGTTCTACTCTCTCCACGAAGCCTGCGCAAGGTACCGAATGGATGACGGGAAGTGGGGTGCCAAACGGAGAATTTCGCGCGTCACTTCGCCTGTGCGAACGCCATCAGAATGTGATCGGTAGACGCACCGTCACCGTCAGATCCGGTGTGTCTCGCGTCAGGCCCGCGCCCACCGAAAGGTTCAGTGTGTACCGGTTGTTGAAGCGATAGGAGTAGCCCACGAGCAGCGTGCCCTGCGTGATGCGCACGGAGCCTGGGACGGTCTGCCCGTTCTGCTTGGTCGGCCAGATGATGCTCTGGTCGTAGCCGATACTGAACGACGCGTGCTCGTTGAGCGACAGGCCCATGCCAAAGTTGAACTCGAAGATGTCTCCCGGTGCGATCTTGCCGAGGAATTCCTGCTGGCCGTTCAGCACGGTGCGATAGATGTTGTCACGCGCGAAGTTGTGCAGGTAGCTGAAGGTACCAAAGAACACCGCCGGATCGGTCGGCAACAGCCACGTGACGCCCGGCTGGATTGCCTGGAAGCCGGTGCCGGTCGGCATGCCCAGCGGCAACCCGGTGCCGGTAGTGTTGCTGACACAACGGGTCACGCAATCGGTCACCACCTCGAACGGATCCTTGCCGGTGTTCGACTTGTAGCGCAGCCAGCCGATGAAGTACGGCATCTTCTCGTTGCCGTAGTTGAGCTGGTAGCGCAACGTCGCCTCAACGTCGCCCAGGCCGCTGCCGCTCGCATTGAAGGCGTTGTCGACGGCGGTGCCGGTGAAGATTTCGCGGCTGACGGTATCGCTGCTCGAATGCACGTACGGCACCTTGGCTTCGATCTCGAGACGCTTGGTAATGCCGTAGCGGAAGGCCATGGACGTGATGTACGTCGACGTCTTGATCTCGCGCACGTCGATCAGGCCGATCAGCAGCGCGGGAATCACCGTGTAGCCGACCAGTACCGCGCGGTCACTCGACGAGTAGCCGTACTGGAAGCTCGGTTCGATCACGATCTTGCCCTGGGGCGTGAGTACGCCAGGCTGGTCGAAGATTGGCGCGATCTCTGGTGGACGCGTATCGCGCTCCGGCGGCCTGCCCACCGGTTGTTCGGGACCCGCGGCGGACTCGCCTTGCTGGTCGCCCTGCGCGGCCTGGCCCTGCTGCACGTTCTGTGGCGCCACGGCCTGCGGCGGCGCGTCGGATGGCGCCTGTTGGGCCTGTACGCCTTGCTGGGCCGTGCTGTTGATCTGTGTGGCGCTGGCGCCCGCGGCGGCCGCGGCGGCATTGGTCGCCATGTTGCTCGGCGTCACGCCGGTGCCTACCCCGGCCTGGCCACCACGTTTGCGCGCCAGCGATTCGCTATCCACCGTGCTGCGCAGTTCGCGGATCGTGGCCTCCTGTTCGGCCAGCGCCCGTTTCATCGCCTCCAGCTGCTTCGCCTGTTCGGTCAGTTCCTTCTGCAGCGTTTCGAGCTTGGCGGCCGCCGGCGGCCCATCGTCGGGCGGAGTCTGCGCATGAGCCATGCCGCCAAGCAGGCACATCGTAGAGCAACTGGCAAGACCAATGCCCTGCAGCGAGCGCTTCTTCATGACGTCTACCTCCCCCGAGGACGGCGGGCAAAAACGCTAAGGCCCGCTACCAGTTCGTCGATGTCTTCCTTTCCACGACCAAAGTTTCCTGCGACTGCCTTATTGCTGTTACTTCATGCCGGCCATTGTTGGAATGACGCTGTTCAGCGCGGTGTTTGCCATTTGCGCGCGGAATGCCGCCAGCGTGTTCACGCTGGCGTTGATCGTCATCAGGCTCTGGATATTCTGGTTGTTGAGGGTATTCTGGATAACCGTGGCCGGCATGTTCGCTACCGAACCTACGTTCGCGGTGTTGGCCGCGCCGTTCTGTATCACCGTGAGCAGGCCGTTGGTGACGACCGTGCCCGCCGCCGCGACGGCGGTCGCGGCCTGTTGTTGCGCTACGCCGGCGGCGCCCGTTGCCTGGGCGATCCCGCCGCTTGCTGCTGCAGTCGAAGTGGACGCCGCGACACCGGCAGCGCCTTGCGCGCTGGCTGCCGCGCCATTCGCTGCCGTGGTCGCGGATTGTCCCGCCTGACCGGCCTGACCCGTTGCAGCCTGCGCGGCAGCAATCGCCGCGCTCGCTATGCTGTTGGCGCCGGTCACGGCAACAGTCACCGGCGCCAGGGCCTGTGCGAGTTGCGCGGCCTGTGCCGAGGTGATGCTGCTGATGTTGGGAATCGTGATGCTCGTGGCCACGGCCAGCGCGCCATTGACGAAGACGGCGCGGTCAATACCGAAGCCAACCTGCAAACCGGCGACATCGAAACCGCCACGCGATTCTTCAAGCCGCGCCTGCGCGACCGGCTTCCACCTGGCCATGCCGTCGCGTGCTTCGGCCACCTGCGCAGCGGGCTCCCGCGTGGCCATTGTCATGGCAGCCACGAGCGTGTCCCCGATGGGGTGATGCCGCGCAACGGACGCCTTGTCCACCGGTTCTACTCCCCGCGCAGGCGCTTCGGCGATCGACTCGACAGCTTTCCCGGACACGTTCTCCGCGACGTTGTCCGCAACGATGGGGTCTGCGGCACGCGCCGCCGCAGTGATTGGATCTTCGGATAGCGCCGACAGCTGTGTCGGCGTCGGCATTGCAGGCAGGTCGATGGCGACTGGAGTCGCCACGCCCGCGGTATCGGCTGACTCGGGTGCCAAGGTCTCGACACCGGCGTGGGCATTGCCCGCGCAGGCCAGCCCCGCGCCAAGCAGCACGGCCGCGGTTGTCGACCTGGCCGTGCATCTTGGTGCGGGTGAAATGGTTGTCTGGACCATGATGTTCCTCAGCTCAGAAATCGGCGGGGCCATGCTTTGGCATGACGGTGAAGAACAGACTGTCTCGCGGAACTCCCATCCAGTAAGGGCCCGACGGCGCCACGCGCCAGTCGGCTGCCAGGTTGAATCGCGCGCGGTCCGTGCGATTGTGGATAACGAACAGCAACTGGCTGTCCCAGATCTTTTCGAAGTGATCGCGCTCGATGGAGCGGGTGCCGCGCGCGGGGTCACCGATCAGCACGCGGTCGCCCTTGATCCCCTTGATCACGACGAAGTGGTGATAACCGTTCTCGACGATCAGCACGATCGCCGGAATCTGCGCTTCCTCGAGCTTCGATAGCGGCAACTCGTAGCCGTCGGCCAGGAACCCGCGCGACTCGAGGAACCGCTTCATGTCAAGCAGGGAGAATCCTTCCGAGCGGATCTTGGCCTGATCGCCGTTGACATACATGTTGGCGAAGACCGTCTCTTCATTGACGGGGAATCCGTACTGAAAGGTCAGTAGCGTGGCCACGGCGGCCGAGCCGCAGCTGAAGTCGTATTGCTGTCGGATGGTCGTGCGGAAGCGCGCTTCGCGCAGGCTGGTCACGGGCACTGTGTAAGAGTTGCCCTGATCGCCCGGAATGCGAATGGTATCGGCGCGGGCTTCGGCGATGCCACCCAGCGCCACCGCCAGCGTGGCGGCTGCCAACAGCAGGCTGCGCATGATCATTTGAACTGGACGTTGAGGATGGTCGCGTTCTGGATCAGTACGTTGTTGCCCGAATTCTGGATCACGGTCGGCAAACCCGCGGCATTGGCGAACGAACCGTCCGAGACATAGTTGCTGCCCGACAGCGTGTTGATGGCAGCGTTGCCGCCCACGGTGCCGTTCAGGCGCATGTCGTTGACGACCAGTTCAGCGCCACCGCGCACGTCATCGAGCTTGCTGCTCGCGACCGCATTGGCTGTCGTGCCGAAAATATTCAACTTGGGGGCAGCATCCGGCGTTACCGCCGTCACGCTTGCCGCCGCGCCCGCCACAACAGTGGCTGCGCCTGTATCACTGCTTGCCACCGCGACGGCCGTGGCGGATGCCTCGGCGACGGGGGGCCCCGCAATAGCCTGCGCAAACGGCCAGGCCAGGATGGCTGTCGACATTGCCAGGACAGCTCGGCGATGCAATCGCATGGTGCGTCTCCTCATGCCCCGAGGCACGGCCCCCCATCCGGGCCGCCAGCGTCGGAAGCGATTTCGGACCTACAGGCGTCTGATGCGGCAGAGCGGTCGACAAACAATGCCGTCGGCACGCACTGCCCCATCCGATTCAACCCTGCGGGTGCTGTACCGTTCCGTGCGGAACGGTACAGACGCTCGAAGGACTTACTTGCCGACTGCCAGGTTCGCCTGGACGTTGACGCTTTGTTGCACCAGCGACGACATGCCGCTGTTCTGGTTGGCCATCATGATGCCGGCTGCGGACTGGCCGACGCTGGACATCATGTTCGACATGTTGAAGGTGCCTGCATCGACATAGTTGGTGCCGCCGTTGCCGCCAGCGCCGCCAACCGCACCGTTGCCGGTACCACCCGTGCCGCCCATGCCCACGCCACCAGCACCGCCAGCGCCAGACGAAGCGCCAACCGCGCCATTGCCTGCCGTTGCGCTGCCATTCGACGCCATGCTGCTTGCGCTGCCGTTAGTGGCTGCACCGCCAGCGCCACCGTTGCCGGCAACACTGTTCTGCGCACCACCGGCGCCGCCGGTCGAAGTCGCGGCGCCACCAGTTGCCGCGCCGGCAGTCGAGGTGTTGGCGCCGCCAGCACCGCCAGAACCAGTGCCTGCGCCGCCTGCGGCAGCTGCCGTAGCCGCACCGCCTGCACCACCTGCACCGCCCGTGCCGCTACCCGCGCCACCAGTGCCCGAAGCAGTACCACCGGTGCCATTGCCACCCGCTCCGGAAGTAGCCGAGCTGTTGCCGGCATTGCCATGGACCTTGCCGAGCGCGGACCCAGCAGCGCTGTCGCCGCCCAGGCCACCGCTGGCGCCCAGAGCACCGCCACCGCTACCCTTGGCATTGCCGCCGTCGCCACCGAAGCCGCCCAGGGCGCCGGCACCTGCGGCTCCGCCACTGCCCTTGCCCGAGCCGCCGAAGCCGCCTACGCCAAGGCTCGCCGTGAGCGCGCCGCCACCGTTGCTCTTGGCGTTGCCGCCATCGCCAGCCCAGCCAACGGCCTTGCCGCCTGCCGCGCCATCGCCAGCGGTTGCGCTGCCATTGGAGGCATAACCCGCCTTGGCGCTGCCATTGATTGCCGAGCCGCCGCTGCCGCCGCCGCCACCAGCGCCGCTAGCGCCACCCGAACCACCCGAGCCGCCCTTGCCGTCGCCGCCATAACCGGCGCCACCCTTGCCACCCGCGCCACCATTGGCGGTGCCATTGTTGGTGGCAACGTTACCGATGTTGTGGATGTAGTTGCCGGTCACATAGCCTTCAAGCTTGCTGATGGCCAGCGCCTTGCTGGAGTTGAACGAGTTGGTGAAGTTGGCGGTAGCCGTACTGCCATTGGCCGCAGCGGCATTGCCATAGCCGTGCATGTCCTGATCGGTGTGATTCTTGGAGTTGGTGTTGGTGTTGGTGGTGTTCTTCGTCTTGTTGGTGGTCGACGAGGAAGAGTTTCCATTAGCCTGGAGAGCCGTCGAATTTTCATTCGCAGATGCACCAGCACCGCTCTGCGTGGATGTTGCCGTCGCATTCTGGGTATTGGTGGTGCCGGTCTTTTCGTTGTTGTTCGTCGGGTTTGCCAGCGCCTGGCCACCTATGCCAAAAGCCAGCGCAATCGCCGACGCAAGTAATGTCTTGTTCATACGTTGCTCCCAGGAGAATTTCACATTGCGGCTCAGCCTCCGGCCACCGCTCATACAGCCAGAACGCCGGCTGGAGGTTCAGGTCCCGCACGGTTGCTGGACCAGCCTTCCCCTGCGCATATTCAGTGCCAGCACGCATGGCGCGCGGCGCATCCCGTTGAAATACAAAGGCTGGCGCGGAATTCCCTGGGAACTTTTTCCGTTTGTTGTGCGCCGCACATTCACCAGGAACCTGTGCATGGGAGTAGACATGTCACAGCGGTGTGACACCGATTTTGGCCGTCAGGCGAACCGGCCCGGCACGTCCGAAAAAAATGCCAGAAATTCAATGTGTTATGACCGTACGAGCGACACGCTGAAGACGGCAACCCGCGTAACGGCGGTGAAACAGCGATGCCACCGCCCCCCAACCATCCCCCCCCAAGGTGCCGGCAAGCCTGACTAGTCAGTGTCGGCTTCGTCATGCTGCAAGCGCGTGAAACCGGGCCGCGCGGACATATGACTACGCCCCGGTGCGCAGGAATCGCCGCTGCACACCGTCTTTTCTTGCGGCTGGCGGACGTTCGATGCCGTCTCGCAACACATATGGTCGCGGATTGTGCTTCGCACGCCGCGAGTGCGTTTGATGCTGGCCGCCATGTCTGATTTAAAGTACATTACACGCGTCTAGGACTTGTCAGCGCTTACGCAAGGGAAACCATGAGTGAAGCCGTCGTTCCCCTGTATCACCAGATTTACGTGGTGCTCCGCCAGCAGATCGTGGAAGGCCGCTTCGGCCAGGGCCCGCTGCCAGGCGAAATCGACCTTGCCAAGCAATTTCACGCTTCGCGCGTGACGATGCGGCGCGTGTTCGACCGCCTGGTTCAGGAAGGCCTGGTCCGCCGCCATCGCGGACTCGGGACGTTCGTGAACCCGCATCCAGTCAGGCCGCAGGTCACCGAGGAACGCGCCACGAGCCTGCTCGGCGCCATCATCGACATGGGCGAGAAGACCGCGGTCAAGGTCATCTCGATCGACGAGGTGCACGCCACCCCTGAAGTCGCGGAAGCGCTGCAGATCCAGGTGGGCGATCCCGTGGTCAAGATCGTGCGCGTGCGTCACTACCGCAACCGCCCTCTGTCCCACATCACGGTCTACCTGCCGATCGACCTGGGCCGCTCACTGACCCGCAAGGATCTGGAAAACACGCCGATGCTGCGCCTGCTGGAAGCCGCCGGTGTGGAGCTGGGCCGCGCGTCGCAAGTGCTGACGGCCCGCCTGGCCGACGTGGTCGTGGCCCCGCTGCTCGACGTGCCCGTTGGCGGCGCGCTGCTGGCCGTGCGCCGCGTGGTGCTCGACAAGAACGGGCGTCCGGTGCAACTGCTGATGGGCCAGTATCGACCCGACCGCTACGAGTACCGCATGGAACTGTCGCCAATGGGCGGCGGGGACAGCGCCAACGTGTGGGTGGAGAACGAAACCCGCACGGGCCTGCGCGACTGACCTGCGGGCGAGGCCGGAACCCACTCCTCGTACCGGCCTCGCGACGAATCAGAATCGGGCGATACTGCGCACTCCACATCACAACCGAGGAGCTTTCGTCATGCCAGTCGTTCGCCCGGGCGAGCATCAGCCTGCCTGCAAGTCTGCCCTGCAATCCGCCAGCAGCCAGCGGCGCGCATCCTGTGCAGCGCTGCTCGCGCTGGCCGCGTGGTGCATCGCGCCTTCCGCACAGGCCGCGCAAGCTGCGATCGCTGGCGGCAAGCCTATCCGCATCCTCGTAGGCGCGCCCGCGGGCGGTACCACCGACACGCTGGCACGCACGATCGCCCAAGAAATGTCGCAGACGCTGGACCAGCCCGTGGTGGTCGAGAACCGCCCCGGCGCAGGCGGCAATATCGCTGCCGACATGGTGGCCAAGAGCCCGGCCGACGGCACTACGCTGCTGATGAGCTTCACCAGCCATACGATCAACGCGACGCTGTACAAGAAGCTGCCGTTCGATCCGATCCAGGACTTCACGCCGATCACGCTCGTGGCCACCGTGCCCAGCGTGCTGGTGGCACGGCCCAACCTGCCCGCCAACAACATCCCCGAACTGATCCGTCTGGCCAAGTCCGAGCCGGGCAAGCTGAACTTCGGCATCGGCGCGGTGGGATCGTCGGTGCATCTGGCCGGTGACATGTTCAAGATGATGACGGGCACGTATATCGTCAACATCCCGTACAAGGGCACCACGCCCGCCATCACGGATCTGCTCGCGGGGCAGGTTGACCTGATGTTCGCCAGCACGATCAACGTGGCGCAGCACGTCAAGGCCGGCAAGCTCAAGGTGCTCGGCGTGACCAGCCCGACGCCGCTGCCGCAGTTTCCGGGTGCGCAGCCGATTGGCGCCACCGTGAAGGGTTTCGAGTCCAGCGCGTGGTTCGGCCTGTTCGGCCCGGCCAATCTGCCGCCGGAGATCACACAGGCACTGTATCAGGCCGCACGCCACGGGCTCGAGCAGCCCGCAGTGCGCAAGCGCCTGGAAACCGATGGCGCGCAGCCCAGTGCCATGCCGCCGGAGGCGTTCGCGAATTTCGTGAAGCAGGACGTCAAGCGCTGGGCCACGGTGGTGAAGTATTCAGGAGCCAAGCCCGAATGACCCTGCCGCACGGCAAGACCGCGGTCGACCCCAGCCAACTGCCCGCCACACTCGCCCAGAAACTGGTCGCTCGTGCGGCAGGTGTGTCGCATGTCACGCCGGGATCGGTGGTGATGTGCAAGGTCGACCTGGCCATGTCGCACGACTCGAGCGGACCGCGCCGCGTGGCGCCGCTGCTGCGCGAACTCGGCGCAAAGGTCTGGGATCCGTCCCGCTTCGTGGTGGTCACCGACCACTACGTGCCTGCGGCCGACCCCGAAGCCGAATCGATTCTGCGCTTCACGCGCGACTGGGTGCGTGAAGCGGGCATTCAGAACTTCATCGACAACGAAGGCATCTGCCACGTGGTGCTGCCCGAGCGCGGCCATATCCTGCCCGGACGCTTCATCGTCGGCGGCGACAGCCACAGCCCCACGGGCGGCGCTTTTGGCGCGTACATGTTCGGTATCGGCGCCACGGAAATGGCCGGTGTGCTGGCCACGGGGGAGATCTGGCTGCGTGTGCCGAACACGATCCGGGTCGAGTGGCAGGGGACGCTGTCGGACGGCGTTTGCGCCAAGGACATCATGCTGTTCCTGTGCGCCACGCTGGGTATGGCGGGTGGCCGCTACGAAGTGATCGAATACACCGGGAGCACGGTAAAGACGCTGTCGATGCAGGAGCGCATGACGCTCACGAACATGAGCACCGAACTCGGCGCGCAAACGGCGCTGATCGCGCCGGATGCCACGACGATGGCATGGCTTGCCGATGCCGGCGTCGATGCCGCCACGCTCGCCGCGATCGAACCGCGCCAGTGGCGCAGCGATGCCGACGCACCGGTACTGGCCACACATCGCTTCGATGCCGGCACGCTGGTACCGCAGGTAGCCGCGCCGCATTCGCCGGCCAACAGCGGCCCGGTCGACCAGGCCGCCGGCGCGCCGATCGAGATCGCCTATCTGGGCGCCTGCACCGGCGCCAAGCTCGAAGACCTGCGCATGGCCGCGCGCGTGCTGCGCGGGCGCAAGGTGGCACCGGGCGTGTCGTTGAAGGTCGCGCCGGCCTCGCTGCGCGACCAGCAACAAGCGGCCACCGAAGGGACGCTCGGCGTGCTGATGGATGCCGGCGCGGAGCTGCTGCCGAACGCGTGCAATGCGTGCGCCGGCTACGGCGCCACACGCTTTCCGGCCGGCAGCCGCGCCATCGCCTCGACCGCGCGCAACTTCCCCGGCCGCATGGGCGATGCAGGTAGCGCCGTATGGCTGGCATCGCCCATGACCGTGGCTGCCAGCGCCGCCACCGGCTGCATCACTGACCCACGCACGTTACTGGCATGACCCCGGCTCCGGATTTCCACCCCCCGCCCTCTGGCCGCATCTGGCGCTTCGGCGAAAACGTCGATACCGACGCGATGGCGCCGGGCCGATTCATGAAGGACGGGCTCGATGTGCTGGCAAGCCACTGCCTGGAAAACCTGCGGCCGGAGTTTCCGGGCGCGGTCAAACCCGGCGACGTCATCGTGGCGGGCAGCAACTTCGGCATGGGGTCTTCGCGTGAGCAGGCAGCCCAGGCATTGAAGCATCTTGGCGTGGCGGCCGTGCTGGCGTCGTCGTTCGCCGGGCTGTTTTATCGCAACGCGATCAACATTGGGCTGCCGGTGCTGGTGTGCGCGGATACGGCCGCATTGGCCGACGGAGCGCGAGCCACGTTCTTCCTCGATGCGGCCGAGATCAGGCTCTGCGATGGCCGGCGCGTATCCTGCGAACCGGTGCCCGATTTCCTGCGCGCGCTGTTGCACGCGGGCGGGCTGGTGCCGCACCTCAAAGCCCGCCTCAATAAAGTCTGAGACCCTGGTGTCAGTGGGCAGCCGGCCCGTTGCTGAGGTGTCCTGACTCACCACCTCCTGACACACCACCATTGCGCGACCAGGCACCATGCGTGGCCAGGGGCGGTGCGACGGCAGCGGCCTCGCGCAGCAGCGACAGCGCCTCGTCATCCGAGGTCTGCGTGAAATCGAGATAGAACGCGCCGACCGCGCCAAAGTTTTCGGGGATATTCAGGCAGACCACGCGATCCGCCACGGCGCGGAGCGTGTCGAGGCCATCCACGGATCCCACCGGCACCGCCGCCACGACCTCCGCGGCACCCGCCATGCGCACGGCATCGAGCGCCGCACGCATCGTCGCGCCGGTAGCCACGCCATCATCGACAACGATCACGCGCCGGCCCGCCATCGCGGTAACGGGGTGCCCCTGGCGATACCGCTGCTGTCGACGGCAGATCTCGCCAAGCTGACGGCCGCGTTCCGCATCGAACGCGCCAGACTCCAGCGCGCGGCGTGCCCACGGGTCGTCGTTGACGACCGTATGCGGCCCGCTGCCACCGGCATCGCCCTCGACCACGGCACCAAGCGCCAGTTCCGGATAGCCGGGCGCGCCAATCTTGCGCACGAGCAGCACATCAAGTGTCGCGTCGAGCATGCGTGCGACTTCGTAGGCAACGGGAACGCCACCGCGTGGCAAGGCCAGCACAAGTGCCGGATCGCCATCATGTGACCGGGAATAGCCAAGCGCGGCCAGATGACGACCGAGGTACTGGCCCGCCTCGCGGCGGTTGGCAAAACATGGCGGAAGACTCATGACGGGCTCCCCCAGGCTGGCAGGAAAGATGGGTTGCAAACCGCGCCGGGCGCGGCTCCACAGCCACTATAGTCCTGGCCGAACAGCCCGGCGGCGCTTTGTTCACGCTGTCTTTGCGACACGACAAACCCACAACATATGCAGGGCCGTTGTTGTGATGAAAGCGCTTGATGTGCGGTGCATATCCGCGATTGATGGTGGAACTGGAACAGTCTTTTCGGGCGGATGCCGCTGATTCCTCCGCCAGGCTTGGGTAGGATGCACTGCGTGACGGCAATCCCGTCCGGTTCCTTGACACGCGGTGCCCAGGCGGCCCGCCCTGAATGAGTGAGCGTTACCGTGAATCCGCAACAGATCTCCCGCACCAACGACGAGGCCAAGCAACCGGAGGCCGACCTCGACATCCCCTTCGGCTCGCTCGACGCGGCCGCCATGGCCGAGCTGCCGTACACGTTCCGGCAAACCGGCACGTGCACGCGCTACTACCAGGAGTTCTTCGGCTGAGTATGGGAATGGCGGCGGGCCGGATGCAACCGGCCGCCGCGAACGCCCATCTGGCGCCTGTAGCCCCTTCCTCCGCCGTCAGTAGGTCTTGTACGGCAGGAACTTGCCGGACATCTCGATGCGAACGCGATCGCCGTTGGGATCGGGTTCGCGCTGCAGGTCCATGCGGAAGTCGATGGCACTCATGATCCCGTCGCCGAATTCCTCGTGAATCAATGCCTTGAAGGTCGTGCCGTAGACGCTGATCAGTTCGTAGAAGCGATAGATCAGCGGGTCCGTGGGCACCTGCGTGGGTAGCGAGCCCTTGTAGGGCACGGCACGCAGCCACGGTTCGGCCTCGGCGGGAAGCCCGAAGATCTCCATCACGGCGCGCGCACCGGCTTCATCGAAGGCCATCTGGCCCAGGCAGGCCGCGGTCGTCCATTCCTTGCTCTTGCCGACACGTTCGGCTACATCGGCCCATCGAATGCCACGCAGCACCTTGGCTTCGATAATCAGGTCGGTCACGTCACTACGATTCATGGTCTCTCCGTTCGTCATGGATGAATGCGGAGAGGACGTGAACACCGGCGCGCCTGTGCTCGCCCCTGCCCTTGCTCGCCTATGGCTATGCCTATGGCTATGGCACCTGGGTGCGATCGATGACCGCCACGGCATCCGCGCCATCGACGCCGCCGTGGGCACGGGCGAATTGCGGCACGGTAAGCGGGCTCAGACCTTCAAGCGCCTGCAAGACCAGCACGATGAGCATGACCGGCATGACGTCCTCCCTCGGGATTACGGCGAACTCATTGGCGCAAACTTCATGCCACCGGGCCAGCGGCATCCGCGCCCTGCATTTGACGCATCGTGGGGCAATCCGGGCACTGGCCGCCGCCACGGACACGCATTGCGCACCATGTCCGGGCACCCGCCGATTCCGGCTCAACCAGCGAAAGCGTACCCGTTTCTGCGTCCAACGTGGGGAACGTCTCCTGCGATGACAGGGGTCCTCCGATACCGCAACCGAGCCCCTCGCATCGGAAAATCTTTGCACGACTCATTTCCGATGTAACGCCACATTATTTGGCGCGCCATCGCGCGTGCATGTCCGAGCGTTCGCGTCACATTCCTCCAAACCCTTGCCAGTCAAGGGGTGGCGGGTTATCTGTCAGGTCAGAAAACAAGCGGTCGGCGCGTTGCGGCGTGAGAGACCGTCTTACAAGTGCAACCGCGCAAGAGAAGAGACCGTCGCTAGAGTGAAGCCGTGTTCAACGCGAACCGGATATGGAGCCCCGAATGAAACGCGCACTCACCCTGGCCTTGCTGCTCGTCACCACCAGTGCCCTGCTTTCCGCGTGCATCGTGGTGCCGCCGCGCGGACCGCATTACCACTACGACCACTATGACCGCTATGGCGGCCGCTACTGAGCCCGCTGGGCCCGGATGCAACCGACACCGGTTTCCGACTCAACGCTAGCCAAGGAGACATCATGAAACGCCAGCTACTGCTCGCCGCCGCCGTGCTTGCCACCGGCAGCGTCTTCGGACTGATTTCGCCGGGCGCCCAGGCGCACGACAACTACTATCGAAGCCCACCGCCGCCCCCGCGCCACGAGGTTCGCCCCGCGCCACGGCCCGGCCATGTCTGGGTACCAGGCCACTATGACCACGCTCGAGACAACTACGCCTGGCGCGGCGGCTACTGGCAATCGGCACGGCCCGGCTACCGCTACGTGCCGGAGCGCTGGGAGCGTGGTCCGCACGGGTGGTACAAGCGCCCGGGCTACTGGGGCCGATAAGGGGCCGATAAGTCGCACGGACGAATGGCTCCGCCAGGTGGGCGCGATCGGTAAACGGTAGCCTGGCGTTGGTCGGGGCATGGGCATGTGACCCCGACCAACGCCAGATTTGCCAGCCGATCAGGCTCGCCGAGGGTGGTTGGAACCCGGGAGACGGACGGCCGACAGGCAATCTTTTATCTCCTACTGAAGTGGGGTACATCCCTCATCCATTTGAACTAGTGCGACTCCCATTCCGCGTCAACCCGATGTCCGGATATATGGCATAAATGCCCTTTTTCATGGGTTTCATCAGTGTGTCAGCCAGCACGATATTCGTTAATGCCACACCCCCCAACCGGGTGAATAATTGATAATTGTCAGACCACTTTCATTCAAATCGGTTGCATCGATGAAACATTCTCGGGAATCACTGTATCAAGCGTGAAACCCTTGTGACAGCACGTCCAGCAAGGCTTAGCGGGCAGGCGCGCCACCAAATGAATGAATCTGGAGACGGATTATGAGGCGGACTTCATTCCATCCCGACACCGCCTCTAATCCAGCCGCTTGCAATCAGATCAACCAGCCCATAAGATGAATTTAAGTTCGATTTTGGAGCGAGATTTTCTTTCGGGTTTGGGTTCGGGTCATACTTCCGGTCGCGCGGACAAGTCCATCCTGACAAATGGACAAAGACTGACACGGAAGCACGGGGTTGGCGCAGTTTCGCGGCACCGCCATTGGGGCGGCTGTCTGTCCTGACGCAGCAATGATTCCCGCAAGCAAAGCATCCCGCAGCTCACCCATGAACGGGGAGTGAAGAAGAATGAACGCCTTGCTTATCGAGGAGCATCCATTGCTCCGGCTCGGGCTGCTGCAGATGCTCGAGACCATTCAGGAATTCGGCCACGTACTTGCATTGTCGCCAGCTGACGTTGCCCGAACTGAAGTACCTCATCGGAATGCCGAACTGCTGGTCTTTGGCATGCCCGGCGACCAGGCCTATGGATGGGCGCAACTCGAACAGGCGCGCGAGCGTCTGGCGCCTCAACGCATCCTGGTGCTGGCCGACGCCTTGCCGCTGCACGTGCCGAACGCGGAGGCCGCGCGCGGCATCTGCGGATGCCTGCCGAAGTCCACATCGCTGCCCGTGATCGAGGCCGCCATCCGGCTGACCATCTCTAGCGTGCAGGGCCTGATGCTCGCAAGCGAGGTCTGCGCGACGCCATCGGCATCGCGCTCGGCCATGCATGCCACGCAATCGCTGGCATCGGCTGCGCCATTGCCGTTGCCACCGGCCATGCAGGAGCCGCTTTCGCCCGGCGCTTGCGCCAGCGTCCTGCGCACCACCGTTGCCGTGCGCGACCTCACGAGTCTGCGCCCGGGCCAGCCGATCAGTTCGTCGGCTGCCCCGTTGTCGCCGATGGTCGAGGAGGAGCCTGGCTACGACGAAGCAGAGATGCTGCAGATCACGCCGCGCCAGTACGAAGTGCTGGTGCTGCTGGCACGCGGGTATCCGATCAAAACCGTCAGCCGGATGCTCAATATCTCGGTGGCCACCGTGAAGAGCCACGCCTGCACGCTTTATCAGCGCCTCAAGGTTCGTAACAAGGGAGAAGCCGTGTATGCGGCATTGCAGCGCGGCGCAACACTTGAGTGGGTCCATGGCGACGAACACTCGGCTCGCGACGGCGGTGTGCGGCGCGTGATCGCCCGCGGCCCCGACGCACAGTACGACAGCAGCTTGCCTGCCTGACTCTCCGGATCTCCCGGACCCCTGCCATGCGGGCGCCTTCCTCGGAAGGCGCCCTTTTTCATTGGGCACGGCACATTGGGCACGTCACGCCCGGGCGCTGCCACTGTGTGGGGTAGCAGACAGTGGCTTCAGGACACCCCCCCTACAGTCCGCGTATTGCTAACCAAAATGTGACTGTCATGGGCGTAAACGAACTGGATAACCTCTTCGACGCGGCCGACAAGCCCGGCGATGCATCGACGCCACGCGGCGCCAATGGCCGGCGCCGGGCACTGATCACCGGCATCACCGGCCAGGACGGTTCGTACCTGTGCGAATACCTGCTCGACAAGGGATACGAAGTCCACGGCATCAAGCGGCGCAGTTCGCTGTTCAATACCGAGCGTATCGATCATCTGTACGAGGACCCGCAAGCACCGGACCGCAGGTTGATCCTCCATCACGGCGACATGACCGATACGGCGAGCCTCGTGCGCGTCGTGCAACAGTCCCGCCCCGACGAGGTCTACAACCTCGCGGCGCAGAGCCACGTGCAGGTGTCCTTCGAGGAGCCCGAGTACACCGCCAACACCGACGCCGTCGGCACGCTGCGCCTGCTCGAGGCGATGCGGATTCTCGGCATGGAGCAAAGCACGCGTTTCTACCAGGCATCCACGTCCGAACTGTATGGACTGGTGCAGGAGATTCCGCAGAAGGAAACCACGCCGTTCTATCCGCGCAGCCCGTATGCCGTGGCCAAGCTCTACGCCTACTGGATCACCGTGAACTACCGTGAAGCCTATGGCATGTACGCGTGCAACGGCATCCTGTTCAATCACGAAAGCCCCGTGCGCGGCGAGACGTTCGTCACCCGCAAGATCACACGCGCCATCGCGCGCATCGCGCTGGGCCTGCAGGAAGTGCTCTATCTTGGCAACCTGTCCGCGCTGCGCGACTGGGGCCATGCGCGCGACTACGTCGAGATGCAGTGGCTGATGCTGCAGCAGGAAACGCCGCGTGATTTCGTCATCGCCACGGGCGAGCAACACAGCGTGCGCGAGTTCGTCACGCTCTCCGCGCAGAAGCTCGGGCTAACGGTCACCTTCGAGGGCAGCGGCGTCGACGAGGTCGGCATCATTTCTCATATCGACACCTCACGCCGCGAGTTGTCCTCCCGCTGCAAGGTCGGCGACGTGATCGTGCGCGTGGACCCGCGCTACTTCCGCCCGACCGAAGTCGAGACGCTGCTGGGCGACCCGACGCAGGCACGTGAGCAACTGGGCTGGTCCCCACGCATCACGTTCGACGAACTAGTGCACGAAATGATCGAAGCGGACTTCGTGGCCGCGCGGCGTGACGCGCTGGTCAAGATGGCCGGCTTCAGAACCTATGACTACCATGAGTGACGCACGCCCGAGAGTGTTCGTGGCCGGCCATCGCGGCATGGTCGGTTCCGCGATCGTGCGCGCGCTGGCCGCGCGTGGCGACGTGGAACTGGTCCTGCGCACCCACCGCGAACTGGATCTGACCGAACAGCGGGACGTGCGCCATTTCTTCGCCACCGAACGGATCTCCCAGGTCTACCTGGCGGCCGCGCGCGTGGGCGGCATCCATGCCAATAACGTCTATCCCGCCGAGTTCATCCAGCAGAACCTGACGATCGCGGCCAACGTGATTCACGAAGCCTGGCGCGGCGGTGTCGAGCAGTTGCTGTTCCTGGGTTCGAGTTGCATCTATCCGAAGTTCGCGTCGCAGCCCATCCAGGAATCGGCGTTGCTGACCGGCGCGCTCGAGCCCACCAACGCGCCATACGCGATCGCCAAGATCGCCGGCATGATGATGTGCGACAGCTACAACCGCCAATACGGCGTCGACTACCGGAGCGTGATGCCCACGAACCTCTATGGTCCGGGCGACAACTACCATCCCGAGAACAGCCACGTCATCCCGGCATTGATCCGACGCATCCACGAGGCCAGGCTGGCGGATGCGCCGGAGGTCGCCGTGTGGGGCTCCGGTGCGCCGATGCGCGAATTCCTTCACGCCGACGACCTCGCCCACGCCTGCCTGCATGTGATGGACCTGCCCCAGGCATCGTACCGGGCGCATACGCAGGGCGCCGGATTCCTGAACGTCGGGAGCGGCGAAGAAGTCTCGATTCGACAGCTGGCGCTGCTGATCGCGCGCGTGGTCGGCTATCGCGGCAACATCGCGTTCGACCCGACGCGCCCAGACGGCACGCCACGCAAGATGCTCGACTGCGGCCTTATCAACGCAACCGGCTGGCAGCCGCAGGTGTCGCTGGAATCCGGCCTGCGATCGACCTACCAGGAGGCGCTTTCGAGCGGACGGCTCAGCGTCGAGCCGGAAGCGCTGGCCACGCCAACCTAGCGGTTCGAACGAAGCCAAGCGACTCCCGGGAGACCAACATGCGTCTGCAGCGCAACTTCGTATGGGACACCCTGCTGGCGGCGACGCTGTTGCTGATCGTCGGCTACTGCCATGCGATATCGCATATGGACTCGCCGATGCTGCTGCTGTCGACCCTGATGCTGACCGCGATGGTCATCATCCACTGGTTGCTGCACGTGCGGGAACGCGTCCCATCGCTGGCGAACTCTAGCGTGCTGCTCTTCGAGACGCTGTTTCTCGTCGTAGCCCCCTCCGTGCAGCGCGCCTATTACGAATGGCATATGGTCAACACGGCCACGCTCGAGGAAAGCCTGGCGGTGAGCACCAACCTGCTCTGCACGCTGTTCGTGATGACCTACGTTGCCACGCGGTACTACATGCAGCGGCGCGACCAGCATCGGTCGCGCACACGTCGGCCACGTCCGCCCACGTTCGTGCACACGCTGCGCCTGAACGCGCCGCGCACGTTCGTGCTGCTGGGCGTGGCGGCAGTCGCCGCAATGCTGTCCTGGCAGACCATCGACCTGCGCGCGCAGTCTGAAGTGATTGAAGCCACGCCGCAGTACCTTCTGGTGCAGAAGTACCTCTGCTTCATGCCGGTGCCGATGCTGCTGATGCTGGTCAACGTGAAGGGGCGCAAGCTGCTGCGCCAGCCGTTCTGGCTGCTGGTCACGCTGTTCGTGCTGGCCTGTGTGCTGATCACGCAGAATCCGCTGATCGAGAAGCGCAACGCCATCGGGCCGATCTACCTGAGCCTGTTGCTGATGCTGATGCCGTGGTTCTCCCGCACGCCTCGCCGCCTGGTGTCGACGCTCGTGCTTCTGACCGGCGTCTTCTTTCCGTTGCTGTCGATCTTCACGCACACCGACCTGTCGGCATGGCAGCCTTCGGAGATCCTCGATCCGTGGCTGTATTTCTCGCACTTCCTTGATCTGCACTACGACGCCTGGGCCAACATCGCCACGGTCATCGAGATGGTGAACCGCGACGGCCTGAGCTATGGCCACCAGCTGGCGGGCAGCCTGCTTTTCTTCGTGCCACACACGCTTTGGGAAACCAAACCGCTCGCCACAGGCATCGAGATCGGCCAGTTCCTGATGGCGTACTACAAGCTCGATTTCGACAACCTGTCGGCGCCGCTGATCGCGGAGGCCTACATCGATTTCTTCGCATTTGGCGTGATCGCCTACGCAATTGCCCTGGCGTTTATCGTGCGGCTGCTGGACAAGCTCTGCCGTAGCGGCGGCATCATGGCGCTGCCCGCCGGTATCTATTTCTCGATCTTCCTGATCTTCGCGCTGCGCGGCGCACTGATGATTGCCATGGCCTACGGCAGCGGCGCCTTGATGGCGTTCCTCACCATCGGCTGGTTCGTTTCCGGCAAGCGCAGGCTCCATACCCGGCGCTCCCGCAATGTTCGCCCGCTAGGCCCCACGCCGGTCCGTCCGGCCATCTAGTCGATTCGCTTCGATTGCGTTTGCAGGACCCGCCAGCATCTACGTCGGCGAAATCGAAGCGAACCCAGGCGGGTCCCTCCCCTCGCATTGCCCATGCCACGCTCCGGCACTGCCGGAGCGTCAGCCAACGTCTCAGTGCTGCGCATCCAGCGAGCCCCGGCTCAGTCGCACGATGGCCTGCGTCGGCATCATCCAGAGAGCGGTCATGGCATTGGCCGCGATCAGCGCCTCCACCACATGCGGGAAGCTGACCGCATCGGCGAAGTACAGGATGGTGCAGAGCACGCCTGCAGCCAGAAACTCGGCCATTCCGATGTTCCCCAGGCTGACGAACGCCTTCGCGCCCATCAGTACCGGAGTGCTCGCCGCCGAGGTTACCAGCAGGGCAAAGTAGACCGCGCACAGCGTTGCCAGCTTGTTGGAGATCGGGTATTCACCGGCCGTCCACAGCGACACCGCCGCGCCACCAACGAATGCCGCGCCAATGATGGCCAGCAGCCCATAGGCCACATAGCACGTGGCCAGCTTGCGATAGATCCTGATCACCCACTGCCAGTCGCCCGCCAGCATGTTGCGGTGAATGATCGGCCAGAGCGGCTGGTTGATCATGTAGACAAAGCTATGCAGCAGCAGGTTGGCGCGAAAGAGCAAGGCGAGCAGCGCGGCATCGCGCGGCATGTCGGTTTCGTAGCACAGCAGCACCGCGCCCTGCTGCAGGAAAACCACAGCCAGTTGCGCCTGCAGGAGCGACCAGGAATTGCGTGCCAGTTCGCGCGCGAACGCCTTGCCAGGAAACGCATGAGGCCATCCGGCGCGTACCACCACGCCGATCATGTTCACCACGCGGATCAGGATGAAACCGGCCTGGCTGGCCACGAACAGCAACGTCACATCGACATGTTCCTCGCCGGGCGGGCGGAAATAGGTCACCAGCAGGATGAACACGACATTCAGAATGCTGCCCGCCGCGGTGATCAGGTTGTTCACATGCTGACGATGCTGCCCCTGGTTCACCGCCTCGCCCACGGACAGAACGGTCAGCATCGCATAGCAGACCAGCGCCGCGGTGAAGAGACTGTAGTGTCTGGCGGAGAACAGGTTGATGCCGCTTTGTTCGAGTACTGGCCGCAGGACCAGCACCAGCACGATCAGCGACGCGAAGATCGCCGACAGCCCCACCCACGACACCGTCAGAACACCTGCCAGTTGCCCGCGCCGCCGATCGTCGGCAGCGATGGAAGTGACGGTCGGCCAGATACCGATCGCCACCAGCGACAGCCATGCCGTCACGCCGAAGTAGACCATCATCGCGCTGAAATCGTCGGTGTCCAGCACCCGGGCGAAGAGCGGAATGCTGACGGCCTGCAAGCCGATGCTGCAAACCTTCGACACCATCGAGCTTGCCACGGCCAGGCGCAACGCCCGCTTGGCCTCGCTGGCCCGCTCCGCGGCCGCGCCGTACTGCCCGCCTTGCGCGGCCGCCGCCATCCCGGTTTCGGTTTCACCCTCCAGCAACTCCCCCTTGATGGTCGTCACACATACCTCCAGATGGCCAGGCTTCAGATTGATGTTCGCCGATGCCGCTCATGGCATCGGCTTGGAAAATGGGGACGCGCGGACACGCACGATGCAGGACCGCCCGGCATTGGAGCCTAGTCCCCTGACCCATCGGCTTCTGTTCGCTCGCGCACAACCGTGCCAGGCGCTGGCGCGTGCGTGCGGAGGCGAACGTTCCCTTCCGGCGACTCTCCCTACACTTCGCACGTGAATGAGCCGCCTTGTCGCACTGACCAACGGTGGATCCCGAATGGATACCTCCACCCTGACCAGCCCGGGGTGGCAGTACTGAAGTAGACCGATGAAAATCCTGCTTTATTGCCTCAACTACGCGCCGGAACTGACTGGTATCGGCAAGTACACCGGAGAGCAGGCCGAATGGCTTGCCGCGCGCGGGCACCAGGTGCGCGTGATCACGGCGCCGCCCTATTACCCTGCCTGGAAGATCGACCGGGCATACCGGGGCCTGCGCTACCGGCGCGAGATGCGCCACGCCGTCGACGTCATGCGCGCGCCGCTGTGGGTGCCCGAGCGTCCGTCCGGCGTGAAGCGACTGCTGCATCTCGCGTCGTTCGCCGTCACCAGTCTTGGATGGCTGGCACGCCAAGTGGCATGGCGCCCCGACGTGGTGTTCACCGTCGAGCCGCCATTGTTCTGCAGCCCCGCGACGCTGTTGTTCGCCCGGCTCACCGGCGCGAAGGCATGGCTGCATATCCAGGACTACGAGGTCGATGCCGCCTTCAAGCTGGGGCTGCTCAAGGGCGGCCTGCCGCAACGCATGGCGAGTACGTTCGAGCGCTTCATCATGCGGCGCTATGACCATGTGTCATCGATCTCGCACACGATGGTGGCACTGGCACGCCAGAAAGGCGTGGACGCCACGCGCGTGTCCATGCTGCCCAACTGGGTAGATCTGGCGGCACTGGCGCGCCGAGGCGACGCGGATTTCCGCGCACGCCTTGGAATACCGGCGAACGCCGTCGTGGCGCTGTATTCCGGCACCATCGGCACCAAGCAGGGCATCGAGATCCTGGCCGACGCGGCGCGGCACCTGTGCTCGCGCGATGACCTTCATTTCATCATCTGCGGCGCGGGCGCCGGAGTGCCGGCATTGCGCACGCAATGCGAAGGCCTGGCACGCGTGCATTTCCTCCCGCTGCAATCGGCCGAAGACTTCCCGGCGCTGCTCGATTGCGCCGACATCCACCTGATGCCCCAGCGGGCCGACGCCGCCGACCTCGTGCTGCCGTCCAAGCTCACGAACATGCTCGCCAGCGGCAAACCCGTGGTGGCCACTGCTGCACCGGACACCGAGCTGGGCAAGCTGGTCATTCAGTTCGGCTCGCTGGTCGAACCCGGCAACAGCGTGGCAATGGCCGATGCCATCGCGGCGCTGGCCGACGATCCGCCGCGCCGTCAGGCACTCGGGTCGGCCGGAAAGGCGTGGGCAGCCGCCCATCTCGACCGGGACGCCGTGCTGGCGGAATTCGAGCGAACGTTGCTGCGATTGCGTGCCCCACGTGGCGTGGCCGATCAGGCCGCCGCCGACCTCGCCGGGAAATAAGGCCGGGCACACGTCATGTGACCGCTTTGTGGTCTGGCGTACGGTACGTACGCCAGCGCGGGGCCATGATGAAACCATCGTCACCGGCCTGACCGGGAACAAGGCTCGGGCTGGTTCCAGCCCGGCATTAGGAGCCTGCTGTATGTTTCAGGACCTGTCGACTTTCCGCATGCCACCCGGCTTCCGTGGCCGCTCCGCCGTTGTCGTGCAACTGTGGTGGTGTGTCCAGAGCCTGTTCTTTCATCACTCTCCGCATTTCGCCAACGGATTCCGCTGCTGGCTGTTGCGCCGCTTTGGCGCCCGCGTGGGCCATCACGTCGTCATCCGGCCCAGCGTCCGCATCACCTATCCGTGGAAGGTCAGCATCGGCGACTACGCGTGGATCGGTGACGGCGCCGAGCTGTACAGCCTGGCCGAGATCGAGATCGGCAATCACGCGGTGGTATCCCAGTTCAGCTACCTGTGCGGCGGCGACCATGACTACCGCAGCAGCGACTTCGCCATCCGGGGACGCCCTATCCGCATCGCGGACGAGGCGTGGGTGGCCAGTCACACCTTTATCGCGCCGGGCGTCAGCATCGGCAAAGGGGCCGTAATCGGCGCCCGCAGCGCGGTATTCACCGACATGCCTGCCGGCATGCTCTGCGTGGGCAGTCCTTGCCGGCCGTTGCGGCCGCGCCTGGACACCGCCTCGCAGAACCAGACGCGTCCGCATTCGCAGGCGGCCGCGCCATCAGAACTAGATTCCGCTCAAGTCAACTAGATAACGGGAACGCGGAAACCAAACAGGGAACTCATGGCTGCCAATGATCGACATCTATCACAACATCCTATGGCCTAGGTACAAGGGAGCCGTATTCAGCGAAGCTTTCTCTCACGCACACAAAGCCGGGCATAAGGTGCGCTTCTTCCATATCTCGTCCACGGGATACGGGCGCACGGCCTACAGCGGCGTCGACACCAGTTATCACCGGTACCCGTACGAGATTCTTTTCGATGAACCGTACGAGGCGATTCCGACGTGGAAGATGTCGCTGCGGCTCATGCGCGAGGTCTGGCGTTCGAAGAACCGTCTGATCCTGATGCCTGGCTACCATCGCGTGGAGTTCTGGGCAATGCTGGTAGCGTGCATGTTGAGTGGCAAGCGTCGTGCCGTGTTCTGCGATTCCACCATCCAGGACCAGGCCGACCATCCGATGAAGCGGCGGCTGAAGCGGTTCTTCTTCAGCCGGTGCGATGGCGTGTTCGTCTACGGCCGACGCTCCGCCGAGTATGCGATCGCGATGGGTGCCGACCCCACGAAAGTCATCTGCCATTGTCAGGCCGCCGCGCTGCCGCACTCGTACAACGCTGCCGAAGCCAACCGAATACGTATCGCCAACGCACCGCCAGCGGAGGCGCCACGTTTCCTGTTCGCGGGCCTGGTATGCCGCGCCAAGGGCATCGAGGATCTGCTCCGGGCGTTCGTGGAAGTGCGCAGGCAATTGCCGGCCGCCACGCTGGTACTGGCGGGACCGGTCGTCGCGGCCGACCAGTTGCCGGAACTGGCCCGTTCACTGGGCCTTGGCGATGCCGCGCAGTTCCTGGGCGCCATGGATATCGATCAACTGGCGCAGCAGTACTCGCGCGCGACGTGCCTGGTACTGCCGAGCCACACGGAAGCCTGGGGCCTGGTCGTGAACGAAGCGCTCAACTATGGCTGCCCGGCAGTGGTCAGCGATTGCTGCGGTTGCATCCCCGAACTGATCAAGGAAGGCCGCACGGGCCATACGTTCGTCACGCGCGACGTCGACGATCTGGCGCGCGTGCTGTTGAAGGCGACCAGCAGCTTCGCCGACGTCCAGGCCACCATGCGGAACTGCGTTGATGTGGTGCGAAAGTACACGCCTGCCCGCGCCGGCCGATCCATCATCAAAGGCTGCCAGAAGATACTGAAGAGGGCCCGAACATGACGATACCCAACACCCTCGGTCCCATCGCCCGGCAGCCAGTCGACGATGACATCCCGCCATCGCCGGCGCAGTCTCTCGCGCAGGCTGGCGCACCATCAACAGTTGCGCGGCCAGTGCTGTTCCTCGGGCCGCTTCCGCCGCCACATCACGGCTTCTCCGCGTCGAACCAACGCATGGTGGACCAGATTCGCCAGCACGCGCCAGTCGTGGTGCTGGACGTCGCGCCACGGGCGTCCGGCCGGTTCGGCGGCCGGCTTGGCGGTTTACAGGCGCTAGGCAATCGCGCACGGCAACTCTGGCGCATGGTCCGGCTCGTGACGAACCGCAAGCCCGGCAACCGGCCGCATACGCTGTACATGGGGCTCTCGGGCGGCCTTGGCCAACTGCTCGACGCGCCTTTCGTGGCACTGGCGCACTGGTCTGGCATGGACATCTACTTCCATCATCACAGCTTCGCGTACATCAACCGGCCCACGTGGTACACGCGCCTGATCCTGCGTTGCGCGCCGCGCGGCAGGCATCTGACGCTGTGCGACCGGATGCGCGCGGAGCTGGCCCGCCTCTACCGGCTGACCCCGGACCGTGTCCAGGTACTGTCCAACCTGAGCCTCATCGACCTGCCTGCAACGACATCGACAGAGGCACCGGCTCGCCGGCATTCGGAAGCGATCAACGTCGGCTTCCTGTCGAACATCACCGCCGCCAAGGGCATCTTCACATTCCTGGAGGTAGTGCGACTGGCGCAGGAGATCGGCATCCCGGTTTGCGCCCGGATCGCAGGGCCAGTGGCACGCCATATCCGCGCGAGGTTCGACACGGAACTGGCCCGCACGCCCTGCACGCGCTACCTCGGTCCGATTCATGGCACGGAGAAGGAGGCGTTCTTCCAGGATATCGACGTGCTGATGTTCCCGACGACCTATCACAACGAAGCAGCCCCGCTGATCGTGCTTGAAGCGCACAGCCATGGTGTGCCCGTCGTTGCGCATGACCGTGGCTGTATCGGGTCCATGATCGACGAGCGCAATGGCGTGCTGGTGCCGGCCGACGCGGACTTTGCCGAAGCCGCCATCGCTTACCTGCGGAACATGATGCTCGCGCACTCGCAGGCCGAATCGCAGGCCGAATCGAAACGTGCGGCGCTGCTCGCCGACTTCCAGGCTCAGCGCGGACGCGCCGAGGCCGTTCTGGCGCGCGCGGTGGCGGATATCAGCCACTGCCCCGACTGACCGGGGCAGCGGCAAGGGCGAGTCAGATTACCGGTCAGATGTCGTGATAGCGCATCAACACGACCCCGGCCTGCCTGAACGCGGTGGCAAGGGGCGTCGGATGCATCAGCGGCTCGCCCTCCTCCCGGCGCCATGGCTCGGCGAATCCCGGGTGCACCGACATCTCGGTCACGCCTTCCGGCAGCATCGCCGGCAACCGCAGCGCCCATCCCTGCTGACGCGTATCCGCGCCCACGTAGAAGTCCGGGCTGCGCAGGCCGTTGAAGTGGCGCAGCAGCATCACGTTCATCGCGCCGCGCATGTGGTTCTTCAGGAAGTAGCAGTTCTGCGGCGGCCGGACACGCTCGATGCCGGCGCGCAGCATTTCGTCGCGCAGCACCCGCATGACGGCGGGGTACTTGTGCAGATGGCCATGCCCATCGACGTGCGACACGTTCACGCCGTGATCGCGCAGCTCGTCAAGCTGGAGCCGGAACTCGCGCCGGATATCGGCGGCATCGATCAGGCCCGCCATCGCGCGGGCGCGCTGGATCTTCGGCGGGAACAGCGAGCCGTCCTTGCGGCACAGCGTGGAGGACGCGCCATGCGGGCGCCGCCCTTCCACGATATTGAAGTGCAGCCCGAACGAGAACCGGCTGTGATTGTCTCGCGCGTACTGGCACGCGTGTGCTGTCGCCGGGCTGCCCGCCAGGATCGTCGCGCTGGTCAGCAGCCCAGCGTCGAAGCAGGCAACGGTGGCCTGAAACGTATCGTCGTCATAGCCGAAATCGTCGGCGTTGATGATCACGCCCTTCATGCTTCCCCCTCCTTGTTTTTGGTGCGGCAAGAATGCGCCGACGGGCCGGATGCGCGGCCAGTGGTGCGAACGATACGCGGCACGTCAAGGGGCCTTCCGTGCGCCGCGCAACACATCGGCGCGACAAGGGCCATTGGGGCAGTCCTTCGGACGTCAATGTGGTGAAACGCACCGATAGCGCACATTGCAGGCTCCTACGATGCACGTAAATGCGCGGGACTGCGATGTCCGCGCTCGTTTCAACGACTGCGGAGAGGATGCCGTGAAGAGATGCCCTGACCACGCCACCTGCAGGCAGGATGCCGGATCGTTTCATGCGCTGGGAGCCACGCTTGCCATGGCCTGCGCGGCGCTGCTGCTGAGCGCGTGCGCGGTGTCTCCGGGGATGCAGTTCAGCTCCAGTGCGCCGGTCAATGCGGTGAGCCCGAACGCGATGCCTGATGTCACACCCATCACGCTCGACCTCGTGCACGAACAGCAGGCGCACTCCAAGCCGACCAATGCCGGCGTGGAGGACCTGTACGGCACACCAACGCCTTATCGTATCGGCCCTGGCGACATCATCTCGGTCGTGGTCTGGGACCACCCCGAACTCGTGTTCCCGACGCAGACGTACAGCATCGGCGCGGCCTTCGAGATCCCGACGTCGAGCGGCGGCTCCAACATGCCTGGCTACGTGGTCAGCCCCGCGGGCGATATCCAGTTTCCGTACGCCGGGGTGATGCGCGTGGCGGGCAAGACCGCCAACGAAGTGCGCGACGAGATGGCGCGCATCCTGTCGCGCGTGGTGCGTGACCCGCAGATGACCGTGCGCGTGCTCGGCTTCCGCAGCCAGCGCGTCTACGTGGATGGGGAGGTCAAGACCCCGGGGATGCTGGCCATCGACGATGCGCCAATGACACTGGTCGAGGCGCTGAACCGCGCCGGCGGCGTGCTTAACCTGACCGGCGACAACAGCCGCGTCCGTGTCACACGTGGTGAACGCAGCTGGTACGTCAACATTCCGGCACTGCTGGCCAAGGGCACAGACCCCGCGCGGATTCTGCTGCAATCGGGCGACATCGTTCGCGTGGAGCAACGCGAAGACAGCAAGATCTTCGTGACAGGCGAGGTGGTTAAGCCCTCGTCGCTGCTGATGCGTAACGGCCGCATGACGCTGAACGAAGCGCTGGGCGATGCCGGTGGCGTGAATCCGTCGTCGGCCAACGCCGAACAGATCTTCGTGATTCGCCGGGCCACCGACGGCAAGCCGAAGGTGTACCACCTCGACGGCACCTCGCCGGTGGCACTGGCCATCGCCGAGAGCTTCGAGCTCGAACCCAAGGACGTGGTCTACGTGGATGCGCGTGACCTCGTGCGCTGGAGCCGTGTGATGACGCTGCTGATCCAGCCGGTCGTCGGCACGGCCACCATTGTCAAGCCATAAGACATGGAAGTCATGAGAGAGGGAAAGGAAGCCGCATTCATCCGGTCGATCCTCGTGGTGTGTATCGGCAACCGGTGCCGCAGCCCGATGGCGGCGGCACTGCTTGGCCGCGCGCTGCCGCAGTGCCGCGTGCTGTCGGCGGGCCTGGCACCCCCGGTAGGCGCCGCGGCCGATCCGCGCGCGGTGCGCCTGCTGGCGGTGGAGGGCAGCGATCTGACCGACCACCGCGCGCGCGCCGTGAGCGCCGCGCTCGTCGCCGGCGCGGACCTCGTGCTGGTCATGGATGAAGAGCAACGCGACGCGCTGGAGGACATGTACCCCCAGGCGCGCGGCAAGACCTATCGCCTGTGCGAACAGGAACAAACCGACGTGCCAGATCCGTTCAGCGGATCGATGAGCATGTTCGTCATCGCGCTTGGGCTGATCAAGATGGGGGTTGAATCCTGGTCGGCAAGAATTCATGCGGCAGAACCGGCACACCGCCACGGAGGGGCATGATGAGTAACGTAAGGCATTTCCGAGAGCCCTCGCCAGAGCCATGGGAGGAAAGCGACAACGCCGTCGACATGACGTCCTATGTCGATGTGCTGATTCGCTATCGCTGGACCTTCCTCGTCGTCGCGGGGACGATCCTCGGCGTCGGCCTGTTGTACGCGCTGATGGCCCGCCCGATCTACCGCGCCGACATCATGGTCCAGGTGGAGGAATCCAACCCGACCAATAACGCGAGCAAGCTGATCGCCAGCATTTCGCCGGGGCTCGACGTGAAACCGGCAGCCACGGCTGAGATGGAACTGCTGCGCTCACGCGCGGTGGTGGGCAAGGCAGTGGAAACGCTGCGTCTCGACATCGACGCCAAGCCACGCTATTTCCCGCTTATCGGCGCATCGATCGCCAGCTACAACAAGGAGCTGTCGAAGCCGGGGCTGTTCGGCTTTGGCGGGTTCGCCTGGGGCAGCGAATCGATCGTAGTCGACCGGCTCGACGTGCCCGAACAGATGGAAGACCGCCGCATGGTCGTGACCGCGCTGGGCGACGGCAAGTACCGGCTCGAGTTCGCCAGCAGCGAGAAATCCGCCGAAGGCACGGTCGGCCAGCCGCTGACGGTGGCCACCGACAGCGGCACCGTCTCGATCGACATCAGTCAGATGGACGCACGCGCCGGCACTCAGTTCCGCGTGCGCCGCGTGCCACGCGCCACCGCCATCGCCAACCTGCAGGACCAGTTGATGATCGGCGAGCGCGGCAAGCAGAGCGGCGTGATCGGCGTGGCGCTGGAGGACACATCGGCCGTCACCGCCGCCGCCATCCTGAATGAGATCGCCAGCGAGTACGTGGACCAGAACCTGCGCCGCAAGGCCGCGGAAGCCGAGAAGTCGGTGAACTTCCTCGAAAGCCAGCTGCCGCAGCTCAAGCAGCAGATGGAAACCTCCGAGGCGCGCTACAACGCGATGCGCAACCAGCGCGGCACGATCGACCTCAGCGAGGAATCGAAGCTGATCCTGGCGCAGTCGGTGCAGATCCAGGGCAAGCTGCAGGAACTGCGTCAGAAGCGCCAGGAACTGATCGTGCGCTTCACCGCGAATCACCCCACGATCGAAATCCTGGATAGCCAGATCGCAGGCCTGACCGCGCAGCTCAACGGCGTCTCCGGCAAGATCCAGAAGCTGCCGGACGTGGAACAGGACGTGGTGCGCCTGATGCGCGATGTGAAGGTCAACACGGAGCTTTACCAGTCCTTGCTCAATGACGTGCAGCAACTGCGGCTGCTGAAGGCCAGCAAGGTCGGCACGGCACGCCTGATCGACGCCGCCGACGTGCCGATCAAGCCGGTACGTCCAAACCGGATGCTGGTCACGGGCGTATCGGTGGCGATGGCTGTCGTCATGGGACTGCTCGCGGTCGGGGTGCGCCGCGTCTTCGATGGCGGCATCACCGACGCCGAAGAGATCGAGACGCAATGCGGCATGACCGTCTACGCCACGATTCCCATGAGTCCGAACCAGGCCCGCCTGGCACGCAACAAGGAGAGCGGCGGCGATGTGCTGGCACTCGACCAGCCGGACGATCCGGCCATCGAAAGCCTGCGTGCGTTCCGCACGGCATTGCAGTTCGCGCTGCTCTCCGCGCAGCGCAACAACGTCGTGGTCTTCACGGGCCCGTCGCCCGAGGCCGGCAAGTCGTTTGTCAGCGTCAACTTCGCTGTGGTCGCGGCCGCCGCCGGGCGCAAGGTGATTCTGGTCGACAGCGACCTGCGCCGTGGTCTGCTCAACGAGCGCTTCAATGTGTCGCGCAAACCCGGCCTGACCGAGGCTCTGACCGGCACGCGGCTCGACCAGGTCATCCAGCACGACGTGGCGCCCGGTGTGGACTTCATCGCTACCGGCGCGGAGCCGCCGCTTGCGGCAGACCTGCTGCAGAGCCCCGGCATGGACACTCTGCTCGCAGAGCTGCGTTCACGCTATGACCTCGTGCTGATCGACACGCCTCCGGTTCTGGCGGCATCCGATGCCGGTATCCTGGCGCCGAAGGCCGGCGCGGTGTTCATGGTGGCTCGCGCTGACAAGACCACGACCGCCGAACTTACCGCCGCACGCCGCCTGGTCGAGCAGACAGGTGGCGAGATCAAGGGCGTGCTGTTCAATGGGCTCAAGATCGAAGGACGCTGGTACCGCTCGCATTACCACTTCGGCAAGTACCGCTACCTGAACCGCTACGGCCACGATCACGCCAAGCAGGCGTGAACCACGCCAGGAAAGACAAGGCCGCTTCTTCGGAAGCGGCCTTGTCTTTTCGCTCATCGCTACGCGCCTGCTGGCGCATCGTCATGGCTGATAAGCGGGCGCGACCGCTGTCATCGCCAGATGCCGCCGGACCAGCATGACGAGCAAGGCGATCATGACGATGGGAAGCACGTTGAGATACTGGTGCAGATACGCGGATAGCAGCGCCTGAGCCGGCGCCACCCAGGCCAAGGCGAAGACGATCCATTCCAGGGGCGACAGCGGCAACCTGTTGCCATCGCGCAGAAGAAAGGCCATCGGCAAGATAAGCCAGGCCAGGTCGTAGAACATGACGTAGGGTTGCAGCAGCAACGTGGCAAGGATGAACGAGGCCGCCCGTAGCTCGAATCTGGCGCGCTGCGCCCAGAGGAACGCCATCGCAAGAACCGCCGGTGCTGCGACGAGGCCGTGCAACAGGTAGGCGCCGTTGACAGAGAGGCCGATGCTACGGCCCAGCGCGAAAGCGGTTGGCATCCCCGGCCACATCATGTTGCCGCCTTGCTCCACCGCCAGCGTGCCGAATTGCGGCAGGAACGCTGCAAACGCGCGCCATGCGTCCTGCCCGAGCAGCACGACGCTGGCGCCAACGAAAACGGCAGTGCAAAGCGCCGAGACGCCAAACACCTTCCAATGCCTGCCGCAGATGAGCGCCAGCGGAAACAGGATGCCGAATTGCGGCTTGATCGCCAGCACGGCGATGCATACCCCCGCAAGCGCCGCCTCGACTTCGAGCAGTGCCAGCGCCGCGCCGGCAGCAGCGAGCGTGAACAGGGAGTTTTGACCAAGCCCGATGGCAATGGCAGCCCCCGGGAACGCCAGCAGCAGCGACAGATACCCACGGTCGATACCGCGACAGATGCGCAGCAGCACGGCGCCATAGACGAGCAGGCCGAGCACTGAATACAGGATCAGCGCCGCACCAAAGGGCAGTTGCCCCAACGGCAAGACCACCAGCAGGAACGTGGGCGGATACGGCCATGCCGAATAGTCGCTGAGCCCCAAGGCGCGTTCCATGGGCAGCATCCACTCCGGCGAGAATACCGAGGCCGCCCCATGTTCCACGGCAACCTTTGCGGCGGACCAGAAGATCGCGAAGTCGATGCCGAGCATGGGGGCCGATTGGTCCCCGAGAATGTAGAACCGGATGATCCATATCCCCAGGACCAGAATCTGGATCGTGAGTGCCACCCCGGCGTAGACCGTCAGGCGGCGCACGCCCGGGCGCTTCTCATGCATCGACGACATGGGCTCCCTCCTGAATGATCTTTCGCGGAGTCTACCTCTTCAATCCTCAAATATCGTGCAGGCACTCCCCGATGCGGGGGCGTGTTTTCCCTGACGTCGGTCGAAATGGGCTGGTGACCAGCGCGCCCTGCTCCATAATCTGGGCACAAATCATATAGGGGAGACAAGTCGATGACGCAATCCAATCAGGACAACCGCGGCGCGAAGATGCAACTCCAGGGCAAGGTCGCCGTCGTCACCGGCGCCGGCAGCGGGATCGGCCGCGCCGTGGCACAGGCGCTGGCGCAGCGCGGCTGTCATCTGGCGCTTGCGGACCGCAATCAGGAAGGGCTCGCCGAGACCGCCGCGCTGCCGGAACTGAACAGCGTGAAAGTCAGTCTCCACACCCTTGACGTGGCCGACCGCGACGCGGTGGCGGCCTTTCCGCAAACGGTGCTGGCCCACCACGATCGCATCGATCTCCTCGTCAACAATGCCGGTGTGGCGCTGGCCGGCAGCTTTGAACAGGTCAGCGAGACTGACTTCGATTGGGTCATGGCGATCAACTTCCATGGCGTGGTGCGCATGACGCGGGCCTTCCTCCCATTGCTGCATCGCAGCGACGACGCCCGCATCGTCAACATCTCCAGCCTGTTCGGCCTGATCTCGCCGCCGGGGCAGAGTGCCTACTCGGCCAGCAAGTTCGCCGTGCGCGGGTTCTCCAATGCACTGCGCCATGAACTGGCCGACAGCCGCGTTGGCGTCACCGTCGTCCACCCCGGCGGCATTGCCACATCAATCGCCCGGAATGCGCGCGTGTCCGCGGACATTCCGCAAGCGCAAATGCAGGAGCGCCTCGCGAACTCGCAGAAGATGCTGCGGATGCCGCCGCCGAAGGCGGCCGACATCATCGTGCGCGGTATCGAGAAGCGTAGCGCCCGCGTGCTGGTCGGCTCGGACGCGGTCGTGATGTCGTGGCTCGAAAGACTGTTCCCGGTACGCTACTGGAACCTGCTCGCCCGTCGCGCCAAGCTTTGAACGCGGCGGCTGATCGCCGCCTAGCCGATGTATTCGATCAGTGCCACAACCTCTGTGCCCGGGTCCGACCCGGGCGTGAGGGTCAGCGTGCAGCGCTGCCGCGTGTTGCAGCGGAAAGGCAGCCGTTCCTCGGCCGGCCCGCTTGCCTTGAATACGGACAGTTTGGTGGCATCGCCGCTCACGATGGCGTAGCTCCCCCTGTCGCCCGCGGTATCGAAGACGACGCGCGTGACGACCGCATTGAGCGGCAGGATCGCCGTCGGCATGGACCCACGCTGGCCACGCGCCACCCTGAGTGCCATGACCTTGGTCCTGACGGCGGCCGATGCGGCCACGTGCCAGCCAATCTCGGCATCGGCATACACGTTCGCCGCCCCCTTGCCACGGCAGCCTTCCAGCGTCACCACGCGGCGATTGCCAGCGAGGTTGTTGGCCTCCGAGAACATCAATGCTTCGTCGGGATAGGTGTAGTTCACGAAATCGCAGTTGCGATAGACCGCCCGCCCCTGCGCAGCCGGCGTGTTGCCCGAGACATACTGGTGGCGTCCCATGATCTGGCAATTGTCGAACACGACTTGCGCGCCCGCCGTGTTGCCCGGTGAAAACACTGCGGAAACGGTATCGGCCGCAAACGGGCGAAACCCCTGCGAGCCGAAATCGCATTCCCGAAAGCCGATATTGCCCTGCTCCCATTCGCACAGCATCAGGCCGGCGTTGCGCGACTTCTGCTCCACTCGCAAACCGTGGGCCTTGAACGAGCAGACACCCATTGCATGGTTGTTGCCGCGCAGATTGAACAGGTACGTCTGTGTCGACGGCTCGTAGCCGCTCACATCGCAGTCGGTCAGCTTGATATGGCCGCCTCGGCGCATGTCGATCCATGGGCTGGAGCACCAGTACCGGCAATGCTCGAACCAGTAGTTCAGGAACTGGTCTGACGTGTTTTTCTCGCCCACGTGCAGGAACGAATCCCACGTGCCGGCCCAGGTGCAGCGCCAGAACTTCCACTCGCTATTGCAGTTGTCACCGGTCAGGTCAACGCCGTAGCGCCACGTTCCGGTGAACATGCAATCGTCGAAGGCATAGTCCTGCGCGCCGCCGGAACTCACGCTCGTGATCAGGTCGCTCCTGGCGTCCATGCCATGGAATTGCAGGTTGCGCAGCCGCACGCCCAGCGCCTTGTCCTGGTTGTTGAACAACGCCCCCGAGCCGTCGCGGCCCGGCTTGTAGAGGATGACAACGGTGCCCGGCGGGCCATCGCCCTCGATCGTGAAGCCGCATGTGCGGCTGGGAAACTGCCTGGCATTGAACAGCACGCCGGGCCTGGTCAGCAGATAGGTGCCGCGAGGCACGACGATTCGCGCGCCGCCGATGTTGTTCGGGTTCTCGCCGAATGCCGGCGCATGCACCTGGCCGGCTACGGCTTGCAGCGCTGCGCGGAAAGCCTCATCCGAAGGCGACTTTCCGGTGCCGTCCAGCCCCGGAAAGTCGGCAACGGACACCACCTTCTCCGCGGCGTCTGACTTCGGGTTGGCTGGAGCACCCAGATCGCGCGCACCGGCGGCGGTGGCCACGCCCGCGCCGGTCAGGGCGCCAAGCGTTGCCAGAAAACTGCGTCGAAGATTGGGCATCGATGAGTTCCCGTTCCTGTTTGGGAAGCGTTGGTGCCTGCCCCGCGCGGTCTACGCCGCGCGCTGGGTCACTGGCGTGAACGATATGGCTGCCTCGGGCGTATCCGACGTCTCGGAGCTGTCCATCGACATCCACCGGAGATGCTCGATCAGTTGCTCGGCGAAGGCCTGTCGGCTCGCGTCGAGGAACAGTGAATGATCGAGCAGCGGCAAGGTGCGGAACTGGACATTGCGCAATCCCTGGATAGCCTCCAGGTGCTTGCCCAGGCCCAGTCGCAGTTCATGCAAACCCACGTCCGTGGCGCCATACAGGAACATCGTCGGCACGCCACGCCGGTCCAGTTCCCGCACGGCGGCAGCGGCGAACTCGGGCATGGTCTGCTGCACGTCGTTACGCCGCATCCGCCCGCCGACAGCGGACACGCGGTCGTGCACACGCTGCCGTACCCTGCGCAACGTTGCCGACAAGAGGCGGCGCGCGTTGATCTCGCCACGGAACAGCCGTTGCCAGGTTTCCCATTGCCGTGCCGCGGCCAGGTAGACACGCATCGAACGCAGGTGGTCGCCCACCGCCGCATCATCGGCCTCGTCCCAGCGAAACTTCACCAGGTTCACCAGCAGCAGCCCGCTGACGCCCGGGTTGCTCAGCGCGGCATACAGGCCCATGAATGCGCCGGAGCAAACGCCGGCAACCACGACGTCGCCAAAGCCGCGCGCGCGTGCCCAATCCACGGCGGCAGCAAGGTCCGCGCGGGGCTTCATCGAATAGATCGCCGACACGCTCATCTTGCACGCCGGGGCAGGGCTGTCGCCCAGGGCCGATACGTCCAGCCGCAGTGCCGCCGTGCCTGCGCGTGCCAGTTGCCGCGAGACGTCCACGAACATGCGGCCGTCTCCGATGTGATGATTGCCGCCGGTGTTCGGAAAGATCACGACCGTGTTTGCCTGTCTGGCGTTGGCATTGGCCTCTGCGGGCACGCAGAGGATGCCGAACATCCGTGCTTCGTCCAGCCACACCGGGTGTTCCACGACACCGTCCATGCCCTCGCCCACCAGCGCGTCGCCAGCGCTGTTGGCGCTGTTGGCACTGTCAGGTGCGGCCTCCGCGCTGGCCGACACTTCAGGCTGGCGGGCCGTGCCTGCTTTCACCCAGTCGGCTACGTGCTTCCAGGCCTCCACGGGCACATCCGCGAACTCGGTCGAACGCATCATCTCCGGATACTCGGCGAACGGCGCCATGTCGACGTCAACGCCAGCCTCGCCAAGTTTCAGGGCCATCGCCGCAACTGGCGATGCCGCATCCGGCCATGCATCGAGCAGCAACACGCGACGGGCGGGCACGACGTCATCGAGCCGCATCGCCTGGATGGCGGCGATGGTCGCGGCGGACAAGCGGAAGCTGAGCACGTCCTGCTCGCCGGCAGGCGTGGGCGGTACCTCGAGTTCGGGAATCATGCTGTTGCGCCAGCCCGCATGCAACGCGCGAAGCTCCCGCAGATACAAGCGGCCGTTGACGACGGGGGCCAGCATGACCACGCCGCTGACTTCCCGCCCGCGCGCGGCGGCAAGCGCGGCGAGCGATGCCCCCAGGCGAAGCCCGCACAGCACCACCCGGGTGACGTGCGTCTCGCGGCGTAGCGCCAGGACGGCCGCCGCGATATCCGCCAGCGCGCCGCCGAACATGTCCGCGCCGGGCTCCAGATCGGCGGAATCTCCTGTGCCACGGTAGTCGAAGCGCAGCACCGGCACACCAGACATCGCCAGCGCATCGGCCAGATGCCGCCACGCGCGATGGGACCACAGCATCTCGTGGCCCTGCGGCGCGCACATCACCACACCCGTGTCGCCCCCAGCCTCATGCAACCACCCCGCGCAGCCTTCGAACACGACCCGTCTCATGGGTCCTCCCGTTGCAATGGACGGGGTGCCCACGCCAGCCCGCCTCCGCGATGTCGCCCAGACCGGCGTCCGCAGAAACGGGTACGCACCCCGCCGGGCCAGGCCCGTCAGCTCGTTGTTGTCTTGTCTTCCACGGCAGGGACGTGGGCAATCTGCCGGACCGCTGGCATGACCGTGGGCATGCCGAGATAGGGATTCATGGTGCCGAAGCCGACGCGGTTGCTGCGCTTCGGCATCACGCCGTTGAGAATGCCGCCCGAGAGACTGGCCCCGGCGCGGGTCAGGCGCTTGATGGTTTCCTCGACCTGCGACGGCAGCGTCGAATCGGCCCGCAGCACGAGCAACGTCGCGCCCACGACATTGGCGACGAGCATGGCATCCGCCACCGCCAGAACGGGCGGGGTATCGATCAGGACGAGGTCGAAGCGCTCCGCACCAGCACGCAGGCAATCCGCAAAGGCAGGACGCATAAGCAGTTCCGACGGGTTCGTAGGCGGCGCGCCGGCAGGCAGGATCGACAGCCCATTGACGACGGTTGGCCGTGCCGCGTCGACCAGCGTGGCGCGGCCGGCCAGCACTTCGGCCATACCCGGACCCGCCGGCTGGCCGAACCAGCTCGACACCCGCCCTCGGCGCAGGTCGGCATCGACGAGCAACACGCGCTGGCCCGCTTCGGCGAACAGCACAGCCAGGTTGACCGAGACAAACGTCTTGCCCGCCCCTGCGGTGGGGCTGGTCACGGCCACCACCTTGTTGCTGCCCTCGCGACGCAGGAAATGCAGTGCCGCGCGCACGCTGCGCAGGCCCTCCACGGCCATCGAATGCGGCGCGTTGCGGGCCAGCAGGTATTGATCATGCAAACCCCAATGACCCGGCTCGGCATCGCCGGCCCCATGCGGCAACGCCTGCGCGACCTGGCGCCCGGGCTCCGGCGCCTGCAGCGCCAGCATTGTCCCGATATCCTGGTCCTTCGCCGTCAGCAGCCGCTCCAGTTCCACCTGTTCGCGGCTGTACGCGACATCCCCGAGCATGGCCAGGCCAAGCGTCTCCTCGGCATCATTGGCGGTGGCCACGGCCGGCTTCATGCGCTGGCGCACCGAGACCACGCACATCGCCAGGCAGATGCCCAGCAACCCGCCGCCCATCGTGAGCGGCGCGGTGCCCACGCCGATTGGCGAGACCGGTGTCAGCGCGATGTCGACCACGCGGGTCTGCCGGGTGCTGTCGAGCTTGGCCAGCGAGAGCTGTTCGAGCCGGTTGCGCAAGGACATGTACATGTCCTCGGCCACCTTGACGTCACGCGTCAGGGCCACGGACTCGCGCTCGGAGACCGACAGCGTCTGCATCCGGGTATCCAGCTCCTTGCGGTCCCGCGTGAGCTGCTGGATCTGGCTGTCCATCGTTCGTACTTCGTTCGACTCTTCCGTAAAGCGCTGCAGCAGCTTGGTGCGGTCGAGCTTGAGCTGGGCGATCTGCTTCTGGTAATCGATGCTGCTGTTCAGGTACGACTGGGCGTCCTGGCTCGGCTGCATCGATCCCGTGCGCGAGCGGTAGCGCGTGAGCGCCGCCTCGGCGCGTTCGAGCTCGTCCTTGACACGCGGCAGTTCGCCGCTCAGGAAGGCCAGCGTGGAGGCTGCCTCGTCGCGGCGCGTCTCGGCCTGTCCGGTAATGTAGGAATCGGCGATGCCGTTGATCAGCGCGGCTACCGCGGTGCGGTCACTGCTCTGCCACGCGATGCGTACCGTGCTGGTATCGCTGCCATCGCTGCCGATGCGCAGTTCACGCGCCACGGTATCGATCGTCTGCGCCGTGTCGTGCCGTGTGACAGTGAATCGCGTGCCCGCGCGCGCGTCGATGCGCGACACCAGGATGGACACGCCATTCTCTTCGACACGGCTGCCGATCTTGCCATCGGTCACGAGCTCGCCGTCGAGCGTCAGGCGATAGGCATCCCCAGGCAACACTTCGAGCGTCATTGGCACGTTGAGCAGGCGCTCCGGCACGTCCAGGGTGCGGATGTCGACCCGCTCGCCGCCCCACGCGTAACCGAGCCGCTCCGGCCACGGTCCCCGGAGCTTGCCCGCCTGCGCGAAGTGCGCGGCCACGCCGCCCAGCAATGGCGCGCGCAGCGGCTCGACGGAGATGTACAGGCGCAGGCGCTCCACCACCGGGCCGACCACGGCGCGGCTGCGCAGCATCCCCACGTCGAACGGTTCGGTGCGCTGCGTGGTGCCCGAGCCGTCACCCTTCTGATAGATCTGCACGAGCGTGTGGGCATCGTAGAGATTGGGACGGGAAATGCCGATCATCGCGGCAATCGTGGCACCAATGACGCCAGCCGCGACAATCCAGCCAGCATGGTCCATCCATGCGCGCAAATGGCGCCCCCCCTTGCGCGTGGCGCTGCTCCCTGGCGCCGGCATCGCGCCGGCAGATGACATGGTGCTCACGTAATACTCCCCTGACGCCTGGCTGGCTCCCGGTGGCCATGGCGCACCGGAGGCTGCGGGACTACTTGCGTCCGTAGTTGTCCTCGACTCTGACGATGTCGTCCTCCCCCAGATACGCGCCCGACTGCACCTCGATGATTTCCAGCGGCGTCTTGCCGGGATTCTCGAGTCGATGCAGCGTGCCGATCGGGATATAGGTCGACTGGTTTTCGGTAAGAATGCTGGTGGTCTCGCCGCAGGTCACCCGCGCGGTGCCGCGCACGACGACCCAATGCTCCGCGCGGTGGTAGTGCATCTGCAGGGAAAGGCTCGCGCCGGGCTCGACGACGATCCGCTTGACCTGGAAGCGGTCGCCATGGTCGATGGAGTCGTAGCATCCCCACGGCCGGTGTACCTTGCGGTGATTGACGATCTCCGCGCCATGCTCCTGGCGCAGCCGCTGCACCACGTTCTTGACGTCCTGCACGTGGTGCTTGTCGACCACAAGCACCGCATCGGCGGTTTCCACCACCACCACGTCCTGCACGCCCACGCACGCGATCAGCCGGCCCTCCGAATGGGCCAGGCACGAACTCGCGCCGTCGAACAACACGCGGCCACGGCCAGCATTGCCGGCGTTGTCCTTCGTGGCGATATCCCAGATGGCCGCCCACGAGCCCACGTCCGACCATCCGGCATCCATCGGCACGAGCATGCCGGGGATACCGCGCAGCCCGTCGAGCTTTTCCATCACCGCGTAGTCGATCGAATCCGACGGGCAAGTGTCGAACGCCTCTTGTCCGATCCGGAATACATCATCCTTGCCGCTTTCACTGGGCTGGCCCGTCTCGTAGGCCGCGCAGCAACGGGCGTGCATCTCTGGCTGGAGCTGCATCACGGCCTTGAGCCATACCGATGCCAGCACGACAAAGATGCCGCAGTTCCACCAGTACTCGCCCGAGTCGACGTAGTGCTGCGCAAGTTCCAGGTGTGGCTTCTCGACGAACCGCTCGATCAGGAACCCGCCCGGCGGCACCGGCACGGCGGCGCGGATGTAGCCGAAGCCTGTTTCCGGCGCGGTGGGACGCACGCCCAGCGTGACGATCGCGCCGCGCTCCGCGTGCAGTACAGCGGCGGCAATGGCATCACGGAAGGCATCGCTATCGGTCACGCTGTGATCAGCCGGCGTGGCCACCAGCACGGCATCGCCACCTTCGCCAGCCGAAGCCATCGCGTGCAGCGCAGCCATGGTCAGCGCGGGCGCGGTATTGCGGCCGCACGGCTCCGAAACGACACGCGCGCGCTTGCCCTTGCGCTTGAGCATGTCGGCGACCATGAAGCGATGCTCTTCGCCGCATACGACGATCTGCGGCGCCTCGACACCGGCCGGACGGCCAGTGCGCGCGGCAACGCCTTCCAGGCGGGCCGCCGTGGCTTCCAGCAACGTATCGTTGGCCACCAGGTTGAGCAGCTGTTTGGGATACTGCTCACGCGACAGCGGCCAGAGCCGCGTGCCGGCGCCGCCCGCAAGGATGACTGGCTGAATCACTGGCCGCTTCACAGGCTGGATCACAGGCATGGAGGTTGCCCGTCCCGGCGCCAACACCGCTGGCGCCTCTACCTGCGCCTGCACCATGACAGGTGGCAGGATCTTCCTCTCCCGGCTTCGCACTCTCATCATGCCCCCGCCTCTACGCAGAAATAGGTTCGCAAGATAGTTCCGGACCGCTGTCCGGACGGATGCCGCCAGTGTAGAAATTCAGCCCGCGCCATCTCTGTTCGATTCCGCACACGCTCGCCGGCGGGGCCGTGCGGCAAGACCGCGCATCTTGCCGTTCTGTGGCCCAGCGTACCGATGCGCGCGCGCGTTGTCGCTGCAATAGCGCTGATTGCGCCCTTGCCGGCCACGGCGGGCAAAGCACAACAGGCATTCGAACCTTGCGGAGAATCGACATGGAGCGCGGTACTGAAACTGTCCTGGGGACGCTCGCGGGGTGCGGCGGCGGAGCGGACTCTGCGGCAGCTATCGCCCCCGCGAACACGCGGCCGGGCGGCCTGCACGGCGAAGACGCGATCTGGCAGGAAACCAACTGCTACATGGACCTGTGGATCGAACTGCTCTACGGCTGGGGACTGGACCCGCGCGCCGCGCTGGCGTTCACGGTTACCCAGGACTTCGAAGGCGACCACTTCACGTTCTTCAAATATCCGCAGGCCGATATCGAGCAGCTTTACGGCACGGTCGTGCAGGAGATGGCCGTCTACGACACGCTGGAGGCACACGTCGCCGAACAGGTCGGACGCGGCCATACCGTGCTGGTCGAAGTCGACAGCTATTACCTGCCCGATACCCGCGCCACGGCGTACCGTCGCGGGCACGTGAAGACCACGATCGCCGTCGACCGCATCGACACGGCGGCCCAGCGGCTCTCGTACTACCACAGCGTGGGCTACTACACCGCCGAGGGCGAGGACTATCGCGGGTTGCTGCGGCTCGATCCTGCCCTGCGCGACAACGGGGACGTGCTGTTTCCGTACGCCGAATGCGCCAAGCGCGTGCGGACGCCGCTGCAGGGCGCGGCGTTGGCGAATGCCGTGGCCGTGCAGATGCGCCGGCATCTGGGCCGGCGTCCGGCGCACAACCCCGTATCGCGCTGGCGCGAGGCGTTCGGCGATCAGGTCGGCAACGTGTTGGCCCGTGGCGATGCTTATTTTCATCACTATGGATTCAACCTGCCGCGCCAACTCGGCGCGAACTTCGAGATGCTGGGCCACTGCCTGACCTGGCTCGGCGAGCACGGCTATCGCGTGCCGGCATCGGCGATCCGTGGCGCGGCGACGATCGCGTCGGAGTGCAAGGTATTGCAGTTCCGGCTCGCGCGCGCCGTGGCGCGTGGCCGCCCAGACCTGTGCGCGGAGACACTGGACACGCTGGAGGCCGCCCACTCGGAGGTCATCGACGGGCTGCTGCAATCGTTCGGCAGCATCGATCCGGCGCATTCCTGAACCCCTTGTCGTGAAAGAGGGCCGACACGCCTGGCGCGGCGGCCCTCTCCCCTGCTCCATCCCCATCCCGAGGCGATGTATCAGGCGTGCACGTCGGCCAGCGCGGGCAGCAGGCGGTCGTACTCGCGCTTGACCAGCTTGTAGCACTCGCATGAGTGCTTCTCCAGGCCGCAGCGGTCCAGCACGGTGATATGGCCGCGGCTATGGTGGATCAGTCCAAGGTCCTCGAGCTTGCCGGCGGCTTCGGTCACACCTTCGCGGCGCACGCCGAGCATGTTGGCGATGACCTGCTGCGTGATCACCAGTTCATTGGTACTCATGCGGTCGATGGCCAGCAGCAACCAGCGGCAAAGCTGCTTGTTGAGCGAGTGGTGGCGGTTGCACGCTGCGGTCTGCGCAATCTGCGTCAACACAGCCTGCACATAGAGCAGCGTCACGCGCTGCAGCGCGGGCAGCTGGCCCAGTTCCGAACGCAGCACACGGGCCGGAATCCGGTACGCGAAACCCGGGCTGCGCACTTCCACGCGACTCGGCATCGTGTCGCCACCGGTCACCACTGGAATGCCCACCAGCCCCTCGTTGCCGACGGCCGCGAATTCGACGGTAGCGCCGTCTTCCAGCAGTGACAGCAGCGAGACCACCGACGTGGTCGGAAAATAGACGTGGACGATTCGCTGACCCGAGTCGGTCAGCAGTTCGCCGGCACGCAGGCGAACCAGCTCGAAGTGCCTCGACAACGCCTCCCATTCATGGCGCGGCAATGCGTTGAGCAAGTGATTGACATGCAAGTCCGACCGATGCGTGATCATTTCTAATTCCTCCTTCTGATCCCGAAGCGGCTTCGGAACGCATCCCGCGCCAATCCAAGCGCCCAGGATACGTGACCCGGTTTCGCCGCTCCACCCGTATTCGATTGATGGCGCAAGCCGGCAGCCCTGGGGCCGCCACCCGTTTTCTCCGCCGGGGTTCGACCCCGACTGGCTGTGTTGTTGCTGGCTCTATTAAGTGCTATGCCGCACAGAACCGACAGTAGGCGAACGGTTGGGTCGGCCAGTCATGCTTTGGTAGGTTGGATGGAGGAAAACGGTGGAGGTGCAAGGTGTACGCATAGGCATCACCCGCGCGGGGCGCAGCCGGTGCCAGATGCGCCCGCCGCGCCAGCGTTGGGCTGGCGGGAAAGGTTGAAGTGGGATGAAGGAGGTTGAGATCAGCCGTCGTAGCTGACCGGGCGGGAAGCATTGAGTGCCGAAACTTCGCCCGAAGGGATGGCGCTGGCGCCGCTGGTGACGCCAGCGTCATGCATCAGGCGGATGCGCCGCGTTTCACCCGGGCCAAGGTGGAACCAGTCGGTCTCAGGCTGCATGGCATGGTCCACGATATGAACCCATCGCGCGAAGCGCCGCGTGCCCACCGTGAGCCACCATTGGTCGCCTTCGCGCGCCACGCTGGCCTGCAGCCCCGGCTCGCGCAGCGCGGCGGCGCGGCGATCGGGGAGGTACACCGACTGACTGAGCGGCGGACCGGGTGGCTGATTGAGCAACCCGTTGTCCTCATCCATTGTGTGTAGCGTGGCAATGACCACGTCGTGCGCAGGCGGGCCAAACCGGTAGGCGTAGGTGAAATCGAAGAAATGATCGAACATCTCCGCCGCGCCCAGCCTGCGTGTCTCGCGTGGTGCCAATGTGAGCGTTTGCTCCGCCCGTGCCGCCACCGCCTCGCCATCGCGCAGGCAGCGCAGTGTCAAACATACGGTGCGAGGCGTGGCGGATTCGTTGATCACGTGCGCGTGCAGACCATTCAACCCTTCATCCGTCAGGATGACCTGCAGCGGCTGCCATACCTGGCGCAACGCATGCCATGCGGACTTCGGCCTCGCGCGCGCATCGACGATGCCCCATCCGGCGCCTGGCACCAGATCCTGCAACTGCCACACCAGTCCGCCCTGGCACGTGGACCCCGCACGGCGCCATTCGCCGAAGACCTCCGTCATGATCTCGGCCACTACCGCGCGCGACAGCGCCAGGTATCGTTCCGGTTGCTCGTAGCGCAGCCGGGGTGGATCGACATCGAACAGATCGCGCAGATAGAAATCGCGGATGTCCTCGAAGTCCCACGCCGCGCCCGCGTCGCGCGGTACACGTGCCTTCCAGCGGGGATCATGCAGCGGTTGGAACAGGCCCGCCTCGGAAAGTGTGCGCCCGCACGGCACGTTCGCAAAGGCCAGGCATTCCGAGGTGAAACGGACGTTGGCCATCCGCGCATCGGACAACGGGCGCTGATAGGCGCCCACGCCGTAGTAGTGACTGACACCCGTATCGGGCTGGAACGGCCACGCGCCCTCGCTCGGCGAATTACGCACGTAGATCACGTCGGGTCGATGCTCGCGTACGAGCGACGGAATCAGTTCGTCGAACAAGGGCTGGCGCCACACGTTGCGCGGCGTTCCCATCATCGCGGCCTGCTGTTCCGCCTCGCTGCCGCCGCACAGCACCGCCAGACTGGCGTGCGCCCGCGTGGACGTCAGCCACTGCGCCACTTCGCCCGCGGCATCGGCCATCAGCGCCGGGCTGGCGCTGGACTCGCTGCCATAGTCGAAGTTGGCGAACATGAAGTCCTGCCAGACCATCAGGCCGAGCGCATCGCACTGGCGATAGAACGCCTCTCCCGGATAGCAGGTGACGCCACTGACGCGAACCATATTGGCCCCGGCATCGCGCGCGAGTTGCAGCCAGCGTGCCACGGACGCGTCCGTATCCGCCAGCCCCGGAAGATCGTGACTCGACACACAGGCGCCACGGCAGAACACGCGCTCGCCATTGACGCGCAGCGCGAACGCGCCGTCGTCGCCGGAGCGGTCCTCGGTAATCGTGCGGAAGCCAGTATGCCCACACGCGATCCCAAGCGCGCCGATACTCGCCTCGACGCGGTACAGGGCGGGTTCACCATGCGTATGCGGCCACCAGCGCTGCGCCTGCGCCACGCGCAGCGTGCCCGCAAGCGTATGCCCGCCGACGCGGCGCAGTTCGCCTTGCCACACTGCGTGGTCGGGGCCGATGGCCGCGAACGTTCCCTGCTCTGGCGCCGGACCCGGAAAGTGCAACTGAAGCACCACGACGCCGTCATCACCATCCAGATGACTCGACAACTCGGCGCGCACGCCGTGTGTGACATCGGCGCCCATCGGGTCGAGCAGTTCGATGTCGCGCCATGGCCCCACCGCATGAACGGGCGGGCACCAGCCGGGCATATGACCAAGCAGCGTGGTGCGTACCGCACGCAGCGTCGGCGGCACGATCATGCGCGGCTTCCAACGCACCGGCCCGCGCTGCGTGCGCAGCCACGGGTGCATCGCGCGGAAGCAAAGGTGCAGCACGTTGTCGCCGGCCAGTTCCACTTCCACCTGGTGGGCGGTGAACATGTGCCGCACGGTCAGCACCTTCGTGCCGTTGAACCAGACCTCGGCCAATGTCGCCAGACCATTGAAGCGCAGCAGCCGGCGTCCGTCGCCCTGGAATCGAAGCTTGTACCAGTAGTCATGCTGATGCAGTGGCGGCGGCGCAGCCTCATCCCAGCGGCCTGCGGCACGCAAGGCGCTCGCGACGGTACCCGGCACCGGTGCCGGCAGCCAGTGACCGCCATCATCGAGCTCGCCCGGATGCGCGACCGCGTTCGCGAAGGTTTCCAGCAGGGTCCAGTCGCCTTCAAGCCGCGCATCGCCCACGGCTACACCCGGGCGCAATACCGGCAGCAGAGCCGGCTCCGGATCGCGCGCAGTCATGAGACGGTCTCCCCGAAGCACGCGGCCAATGCCGGCACGGTGCCCTGGTAAGCTGCCTCGAGCTGTGCCAGGCAATCCTGGCATCCGTCGGGCTTGTGGCTGATCACGGCGCGCATCAGGCGGAACTGCATCACCATAGCTTCCGACGCCATCGTGTAGCAGGCTTCGGCCACCGTATCTGGCACCACCTTTCCGTTCATCACGAGCCAGCGCACGTAGCGGCCCATCAGCTCGAAATTGGCGCCGAGCTGGCGCAGCACGCTCGCGGCGTAGATCTGGAAGTTGGGCTCGCCGCGCGACATCAGTTGCTCGAGGTGTGCCGGAAATGCCTCGCGGAAAGCCTTGATCGGATTCTGGCGCGGACGGCGGGCCAGATGGCTGCGCAGCAGGTCCATCGACGCCCGCAGCAAGGCATCCTCCGCCTGCGCGGCAAAGCGGCGGCGCACAACCTCCGCCTGCGGAAACGACGCGGCGCCCCAGGAAGACTCACCATCAAGGCTGCGAAAGATCGACACGTAGTCGTCGCCGCTCGCGGTGTGATAGCCGTCGTGATGGTAGTAGCCCACGGCCGTGGCCTCGGGCACCAGCACGTCGATCGCAATGCAGGACCGCGCGTGCTGCCGACGATATGCGCCGGGCGACTGCGGCAGTTGATAGTTATCGACCTCGAGCAGCACCACGTTGCCGCGATTGGTCTGCGCGGCCACATGCGTTTCGAGTCTGCCGTAGGTCGACAATTCGTCCTTGACGATGCCGTAGAGCAGCTCGAGGTCCGCTGACGGAATATTCAGCGATGTGAACTGGTCACCCTCGAAATCGAGGGTGACCGTAAATGGCAATGCGGCGATGGGCTCCAGCTCCCATCCATGCAACAACTCGATCCAGAGATCGATGTGGCGGTTGGCATGCGACCACACGGGGTTACCCCCGTGCAGCGCATAGGCTCCGCCGCGCGTGCGCACCTTGCCATCACCGTACATTTAGATGCCTCCCAGCGTTTCCCTTACTGCCTGAGGCCACCTGGCTGGGTCAAGTCCATGGTGCTTCAGGAGCGCCAGCACCAGCCGTTCGATACCGAAACCGACGCAACCCGTGTGGGCGACGCCACCGTCGTGCAGTCCGATATGCCAGAGCGCGCCGAAGTGATCCATGTGGTAATTGAAGCTCATGCAGGCCGTCGGCGGCGCGCCGTCGTTCACCGGGATCAGCAGTTCGAACTTGAGTTTCAGCTCGCGCTGGCTGTCGGCCACGATCTTGCCGCCGCGCCCGAAGAACGGGTCATTGGCCACGTCGACTTCCACCGGAAGCTGCAGGGCCCGACCGAACGCCAGCCCACGCTCCATCCACAACTCGCGGAACGCCACGATCCGCTCGGGGGACCCCAGGCAAACGTACTCGCGCTGCCGGAATAACTGCATCCGGGTAGGCTCCAGCGACGGTTCGTGCCGATAGCAGTACGACATCACGTCGACGATCTTGCCCTCGGCGGGCAGCGGGCCGCGCTTGCCGATGACGGGATAGATCGGGTAGCAGGCGGCGGGCGTCATCACCACGCCCGTGAACTGCTGCTGATCGGTCCAGTCCTGCTTGTCCTCGAGCCGCGCCAGCAGTTGTCGATGCCCGCGATCGTCGCCGCAGAAGCTGTGGATCGTGCCGGCAAGCTGCGGAAAGCTCTTGAGGTACTCGCTGGTTTCGAAATCATCCTTGCCGATCGCTGGCGGGAAGCGCAGCACTTCGGCGTTCTGGTCCGCGCCGATCCGCGTGAACGCGGCATTCAGGCCGTCGGCGATGCCTTCGAACACGGCACTGCGGCCGTAGAGGCCACGCACGCCAGTCTGGATCAGCAGCCCCGCTGCCAGCAGCGATTCGAGGAACGTTGGCGGTTGCGCGGCCATTGGGTCCGCGCCACCTGCCGGACGTGCCTCGGTAAGAGTGTGTGCATCCATGGATGCCTCCTTCAGGAACGATCGGCCAGCAGCAGGTTCGCTGTATTGGTCTGAATGCGATCGTTGTTGATCATCAGCGGCGCCGACCACAGATCGCGCAGGTGGCGTCCCAGGCTGAATGGCGTGCCATGCTTGTAGCCCGCCATCCCGCACACCAGCAGCGCCTGCTGCACGACTTCCAGTGCCATCGTCGACATCGCCGTCTTCAGACCGTTCATCTCGGCCGCCAGCGCGAATGCGGCGGATACCGAAGCGCCCGCATGGCGGCTGCGCTGATGCGCCAGCGCCAGATCCACGCGGCCTTCCATCATCTGCAGCAGGCTGACGGCTTCGGACACACGCGATGCGGACGGCGGCAACTGGCCCGGACGCGCGCGTGCCTGTCCCTGGAAGAAGGTCTTGGCGCGCGATACGGCATCGCTGGCGATGCCGAGCCACAGCGAGCTCCAAAGAATGTGGGAGACCGGTGTCATGGTGGCGTCAGCGATCTCGCCGAACGGCACCGGCAGCACCTGATCCACCTGGCCGGTGGCTTCCAGCCGGAAGCCATTGCTGCAGGTGCCGCGCATGCCGAGCGTGTCCCACGCATTCAGGCCTTGCAGCGTGTAGTCGGACTTCAGCGCGCAGACCAGCACCTGATCGGACGGCGAGGCATCCGCATTGCGGCGCGCGGTAATCAGGATGCCGTCGGCGTGGGCGCCATAGGAAATCGTCGGCGCCATCTTCAGCAGGTGGAAGCGGTCGCCATCCACGTTGACGGCGCAGCCGCTGCTACGCAGCGCGCCACCGATCGCCTCTTCGGACGTGGCGGACGCCAGCAGCAATTGCTCGCTGGCGATGCGTGCCAGCAGGTGCTGATGCCACGGACTGCCGGTGCCGTGATCGAGCAGGCACGCCACCTGGATCTGGTGCATCGCATAGATCATGCCGGTGGACGCACAGGTCTCGCCCAGCACCTTGCAGATCGCGGCCACCGTGGCCAGCGATGCGCCGCTGCCGCCGAGCACGGCCGGCACCATCGCGCCGAGCAGACCCTGGTCGCGCAGGACTTCGAACGCTTCGTGCGGAAAACGCGCTTCCTGGTCCACGGCGTCGGCAAAGCGCTGCGCGACCATTGCGGCCTCGCGCGCGGCGGCCAGCAATGCATCGCTGGCCATCGCGCCGCCAGCGTCGGGGTTGGCGTGCGCCAGCGTAACCTTCGCTCCGGTGTTCATGCTGCCTCCTGCTGCTGGCGAATGGCTTCCACCGCGGCCGCCAGCGAGTCAACGCTGCGGAATAGCTGGCGCGTCAGCATCTGATCCGGGATCTCGATATCGAACGCGTTTTCCAGCGCCAACATCACATGCACGGTGGCCAGGGACGAGAGTCCCGCCGCGTAGAGATCGTCGTTGTCAGCCAGGGTGGCCAGCGGTACATCTAGCCGGGCCACTTCGCCCAGAATATTGCGGATGGTTGCTTTCATTCGTAGTCTCCGATTGCGTTGACGGGCTCCATTCCATGGGTTTTGCGTGGTCGTTTCGGTGCGATTTCGCACCAAACCGAGCGCGCGGCGGCGTCTACCCCTCAGTGGGTCTCTTTATTGTTGGTTCAGTAAGCCGTGGTGCCGGTCCAGCCATGCAGCGCGGTGCGCAGGATGATCCGAAGGTCGAGCTGGAACGACCAGTGCTGGATGTAGTAGATGTCGAACTCGATGCGCTTGCGCATCTTCTCGACCGTGTCCGTCTGGCCACGCAGACCGTTGATCTGGGCCCAGCCGGTGATGCCGGGCTTCACGCGGTGGCGCAGCATGTAGCGGTCGATCAGTTCCTTGTAGAGCTCGTTATGCTCCATCGCGTGCGGACGCGGGCCGACCACTGACATCTCGCCGCGCAGCACGTTGATGAACTGCGGCAACTCGTCGAGGCTGGTCCGGCGCAGGAACGCGCCGACGCGGGTCACGCGCGGATCACCGCGCACGGCCTGGGTCACGCCACCGCCGTCCTGGTGCTGGCGCATGGTGCGGAACTTGTACACGTTGAAAGGCTGGCCGTCGATGCCCAGGCGCTGCTGCCGGAACAGCACGGGACCGGGCGACGACAGCTTGACCATCGCGGCTATCAGCAACAGCAACGGGCTCAGGCAGACCAGCACACCGAGCGAGAACACGCGATCGAAGCTGGCCTTGACCACGCCCGTGATGCCCGAGACGGGCGGACTGTTCAGGTCGATGACGGGCAGACCCATGAACTCGCTGAAGCGGTGGCCCAGCAGCTCGACGGACGACACGTCGGGCACCCAGCGGATGTCGATCATCTCATTGCGGAACTGGCGCACCACGCCGGACAGATCGCGGCAAGCGGCCATCGGCAGCGTCAGCCAGATCTCGCGCACGCCATGGTCGCGCACGAAGCCGCTGACTTCCTCGATCTGGCGCAGCGGGGTCACGTCGTACGGAATCGCGTCGGACTCCTCGTCATACACGCCCACGACGCGATAGCCGGCATCGCGGAAGTGTTGCACGCGATCGTACATTTCGCGGCCCAGCGGGCCGTAGCCGAAGATCAGCACGCGCTTGGCGTTGATGCCCTGCTGGCGCACGTTGGCCAGCATCCGGAACATCACGACCCGCGACAGCGCCAGCATCACGCCCGTGCCAATGAACCAGCCCATCGACCAGACGCGTGAGACCGCCCCGATCTGGTGGATCAGGAACGCACCGAGCAGGCCGGAGATGAACACCAAGGTCCATGCGGCGGCAATGCGCAACCCCAGCACGGCGCGACTGCGGCCGCGCCATGATTCGTAGATGCCGAAGGCAGGAAAGATCAGCAGCGCGCCGAGCGCGCACAGCATCGTCAGGAACCCGTTGACGGGTGCCGCGCTCCTGATGCCGTCATGGAAATACAGCGCGCCCATGGCGATGCCGCATACCGCGATCAGTACCGCATCACCGAGTCGATAGAGATAGTGAAGTGCAGAGTGCCGCTCGGCGGCAACATTCCATTCCGACGCCATGACCGCCCCAAAGCCCTCGCGGGAAACCAAGTGCAGTCATGGTTGCGCACGTATGGCGCGTCGTCTGTTGGCAGGCGCACAAACCCCTCGAGCGCCTGCGACCTGGATGGCGTCAGCAGGCGCAACGCCGGGTCGCGCAATCCGGCCGTGCGGCGACGTTGATCTGGCAGACGCGGCAGTCCGCTTGCCAGGCCCACTCGCCACGCTCGTACGGGCGGTCACGGCCAGAAAGAAAGGTGGCGATGCCCTGCACCCAGATGTGCGTCACGCCCGCCACGCCACTCACCGGCAGCACGAGCACTGTGGCCAGCACACCGGATGCCAGCAGCATCGCAACCGGGCCGTGCGGCACCTCGTGACGCATGATGAATGGCAGGCTGACGCAGAAGCCGAGCGCCAGTCCGCTCACCACCTCGGACATCGAATGCGCGTGCAGCGCGAGCCGGGACATGCCGACGGCAAGTGCCAGCAACACGCCGGCCACGGCGGCCAGCAGGCTCAGGGTTCGATAGCGTGACGGCACGGCAAGGCATGCGAACACGGGCAGGATCGACGCAGCCATCATCGCGTGGCCGGAGAAGCCCGTGAAGTTGAGCGCGGCGCTGCCGATGCCCCAGCCCATGAAGGCGAGCTTCGACACCAGCACGAGGCAGGCCGTCAGCGAGAACGCGATCAGCCAGTGCCGCGCGACGGCGTTGGCGCCATGCCACCGCAGCCACGCATACAGGAAGACGGCGCACGGCAGCAGAAAGGCCGATTCACCGAAGAAGGAAACGAGTTGCCAACGACTCATGACACGCGGACCTCGTACGGTTCAACGTACGGATTGCCAATTGCTTGGGATGCCGCAGCGTAGCAGTCCATATCCATCCCCTCTGTGCGCAAGGGCACGCCAGGGTCTCCATCCCGAAGCATGAGATGGGCGACGCTCTCCGCCCCCGAGGATGAGATGCCGCGCAGGCGCGCGCGTCACCCTGAGTCTTCTGGTTGATGGAGTGTCGCCGCGCGATTCGATATGTTCGTAAGTAATGGGCGTTCGCGCACGCGAGCGTCCATTTCAAAGCCCGCATGGTCCCCCGGTCGGCGGGCTTCTTTTTTGGCGCGACGATCGGCGTGACCGTGGGGCGTAGCGCCCCGCGACCGGGTTCAGGACATTTCGTGGTGAGCGCCGTCGGTGATGCGCGCCAGCGCGACGATCATGGCGCGTGCGGCATCGATGTGCCGGCCGGCCTCGCGCTCGCCGATCTCGACTGCCGCGATGATCGCAGCCTCCTCGGTGGCAAAGTTCCGTCCGTGCAGCTCTCCCCGATACAACAACGGCCCGCCTACGATGGCGAGCCGTATCTCATAGCAACATGCCCACTTGCCCCGGCCCTCGCGCACGGCGAAACCATGCACGGCCAGGATATCCAGACTGCGATCCATACGACCCCCTTCTTCCCCCGTGCGGCCGGCCTGTCATCTCACCGGCTTCTGATCACGAGCACATCCAGCATAGTCGCATCGACGCGCGCCTGCCTTCATCCGATCGCAGGAGATCCCTCTGGATATACCCTTGTGTGGGGTGGTAGTACCGGCGTGGACGAGATATCCGCCAGGGTTGCTGGCGGCGGCACGGGCCTCACGTGCGACATCGCCAACGCTTCGCGGGGGAAGCATTGCCCGCCCGCCCATACCAGCGCGGCGGCAGCGCACACAAGGTCCACCGGCGCGGGCACAGCCTGGCAACCGCCGGCGCCGAGCTTCGCGGCGTGGCCGATCAGCGCGGCATCGAGCGCATCGGACAGGACAAGCCAGCGGCGCGGCGCCAGCTGCGCGTGCACGCGGTCGAGCAGTTCGTGGGGGTCATCCTCGGCGCTGCAATCGACCACGACCAGATCCACACCGCCGGGTGGCAAGGGTTCGGCTTCATCGGGATTGTCGATCGTGTGCTGCGACACGCGCGCTGTGGCGCCGTTGGGCAACCATTCCGGGCAATGCCATCGCACCGGCTGCGGTACGTCCTGCAACTCCATGCGCCGCGCGAGGATGCGGCACATCATTTCGTTTCTGGCGATCAGGTAGGTCGTCATCGAAGTACTAATGAGCATCTCGTCGGCATCGTCGCGCAGCATGTTGCGCTGGCGGGATGCCCGGTATGCGGTGGTCGGCTCATTTCAAGGTAGCAACGACCACCTGCGGCCGCCTCATGCTTTTGGATGAGGGCAGGCCGGCGAAAGGCGGAAACTGGACGATCCGAGGGCGCGCGCCCGGTGCGGCAACCGGTGCTCAGGCTGCCTCGCAAGCGTGCTGCGCGCTCAGGGATGACATCGGGATATGGGTCGGCCGGGCCGGCGTCGGGCCGGGCCAGTTCAACGATGCGCCGCGCTGGAGCGCGACGTACACGGCCTCGCCCTTGTTGCGCACATGCAGGCGCTGATAGAGCGTGCAGGCGTGGGTCTTCGCCGTGGCCACCGAGATATTGAGCAGGCGGCTGACCGTCTTGATCGGATAGCCACGCGCCAGCAGGGCCAGCACTTCGTACTGGCGCTCGGTGATGTTGAGCAGGTGCGCGCCAACTGCCGGCGTTTCGGTCGGCACCGCGTGGGTGTCCGCGTGCGCGGGCGCTGCGGCGTCGGCGCCGTGCAGCGGCACTACGACTGGCGTGGCAACGAGTCTCGACAACTCCGCGGGCACGGCGTCCGCGAGCGGTTCGTGGACACGATTGGCAGGTGCATGCGACGGGAAACACTCGCCGCCGGCCAGCACGAGCCGGATAGCGGCTTCCAGCGCCTCGGAAGAACAGGTCTTGGCCAGCAGACCGCGCACCTTCTCGGGCAGGCCGCCTTCCGGCATCGGCGCCGGCAGATGATCGGCAAGCACCAGCACGCGCAGCGGCTGCAGACGCAGACACAACTCGGCCAGTATCGGCCAGCCCGCGCCACTGTCGGCGGGCATCCCGATAATCAGCAGATCGGCATGATGCACCCACGGCTCGGGGGCGTGCAGCGTGGTGGGGTCGAGGTCGACGAGATCGCCGGGGACGTGCGCCTGAGACAAAAGGTGGTGCAGTCCGAGACGCAACAAGGGGTGTGGCTCGAACAAGAGGATGGTGGCCATGACTGCTCACTTCTTCTTGGCGCGCCGCACGAAGCGTTCGCTTCTGCAACGCGCTGATTGGAGGCGCTCCACTTGTAGCGTGGCTGCACTTCCATACGATCGGGTATAGCCTCCTGAGCCTACAGCAGCTTCCCGTCCTGGCCCGCCGCCGTCAAACTGGCCCTCCCTTGGAGGATGCCTGACCGCCCCGTTTGCGCATGTAGCGCATTAGATCCTTCTGAATACTGATTCAAACTAAATCTAATTCTGATGTTCAGCATAGGAAGGGCACTGAGTGAATGCAAGGTGATGGTGCGGCGCAGCGGGTTTCTCCGTAGGAGGACGCAGGGAGCCATTGCAGGATCTGTAGCGACGATTTGCGCACATAGCAATGGGCGTGTGAATCTCCGCTGTGCGGCGCACAAGAGCCCGCCTGCGACGACGGCAAGTGACGCTGCGGTAACGCCCGGATTCAAACCGGAGGCCCATAATGGCGGCCTCGATTCACGGACACGGTTCGCACGCCACGCGCTGCGCTGCTCCGACTCAATAACTACAGGGGGCCCCTTGGCCGCTACCGAAAATACTGGCTCGCAATCACAGCCACAATCGCAATCGCCTGCCGACCTCACGGCTCTGCCCGACAACCCGGACCTGGTACCGGGCATGCCATATCGCCACTACAAGGGTGGCGCCTATCTCGTGACCGGGGTTGGCCGTTTCGAAGCCGACATGACACCGGTCGTGGTGTACGAATCCATGCGTGACCGCTCGCTGCTCTGGGTACGACACGCCGACGTGTTCACCGAGCCCGTCTCGACCGCGACGGGCGACGTCGCCAGATTCGCGCCGCACTGGGCACCGGCCTTGTCGTGTCTGGACTTCCTGCCACGCAAGACGGTCCTTCAGGTACTGGCCTTGTACGATGCGCCGTACCGCAAATACCATGACCGGCGACACGTGCTGGAGATGTTCGAGCAAGCCCACGCACTCGGCATCGCACTCAATCCTGCGCAAGCGCTGGCCGTCCTGTTTCATGACGCCGTGTACGTCCCGGGCTTCGAGCACAACGAAGCGGCCTCGGCGGCCTTGCTCGACACCATGGTCGAGGACGTGAACGCCGACGTGATTCACCTTGCAAGGCAGATCATTCTCGACACCCGCACGCATGAAGCAAGCGTGCCCGACGCCGCAACGGTCCTGGATCTCGATCTCCTCCGTCTGGCCGCCGACGATGATGTCTTCGACGCGCATGGGCTAGCCGTATTCGATGAGAACCGCGGCTTGCTGGCGAGCAGGGTCCAACTTTCCGGCGAGGCGCTGTATCACGCATTCATGGTTCGCCGCGCGGCATTCCTCGGGGCACTGGCGCAACGGCCGAAACTGTTTTTGACGACGGCATTCGCCGAATTCGAAGGTCCGGCTCGTCGCAATATCGCAAGAGTTCTTGCAAGCTTCGGGCAAGCGAAAGCCAACTGATGCAGGGCTGCGAAGACCATCTCCGGACCTGCCCCGGAGATGTGTCTGAAATATGACTGTCATCGAAATCGCACCAAAGTCGCCCCAAATGACAGATGTCATGCAAACGTCCGGCCATCTGCTAACCTGAATCTCCAGAAGCCGGTTTCGTGCAGCCTGAAGAAGGACCAATAATCATGGGCAGACACATCGCGGCGCTGGCGCTGCTATTCGCCGCGGTCAGTGCATTTGCCGGAGATGTCACTGGGGCTGGTTCCACATTCGTCTACCCGCTGATGGCGAAATGGGCGGCCACGTATTACGCCAGGACAGGCCGGCAGATCGATTACCAACCCATCGGCTCAGGCAACGGCATCCGGCAGATCAAGGCGGCAAGCATCACGTTCGGCACCACGGACATGCCGCTCAAACCCGAAGAGCTCGAGCGCGCAGGACTGGCCCAGTTTCCCATCGCGGTAGGCGGCGTCGTGCCGGTGATCAACCTGCAGGGCATTGGCGCGGGGCAGATCCACATGACGGGCGCGCTGCTGGCCGATATCTATCGCGGCAAGATCGCCAACTGGAACGATGCGGCCATTGCGTCGGCCAATCCCGGCGTGCAGTTTCCCGACCTGAAGATCACGGTGGTCCATCGCAGCGACGGCTCGGGCACCACGTTCAACTGGACCGACTACCTTTCCAAGGTCAGCCCCGAATGGAAGGCGGCAGTCGGGGCAGGCACCACGGTGCGTTGGCCCATCGGGATGAACGCGAGCGGCAATGAGGGCGTATCGCTCTATATCCACAATATTCGCGGCGCGATCGGCTATGTGGAACTGACCTACGCGCTGCAGAAGAGCCTGCCCTATGCGTTGGTCCAGAACCGCGATGGTCTCTACGTGAAGCCTTCGCGCGAATCGTTCAGCGCCGCGGTGACGGCCGTGGAATGGAACCCGCGGCTCGACTTCTATCAGGTGCTGACCAATGCGCCGGGCCCGAACGCGTGGCCGATCACGGGCACGGTCTTCGTGCTGATGCAGCGTTCCGCCGCGCACCCGTCGAATACGAAGGATGCGCTGGCGTTCTTTCAGTGGGCGCTTGCCGAAGGGCAATCCGATGCGTCGGCCGAGCACTACGTGGCACTGCCGCCGGAACTGGTGAAGCAGGTGATCGCGTACTGGGCGGAGACCTTCAAGTAGCGTCGATCAGAACGCGTACGCGGCGCACAGATTTACGACGTTGGTCTCGTGGCCGCGCACCATGCCGAGCGCCTTTGCCACATCGACGTGCAGCACGCCCGGAACCTGCCTTGAACTTGCTTTGAAGTTACCTTGAGGCGCGATGCCGGCATGACCGCTATGGCCATGCCATGCCGATCAACCGATCAACGCGAGGAATCCAGCGCCTCGCCGTTCTTCTGCACGTCCTGCGCCTTCAGGTAGCTCTCGATCAGCAACTGATACGCGGGGAAGATCTTCGTGTAGATCTCGGCCCACTGCTGGGCATCGTCACGGTTCCAGGTGCGCTGCAGTTCGGACGCCACCGCGGCGGTATCCATCGGCACCACGCCTGCCTGCACCACGCGGGCCAGCGTAATTTCCTGCGCCATCTTCGAGTACGTGCCCGAGGCATCGACCACGGCAAAGACCTTGTAGCCGTCGGCAACCGCGCTGATGGACGGGAACGCCATGCACACGCTGGTGATGGTGCCGGCGATGATCAGTGTCTTCTTGCCCGTGGCCTTCACGGCGGCGACGAACTCAGGGTTGTCCCACGCATTGATCTCGCCCTTGCGCGCAACGTACTTCGCGTGCGGCGCGTTCTCATGGATCTCGGGGATCAGCGGGCCGTTGGGGCCTTGCGGCACCGAAGCCGTGGTAATCACTGGCAGCTTGCTCAGCGTGGCCATTTTCGCCAGCGCGGCGGCACGTTGGCGCAGCTCGGGCATCGGCATGTCACCGACGGTCTGGAACAGACCGCTCTGGTGGTCGATCAGCAGCATGGCCGTATCAGCCGGATCGATCACGGGACGGGCGCCGTTGAAGTTGGCGGGTTGGGTCATGGTGAAGCTCCTTCTTCATAAGGTGGTGGCACGCCACCGTAAGGGGAGAGGGCCCGCCGCCGGGACGATGGCGGGTCGATGACGACAGCTTAGTTTTGGAACACTGATGGCGGTAGATTGCTAAGTTGCACATCAGAGTCCTATCTCATGAACAATGGTGCCCGGGACGCTTGTCCGCCTGCTTCGCCTGATGCCGGGATCGAATATCTGGCCCAGCGCTTCGGCGCAATGCAGGAGGCGTAGACCCGGCATCGCGCCGGATCGCGTGTAGTTCGAACGAACTACACGCACGGGGGGACGAGATTCCTCCCTTCGACGGTCGCCCGTGGGCGACATGCTGTCTACAGTCGGTCTCATCAACAGGCGCGGCCATCGCCGCCCGATATCGAGACCGATTGCAAGCCGGAGACAGCATGTACCTGACCCAGGGCCTACACCGTCGTGTGCAGCAGACGCCCGACCACGTCGCCACGATATTCAGAAGCCGCCGGCGTACCTATCGTGAGTTCTCCGAGCGTGTCTCGCGCCTCGCCGGCGCCTTGCAGCAACTCGGCATGAACCCAGGCGACCGCGTCAGCATGCTGTCCCTGAACTCGGACCGCTATCTCGAATACGCAATGAGCGTGTGGTGGGGCGGTGGCGTCCTCAATCCAGTCAACACGCGCTGGAGCGTGCCGGAAATCGTCTATTCGCTCGATGACTGCGATACCGGCATCCTGATCGTCGACGATCATTTTCTGGCCATGGCCGAGCCGATTCGCGCCACGGCGAAGCGGGCACCGATTTTGATTCATGCGGGCGACGGCGCGCCGCCGGCAGGAATGCTGGGATTCGAGGCCCTGCTCGCAGACGCGAGCCCTGTACCGGACGCCATGCGCGGCGGCGAGGATCTGGCCTCGATCATGTACACGGGCGGCACCACCGGCAAGCCGAAGGGTGTCATGCAGTCGCACCTGAACCTGTGGTCGTCGTCGATCTCGCGCCTCGCCCAGTTCCCGCTGGACGAAGCGACGATCACGCTCCACGCGGCACCGCTGTTCCATACGGCGGCGATGGCCAAGGCAGTGGGTGTGTTCGTCATCGGCGGCACGCACACGATGGTCCCGACGTTCGATCCGGCCGAGGTGCTGGAAACGCTCGAACGCGAGCGCGTCAACGACATCATGCTCGTGCCCACGATGCTGCAGGCGATCCTGGCGTGCCCGGACTTCGCCAGACGCGATGTCAGCAGCCTGAAGCGCATCAACTATGGCGCGTCACCGATCAACGGCGCGGTGCTCGATGCGGCGCTGGCCGCCATGCCGAATGTCGAGTTCTCGCACGCCTATGGGCTGACCGAAGCGTCGCCGGTGGTATCGGTCAATCCGCCTGCCAACCACGGCCCGGTGGGCCGCGCCAGCGGGCTGTACCGGTCGGCGGGCCGCCCCGGCTTCGGTGTGTTCGTCAAGGTCGTCGACCCGAACGGCGATGAAGTCCCACGCAACACGATCGGCGAGATCATCGTGCGCGGCCCCAACATCATGCAGGGATACTGGAACAAGCCGGAGGAAACGCGGCAGGCACTGCGCAACGGCTGGCTGCATACGGGCGACGGCGCATACATGGACGATGCCGGCTATCTGTTCATCGTCGATCGCATCAAGGACATGATCGTCACCGGCGGCGAGAACGTCTATTCGGCCGAGGTCGAGAACGCGCTGGCCCAACATCCGGCAGTCCATTCCTGCGCGGTCATTGGCGTGCCGCACGAGCGCTGGGGCGAAGCGGTTCACGCGGTGGTGGTGCTCAGACCCGGCTTGCAGGCTGGCGAGGACGAATTGCGCACGCATTGCCGCGCGCTCATCGCCAGCTACAAGTGCCCCAAGAGCGTGGAGTTCCGCACCGAGCTGCCGCTCTCCGCAGCGGGCAAGATCCTCAAGCGCGACCTGCGCACGCGCTACTGGCAGGACCAGCCGCGGCAGGTCAGCTGAACCAATCGGGTCGATAGCGAACGACCCCACACCTATCTCCTCGTCACAAAAAAAGAAGGAAAGCGCAATGACCAACAAAGTGGTGGTAGCCGGTGTCGGCATGATTCCCTTTACCAAGCCGGGCGCGAGCGACGACTACGGCGTGATGGGCGCGCGCGCCGCGAAAGCCGCGCTCGCCGACGCTGGCATCGACTACGCGCTGGTGCAGCAGGCCTACGTAGGCTACGTGTTCGGCGATTCGACGTCGGGACAGACGGCGATCTACGGTGTCGGCCTGACCGGCATTCCGGTCATCAACGTCAACAACAACTGCGCCACGGGATCGACGGCGTTGTATCTGGCCCGGCAGGCCGTGGAGAGTGGCGCGGTGGAATGCGCGATCGCGCTCGGCTTCGAACAGATGGTGCCCGGCGCGCTGAAGGGCGCGTACACGGACCGCCCCGGCCCGATGGAGCGCTTCGCCCGTGTGATGAACGACGTCCAGGGCTTCGACGAACAGGCGCCGCGCGCGGCGCAGTTCTTCGGCGGTGCCGGCCGTGCCTACATGAAGGAATTCGGCATTCGGCCCGAGACCTTCGCGCGTATCTCCGTGAAAGCCCGCCAGCACGCGGCGCGTAATCCGTTCGCCGTATTCCGCAACACCGTCACGCTGGAAGATGTGATGACCTCCCCGAAGGTGTTCGATCCGCTGACGCGTCTGCAGTGCTGTCCGCCCACCTGCGGCGCGGCCGCCGCGATCCTGTGCACCGAGGCGTTCGCGCGCAAGCATGGGCTCGACACGCGCGTGGCCATCGCGGCGCAGGCCATGACCACCGACCGCAACAGCACCTTCGATGAAGGCGACATGCGCAAGGTGGTCGGCTACGACATGACGCACGCGGCGGCCACCCAGGTCTACGAACGCGCAGGCATCGGGCCCGGCGACGTCGACGTGGTGGAACTGCACGACTGCTTCACCGCGAACGAACTGATCACCTACGAAGGGCTGGGCCTGACGCCCGAAGGCACCGCCGAGAAGTTCATCCTCGACGGCGACAACACGTACGGTGGCCGCGTGGTGACCAACCCCTCGGGCGGCCTGCTGTCCAAGGGCCACCCGCTCGGCGCCACGGGACTCGCACAGTGCGCGGAACTGGTCTGGCAACTGCGCGGCGAAGCAGGCGACCGGCAGGTAGCCGGCGCGCGCCTGGCACTGCAGCACAACCTGGGTCTGGGCGGCGCGTGCGTGGTCACGCTGTACCAGCGCCAGTGAAGGCCCGCCGAGTATCGACACACAGCACTGAAAACAAGACGACTAGAACGAAGGAGACACGAAGCATGAGCAAACTGACCAACAAGGTAGCGATCGTATCGGGCTCCGGCCGGGGCATCGGCCGCGAGATCGCGCTGAAGCTGGCAAGCGAAGGGGCGGCGGTTGTCGTCAACGATCTTGACGCGGAACCGGCCGAGGCCGTGGTCCGCGAGATCACCACGATGGGCGGCCGGGCCGTAGCCTGCGTGGGCAGCGTGACCGAGGCCGACTTCGGCACGCGCTTCGTGGGTACCGCATTGCAGACTTTTGGCGGGCTCGACATCATCGTCAACAACGCCGGCTATACGTGGGACAACGTGATCCAGAAAATGACCGACGACCAGTGGTCGGCCATCATGGATGTGCACGTCACTGCGCCGTTCCGCATTCTGCGCGCTGCGGCGGACTACTTCCGCGAGACCTCGAAGCAGGAAGCCGAGCAAGGCCGCGAAGTATTCCGCAAGGTGGTGAACATCTCCTCGGCCTCGGGCGTGATAGGCAATGCCGGCCAAGCCAACTATTCGGCGGGCAAGGCTGCCATCAACGGCCTGACCAAGGCGCTGGCCAAGGAGTGGGGACGCTACAAGGTCAACGTCAACAGCGTCGCGTTCGGCCTGATCAAGACGCGCCTGACCGAGGCCGTAGCAGGCGAAGGCCATGCCACCATCGACATCGCTGGCAATGAAATCAAGGTGGGCGTGAATCCGCAGCTCATGAAGAACATCGAGGCCACGATTCCGCTGGGCCGTGGCGGCACGCCCGCCGAAGCCGCCGGCTCCGTCTACCTGCTTTGCATTCCGGAATCCAACTACATCACGGGTCAGGTGCTTGTGGTGGGTGGCGGCCGTCCCTGAACGGAAGGAGACCGAGATGGATAACGCAAGACGCCGCGCGCTGCGCCGGCTAGGCTGGGGCATGGCGGGCGTGGCCGGCATGCAGATTGCGCTGCCCAGCCGTGCAACGCCGACATATCCCTCCCGCGCCGTGCGGCTGATCATGCCGTACGCAGCCGGGGGTACCGGCGATGTGGTGGCGCGTCTGATTGCCGAGGGGCTGGCCAAGACCTGGCAGCGCCCCGTGGTGGTGGACAACAAGCCTGGCGCGGGCGGCATGATCGGCGCCGATCTGGTCGCCAAGTCCGAGCCAGACGGCTACACGCTGCTGATGGCGCTGACGGGGCTCGTGCAGGCGCCATCGCTGTATGGCAAAGCCGCCTACAACCCGGTGCGCGATTTTGCGCCGATCTCGGAACTGGCTACGTCCCATCTGGCACTGGTCGTGCAGCAGGATTTTCCGGCACGCACCGCGAAGGAGTTCGCGGAGCACGTGGCGCGCCAGGGACAGCCGCTACCCTATGGCACCTATGGCCTCGGTTCGAGCGGTCATCTGCAGATGGAAATCTTCGCTCGCGCCACTGGCATCTCGCTGGTGCACGTGCCGTACAAGGGCGAGGGTCCGCTGGTCAACGATCTGCTCGGCCGGCAGATCCCCGCTGGCGTGGTTGGCGCGGTCACGGCACGTCAGTACGCGCAGGCTGGCAAGTTGCGCCCGCTTGCCGTGGCCGGCGGGAGCCGTTCGCCACTGCTGCCCGATGTGCCGACGTTCCGGGAGTCCGGCTACGCCGGGCTGGAGCGACAGGGCTGGATCGGCCTTTTCGCGCCGGCAAATACGCCCCGCGATGTGGTCGACAAGATCAGTCGCGATGTGAATCGCGTGATCGTGTCCGATGCGCTGCGCGCGCGGCTGGTGGACATGGGCATCATCGTCAAGGGCAGCACGCCATCGGCATTCGCGGACGTCGTCAAGGCCGAGCAGGAATACTGGGCCGACGCGATCCGCGCGGCCAACATCCGGCTCGAGTAAGCCGGTATCCCCACACGCTCCACTCACTCAACCACCGGAGACAACATGAACGCTCGCGAGCAAACGGCTGCCGAACAGATTGCAGCCCCGTTCTCGATCACCCCCGTGACGCCCGTCATCGGCGCGGAGATCGGCGATATCGATCTGCGCGAAACGCTGGACGATCCTACCTATCAGGCACTGCGCCAGGCACTGGTGCGCCACAAGGTCCTGTTCTTCCGCGATCAGGACATTACGCCCGCGCAGCACGTGGCGCTTGCCCGGCGCTTTGGCGAACTCGAGGTCCATCCGGTCTTTCCACATCACCCCGACCATCCCGAGCTGGTGCTGCTGGGCGGGAACAAGGATACGAAGGGGCGCGAGAACATCTATCACTCGGACGTCTCATGGCGTGCCGTGCCGTCGATGGGATCGATGTTGCGCTGCGTGGAATGTCCGCCGATGGGCGGCGACACGATCTGGGTCAACATGGCCCAGGCGTATGCCGGACTGCCGGACGATGTGAAGGCGCGAATCGAGGGCCTCGAGGCGGTGCATGACCTGATGCCGGGGTTCGGCGCGCGCATGTCGGCCGAGGAGCGCCTTGTCAACCGCGAGAAGTTCCCGCCCGCCACGCATCCGGTGGTGCGCACTCATCCTGAAAGCGGCGAGAAGATCCTCTACGTCAACGAAGGCTTCGTGACGCACCTGGCCAACTATGGCGCGCACATCCAGTATCGCGTGGGGGCGGATTTCCGCCTGGGCGAGCTCGACCTGCTGCAGTACCTCTATCGGCAGGCCACGGTGCCCGAATATCAGGTCCGGATGAAGTGGCGACCCAACACCATCGCGTTCTGGGACAACCGCTCCACCCAGCACTACGCGGTGCAGGACTACTTCCCCGCTGTGCGTCGCATGATGCGTGCGACGATCATCGGCGAGCGTCCAGTCTGAGGCCGCGCTCACTGGCACGGCGCGCCCGTGAGCGCATCATGGTGGCGCAGCGCCGCCGGTGGCTATCGAAGCAGTCCAAGACTACGCCCGATGGCGACGGCTTCCGTGCGGCTCTGCGCGCCGAGCTTGGCGTTGATCTTGCGCAGGTGAGACTTGATCGTCAGCTCCGACACGAACATTTTCTCGGCGATCACGCGATTGCGATGGCCTGCGGCAAGCATCTGCAGGACTTCCTGCTCGCGGGTCGTCAAAGGCTCCGCGATGGCAGCGCCGCGCGCCTTGTTCACTTCCTCGCCGGCCACGGCCAATGGCGTCGGAATCTGCGCAAGCACTGTGCGGACGAACTGAAGGTCGATGCCGGCGCGTACGATCTCCGCTTCACGCGCGTCGGCCCATCGCCTTAGCAGATCCGCCAGACGATCGCCTTCGTCCACGAACGTCCGTACGAGCCCTTCATGACTGGCGAGCCGCATGGCCTCGGTCAACGGCTCGAACGCTTCGGACTGCCTGCCCGCGCCATCGAGCGCCATGGCCAGCAGAAGCCGGAGCTTCAGTGCACGCCAGTGCCGCTGGCGTTGGGTGGCAACCGCGATGGCATCGGCCAGTTCTGACGCGGTCTGTTCATGCTCGCCATGCGCGATCGCGAGTCTCCAGCCGATCGAGTCCGGGAAGTCGATGTCGTTCGCATGGCCATAGCTGTCACTCGCGGCCCAGTCGGCGTGCAGTTCGGCGCTGCGCAACGCCTGATCGGCGGCATCGAGCCGGCCTTCGATCGTGGCAACGCGCACGCGCTCCAGCCAGGCCGAACAGATGGCGCGCGGCAACTGAATGCCGCGGCCGATCTCCTCAAGCTCCGCCAGCATACGCAGCCAGCGGTCGCGGTCGCCGCCCAGCAGCGCCAACCGCGCCGAGAGAATGAACCCGGCAATCATGGCGTCCGGCGGCGCGTAGCCCTTGCAGTAGGGCATCGCTTCGGCCAGCACGCGTGCGCAATCCTCGAGAGCGTTCGCCTCATAGAGGGCTGTGGCCCATGCCGGAAGGAAGGCGTGTCTGAGACTGCTCACCTCGCTAGGGCTCCAGCCTCGCTCGGCGACGGCGCGGAACCGCGCAAGTGCATTGCTGAGTCGGCCCTGCACCAGATCGATGACGCCTTCGAGAGAATCCGCGATGCCGCGCTGGAATCCTGTCCGCACATCGTTCGCACCCGGCATCAGGCGCGACAGCACACGGCGCGCGTCCTCGTACCGATGACTGGCCACCAGCGAAAACGCCTGCGAGTTGACCACGCTGGCGTACCGGAAGGGCGCGTCCGGGGGAATCCGCTCCAGATGCGCCAGGCCGGCGGCCAGACACGCTTCGATCTGGTCGGTCATCGCCAGCAGCACACATCGCAGCGTCTCGACCTCGAAGGCAATCTTCGCCTGCTGGTCGGCGGGAACATCCGCCGCAAGCAACGCCGCCATCGTCTGCATCGCTTCCGAATAGCGGCGATTGAGCAACAGGACCCAGGCATAGGCCAGACCCATGCGATGGGGGTCCGCGAGCAAGCGCTTGCGGTCGATGCGGTCGAGCCATCGCGCCAGCAGTCGCACGCGGCCCGCCTGGAACAGGGCTGGTGTATGGATGGCGATCAGCGGCAGCGCCTCATCGTCAAGTCCGGCTTGCAGCAGGTGCTCGATCGCCGGGACGGGACGATCCTCCGACAGGTACCAGCGCGATGCCGCCACATGCAGCGCGCGCGCCTTGTCCGGATAGGTCACTTGCAGCCGATGCTGCAGGAAGCTGGCGAAGAGGCTGTGATAGCGATACCACTGATGCTCGCCATCGAGCGGCGTAATGAACAGGTTGTTCCGCTCCAGGAAGCTCAGCATTTCGCGGCTGTCGTGCCGTCCGGTCACGGCATCGCACAGTGGCGCCGACAGTTGGCCAAGCAGACTGGTCTGTAGCAGGAAGTCGCGGCAGGATTCGCTTTGCCCCATCAGGATGTCTTCCGCCAGATACTCGGCCAGCTCGATATTGGTACCCGAGAACGAGCGGACGAACGCCGCATGATTGGGATGTCCGCGCAGCGAGAGCGTGGCCAGGTAGACGGCTGCCGCCCAGCCCTCGGTGCAGCGCCATAGCGTGGCGATCTCGCCGTCCGGCAGCGGCAGCCCGCACTTGTCCCGGATGAAGCTGGCGGCCTCTTCCGCGCTGAAGCGCAATGCGGCCGGGTTGATATCCAGAAGCTGGCCCCTTGCGCGAAGTCCACCAAGGCCGAGGTCTGGCGTGGCGCGCGTGCCGATGACCAGCACACCCTGCGGCGACAGCACTCTGACCAGTTGCTGCAGATATTCGGTGATCGCGTCATTCTGGATGACTTCGAGATCGTCGAGCAGGATGGCGAATGGGTGCGCATAGGAGGCCGCGATCTCGATGATCTCGTGCGCGATGGTTTCGCCAGCAATGGTGTCGGAGCGTTCGTCGCGCTGATGGCGGGTCAAGCCCGGCAGCCTGAGCAAGCCCGTGTGGAGATGCAGAAGAAAACGCTGCAGGTCATTGTCGGCGGCATCGCATCGCAACCACACGCAGGCTCGCTGGCCGGCCTGGCACCGTTCCAGGTACTGCTGCATCAGTGTGGTCTTGCCGAAGCCGGCTGCGGCGCGGACCAGGATCAGGCGGGCCGAGGCGGCGTCCACCATCACGTCGACAAGGCGCGAGCGGACCAGATGATTCGGCAAGGCGCGGGGCGGCACAAGCTTGGAGGCAACCAGTCCCCGCCGCTGCGTGTCACTGTCACCGGGCTTGCGGCTGGTCGCTGCGCTCATTGCTCCTTCCCTCACCATGCGTGGCGTGGGGCGTTCGCCATGGGTTATCTCCGTTTGATCTTTTCTGGCGGCACTTGCGGCACGCTTGTGTCCCGCGGCTGTGATCTGGTCGTCGCCATTTGAAAAGCTGCCGCAGATTCTGCCATGTCGACGGCACGACCGAGATTCTCCCATCGCGGCACGAGGCTGTCGTGGTTCTTTCGAACTAGCGGGACCGATGACATATGGCTGCCGGCCAGATCATTCGAGACGCTGATAGTGTTTGGGAGGCTGCGGGCGACTATGCGCCGCAATGATTGCGATCTTCTCGTATTGCGCTCTGGAATTTCTTCCAGTGAATATCGCCAATTTTTGCTGTTTTCCTCAAATGCGCGGGCAACGGCCTCTGCGGTATACGCACGGCACGTATACACCATATATGGTGGCCAGGTGGCGCGTAAACCGTACCAATGGGGCGTCCGCGCACGAAGCGTACCCAACGCTGCGTATGTTTTTCTTTAATAATCAATGCCAAATTGAATTACACGATTTCTGGAAATTCCGCCCGTTTGGGTGCCTGAGAAGCCAGATTGCGATGGGGGTGACGACGCGGAATCCGCCCATTGGCCTTCATCAAGGTGCGTGCGACACGACAAGAAGCCGCTTGGGCGCGTGGAGAACGGCATCGGGCGGTTTGATTTGGTGATCTTTCTGGAGAGACCCATCATTCCTTCTATGAATTCTGAAAATGATGCACCTTCGGTGACATGCAGTCGGCGGACGCGACATCAAGGCGTCGATGCTGTGGCCGCAGCAGTTGGCCCTGCGCGGGCGTTGCCGTCTGGGGGTGTGTTGCCCTGCCCTGGCCGCCGTGCAGTCGTCCAGGCTTATGCCAGCGCTTCACCGGGGGGCCTAGACCGGGATGACGTCACTGTGCGGGGCCCGATTTGCCGACAGGCGGGCCAGAAATCGGTATTCGATCCGCCACTCAGCAAGATCAGGAGTTCACTATGCTTCAGGCAAAAAATAATTTACATTGCACTTTGTGATGCAGAACAGGCCGGATGAAACAGGAGACTGGATAATCCTGTTGTAATTCAGTCACTTATGTGCGGATGGCCAATGTCGGCGTTCGCGCACGCCGGACGAAATCCCAAGCGCACAAAGTGCATTCAGAGGCCATAGACCCCCATGCCTGACGATCGAGATACGCTGGCCGCCACGAAACTGACGCGAACGGAATTTGCCGTCGTGCGGGCGTACGCCCAGGGCATGAAGCCCCTTGAGATCGCCAACCGGTACCTGCAGGACCCCGACGACGACGACGATCTGACCGAGCACCAGGCCATACAACGCATCCTGGCGCTGCGCGATCGGTTGGTCCAGTTCGCTTTGCAGCATGATCGCCCCGATATAGCGGAGATGTTCGAGGCGCTGCGCGGGCGCTCCGACGCCGGCATGACTCGCCGGGTAGATGCGCTGACTTCGATCGAACAGTTGGGCCAGGGGCGCCCACTTCCGGGGCATCAGGTCTCCCTCTGGTTCGGCCCCAGCCTGTCTCGACGACTGATGGCAGCCGGCATCCGGACGATCGCCGACATGACCGACCTGGCCAATCGAAAAGGCAGCGGCTGGTGGCGTCATGTGCCGCGTATCGGGCGACATTCTGCGGAGATCATCGTCCGCTGGCTTGCCACGCAATCCGCCCAGACGGCGCTCAAGGTCAGTCCGCATGTGCTCGCATCGGCACAAATAGTGGATCGTAAAGCACTTTATGCGAGGCCATTGGGACGAGGTATGGCATTCCCTGTTCCGCTTGAACTGATGCGTGCACCGGAAACATTTGCTCCCTGGGCGATGGCGCTGGGGGAAGAACTCAAAGACGTTCAAGGATGGGTGGCAGCACGGGCGAGCTCTCCAAACACCTGGAAGAGCTACCGTCGCGAGGCCGAGCGGTTTCTGCTCTGGGCTGCCGGGCAAGGTAAGTCATTACGTGCCATGGCTGCCGATGACCTGGATGCGTATCGGGCGTTCCTTGCCAATCCGGAGCCTTCATCATTCTGGTGTGGCCCGGCCGGTCCGCGTGACAAGGCGCACTGGCGGCCATTCGAAGGGCCATTGCGTACCAGTTCCTGCGAGGCGGCGATGCGGGTGATCAGCGCGCTGTTGCGGGCATTGCGCAAGGGAGATCCGGCCAGGTTGGCGCGGAGCGGCGTGGTCGATGATGGGACTGCCACCGTGCAGGCATCCTCCAAACCGGCGACGTTACCCCGCGAGACGATCGAATCATTCCTGGCCTGGCTGAGTGCCAGCCCGTCTTCACCACGGCAGCGTGCCGCGTTGGCGGCAGCGCTACTGCTCGCTCGTCACGGAATCCGGATCGTCGAACTGGCTTCGTTTCGCCTGGTTCATTTTTCCTACTCACCGTCTGCGGCGCCCCCTACGGGCCGGCTGCTGCTCGAAGCAAAGAGTACGGCGAGGCGTGGCGAGATCGTCCTGGATCAGGATGCGTGGTCCGCCCTGTCGGCCCATTGGACGGACCGACAACTGGCGTGGGATACGTTGAGTGAGGGATGGGATCCTGATGCCGCGTTGCTGGCGCCGATCGAGTACCCGTCGACAGCTCGGGGGCGAGCCAAGCAATCGATAGCGACGGCAGGTTACTCGGCCAGTGGCTTGGAGCAATTGCTCCGGGCAAGCTGGAGACGTTTTGCCGAGACGCACGACGTCGACGTGGAAGCCTTCACGCCGAGGCAGTTGCGGTTGGGGTGATTGCGATCCAATAGAGCAGTTTCGTCACCCGATTGGATCGCAATGGATCCTCATGGTTGGAAGATGCTCAGATCAGCGTCTTGTCCAACCCGAAGCGGGCCTTGAGGACGTCCAGCAGGTCTTCCCGGGCACTGCGGTCGGTGAGTTGAACATCAAGCATGACACGGCCGGAGTCCCACTCTTTGATCGTCCCGAGTAGCTGGCCCGATTCTGTCCGAATCTTGTACTGGCGGCTGATCTCCTTGACCTTGCGGGACTTCCCTTCCTGGGCCTGCTTGCGAATCGCTTCGACCTCGCGGCTGGACATGCCGTCGTTCATGATGCGCGTGGCCAGATCGCGCGTGCGGTCTTCGCCGGCAACCTTGCAGTACAGCGTCAGCTCGTAGCCGGTAGCAATCCCGATCGCGCTCGGACGTTCGCGCATAACCGCCAGAACGGACTCGGGCAGCTTGAGCAAGGCCAGTGTCTTGTTGACGGTGCCGGCCGACATTCCGGTCAGTTCGCAGATTTCGTCCTCCTTCTGAACCTTGCCCTCATCGAGCAACTGGCGCCAGGCGATCGCGTTGTCGAGTGCGGACTGGTCCGACCGCTGCTCGTTGAGCAGGAAGGAAAGGCGATAGAAATCGAGATCGCTCAGGTCGGTCTCGATGAAGCATTCCATCTCGAGCTTGCCCGCTGACGCCAGTGCGCGCTTGCGGTAGTGACCGTCGATCAGGATGTAGTGGCCGGGACGGGTCGGGTCGGACGCAGCCAGACCCGGCGTCTTTTGACCATGCGTGGCAATCGACGCCGCGCGCTCCTGCACAACCGCCGGATCGTAGATGCGGCGGGCATTGAAGGGGTTGTCATGCAGCTGGGCGATGGGAATCTTTATCAGCGTCCGCCCTTCGATCACGCTCTCATCACTTTCAGCGCTGAAAGTCGATTGCGGCGGGATTGCGCGCGCCGACTGCAACAGCCCATTTGGATGCTGGGAAATGGCCGCCTCCGCACGCGCGAACCGGTCGATCGCGTCGCTGCGGGTCTTTTCTGCGGCCATGCCGGCGAGCATCCCCGCCTTGAGACTCTTCAATTTCGTTGCCATAGGTATTACTCAATCAGGGACAAGATTTCGTCCACCATCATGTCGACTTCCTGCACGGCCTCGCGTGCTCCCGGCACGCCATGCACCGTGCAGCCAATGGCTTGGCACTCTCGAAAGGCCGATCGCGAACCGACCATTGCGTTCAACAGCGGAACATCGCCGTCATCACCGAGGATCTCGATGGCCTGACGCGCAATAGACACGCGGCGCTGGACCATGTTCGCCATCACACGGATCTGAAGCGTTTCATTCTGTACCTGGGCGTGCTGCGCCAATGTTTTGGCGGCAACGGCTGCCCAGAGGTCTGGCGGCGACGGCACGACCGGGATGATTGCCAGATCGGAGATCAGCAAGGCGCTCGATGGGGCTGCAGAATGGACGGCAGGCGGGCAATCGACAAGGATGTAGTCGTAATCGTTGACGAACTTGCGCACTTCCCGGTGCATGGCGCCTCCCGATGGAGCCAATCCGATCACTGAGGCCGGAAATGGGCGTTCGTCGCTAGCTTGCGCAGCCCAGCGCGTAGCAGTGCCTTGCTCATCCATATCCACCAACAGCGACCGGGCACCGCGGAGTCCAAGCGTGCCAGCGATATGCATACTGACTGTGGTCTTGCCGCAGCCGCCCTTTTGGTTGAAAACGGTGATGATCTTTGCTGCCACTACGGCCTCACTTTCAGCGCTGAAAGCGCGAATGATGGTATTCAGTTAAGGCGTCACTTTAGCCAAATAGACATTCCGCTACAACCCGTTTTTCAAAAATTGAAAATTTGAAATCTGATCGAGAGCGTAAAGGCGTTACAGGGCGATCGCAAGCGAGAGATGGCCCGCCAAGCAATGGAAATCCGCCTGAATTGCCTGCGCAGATCGCTTCTTCTTGAAAAGCGGTACGGAATCCGCCTAAAGTAGGGGTAGTGCGCTCTACGGCGCACATGACACCGCAACACATTGTGGTTATGATGCCTGCTACAGTCGAGTCAAGTCGTGTCAACCTCGTCGGCTTCCGTTCGGTTTCTACGAGAATTCAACATGCTTGAGCGGTTGTTTGCGCTGTGTAACGAACTTGCTTCGAAAGGAAATTCTTATGGCAACCGGTACGGTCAAGTGGTTCAACGAGACCAAGGGTTTCGGCTTCATTACTCCGGATGACGGTGGTGCAGATCTGTTTGCTCACTTCTCGGAAATCCAGGGCAGCGGCTTCAAGACGCTGAAGGACGGTCAACGCGTGACGTTCGAAGTGAAGCAAGGCCCGAAGGGTCTGCAGGCATCTGCAATCAAGCCTGCGTAAGCTGGACCACCACCAGCGCCGGCGTATCGCGTCAGTGACTCGTCCGGCAGCAAAAAAGGCAAGCGTAACGCTTGCCTTTTTTGTTTCGCCCTGCCAAGGGGATCAGGAAAGCTTGCGGACGCTCGTTCGGGATGGCTGCAGGATCAGTGCCTTCGAAGAATCGGCATCTACCTTCGCACCAGGATAGACCACGAGCACATCCTTGAGCGCCTTACGGAACAGCGCCCGGAACTTGCGCTCGCTCTCCGTTTCCGTACCGAACTGCATCTGCAAGGCTTCCCAGGGAATCTCGGTGCGCCGCTGAATCGTGAAGAAGCGATACGTCAGCCACGAATACACGTCCAACGCGAAAGGCGACTGCTTGAGTGCCTTGAGCGCACGCATATCCACGGGTACCGGGCGGTTGACCAACTCGTTGAAAAACGGCTCGGACAACACCACGAAGCTCTCGAACATCGAGCCTTGCCCTGGCTGCATCGGATCCCACCATGTCGACAGCTGATCCGCCAGCAAGTAGCCAACGCGATCGATCGATAGCGGTTCATGATTCGGCGCCTGATTCGGCACAGGCACCGACTTGTTCTGCACGATCGCAATCGTCGCGGAGAACAACCGAATCATCTGCTGGCGTACCAGCGTCATCGTCCCACGCTTGCCCCCCGTGGCCATCGGGATGCCCAGGTTGTACATGAACTCGGACAGCGAGTTGCCAAGGGAAATACGTCGATCCTCGACGGTTCCAGTGAACTCGCCTCGCTTCTTCTTGGCCATGATCTCCTTGCCGATCCAGGCCAGCATCAAGCGCGGATAGGACCCGTAAGGGTAGCCAAGGGATACAGTTTCCGAGACGAGCTTCTGCCGGCCGTTCGTAGCCCGCTCGGAGCGCTGCTGCGTGAAATAGCCAGGCTGGATCATCAACGAGATGTTGCCACTAGTGCGCGTCCACACCGGCGGCGCACCCTTTGGGGCGCGATAGGGCAACGTTACCTGTACGCTGGCACGGCTCAGAAAGCCTACTTCACCGCTTTGCCATGCGTCCTCGCGTTCCATGGCCTGAGCCTCGTCGAACAGGCGCTGGAATTTTTCGGATGGGACAAGGCCGTTCTCGTTTCCGGGAACGATGATACGGGATGGCTCGTTGTCCCCTACCAGGACGGAGCGATCCTCGTCGATGGCCATTGAGCGTTTGATCGGCATATTGACGGGCTTCGAATTACCCGCCTTTGTACGCGATCACGTAAACGTTGTCACGCAGAAACGGGTACGTATACGTATTTCCCATGCCTTCGTGCTGGCTAACGGGTTTCAGGTGCCGGGTATCCGGCTAGTGGCGAGATGGCAGGTCGACGGTGGGCAATCCCGAAGGGTTGTCCACGGTTGCCTGCTCATCCACTACAAGTAAACGATACCGATACGGGTTAACTACTCGTAAACCGTATACGGTGTGACTCGAGCCCTGATTACAAAAGAGAATTTGACCCTACTTGTACCCGTTTCTGCGAGTAAACGTACCTGATTCTGCGAACGGCCGAACCCGAATCTGCGACAAACCGAACCCGTTTCAGCGCAATCGCCGAACCGGATTCTGCGTGGATAAGTCACTGATCCCACAGGGTTTTCCACAGCAGGAAAGCACCAAAGCGTACCCGTTTCTGCGCCGAAGCCTCGGGGGCCGTCGATATGACACGCACTCTTGCGTCCGAAAGGGTGTTGTCCACGCAGAATCGGGTACGCAAACGGCTTGTCAGCATCGCGAACCTGCCCTAGGCGTACCCGATTCTGCGTCCGTATCGGCCGATAGCGAACCTGTTTCTGCGCTGAGCCCCAATCGGCACGCAAAAACACCAAAGCGTACCTATTTCTGCGGCGTACCCAATTCTGCGAGTGGGGCCGAAATCACCCGCACAAGCGCATCGCGTACCCATTTCTGCGTACGCGAATGTCATACGTAAGGACGCTGGCGTACCTATTTCTGCGAGCCGAGGTAACGTATACGGTCAGCTTCACGGGCATGCGGTACGTATACATCGGGCTTATTAAAAAGCTAGTGCACACTTCGCACGTATACGTTCAGAGTGGCTTATTGCGTTGCGTACCTGTTTCTGCGGCGCGCCTCCGTATACATACGAGACTAAAGACAAA